>NZ_JASGET010000019.1:0-182293 GCF_047606145.1 Nocardioides sp. | reverse complement strand
GGCCGGCCGACGGCCCGACCCGGGACGCCCCGGCCGAGCCCGCCCTCACCCGCGCCGCCGAGGACGCCCGGGTGGTCACGCTCCGGTTGCGCCCGGCGGCCCGATGGGTGGCGGAGTACTACTCGGTGCTGGCGACCCGCGAGCTGCCCGAGGGCGAGCTGGAGGTCGACCTGCAGTTCTTCGATGACCGCTGGCTCAACCGGCTCCTGCTCCGGCTCGCACCGTGGGCTAGCGTGGTGGCGCACCCCGGGTCGTTGGACCCGGAACCGTTCACCCTACGATTCATGACCACGGCACAGGACGCACTGAGCTTGTACGGCGAAGATGCGTAGACTGTGATGTTGTCCCCCAGAGGTAGATGAGGTCCTCTCGATGTTGAACCCACTGATCGGCATGCCGCAGGGCGCCGAATGGCTCGTGATCCTGGCGATCGTCGTACTGGTCTTCGGTGCGGCCAAGCTCCCCGACCTGGCCCGCGGCTCGGGTCAGGCGCTGCGCATCTTCAAGGCGGAGACCCGCGGCCTGCGGGACGACGAGGAGAAGGACAAGACCGAGACCGAGACCACTCCCGCGGAGCTGGAGAACTCGGCCGAGGCCGAGCGTCTCGCCGAGCTCGACCGTCGGCAGGCGGAGCTGGACGCGGAGCGGCAGCGCCTCGCCGGCGGCTCCAACTGAACCGATAGGTCACTGGCTTGTCGATCGCGGGCGTCGTCGGCCTCTTTCGCGGTACGCCCGTCCATCCCGTCGGTCCCGACGGGCGGATGGCGCTCTCCGACCATCTTCGTGAACTACGCGCGCGGGTGCTCAAGGCCGCCCTGGTGCTGGTGGTCGGCTTCATCGTCGCACTGTTCTTCTTCGACCAGCTCTTCGACCTCGTCTACCACCCGTACCAGCTGGCCAAGAAGTCCCTGGACTCCGGCACCACGGAGGCGACCACCACCGGCGCCGGTGGCTCGTTCCTGCTCTACCTCAAGCTGTGCGGGCTGGCCGCGCTGATCGGCACCAGCCCGCTGTGGCTCTACCAGATCTGGGCCTTCATCCTGCCCGGGCTGCACCCGCAGGAGAAGCGCTGGACGCGCATCTTCCTGATCATCGCCGGGCCACTCTTCCTCGGCGGCGTGGTGCTCGGGTACGTGACCCTGCCCAAGGGCCTGGAGATCCTGATCGGCTTCACGCCGAAGGGCCTGACCAACCTGGTCGAGTTCAACGAGTACCTCTCCTTCTTCAGCCGGACGCTGTTGGTCTTCGGGATCGCCTTCGAGATCCCCGTCTTCGTGGTCCTGCTCAACCGGGCGGGCGTGCTGCCGGGCAAGACCCTGGCTCGCTTCCGGCCGTGGATCATCGTGGGCACCTTCGTCTTCGCCGCGGCCGCGACCCCGTCGACCGATCCGTTCACCATGAGTCTGATGGCGGTCCCGATGGTGATCCTGTTCTTCATCTCCGAGATCATCGCCCGGATCACCGACAACCGCCGCGCCGCGCGCCGCGCCAAGAACGCCATCGATCCCGACAAGCCGTCGGTGCTGTGAGCGCGGTCCAGCCGCCGGCCTGGGACCCGATCGACCCGTTCGAGCTGCCGGAGTGGCTCGGCGTCCACCAGGTCACCTGGCGCTGCGCGGTCGCGCTGCGTGGCACCAACCTGGTCGCCGGGTCGCTCACCGACGGGGCGGAGCAGATCGAGTGCGACCTGCTCGCGGTCGACCAGGCGTTCCCGGCCCCGGTGGCCGACGACCGGCTGCGCTGGGCCACCCACGAGGCCTGGCGGCGCGGCGACCTCTTCGTGCTGGCCCGGCTGGGCCGGCTGACCCTGGCGCTGCCCGGCACCGGCGTCGACGCGGACGCGGCGCTGGACGCACTGGGGCGCTTCGCCAAGGCACTCGGCGCACCACCGTCGTCGTACCTCGTCGAGCTCCGCTGCGGTGGGTGAGGGCCGGCCTCCCATCCGGCGGCCGCGCCGGACGGCCATGACCGCGAACTCCGCGCGCCGCGGCCGATAGTGTTCCGCCCGTGACCCGCCGTATCGCGCTGCTCGCCAACCCCGCCGCCGGCCGGGGCGACGCCCATCGGATCCAGGACGACGTGCTGGCGCGGCTGGCGACGGCCGGCGAGGTCGAGCTCCTGGTCGGCAGCGACGTCGACGACGCGGTCGAGCTGGCTCGCAAGGCGGTCGCCGACGGCGTCGACACGCTGGTCTCGCTCGGCGGGGACGGGATGCTGCACCTGGCGATCCAGGCGGTGGCCGGCAGCCCGACCCGGCTCGGGGTGATCCCGATCGGCACCGGCAACGACTTCGCCCGGTCGGTGGGCCTCCCGACCGGCGATCCGCTGGCGGCGGCGGACGTCGTCGTACGCGGACGGACCCGCACGCTCGACCTCGGCCGGTCCGGCGATCGATGGTTCGCGACGGTGATGGCGGCGGGCTTCGACGCCGCGGTCAACGCGCGCGCCAACGCGATGCGCTGGCCGCACGGCGACCTGCGCTACACGCTCGCCACCTTCGCGGTGCTGCGGCACTGGCGTCCGGTCGACTACACCCTCTGTCTGGACGGGGTGGAGCGGCGCCAGCAGGCGATGCTGCTGGCCATCGCCAACACCGACTCCTACGGGGGTGGGCTGCGGCTGCCCGCCGACGCCCGGCCCGACGACGGCCTGTTGGACGTCATCATCATCAAGCCGGTCTCCAAGCTGGAGTTCCTCAAGGTCTTTCCGCAGGTGCGCACCGGAGCACACGTCCACCACCCGGCCTTCGAACGGATCCGGGTCCGCTCCCTGACGCTGGCCGCGGCCCAGGTGACCGCGTACGCCGACGGCGAGCGGTTCGGCCCGCTCCCGCTCACGGTGGAGTGCGTGGCCGGGGCGGTCGACGTGCTGGTCGACGGGCCTCGGTAGCGGGCTCGGAGCCTGCTCCGGGCGCCTCGCCCGTTGCGCCGCTGCCGTAGGCTCGCAGCCATGGACGCCTCCCCGGCCCCGCAGAGTCCAGCCGAGAAGTACGCCGAGTTCCGGCGGGGGCAGGCACATCCGGTGTTCACCGACTTCGCCGCGCTCTACGACTTCGCTCTCGACGACTTCCAGGTACAGGCCTGCCACGAGATCGAGCAGGGCCGCGGCGTCCTCGTCGCCGCGCCGACCGGGTCCGGTAAGACGATCGTCGGCGAGTTCGCCATCCATCTCGCGTTGGCCACCGGTCGCAAGGCGTTCTACACCACCCCGATCAAGGCGCTGTCGAACCAGAAGTACCACGACCTGGTGGCCCGGTACGGCCCCGACCAGGTCGGGTTGCTGACCGGGGACAACGTGGTCAACGGCGAGGCCCCGGTGGTGGTGATGACCACCGAGGTGCTGCGCAACATGCTGTACGCCGGCTCGCACACCCTGCGTGGTCTCGGGTTCGTGGTGATGGACGAGGTGCACTACCTCGCCGACCGCTCCCGGGGCGCGGTCTGGGAGGAGGTGATCATCCATCTGCCCGAGTCGGTCTCGGTGGTCTCGCTCTCCGCGACGGTCTCCAACGCCGAGGAGTTCGGCGAGTGGCTGACCACGGTGCGCGGCGAGACGGCCACCATCATCTCCGAGCGGCGGCCGGTGCCGCTCTATCAGCACGTGATGGTCGGCCGGCGGCTGGTGGATCTGTTCGCCTCCTCCGACGTGGACGCCGCGGCCGGGTTCGTCACCGAGGGCGCGCCGGTCAACGGCGAGCTGATGAAGCTGGCGCGCGACGACTGGGCCGCCTCTCGGATCAAGGACCGTCGCTCTCCTCGTGACCGCAACCGGGGCGGCCGGCGCCAGGTGGGCAACGGTCGCCGGATCTGGATCCCGAGCCGTCCCGAGGCGCTGATCGCGCTGGAGCGCGCGCGGCTGCTGCCGGCCATCGTCTTCGTCTTCAGTCGGGTCGGCTGCGACGCCGCGGTCAGCCAATGCCTGGCGGCGAACCTGCAGCTGACCACGCCGGCCGAGCGCGACCTGATCTTCTCCTGTGTGGAGGAGGCCTGCGCCGACCTCGCAGCCGAGGACCGGCACGTGCTCGGCTACCACGACTTCCTCGACGGCCTGACCCGCGGCGTCGCGGCCCACCACGCCGGCATGCTGCCGGCCTTCAAGCAGGTGGTGGAGGAGTTGTTCACCCGGGGGCTGGTCAAGGCGGTCTTCGCCACCGAGACCCTCGCCCTGGGCATCAACATGCCCGCCCGCACGGTGATGATCGAGAAGCTCACCAAGTGGAACGGCGAGACCCATGCCGACCTGTCGCCGGGGGAGTACACCCAGCTGGTGGGGCGGGCCGGGCGCCGCGGTCTGGACGTCGAGGGGCACGGCGTCGTGCTGTGGCAGCAGGGCATGAACCCTCGCGAGCTGGCCGGGCTCGCCTCCACCCGCACCTATCCGCTGCGCAGCAGCTTCCGGCCGTCGTACAACATGGCGGTCAACCTGGTCCACCAGTTCGGCCGGGCCCGCTCCCGCGAGCTGCTGGAGCAGTCCTTCGCCCAGTTCCAGGCCGACCGGGCGGTGGTGGGCCTGGCCCGGCAGGTGCGCAAGGCGGAGGAGGCGATGGCCGGATATCGCCAGGCGGCCGAGTGCGACCGCGGCGACTTCATGGCCTACGCCGACCTGCGTCGGCAGGTCTCCGAGATCGAGAAGGGCGCCGCTCGCGAGCGGCGCAGTGAGAGCCGCGACGAGATCATCGCCTCGCTGGAGCGACTGCGGCCCGGGGACGTGATCGAGGTGCCCACCGGCAAGTTCGCCGGGTACGCGGTGGTGCTCGACCCCGGCCGGGACCCGGTCAACCCGCGTCCGCAGGTCGTCACCATGGACCGGCAGGCGCGGCGGCTGGCGCTGATCGACTTCAACACCCCGGTCGCGGCGCAGACCCGGCTCCGAGTGCCGAAGTCGTTCAACCCGCGCAACCCGCAGCAGCGTCGTGACCTCGCCGCCCAGCTGCGCGAACGCACCAGGGACCTGCGTCCGGTGCCGTACGCCGGCTCGGGCACCGGGCGGCGTGGTCGCGGAGCGGCCCGGTCCGGTGACGTGGAGCGTCGCATCGCCGACCTGCGGGCGAGGCTGCGGGCCCACCCCTGCCACGACTGCCCGGACCGTGAGGACCACGCCCGCTGGGCCGAGCGCTACCTCAAGCTCGAGCGCGACACCGACACCCTGCGCCGCCGGGTGGAGGCGCGCACCAACACCGTGGCGCGCACCTTCGATCGGGTCTGCGACGTGCTGGTCGCGCTCGGCTACCTGGCCGGCGAGGCGGGCCGGGAGCAGGTCACCGAGGAGGGTGCGCGGCTGATGCGGCTCTACTCCGAGCTCGACCTGGTCGCGGCCGAGTCGCTGCGGGCCGGGCTGTGGACCCAGCTCACCCCGGCCGAGCTGGCCGCGGTGCTGTCCACGCTGGTCTTCGAGGCCCGCCGCGCCGACGACGCGGCACCCCCGCGACTGCCCGGCGGTCGGGTCAAGGAGGTGGTGGCCGAGATGGTGCGGATCTGGGGGCAGCTCGACGCCCTCGAGCGCGACCACCGGCTGGACTTCCTGCGCCAGCCGGACCTCGGGTTCGCCTGGGCCGCCTACCGGTGGGCCGAGGGCGACGACCTCGACGACGTCCTGGGCGCGGTCGACCTGGCCGCCGGCGACTTCGTCCGCTGGGTCAAGCAGCTCATCGACCTCGCCGGCCAGGTCGCGGACGCGGCCGGAGGCGGTCCGTTGCGCGTCACCGCCCGGCGCGCGATCGACGCGCTCAAGCGGGGCGTGGTCGCCTACACCGCGCTGACGGAGTGAGCCGCACCTCGCCGACCGGGGCGGTCGCATGATCCGGCGGTCGACCGGCGGCGGCGCTGAAATACGATGAGTGGCATGGATGTCTCGCCGTACGACGCGCTGGTGCTGCTCTCCTTCGGCGGACCGGAGGCACCCGAGGACGTGGTGCCCTTCCTGGAGAACGTCACCCGCGGCCGGGGCATCCCGCGGGAGCGACTGGTCGAGGTCGGCGAGCACTACTTCGGCTTCGGCGGGAGGTCGCCGATCAACGACCAGAACCGCGCGTTCCTGGCCGCGCTGCGCGCCGATCTGGCGGCGGCCGGCATCGACCTGCCGGTCTACTGGGGCAACCGCAACTGGGAGCCCTACCTGGCCGACACCCTGACTCAGATGCGCGCGGACGGCATCCGCCGAGCGGCGGTCTTCGTCACCAGCGCCTACTCGTCGTACTCCTCCTGCCGGCAGTACCGGGAGAACCTGTACGACGCCCTGGCCGGGCAGGCGGGCCCGGCGGACCCGGGCGAAGCCGGACGGGACGGCCCGGTGCTCGACAAGCTGCGTCCCTACTTCAACCACCCGGGCTTCACCGAACCGGTGGTGGACGGCGTCCTGGTCGCACTGGCCGACCTGCCGGCCGAGGTGCGCGAGGACGCTCGGCTCGTGTTCGTCACCCACTCGATCCCGGACACAATGGCCGCCGCCAGCGGCGCGCCCGGTGCGGGCGATGCCTACCGCCGCCAGCACCTGGACGTCTCGGCGGCGATCGCCGACCGGGTGGCGGCCGAGACCGGGACCGGCCACGCTTGGTCCCTGGCGTACTGCAGCCGTTCCGGTCCTCCGCAGATGCCGTGGCTGGAGCCGGACGTCAACGACCACCTGCGGGAGCTGTCCGATGAGGGCGTCGGCGCCGTGGTGATCTGTCCGGTCGGGTTCGTCTCCGACCACATGGAGGTGGTCTACGACCTCGACACCGAGGCGCTCGCCACCGCGGCCGAGCTCGGCATCCAGGCCCGTCGCAGCGCGACCGCCGGCACCGACCGCAGGTTCGTGGCGGCGGTGCGCGACCTGGTGCTCGAGCGAGCCGCGGCCGAGCGGGGCGAGCCGGTCGCCCCGGTCAGCGTCGGTGCCCTGGGAGCGTGCTGGGACCGCTGCCCGGTCGGCTGCTGCGCCAACGCTCGTGAACCCGACCGGCCCACGCTGTGCGGGGTGGACTCGCCCCAGTACGCCGCCGAGGCACGGCGATGAGCGAGATCGGCCCAGGCGCCGCTGACCCGGTCGGCCCCGCCGACCCGGTGGAACTGCTCGAGGTGGCCACCGAGGCCGCGGCCGCGGCGGCCGCACTGGTCCGCGAGCGACGCCGCGGCGCGGTCGCGGTGGCGGCCACCAAGTCCACCCCGACCGACGTGGTCACCGAGGCCGATCGGGCCAGCGAGTCGTTGATCCGCGAGGTGGTGGCCAGACGACGCCCGGGGGATGCCTTCCACGGTGAGGAGGGGGACGACACCGTCGGCAGCACCGGCGTGCGCTGGATCGTGGACCCCATCGACGGCACGGTGAACTATCTCTACGGCATCGGTCGTTACGCGGTCTCCATCGCCGCCGAGCACGACGGCCGGGTGGTGGCAGGCGTCGTGGTCGACGTCGATCGCGACGTCTGGTTCACCGCCCACCGAACCGCCACCATGGTGGAGGCTCGTCGCGACGGTCGGCCCCTCGCCGTGCGCCCGCCGGTGCCGCTCGACCAGCGCCTGGTGGCCACCGGGTTCTCCTACGATGCCCGGATCCGGCAACTGCAGGCCGCCGCGATGGTGACACTGCTGCCGCGGGTCCGCGACCTCCGACGGATGGGGTCGGCCGCACTGGACATCTGCGGTGTCGCCGAGGGCACCCTCGACGCCTATGTCGAGGAGGGCGTGCACGTGTGGGACCACGCGGCGGCCTGCCTGGTCGCCGAGGGTGCCGGGGCACGCTGGGAGGTCGCCACCGGCGTCGGCGGGACGCGGTTCATCCAGGTGGCGCCGGGGCACGGCTACGACGAGCTGTGGACGCTGGTGGCCGAGGCGGGTCTGTTGGCACCCGACGCGGTGGCCGGCGTCGCCCCCGACTGAGACCCGACTGGGGCCGGACACGGACAGACACGGGCAGACACGGGCCCGCACGCGCTGACACGCCGTGAGATCGGCGGCGGTGTGGGCCGTCGATGCTCTAGCCTTCCCGCCGGGAATAGCAGGCTGTCATCAGACGTTCACGCGTCGCTGGCCCGCCCGAGTAGGTATACGGATAGGCATATCGGGCACCGATGGTGCACAATCGCGGCCCGCAGGGTGAGCCGAGGACCAGCGAACTCGGGTTGAGGAGAGAGAGGGGAGTGGCGCATGGCGACGGACTATGACGCACCACGCAAGAATGAAGAGGACCAGTCCGAAGAGAGCATCGAAGAGCTCAAGGCGCGCCGTCACGACAAGAACTCCGGCAAGGTCGACGAGGACGAGGCGGAGGCCGCCGAGTCCTTCGAGCTGCCGGGCGCGGACCTCTCGCACGAGGAGCTGGCGGTCGAGGTCAAGCCCAAGCAGCAGGACGAGTTCACCTGCATGAGCTGCTTCCTGGTCCACCACCGCAGCCAACTGGCGGACGCGGAGAAGATGATCTGCTTCGACTGCGCCTGACCAGGGCGGGTGTCGCCAGGACTGGTGCCACCACGATCAGGGAAGGACGGCTGCGCTCAGCGGCCGTCCTTTTCCAATTGCTTGGGCAGGTGACCGGTCGACCTCACGTAGTAGTTCGCCGCCCGGCGCTGGGCGAACATCTTGGCCATCGCCACCGCCGCGCCGGTGGCGGCGGACCACACCACCGCCTCCCACACCTCGACGTCGGGATCGGCCGGGTTGGCCGGAGGCTTGCGGCCGGTCGAGGCCCGCCAGCCGGTGCTGAGCACCTTGCTCGTCACCCGGGCCGCACCGAGCCCGGCGATCAGCGCCATCGCGGCCCAGATCTTCGAGTTCTTCTCGGCCCCGTCAGCACCGTCGGTCCGGTCAGCACTGTCGGTCTGGTCAGCACTGTCGGTCTGGTCAGCCTTCGACTTCGCCATGGGACCCACCTTAGAGGCTGGTCCCCCGTCGGCCGGGCGGGGCTCAGTCCGAGACGGCGGCGGTCAGCTGCTCGATCGCCTGCGCCAGCCCCCGGGGGTGGCGGGTGGAGAGCAGCCAGTACGGCGCCGGGTCGGCCGGATCGGTGATCTGCACCTTGACCGCGTGGGTCAGATAGGGCCGCAGCAGCAGGTAGGCCCGCGCGTCCGCGTCGCGGCCCGCGGTGAGCCTGGCGGCCTCGGGGCTCAGTGCCTCCGCCGTACCGAGATACTCGGCCTCCACCTGCGCCGTCCCGGCCCGGAGCATGCCGTCGGCGACCACGATCCGGGGGGAGCCGTAGGCGAGCATCATCGCGGCGAACAGGGCGACGATGGCGCCGGTGATGGTCCAGGCCAGCGCCTCGGGCACCCACAGGATGACGGCGATCCACACCGTGGCGATGAACATCGTCCCCTGGACCCACCAGCGCAACGGGACGCTCAGCCTCTCCTCGTACGCCGGTCTGCTCACATCGCGTAGTTTCCCATCAGCGGCCAACCGCCGACCGATAGGGTCCGTGGGCGTGAGTGAGATCGAGGTAGCCCTGCACCGGCTGGACCCGGGCCTGCCGGTCCCCGGCTATGCCCACCCCGGCGACGCCGGCGCCGACCTGAGCACCGCTGTCGACGTCCGGTTGGCGCCGGGCGAGCGGGCGCTGGTGCCGACCGGGATCGCCATCGCGCTGCCGCAGGGCTATGTCGCCCTGGTGCACCCCCGGTCCGGCCTGGCCGCGCGGCACGGGCTGAGCATCGTCAACACCCCGGGGACCGTGGACGCCGGCTATCGGGGCGAGATCAAGGTGCTGCTGATCAACACCGACGCGGCCCAGGAGGTGGTGCTGCATCGCGGCGACCGCATCGCTCAGCTGGTCATCCAGCGGGTCGAGCAGGCGCGGTTCGTCGAGGTGGACGCGCTGCCCGAGTCGGTGCGTGGAGCGGGGGGATACGGTTCTACCGGATACACCACCGTGCTGGGCAGCGCCGGGCGACGCCGTGGCGAGACCGACGGCGTCGACAACCAGCACTGACCGCACGGACCGACCAGACTGACAGCACTGACAGCGACACCCAGCCGGGCTAGAGAGACGAGAGCCGTGAAGTTCCTTCGCAGGGCGAAGACGAGGACCGCCACCGACGGTGAGACTGCCGTCGACCAGGACAGCCGCGAGGACGGGGTCGCCGAGGCGGACGGGGCCGAGGAGAGTGACGAGACCGGCGCCGAGGAGACCGCTCCGGCGGGCCCCTACGACGCGGACGAGACACCCGAGGACCTGGTGGACGACTCGTGGGTCGACCTGGGCTCGCTGCTGGTGGCGCCGGCGCCGGGCAAGGAGCTGCGGCTGCAGGTCGATGAGGCCAGCGGGGCCATCGCCTCGGTGCTCCTCGCCGCCGAGGACGGGGCGCTGGAGCTGCGTGCCTTCGCGGCGCCGCGGGACGGCGATCTGTGGTCCGAGGCACTCCCGCTGCTGCGCGCCGACGTCGCCCAGCGCGGCGGCGCCACCTCCGACCGGGAGGGACCGTGGGGAGCGGAGCTGCTGTGCCAGCTGACCGTGCAGACGCCGGACGGTCAGACGGGGGTCCAGGCCTCCCGGATCATCGGTGTCAACGGCTCGCGGTGGATGCTGCGCGCCACCCTGCTGGGCCGGCCGGCGGTCGACGAGGAGGCCGGCCGGGAGTGGGAGCAACTGCTCGGTCAGGTGGTGGTACGGCGCGGCAAGGAGGCCAAGCCGAAGGGTGAGGCGCTGCCGGTCGTGCTGCCGGCCAACGCCCACCGGGTCGACGCGCCGGAGGAGTGAGGTAGGAGTGAGCAAGGGCCGGCTGCGGCGCAGCCTCTCGGCCTGGGCGAACAACGCCTCCCAGGAGGCGCGGGACCTGCAGGACGCCTATGCGAACAAGGACGTGGCCCGGATCGTGGACGCCCCGGACCGCGCCCAGGTGCGGCTGCGCGGCACGCTGCGCACCGTCACGCTGCGGCCCCGCGGCGGAGTGCCGGCGCTGGAGGCAGAGCTCTTCGACGGCTCCGGGGTGATCACCCTGGTGTGGCTCGGCCGCCGCCGGATCGCCGGGATCAACCCCGGTCGGTCGCTGGACGTGATCGGCCGGATCGGCTCCCACGACGGCGTCCGCACCCTCTACAACCCGCGCTACACCCTGATCCCGGGTCCCCATGAGTGAGCCGCACGCGGCGACGGTGGAGACCGTCGAGGCGGTGGTACGACGCCGGATGTCGGCCTCGCTCGGCGGCCGGCGGGGCATGCTCGAGGCGGGCCTGCCCGGTGTCGCCTTCACCGTGGTGTGGCTGATCAGCAAGGATCTGCGGAGCTCGCTGATCGCCGGTGCGCTGGTGGCCGGGATCGCGCTGGTGCTGCGGCTGGTGCAGCGCTCCACCCTGCAGTACGTCGGGAACGCCATCTTCGGCATCCTGATCGGCTGGCTGGTGGTCCGGCTGGCCGGCAGCCTCGGCGGCACCGAGCAGGACCAGGCGCTCGCCTACTTCGTCCCGGGGGTGCTGTTCAGCGGCGTCTACACGATCGCGATGGTGGCCAGCTGTCTGTCCGGCTGGCCGTTGATCGGCTTCATGGTCGGCAGCGTCAGCGGCGATCCGACCGGCTGGCATGCCGACCGGCAGGTGGTCAGACTCTGCACCAGGCTCACCTGGCTGTTCCTGCTGCCCGGCGCGATCGGCGTCCTGCTGCAGGGACCGGTGCTGCTGCTGGCCTACTACGGGCCGCTGGACAAGGACACCGCGGTGCTGCTGCTGGGCATCCTGCGCACCGGCCTGGGCTGGGTGCTGCGGATCGGCTCCTGGGGGGCGATGGTCTGGCTGCTGGCTCGCAATCACACGCCGCTGGAGGGCGCCACGGAGCCCGATCCGGTCCGGCCGGCCTGAGAGCTTCCCCGGCCCGAGCCGGCCCGAGCCGGCCCGGGAAGTGCGCGGAGAGTGCGACGGCTCAGCCGGCGTGATGGGTGGGCGCGAGCAGCTGCTGCAGCTCCGCCTCCTTCTCGCTCGGTATGACGAACAGCAGCTCGTCGCCCTCCTCGACCGGGCGCTCCGGCTCGGGCACGTAGACCTGCCCGTCGCGCAGCACCGAGACCAGCGCGCAGTTCTCCGGGAACGGGATCAGCCCGGCGGGCTTGCCGACATAGGGGGAGTCGGTCGGCAGGGTCAGCTCGACCAGGTTCGCGTTGCCCCGGCGGAAGGTGAACAGCCGCACCAGGTCGCCGACGGTGACCGCCTCCTCGACCAGGGCCGACATGATCCGTGGTGTGGACACGTTCACGTCCACACCCCAGGCCTCGGTGAACAGCCACTCGTTGTTGGGGTGGTTGACCCGGCCGACCGTGCGCGGCACGCCGAACTCGGTCTTGGCCAGCAGGGCGCAGACCAGGTTGGCCTTGTCGTCGCCGGTGGCGGCGATGACGACGTCGCAGGCATCGAGGCGGGCCTCCTCCAGCGAGGACAGCTCGCAGGCATCGGCCAGCAGCCATTCCGCGTCCGGCACCAGCTCGGGCTTGATCGACTCGGGGTTCTTGTCGATCAGCAGCACGTCGTGCCCGTTGCCGATCAGCTCGCTGGCGATGGAGCGTCCCACCGCGCCGGCTCCGGCGATCGCGACTCGCATCAGTGCTCCTCCGGCCCGTGCTTGATCGTCTGATAGGCGTGGGTGGCATTCTCCTCGCGCATCACCAGGTGCAGCACGTCACCCTCCTGGATGACGCTCTCCCTGGTGGGCAGGACGCCCTCGCCGAGCCGGTCGATCCAGGCGATCCGGCACCGAGCCTGCTCCTGGAAGACGATGGTGCGCTCCCCGATCCACACCTCCGGCACCGGCGTCTGGTCGACCCGGATGGTGCCTGACATGTCACGGAAGTCGGGTTCGGCGCCGGCCGGCAGCAGCCGGCGCAGCACCTGGTCGGCGGTCCACTTCACGGTGGCGACGGTGGTGATGCCCAGCCGCTGGTAGACCTCGGCCCGGCCGGGGTCGTAGATCCGGGCCACCACCTGCCGGATGCCGAAGGTCTCGCGGGCCACCCGGGCGGCGATGATGTTGGAGTTGTCGCCGCTGGAGACGGCCGCGAAGGCATCCGCCCGGCGGATCCCGGCCTTGTCCAGCACCGCCTGGTCGAACCCCATCCCGGCGATCTTGTCGCCGTTGAAGGCCGGTCCGAGGCGGCGGAAGGCGTCGGGGTCCTGGTCGATGACGGACACCGTATGGTTGCGGTCCTCGAGGCCGCGCGCCAGGGTCGAACCGACCCGGCCGCACCCCATGATCACTACGTGCACCCACGTACCGTATCGAGGAAGCGTTTGGTCCGGGAGTGCCGTAGCCTTCTCCGTCGTGGGTGTCGGCGACGTCTCCAAGCGGATCCTGTTGGGTCGCAAGCTACGGAGCTCTCAACTCGGGGAGACCCTGCTTCCCAAGCGCATCGCGCTACCGGTCTTCGCCAGCGACGCGCTCTCCTCGGTCGCCTACGCGCCCGACGAGGTCTTCATCATGCTCTCGGTCGCCGGCGCGTCGGCGTACGTGTGGTCGTGGAAGATCGCCATCGCCGTCGCGGTGGTGATGGCCGCGGTGATCGCCTCCTATCGCCAGACGGTGCACGCCTACCCCTCGGGCGGCGGTGACTACGAGGTCGCCACGGTCAACCTCGGCGCCCGGGCCGGTACGACGGTCGCCAGCGCGCTGCTGGTCGACTACATGCTCACGGTGGCGGTCTCCATCTCCTCCGGCGCCAACTACGCCTCGGCCGCGATCCCGGCCCTGCGCGGCCACGAGGCGCTGTTCGCGGTCGCGCTGGTGCTGGTGCTGACCGCGATGAACCTGCGTGGCATCAGGGAGGCCGGGACCGCGTTCGCCATCCCGACGTACGCGTTCATGACCGCGATCCTGATCATGATCGTGGTCGGGTTCATCCGGATGGTCGCCGGCGACCTGCCGGACGTGGAGAGCGCGAAGTACACCATCGAGCCGACCTCCGGGATGTCCGGCAGCCTCGGCGGGATCGCGCTGGTCTTCCTGCTCGCCCGGGCCTTCTCGTCGGGGTCGGCGGCGCTGACCGGGGTCGAGGCGATCAGCAACGGGGTGCCGGCCTTCCGGCGACCGAAGTCGAAGAACGCCGCCACCACGCTCGCGCTGCTGGCGATGATCGCCATCACCATGATGATCGGCGTCATCGTGCTGGCCAACGAGATGGGTCTGCGGATGGTCGACCCCAGCCAGCAGCACCGGCTGCTGCTCAACGGTCATCCGCTCAGCGACGCGCACACCCAGAACGCCACCATCGCCCAGATCGCGAAGTCGGTCTTCGACGGCTTCTCGCCGGGCTTCTACATCGTCGTCACGGTGACCGGGATCATCCTGGTGCTGGCCGCGAACACCGCCTTCAACGGCTTCCCGGTGCTCGGCTCGATCCTGGCCCGCGACGGCTATGCCCCGCGCGCGCTCGGCTCCCGGGGGGACCGGCTGGCCTACAGCAACGGCATCCTGTTCCTGGCGGTGATGGCGATCGTGCTGATCGTCGCCTTCGACGCCCAGACCACCCGGCTCATCCAGCTCTACATCGTCGGCGTGTTCGTCTCCTTCAACCTCAGCCAGCTCGGCATGATCCGGCACTGGACCCGGGTGTTGAAGACCGAACGGGACCCGGTGGTCCGCCGTCGGATGGCCCGGTCGCGGGTGATCAACACGATCGGGCTCACCCTGACCGCGGTGGTGCTGGTGGTCGTGCTGGTCACCAAGTTCCTGGCCGGCGCCTGGATCACGATCCTGGCGATGATCTTCTTCTACTACATGATGCGGCGGGTGCGCCGGCACTACGACCGGGTGGCCGCCGAGCTCGCCGCGGACGCGGACGACGCGGTGATGCCGACCCGCGTGCACGCGATCGTGCTGGTCTCCAAGCTGCACAAGCCGACCCTGCGTGCCCTCGCCTTCGCCCAGGCGACCCGCCCCAACACGCTGGAGGCGGTGACCGTCTCGGTGGACGACAAGGCGACCGCCCGGCTGCTGGAGGAGTGGGACGAGCGGCATTTCCCGATGCCGTTGAAGGTCCTGCACTCGCCGTACCGTGAGCTGGTGCGGCCGGTGGTCGACTACGCCAGCGCGATCCGCAAGGCCTATCCCCGCGGCGTGGTGGCGGTCTACATCCCGGAGTACGTGGTGGGCCGGTGGTGGGAGCAGTTCCTGCACAACCAGACCGCCCTGCGGCTCAAGGGCCGGCTGCTGTTCACCCCTGGGGTGATGGTCACCTCGGTGCCCTACCAACTGCGCTCCTCGGAGCTGCGCGCTCGCGAGCTGAACGACCAGTACTGGGTGGCGCCGGGCGTGCGCGGCCGGACCAACTACCGCGGCCAGCGATGAGACGCCCCACCCGGCCGCGACGGACCCGTGGCCGGTCGATGGTCGGCACCAGGTTCACCGCCGTGGTCGGGCCGATCGCCCACGGCGGACACTGCGTGACCCGGGTCGAGGTGCCCGGGCAGGACCGTCCCCGGGTGGTCTTCACCCGGCACGCGCTCCCCGGCGAGCGGGTGGTGCTGGTGATCACCGAGGGCGGTGAGCGGGACTCGTTCTGGCGCGGTGACGCGGTCGAGGTCCTCGACCCCTCGCCCGACCGGGTCAGCCCGCCGTGTCGCTACGCCGGTCCCGACGGGTGCGGCGGCTGCGACTTCCAGCACGTCGCGCTGCCGGCCCAGCGTGAGCTCAAGGCGAGCGTGATCCGTGAGCAGCTGGTCCGGCTGGCCGGCCTCGCGGCCGGGGACCCGCTGCTGACCGGGCTGGTGGTCGAGCAGGTCCCCGGCGATGTCGGCGGGCTGCGCTGGCGCACCCGCCAGCGCTATGTGCCGCTCGGCTCCGCGGACGGCACTCCGCGACGGGGGATGCGCAAGCACCGCTCGCACGAGGTGATCGAGATCGAGGAGTGCCTGCTCGCCGCGCCGCATGCCCGCGAGCCTCGGCCGGGGACGGTCCGGGAGCGGGTGGAGCCATCGACCGCTGCCGGCCACGACTTCGAGGTCGCCGCGGACGGCTTCTGGCAGGTCCATCCGGGGGCGCCGGCGGCCCTGGTCGGCGCCGTGCTCGAGGGGCTCGACCCGCGCCCCGGCGACCGGGTGCTCGATCTGTACGCCGGGGTGGGGCTCTTCTCCGCCTTCCTCGCCGACCGGGTCGGCCCGGACGGCACCGTGACGGCCGTCGAGGGCGATCGGACCGCCTCGTCGTACGCGGCTCGCAACGTCCCGGCCGCCCGGGTGTACGGCGGCGAGGTGGCGGGGGTGCTGGCGGCCGCCCCGGCCAGCACACCGGCGGACCCGGTCGACCTGGTGGTGCTCGACCCGCCGCGCGAGGGCGCCGGTGGCGCGGTGGTGCGGGCGGTGGCCGCCCGTGCTCCGCGAGCGGTGGCCTACGTCGCCTGCGATCCGGCCGCCTTGGCCCGGGACCTGGCCACCTTCGCCGAGCTCGGCTACCGGCCGACCTCGCTGCGTGCCTTCGACCTGTTCCCGATGACGCACCACGTCGAGTGCGTGGCCCTGCTCACGAAGACCGGCTCGGACCTGCGGTGATACAAGCCGCACCGTTGACGCCAACCCCGGAGACCCGGCCTCGGGGCGCGCTTTGAGTTTGATACCGCCCTCGACAGTGGGCGTGGCGACCCCTGAGAACGCGAAAACGGCCCGTAGGCCACCGCGGAGAGCGGAGAGGACTCATGGGCCGTTCGGAGGGATCGATGGGCTCTCAGAGCCCCATAGTCGAATCGTCCGGGGGATCGCTCCGGGGAGCCAGCCGCTCGGTAGCGGCCCGGTAGTCCGGCACCACGAGCCGTCGGTCGATGTAGTGCCGTTCGGTGACGGTCTTGGACGTGTGGCCGAGCTGGTTCTTGGCCGCCTCGGCGTCGTAGTGAATCCCGGGTTCGTGGAGGCTCTGGGCTGACCTTGGCGCGGTAGCCGCGCTGGGCACCGTCGCCGAGCGCTTCGCGACGATGTCCGATCAGCTCGCGCAACAGTGCGACCAGCTCGGCAGGTCAGCTCGTCGTCTCATCGATACCAGTGCGCTTCTGACGGCGCGCGACTATCTGGCGGTGTAGATGGCGCGCCGAGCCCTCAAGGAGCCGCCCGTGCCATGGCACAGGTCGACGTGCTGCTGACGCCGACGACTCCTCGCGATGCGCTACCGCCTGCGAATGTCCAAAGGATCCAGCGGTTCTTTCCACTCACCGCGACCGTCAATGCGCTGGGGTGGCCGGCGATCTCCGTGCCGATGGGACCAAGCTCCCAGGGTCTCCCGCCGGGCCTCCGGTTGATCGGGAAGCCCGGGGCCGATCGGCTAGTCCTCGGCGTCGCCCATCCCTTCCAGACGTTGACCGACTGGCACCTGATGCAGGCACCCCTGGTCTCATCCGTCCTGTGATGAGCTTGGCGTCGATGGACGATCGACTCGCGAAGGTCGGCATGGAGCCTTGGCGCTTCCTTGCCTAGGTCGCTCGCACGACGGGGGAGGCAGCTTCGGCGGTGAACAGGGACAACTCGATGCGATTGACCGCACGGTCGAGAGCATGGGTCACGTCCGGGACCTTCGATGGCGGCAGCCGGTTGGCCGGGGCCGCGATACTGACCGCGCCGATCGGTCGCCTGAAGGAGTTCAGGATCCACTTCCCGACGGCGCAGACCCCCGGTGTCAGATCACCTTCGATGTAAGCGTATCCCCGCTCGCGTGAGGTTGCGACCATCTGCCGCAAATCGGTCTCCTCGATCGCGCGCTCGCTAGCAAGAACCGGGGCCACGTCGCGGATGGCCGCCTCGCGTTCGACCTCCTCGAGAGATGCGAGGATCGCCAGCCCTCCCGCCCCGAGACCGAGCGGGCGCCTGCTGCCGATGCGCAGCGTGACTACGCGAACTGGCGCCGTACCAAAAACCCGGTCCAAGCAGACTGCCTCCGAGCCGCTCCGCAAGAACAGGTATGCGGTGTCCCCAACTTCGTTGGCCAGACTCGTGACCGCTTCCCGACTGCGTCCACGGATATCAAACTGCTGCGCGGCTGCGACGCCCAGCTCGAACGCGAGCGATCCCAACGCATAGGGCCCGTCGGGCGCGGTCTGGTAGACGAGCTGAGCCGCGCATAGTTGCCGCAGCACGCGGTGGGTGGAGGAGTGGGGGAGCCCGCATCGCTTGCTCAGGTGGGTTAAGGCCATGCCGTTCTCGCCGGCGCTGGCGAGGGTCTTGAGTACGATGACCGCTCGATTCAGTGAACCGGCGGGGCTATAGGTTTCCATAGTCCAAATATTGGACTGCCTTACGGGCGAGCGTCAACGAACGGGCGGGTGCCGCCGGAACGGCTGGGCTGAAGCTAAGAGGCCGGAGGCCGATGTTCACTCCTCCGGCTGCCTCTGTGCTTGCTCCGCGCGATTCCGGAAGATGTCCGTTTATCGGAAACTGGCGCAGACGTGGCCGGCCTCACGCTCTTCAATGATCCCTCGCTTACCTCTCTTCGGCGCCAGGCAACAGGACGGATGGAGTGGATCACCCCATGGAGGTCATTGTGTTTCTCGGAGTTGGCCCACTTGTGCAGCATCACGTGCAGTCCGTCGCGGAGCGCTGAGTCGTGTCCGATCTCGCTCGACGCAGCATCAACCTGCCGGGGTTCGCGCACGCTAACCCCATCCCGACGGGCAGCCGGATCGGCCCATTCCTCGCCTCCGGGGCCTTGACCGGCCGCGATCCCGAGACCCGCGAGATGCCGGCGTCGCTTGAGGAGCAGTGCGCGAACGTTTTCGGTCACGTTCGCGCACTGCTCGCCGCGGTCGGCGGCTCCTGCGACGACATCCTCAAGCTGACCGTTCACCTCGCCGAGCCGCGCGAGCGAGAGGCGCTCAATCGGGAGTGGCTGGCGATGTTCCCCGACCCGGCCGGCCGGCCTGCCCGGCAGGTCCTCGCCGCCCGGCTTGAGGGCGGCGCCCTGATCCATTGCGACCTTCTCGCCGTGCTGCCCTCCTCGGGCGCGTGAGACCTACCATCAAGGAGACACTCAGTTGAGCACTATCGACGAGGCTGCGCTGCTTGCCTCCGTCCAGGACGACCTGTTCATCGACGGCAGCTGGCGACCGGCGACCGGCGGCGGCACGCTGGAGGTCCGCGACCCTGCCACCGGCCAGGTTCTCAAGACGATCGCCAGTGCGAGCGTGGAGGACGCCCGGTCCGCGATGGACGCTGCCGCGTCGGCGTTCCCCGGTTGGGCAGCGACTCCCGCCCGGACGCGGGCCGAGATCCTGCGCCGTGCCTTCGACCTCCTCCAGGAGCGCAAGGAGCAGTTCGCGCTCCTGATGACCCTCGAGATGGGCAAGCCGCTGGCCGAGGCCCGCGGTGAGGTCGCCTACGGAGGAGAGTTCGTCCGGTGGTTCAGCGAGGTAGCCGCCCACGTGCAGGGTCGGTACGGAGCCAACCCGGAGGGCTCCGGTCGGATGATCGTGACCCATCACCCGGTCGGCCCGTGCTATCTGATCACGCCCTGGAACTTCCCGCTCGCGATGGCGACGCGCAAGATCGCCCCCGCGCTCGCCGCCGGGTGCACGGTCGTGATCAAGCCGGCTGCATTGACTCCGCTGACCACGCTCTACTTCGCGCAGCTCCTCGAGGAGGCGGGGGTCCCGGCCGGTGTGGTCAACGTGCTGACCACCATCGAAACCGGGCCAGTCTCGGAGGCGATCATCTCCGATCCGCGGTTGCGCAAGCTCTCCTTCACCGGCTCCACGCCGGTCGGGGTGAGCCTGCTGAAGCGGGCGGCCGATGGTGTGCTGAGGACGTCGATGGAGCTCGGCGGGAACGCCCCTTTCGTCGTCTTCGACGACGCTGACCTGGACAAGGCGGTCGAGGGAGCGATGGCTGCCAAGTTCCGCAACATCGGTCAGGCCTGCACCGCGGCCAACCGCTTCATCGTGCACGCCTCCGTGGCGGAGGAGTTCACCCGCCGGATCACCGACCGGGTCTCCGTCATGAAGATGGGACGTGGCACTGAGGATGGGGTCACCGTCGGCCCGCTGATCGACGACACGGCCGTGGCAAAGACCGACTCCCTGGTGCAGGACGCCGTCGGCCGCGGTGCCGCGATCCGGATCGGTGGAAGCAGGGTGGACGGGCCGGGCAGCTTCTACCCGGCCACGGTCCTCGCGGACGTACCTCGCGACAGCAGCCTGTTCCGGGAGGAGATCTTCGGACCGGTCCTGGCGGTCACGACCTTCGAGACCGAGGACGAGGCGGTGGCGATCGCGAACGAGACCGAATATGGCCTGGTGTCGTACGTCTTTACCGAGAGCCTCGCCCGGGGCCAGCGGATGATCGAGCGGCTCGAGACGGGGATGAGCGGCCTCAACGTGGGCGTCGTCTCGAATGCTGCCGCGCCGTTCGGTGGCTGGAGGCAATCGGGGCTCGGCCGGGAGGGCGGGGACGAGGGCATCCACGAGTACCTCCAGACCAAGTACACCCTCACCCCGAACCCGTTTGCCTGAGCGAGGATCTGATGACTGACCTTCCCGCCGTGACCTACGAGGCTCCGCAGACCATCAAACGGATGCTCTTCACCACCTGGGCGCTGCTCGACACCCTCGCACCTGACCTGCGCGCACAGGCGCTGATCCCCGACATGGACGACACCCGGCGCCTCGATTGGGACTTCATCCCGAAGCCCGACCGGACCGGTGTGCCGATGTTCAAGCTCGACCACCACCAGCGCACCCTCGCCCACGCGGTCATCAAGTCCGGCCTGTCGATGCGCGGCTATAGCCAGGTGCTGTCCGTGATGGCCACCGAGAACATGCTGCGCGAGCTCGAGGTGATCGAGCGTGGCTTCGGAGTCATCGCGGGCGAGTTCCGCAGCCCTGAGGGCTACTGGCTGACGTTCTTCGGCCGCCCTGGCTTCGAGGACACGTGGGGCTGGCGGGTCATCGGCCACCACCTCTCGCTCAGCTTCACCATCGTGGCCCAGCGATACCTCACCATCACGCCGTTCGCGATGGGGGCGATGCCTATCCCGGCCGGGGTGCTGGACCCGCTCGGTGAGAATGGCCGACGAGCGTTGGAGATCTTCCACTCCCTGACGGCGGACCTGCGCGACGAGGCGCACATCCACGACGTCGCCCCGGCCGACTTCGTCACCCGGCAGGTTCCGCGGGTCGGAGCCGAAGAGTGGTCGGACCACGTCGACCTCGGCATCGTCGGCTACGAGATCACGGACGCCGATCGCGAGGCACTCGCCTTCATCAAGGCCGACCCGTCCGGGGTGAAGGGATCCGAGCTGTCGGGTGACCAGCTCGCCGCTGTACGCGACCTCGCCCTCCTCTTCGTCGAGGCTGGCCCGGAGGAGATCACCGAGCAGTACCGACGCCGAATCCTGGCCGGCGACCCAGCTCGGCTCCGCTTCGCCTGGGCAGGCGGTACAGCGGTGGACACCGCGCACTACTACCGGATCTCGACCGAGGACCTCCTGGTGGAGGCCGACAACGCCGTTGCGGCCGGGCAACACGTCCACACCATCTGGCGCGACCTCGACAACGACCTCGGCCACGACCTGCTGCTCGACCACTACGAGAACCACGGACACCACGGCGCCCACCTGCAGCGACGCCTGGTCTCCCACCGACCGACCGAAGACGCCCCCCTGTCCACCGAGGCCTGGTACGTGCCCCAGGTCTACGTCAAGCACTGAAGGAAGACCCATGCAGTTCCACCACCACGGGTACGTGACCAGCGACCCGCGCATCCAGCCGGCCGCAGGATACGGTATCGACCGCCCCGACGACCTCCCTGATGTCATGGACGTGCTCATCGTCGGTGCCGGCCCCGCCGGGACGCTCCTGTCCGCGCAGCTCTCGCAATACCCCTCGATCAACGCGCGGCTCATCGAACGGCGCCCTGGCCGACTCGAGTTCGGGCAGGCCGACGGGATCCAGGCACGCAGCGTCGAGACCTTCCAGGCCTTCGGAGTCGCCGAGCCGATCATCGCCGAGGCCTTCAACCAGACGGCGATGAACTTCTGGGCCTCCGAGCCCGAGGACCCCACCCGGATCGTGCGGACCCAGCGCGTCCCCGACGACCCGCACGGGTTCAGCGAGTTCCCGCACCTGATCATCAACCAGGCCCGCGTCATCGACTACCTCGCACAAGCAGCCGCGTACGGTCCCGGCCGGATCACGCCGGACTTCGGGCACGAGTTCGTCGACCTCGACATCACTGACGGCGAGGAGTACCCGGTCCAGGTCCGACTGCGCCGCACCGCGGGTGAGCATGAGGGCAAGGAGAGGACGGTCCGCGCCAAGTACGTCGTCGGCGCCGATGGCGCGCGCAGCGGTGTGCGGGAGTCCCTCGGCATGCGGCTCGAGGGCACGCAAGCGCTGCACGCCTGGGCTGTGATGGACGCCCTCACCGTGACCGACTTCCCCGACATCCGGATGAAGTCGCAGATTCAGACTCCGCACGGAGGCGTGCAGCTCATCCCTCGCGAGGGCGGCTACCTTTACCGAATGTACGTCGACCTCGGCGAGGTCGACCCGAACGATAAGGGCGCCGTCCGCACGACGACGGTCGAGGCCGCGATCGCGAAGGCGAACCAGATCATGGCGCCCTACACGCTCGACGTTCGCGAAGTGCCCTGGTTCAGTGTCTACGAGGTTGGCCACCGGCTGACTCCGAAGTTCGACGACCTCGCCGCCGACGCCGGCACGAGGAGCCCGCGCGTCTTCGTCGCCGGCGACGCCTGCCACACCCACAGCGCCAAGGCCGGCCAAGGCATGAACGTCTCCATGCAGGACACGTTCAACCTCGGCTGGAAGCTTGCCCAGGTCATCGGTGGTCTCAGTCCCGAAAGCCTGCTCGACACCTACCACGTGGAGCGGGCCGAGGTCGCTCAGAACCTGATCGACTTCGACCGCGAATGGTCGGAGATGCTGACCCGCGACCCGGAGGACATCCCGTCGGACGAACTGGCTGCCTTCTACGTCAAGACGTCCGAGTTCCCCGCCGGATTCCGCACCCACTACCGGCCCTCGATGATTACCGGCGAGGGCACCCACCAGGGGCTCGCGACCGGATTCCCGATCGGCAAGCGCTTCCACTCCGCTCCTGTCGTCCGGGTCGCCGACGCGAACCCGCTCGAACTCGGCCACCACGCCCGCGCCGATGGCCGCTGGCGGATCTACGCCTTCGCCGACGGTGCGACCGAGGCCGACTCCGTCCAGCTTCGCGAGTTCGCCGAGTGGCTGCGCGAGTCTGCGGACTCGCCCGTCGTCCGCTACACCCGGGCTGACGCCGAGCTGGATGCTCTCTTCGACGTGAAGGTCGTCTTCCAGGGCCCCTACGAGCAGGTCGAGATCGGGAACGTGCCCGAGATCTTCAAGCCGCGCAAGGGACCGTGGGAGCTCATCGACTACGAGAAGACCCACGCCGTCGACCCCGAGGACGACTTCTTCGAGCGTCGCGGCGTCGCACGGGAGGGCTGCATCGTCGTCGTCCGTCCGGATCAGTACGTAGCTCACGTCCTGCCGCTGGATGCTCGCGTCGAGCTCACGGAGTTCTTCAGCCGCTGCATGCAGACGGGAGAGGCCCGATGAGCCATCAGCTGACGGCGGAACTGCGCGAAAAGCTGGCGCGTACGCCTGTGGCGGCGTTGTCGGCACAGCTGAAGAAGCGCGGCCTGGAACACGTCTTCATCGACGGCCCGAAGCCGTTGACTCCCGGTCAGTCGTTCGTGGGTACGGCCCGCACGCTGCGGTTCGTACCGTTGCGCGAGGATCTGTTCGCCTCCCACGGAGCCGGCTACAACGCGCAGAAGCGCACCTTCGACTCCATCGGCGAAGGGGAGGTGCTGGTGATCGAGGCGCGTGGTGAAGCCGCCTCGGCGACACTGGGCGATGTGCTCGCCTGGCGGGCCTTCGCCCGAGGAGCCGCTGCCATCGTGACCGACGGTGGGGTGCGGGACGCCGCGGCGGTCGCGGCGATCGGGATCCCCGTGTTCAGCAACGGAGCCCACCCGGCCGTACTCGGACGCAAGCACGTGCCGTGGGACGCCGATCTCACGATCGCCTGCGGGGGCGCGACAGTACAGCCCGGTGACATCGTCGTCGGCGACGCCGACGGGGCAATCGTGATCCCGCCCGCGCTCGCCGACGAGGTCGCCGACGCTGCGCTCGCCCAGGAGGACGAGGACGGCTGGATCGCCGAGCAGGTCCGGGCCGGTCATCCGATCGAGGGGCTCTTCCCGATGAACGCCGAGTGGCGATCCAGGTACGACAAATGGCGGGCCGGTCGATGAGCGCCGGTCTCACCTCGAACCCGACGGAGAGGAGCAGGCCCCATGCTGCCCGCTGAGACCATCACCGCCCTCGCGAGCGAGCTCGCCGAGGCGGATCGCCGGCACACGGTGATGCCTCGGATTACCGCCCGTCATCCGGAGGCCACCGTCGAGGACTCCTACGCCATCCAGGGCGTGTGGCGTGACCAGAACCTGGCGGCGGGCCGGAGACTGGTCGGACGCAAGATCGGGCTCACCTCGCGGGCCATGCAGGCCGCGACCGGTATCACGGAGCCCGACTACGGCGTCATGCTCGACGACACCGTCTGGGAGAACGGCTCGACCATCCCGTTCGACGACTTTTCCAACGTGCGCATCGAGGTCGAGCTGGCGTTCTTGCTCGCCGAGCCGCTCGAGGGCCCGCACGTGACCCTCTTCGACGTGATGCGTGCGACGGAGTACGTCACGCCCGCGCTGGAGATCCTCAACTCCCACATCGAACTCGAGGGTCGCACGATCGTCGACACGATCGCGGACAACGCGGCGTACGGCGGCATGGTGGTCGGGGGAGTGCCCACCCGCCCGGACGCGGTCGACCTGCGGTGGGTCTCGGCGTTGCTCTACCGCAACGAGACGATCGAGGAGACCGGCGTCGCGGCGGGCGTGCTCAATCATCCGGCGAGCGGCGTGGCCTGGCTGGCGAACAAGCTGCACCAGCACGAGACCCGGCTCGAGGCAGGTGAGCTCGTCCTCGCGGGCTCCTTCACCCGCCCGACGTGGGTCTCGCGGGGTGACAGTGTCGTCTGCGACTACGGACCGCTGGGGACGATCTCATGCCGCTTCGCCTGAGACCAACCATGCGCGACCTGCTCGCGGCGACAGAACGTCCGTTGGCCGGCATGTGGGTGTGCAGCGGTAGCCCGATCGTGGCGGAGATCGCTGCCGGCAGTGGGCTGGACTGGCTCCTGATCGACATGGAGCACGCTCCGAACGGCCTGGAGTCCGTGCTCGCCCAACTGCACGCCGTCTCGGCGTACGACGTGACACCGGTGGTCCGCATCCCGGTCGCCGATCCGGTGACGATCAAGCAGGTCCTCGACCTCGGTGCCCAAACGATCCTCGTCCCGATGGTCTCCTCGGTGGCCGAGGCCCACGCCGTCGTCGAGGCCGCGCATTATCCACCACGCGGCCGTCGTGGAGTCGGGTCGGCACTTGCCCGCTCGGCCCGCTGGAATCGCGTCGAGGGCTACCTGGCCAACGCTGCGGACCACGTCTCTGTCCTGGTTCAGGTCGAGACCGCGGCCGCGGTCGATGCAGCGGCTGAGATCGCGGCGGTAGACGGGATCGACGGCGTTTTCGTAGGTCCCTCCGACCTGGCGGCCTCGATGGGCCTCCTGGGGCAGCAGACCCATCCGGAGGTGAAGGCCGCCGTGGAGCGGGCGTTCGCCGGAGTGCTCGACACCGGGACGCCGGTCGGGGTCAACGCGTTCGACCCGATCGCCGCTGACGGCTATTTTGCCGCCGGCGCGCGCTTTGTCCTGGTCGGCGCCGACGTCGCGATGCTCGCGAGGGGTTCGGAGGCGCTCGCAACCAGATTCATCGGCGCCGTGGACGGCCCGGCGAGCAGCTACTGATCGCGCACACATCGAACGAGGAGATCCGGATGAAGACGATCCAGTTGCGCCGCTACGAATTGGAGCCCGGCACCGAGGACGGCTACGTCGCCTGGTGGTCGCGAAGCCTGCCGCGGATCCGTACTCTCGGCGGCTTCAAGGTCGAGTTCGCCTATCTCGACCGCGACAGGCACCAGTTCGTGTGGGCGGTGAGCGCGCCCGGAGATCGTGAGGACTTCAAGGCCCTCGAGGCCGCCTACATGGTGTCGGACGCTCGCACGGAGGCGTTCCGGGACATGGCTCCGGGCGTGCTCGTCCAGCACCTCTCCTTCGTGGATGTGGTGATCGACGCGGCCGAGACCGAGCGCGATCTGCCGGCCTGAGAGCGGCAGATTCTGCAGGGGCCGTGCAGATTCGGCAGCCTTTGTTTCCCTGACGTGAAGTCAGTCCGATGTGTCTTGCCTCACGTGAGGGCCAGCCTTTGACTTGGCAGCTAACCGCGGCTGCAAGGGAGCAGCTCGGACCTGATGAACTGCTCAGAAGTAAGGGTTTGCAGATGTCCACTGTTAAGGAGTTGCCCGCGTCGGACGCGCCGGGCGACGGGCCGGCGCTGGCCGCCGCGAAGATCTCTCTCGGCCAGGCTCTCTGGTATGGCTTCGCAGCGCTCGGACTGCCCGCGTGCCTGGGAACGGCCGGTGCTTACACCATGGGCGCCGGCAACGCGGCCTGGCTCGGTCTGACCCTGGCCGCCGCCGCGATCGGTGTCCTGTCGATCATCATCGTCGGATTCGCCCGCAAGTACCTGGTCTCCGGCTCGCTGATGTCGTACCTGCGCCTCGAGCTCGGTAACCACGCCGGCCGGCTCGGTGGCGCCGCCCTCACCGTCGGGTACGCCGGCGCCATCACCAGCTACCTGTCCACGGTGCTCTACTTCGGCATGGGTGCGCTCCAGGGAATCGGCATGCCGGAGATCCCGCTCTCGGTCCAGATCATCCTGGCCGCGGTCATCCTGGCCGCGTGCAGCCTCCTGCAGCGCCAGGGCGTCTCCGTGTCCGTGAACGCCTCGATCGTCCTGAGCTTCCTGGTTGCGCCGTTCGTCTTGCTGATCCTCGGAGCCGTGGTCATCAACCGCGGCGTCGACATCGTTCCCCAGCTCCAGCTCAAGGGCTTCTCGATGACCACGTTCGTCCCCACGGTCGTGATCGGCTTCGGCACATTCGTCGCCTTCGAGGGTCTCACCGCGCTGGCCCGCGAGACCAAGAACTCCCAGCGGACCCTTCCGGTTGTCGTGAACGCGCTAGTCGCCGCCCTGGCGGTCGCCTCGCTGATCTCCATTGTGATCACCGTCCCGGTCCTCGCCCAGCACTCGGACCAGCTGATGGCGGGCGAATCACCGCTCCACATCCTGGCGAAGGTCGGAGGCGTTCCGTGGGCCGGCTTCCCGGCCGACCTGCTCATGGCGGTCTCGCTGGGCGGGGCGTTGATCGCCTATATCAACGACTCCTCGCGGGTCGTGGCGACCGCCAGCCGCGACGGTTACCTTCCCCGGGTCCTCGGTCGCATCCACCCCCACCACCGCACTCCGGCCCTCGCCGGTAGTGTGATGAGCTGCGTCGCATTCGTCCTGATGGCGACCTACCTCCTGCTCAGCAATCAGGGCATGTACGGTGTGACGCTCAACTTCACCTCGTTCATGGTGTACTCCTGGAGCGTCGCCTACGTCGCCATCGCGGTCGCCGGCATCGTGGCCGCGGTCCGCTTCAAGCGACCGGCGATCATCGTCCCGGCTATCGTCGTCATCGCCTTCCTGGTGGCCGTCGCCGGTTACTCGATCACGCACAGCACGCACACCGGTGAGATCTTTGCCGGCATCGTCTTCGGCGCGATCGCGCTCGTCTTCATCGCCACCACACTTCCTCGTCGTGGCCAGGTGGCGACGGACGCCGACCGCGCTGTGGATGCCACCGTGATGACCGCCGAGGAGGTCTGATGAGCAACGACCCGATCGCCAGCCACACCATCCAGCCCGGCTCGTACGCCGCCGGTCGGCTCCGTGTCGGCCAGACCCTGCGTGTCACCGATGTCGAGGGCGCTCAGATCGCCGACTTCTTCGCCTGGAGTGTGCAGGATCAGTGTCCGCAGGAGATGGGTCTGACCGCGATGGTGAACGCTCGCTGGGCCCTCAGCGTGGGTGACCAGCTGGTCGACAGCGCTGTCGAGCCGATCTGGACCATCGTCGAGGACACCGCGGGTAAGCACCTGTTCGGCGGCGGGTGCTGCACCCGTGCGGTGAACATCAAGGCCGGTGTCGATCAGCTCGGCTGTGTCGAGATCGTGTCGGAGGGGATGCTCGAGCTCGGCCTCGACCCGACGACGTTCCAGCAGACGACTGCTGCCAACCTGTTCGCGGCTCGTGCCTACCACACCGACGGTTCGATCACCGGCGGCCCACCGGTGAGTAAGGCCGGCGACAGCATCACCTTTCGCGCGGAGCAGGAGCTGTACTGGATCCTGGTCTGCTGCCCCTACCCCTCGGAGGACGTCAACGGCGGGAAGTCGACGCCCCACCGGGTCGACATCTGGGCGGAGAAGGATGCGGGATCCGAGGAAGGCGTTGCAGAGTATGTCTGAGTCCATCGTGCCGGCCTTCGCGGTCACGCCAGGCTACGGCGAGGAGGGCTTCGCGAACTACCACATGGTCCAGGCCGTGCGGATCGGTCAGAGGGTGGAGGTCTCCGGGCAGACGGGGCGCCGGGGCGACGGCACCTTCCCGGCCGACGTGGACGAGGAGATCGCGACCACGTTCGTCAACATCGGCCACACCCTCGCCTCCGTCGGGGCGTCCTGGTCCGAGGTGTACTCGATCACGAGCTACCACGTGCCCGACGAGCGCGACGGTGGGGGACTGCTCTACAGCAACACCTTGATGGTCGAACAGATGCGTCTGCACATGCCCGACCGCAAGCCGTTGTGGACCTGTATCGGCGTCAAGAACCTCGGCATTCCCGCGATGCGGGTCGAGATCGTCGTCGTCGCGCACGTCGAAGACTGAGCTCCGAGCCGTGAGCACCGTCGGCGGTCGTCGCCTCGCAAGATCGCGTCGAGGCACCGCCGACGGGTCACGACCGCTTGGTCGTCCTGACGGCCGTGGGACTTCTGCCCGTGACTCGGACGAAGGCCCGCGAGAAACTCGAGGCGTCACGATAGCCCCAGCGGACGGCGATCTCGGCGATGCTGGTGGCCGTCGCGGAGTCGCACAGCTCCCGCTCGGCATGCCGCATCCGTTCGCGGCGCACGAAGGTGCCGGGAGAGTCGTGCGGTGCGAAGAGGTCGTAGAGATGCCGCACCGACATGGCATTGGCGGCTGCGATGCTCGCCGTGGTCAGAGTGCTGTCGCCCAGATGCTGGCGGATGTACTCCTCGACCCGGCTGCGCTCGGAGGCGTGGTAGCCCGGCGAGTCGAGCGCCTCGCCACCCTGGTGCACTCCGGCGATGAGTTCGATCGCTGCCCGTGCCAGGCCCTGGTTCTGAGCAGCGTGCGGCTCGAAGTCAGGGGCCACCTCGCGGGTGAGGTGGTGGAAGATCCGCACCAGCGTGGACTGCATGCTGTGCACCTGCAGGGGGACCGCAACGCGGCTCGACCGGAGGATCTCGCGCCGGGGCACGATGGTCACCACCTGCGTCTGGGGGCCGCGAGCGAAACCCTCGTAAGGCACCGTAGGGTCGAAGAACGTGGCCTCACCCGGGCCGACGACGACCTGCGTGCCGTCTTGCTCCAAGCATGCGTGTCCGCCGAGCTGCATGAGGAACAGCAGATCACCCGAGGGGGAGTCGTCGATCTGGCGGCGCGTGCGCTTGAAGCCGGACTCTCCGGTCTGCAACTGGACCAGCCTGACTCCGTGCCCGAGATCGGCGAACCGCCCGAGGGCGACGAAGTCCGGTGCGATCCGGTCGAGGCTCACGGGGTAGTAGTGCGCGCTCACGAAGTGCTCCCACTCCGCGGGCGTTGCGATCTTGACCTTCTCCAACCCGCTACCTCCTCGAGGATCGCCGCAAACCGCTTGCATGCCCCGGGAGTCGACCGTGTCCGCCGACTGGAGCGGTGGCCTCCGGCCCCGCCCCTGCCACGTGGTCTCGTCTACCATGCTACGCCTATGTGACGTTATTTGTACTATCATCTTCACATACCGCACGGCGCGCGCTACGCTGTGAGCCACGTTACGCCTGGATAAGGCTCGTCCTTCCGGCATGGCGGCTGGTCTTCAAGAAGGGAACGCGTCAGTGGTTGCGCACGTTGAGCTGAGAGGCATCGATAAAGAGTTCAGTGGCTCTCGCGCCCTGAGCGGGGTTGATCTGACGGTGGAGCGTGATTCGTTCCATGCGTTGGTGGGGGAGAACGGGGCGGGGAAGTCCACGTTGGGTCGGGTGATTGCTGGTCTGCATCGTCCGACGCGCGGGTCGATGCAGGTGGCGGGGTCGGAGGTTCGGTTTCGCGGGCCGCGTGACGCGTTGCGGCATGGCATCACGATGGTGGTCCAGGAGCGGACGGTGGTTCCGGAAATGTCGGTCCTGGACAATGTTCTTCTCAATCGTGAGCCGGGTGCTGCGGTGCTGCGGAGCAGGTCGGCCGCGTTCATGCGGTATGCCGAGATCTGTGAGCTGGCTGGTTTCGAGATCGATCCGCGGGCTCGGGCTGGTGATCTGCGGCCGGCTCAGCAGTTGCGGGTGGAGATCTTGCGTGCGTTGGCTCGGGATGTCGAGTTGTTGGTGCTCGACGAGGTCACTGCTGCTCTTGCTCCCGAGGAGGCGGAGGCATTCTTCGGGTTGTTGACGCAATTGCGTGATCGGCATCGCACGATCGTGTACGTGACCCACTTCCTGGCTGAGGTGGTCCGATTCGCTGATCGGGTGACGATCTTGCGGGAGGGTCGTCTGGTGCGGACCAGTGACGCGACCGAGGAGACGCCGGCCACGTTGGTGCAGGGCATGTTGGGGCGTGAGTTGGAGTCGGTGTTCCCGCCCAAGGTCGCGGCGCCCGCGCCCGATGCTCCGGTGACGTTGCAGGTGCGGGATCTGTCGCGGCGTGGGGTGTTGAGTGGTGTGGACCTCGAGGTCCGCGCGGGTGAGATCGTCGGCCTTGCGGGCCTGGTCGGCAGCGGGCGGACCGAGATCGCGCGGGCGATCTTCGGGGCTGATCGTGCTGACGCCGGGGTGGTGACGCTCGATGGTGAGCAGCTGCGGATCAAGCGGCCCGCGGACGCGATCAAGCATGGCATCGCGATGATTCCGGAGTCGCGTCAGATCGATGGTCTGGCGTTGACGCGGCCGGTGGGGCAGAACATCACCTTGGCGCATCTGGACAAGGTCTCCACCGGCGTGGTGGTGAGCCGGCGCAAAGAACGTGCGACGGTGTCCGGGTTGATGAGGCAGTTCGATGTGCGGGCTGCGACTCCGAGGATCGCGGTGGGTGCGCTTTCTGGTGGGAATCAGCAGAAGGCGTTGTTCGCGAGGTGGTTCTTGGAGACCCCGCGGGTGTTGATCGCCGATGAGCCGACCCGTGGCGTGGACATCGGTGCGAAGCACGCGATCGCGCAGATCCTCAACGACTTGGCCGGTCGTGGCGCTTCGATCATCTTGATCTCCTCCGAACTCGAGGAGTTGCTGAGTCTTTCCCACCGGGTGCTGGTTATCCGTGGAGGACAGGTCTCCGGCGAGTTCGACGCCGACCTGACTCGCCGTCAAGAGATTCTCCAGGCCGCGTTCGGCAGTCCTGCCCAACTTGAGGCGACAACTTCGTTTGCAAATGCAGAGGACCCATCATGACCCACCCCGTAGCCGCCACGGCTGAGCCTTCCGCGATGACGCCGATCCCGGGGAAGCGCAGACTCTCCTTGGCGCCCCTGCGCGACTATGCAGTGCTCGTCGTGCTCGCGGTATTGATCGTCGCGCTCGCGGTGAGTAACGACAGCTTCCGGACGACGACAAACCTGACCAACGTGTTGAGTCAGTGTGCGCTGGTCGGCATCATCGCGTGTGGTGTGACGATGGTGTTCATCTCCGGTGAGTTCGACCTCTCGGTCGGGTCGACCTATTCGGTGGCCGGGTTGGTGGCTGCGATGACCGCCAAGCACGTCGATGGGCTCACGGGTCTGGTGGTGGGTGCAGTGGCCGCGATCGCGATCGGTGTGTGTAACGGCCTGTTGGTCACGTTGGGTCGGATCAATGCGTTCATGGCGACGTTGGCGACTTCGTTCCTGCTGGCGGGTCTTGCGGTCATCCTCACCGACGGCACCCCGGTGTTGATCGAGAGCACCTTCTTGACCCAACTGGGGCAGAATCAGTTGTTCGGTCTGGACTTCCCGGTCTACATCTTGTTGGTGCTGGCGGTCGCGTTGACGCTGACGTTGCGCTACACCAAGTTCGGGCGGCGTCTGTATGCCACGGGTGGAAGCGCGGAGGCGGCTCGGCTCTCGGGTGTCAATGTGGTGTTCGTGAAGGTCGCGGCGTTTGCGATCTCGGGTGGTGCTGCGGGGCTGGCGGGTATCGTCGCGGCCGGGCAGGTCTCCTCGGCCGATCCCAACGCGGGTTCGAACCTGTTGTTGATGCCGATCGCGGCCGTGGTCGTGGGTGGGGTCAGCATCTACGGCGGTAACGGTGAGATCTGGCGTGCGGCCGCGGGTGTGTTGTTGCTGGTCCTGATCAACAACGGCTTCAACCTGCTCGGGTTCAACCCGCTCTACTCCCAGATTGTCCAGGGCGGTGTGATCCTCGTGGCCGTCGCAATCGACGCCTGGAGCGGAAAGTCCAACGGATGATCGCGAAGAGGGCCGAGGTCGGCCTGCCCGACCCCATCCTCTACGGGCCCGGCTGCGCGCATCAGCTGGCCGACATCCTCCGAGAGGAGGGATGGGTCAGACCCAAGATCGTCACGACGCGGTCCCTGCTCGACTCGCGCGCGCTCGCGCGGGTGGTCGAGGTCAGCGGTGCCACCGGTCCGATCGCCACCATCACTGCGCACGTACCGCTCTCGGATGTCATCCGGGTCGCTCGCGACGTCCGGTCGGAGGCTGCCGATGTGGTGATCGCCCTCGGGGGCGGAAGCGTGATCGACGGTTCCAAGCTCGCCGCACGGCTTGCGACCGACCCGGCCATCGAGACCGCCGACGTCGCCGAGGCGTGGGCGATGCTTCGCGCCACGCCGACCGGGCCGGCCGTGCCTGCCATCTGCCTGCCGACGACGCTCGGCGGTGCCGAGCTGGGCGGCGGCGGCGGCTTCACCGATGACGATTCGGGGCAGAAGGAGGGGGCATACCACCCCTCGATGCTGCCCTGGGCCGTCATCTACGATCCCGAGCTCACCTCGGAGACCCCGCGGCGCCTGTGGACCTCGACCGGTGTGCGTGCCCTGGACCACGCGATTGAGGGGCTGGCCCACCCGGACACCGACCCGCTCACGCGGTCCCTCGCGGTGGTCGGTGCCGCCGAGCTCTTCACCCTGCTTCCGGCAGGCATCGCAGAGCCCGCCGATCTCGCGAGGCGCGGAGCGACCCAGGTCGCCGCGTGGAAGTCCTACACAGCACCAGGGCGCGCCGCCTCGGGGCTGAGCCACCAGCTCGGTCGCGCGGTGGGTGCCGCCAACGGGATCGCCCACGGCGTGACCTCCTGTGTCATCCTCCCGCAGGTCGTGCGCTACTACGAGGCATCCCCCGCAACCCGGCGGCGACTCGCTCCTCTGCGTACGGCGCTGGGCCTGGATCCCGACGCCGACAGCCCGGTCCTGGCCAAGGCACTCGAGGAGCTCGTGAAGGCTCTCGGCCTTCCGCAGCGCTTCACCGTCGACGAGCTCCCCGACGAGGCACTCGAGGAGGCGGCGCGACGGGGTGCCGGTGCCACCGGCCTGGACCACAGCCTGATGGTGGAGATCCTGCGGCGCTGCCGGCCGGTCGAGGAGCGCGCCGAGACCGATGTCGCCGCACCGATGGACGCGGCGACGCTTGCTGAGTCCGTCTCGAACGCAGGGCGGTGGGGCGCGGACGACGAGCTCGGGACGCTGAACTACATCACGCCGCAGAAGACGATCGCCGCCGCGGCGCTGATCCGCAGCGGCCGCGTCGTCGCGACCGGGCACGACTTCTCGTTCGGATCGACGGCGCACAAGCCGCGGCCGAGCGTCCACCGGATGCTCTGGCGGGAGAGCGGCACGACGTCGACCGATCTGTTCGTCGTCGAGCCCCACGGGTACGAGATCACCCACGTCGACGCGCTGGCGCACGTGAGCTACAACGGGCTCACCTACAACGACCGGCCCTGGAGCGAGGTGATGGCCCGCGACGGACTCACCTTCGGATCCGTCCTGCCGCTTGGTCGCGGGGCCGCGACCCGAGGTGTGCTGCTCGACGTCGCGGCGAGTCAGAGTCGTCCCTGGTTGGAGCGCGGAGAGACCGTGACACGTGCCGATCTCGACCGTGCCGCCGCGTGGGCGGGCGTCGAGATCGAGTCCGGTGACGCGCTTGTGGTCCGTACCGGTCTGGCGGCGCGCGAAGCAGTGCTGGGGACCGAGGCTCCGGACCTGCGCACGGGACTGGGCGTGGATTGCATCTCCTGGCTGCACGAGAAGGAGATATCCCTGTACGGCGGTGACTGCTTCGAGCGACTGCCGTCCACCCATCCGGAACTCGATTCCCCCCTCCACCAGATCGGCATCGCCCGGATGGGCCTCGTCCTGGTGGACAACATCGGCGTCGAGGAGCTGGCCGACGCCTGCGCGCAGGAGAAGAGTTGGCGATTCTTCTTCACCATGAGCCCACTCAAGGTGCCCGGTGCCACCGGATCGCCCGTCAATCCGCTGTGCATCTTCTGAGGAGCCTGCCGTGACCGAAGCACTGAGTAACACGGGTCCTTCGGACGCGCTCGCGGCCCCGGGTTGGGCGTACCGGCGCGGCCTCACCACAGTCGACGGCGTAGCGGCCGGCGAGTGGGGAGTCGAGGAGTCGCGCGATGCCGCGGCGGTGATGGATGCCATCCACCGCTATGTCTGGGCCTACGACGATCGGAACCTGCCGGCGGTCACGGAGATCTTCGCCGAGGAGGTCACCTGGACGGTGGTGGTGGGCCCGGACGACGCCGGCCTCACCCACTCCGGCCGGCCGGCGGTGCTCGCCTGGATGTCCGAGGCGCTGGAGGCCCAGCTCGAACAGCGACGGCACGCCGTCGTCAACGAGCGCGTCCTGCGCCCTGGGCCGGAGAACGCGCAGGTGCTCTTCACCATGCTGTTGTTCACGACGGGCGGGGCGACGCAGTCACTCGCCGCGGCGGGCTTCTACCGCGTCGACCTAGTGCGACGAGACGGCGGATGGCTGATCACCCACATTGACAGCGGTTTCGACGCTCCTGCAGGCGTGCTGTCGTGAGTTCGTCGTCCGAGGGCACCTCCCGGGAGTCCGCGCTGCTCGTCGTACGCCGTTATGCATGGGCGTTCGATGCCCAGGACTCGGCTGCGCTCGGCGAGCTCTTCACCGACGATGTCCGCTTGGAGTTCGTTGCGGAGGGGGGCGAGTGGTTCAGCAGCCAGGGACTGCCCGCGGTCCTCTCGATGCTGGAGGGCTCGATGCGCAGCGAGGTCCGCACGCGGCACCTGTTCACCAACGAGCTCTCGTCGGTGAACGCTGCGGGGGAGTACGAGGTCGACGTGTACTTCCTGCTTGTGCTCCGGGGCGCTCGGTGGGCGCCGGCGTCGAGTGGGACCTACCGGTTCACCGTGCGCCCAACGCCCGTGGGCTGGCGGATCTGCCGGATGGTGAACCACCTCGACAAGGTATTGGATCTGGACGGTTCCTGAGGCCGCTGGCCCGGAGCGTCCTCGAGAGAAGGAACGAGTGAAAGCGTGAAGACAACCGTCATCACCGGTGGCACCGGCGGTCTGGGCCTGGCCCTCGCTCGCAAGCTGCTTGACCGTGACGCCGCGACGCACGTCGCGCTGGTCGATCTGAAGCCCCCGGGTGTCCCGGATGAGTTCGCCGAGTACGGCGACCGGGTCGGCGTCTTCGCCTGCGACGTGACCAGCGCCGAGAGCGTCGCCGACGCGGCCGCTGCCATCTCGGCGGCTCTTCCGCCGATGAACGCGCTGGTCAACGCCGCCGGCATCGTCGCCAAGGGCGATTCGGTCGACCTCGACATCAAGGACTTCCGCACCATGATGGCCGTCCACGTCGACGGCACCCTGATGTGGAGTCAGGCCCTGGTGCGCAGTCTCGACGGTGCTCCAGGTGCGATCGTCAACATCGGCTCGATCGCGGGCCGCTTCGCCGTGCCTCGCCGGGCGGCCTACGCTGCGGCGAAGGCCGCGATCCACTCGCTCACCCAGACCCTCGCGGTGGAGTGGACGCCGATCGGCGTCCGGGTCAATGCCGTCGCCCCCGGCTACATCGCGACGCCGCTCGTGGCGGAGCTGAGCCGGATCGGCGCGATCGACCAGCAGCGGATCGCCGACGCGCACGCGATGAAGCGCCTCGCCACCCCGGAGGAGGTCGCTGCGGCCGTCGGGTTCCTGCTGAGCGAGGAGGCCTCCTTCGTGTGCGGCGAGATCTTCTACGTCGACGGTGGGTTCTCGGCCTACAAGGTCGACTGACGAGATCGAGCTGATTCATCCGCCCATCCCTAAGGAACATGAGCAACACATGACTCTCAGCAACACCCGCAACCTCGACCAGGCGTTCGCCTCGGCCGCCGCCCGCAACCCGCTGGCGCTGGTCACGGGCGGTGCCGGCGGCATCGGCCTCGGCATCGCGCTCGCGCTTCACGACGCCGGGTACGCCGTCGTCGTGACCGACATCAGCATCGAGCGGCTGGCCGCGTCCTTCGCCGACCGTGGCGATGTCGGCCTGGTCGAGCAGGACGTGACCTCCGAGGACGGCTGGAACGACCTGGTCGCCATGCTTCGCGATGGTACCGATCGTCTCGACGTGCTCGTCAACAACGCTGGGATCCTGCACGTCACGGCGCGGCTCGACGAGCTGGAACCGGCGACCTTCCGCCGTGTGATCGACGTGAACCTGACCGGGACCTTCCTCGGCATCCGGTCGATGGTGCCGCTGCTGCGGGCCTCGGAGCGTGCCTCGATCATCAACCTGTCCTCCGGCGAGGCCTTCGCTGCCACCCCCGGCTTCGGCGCCTACACCTCGAGCAAGTGGGCGGTCCGGGGTCTGACGAAGACGGCGGCCGTGGACCTCGCTCCCGAGGGGATCCGCTGCAACTCGATCCACCCGTGGGGGATCGACTCGGGCATGATGCGGGGTGCCGACGGTACGAACCCGATCGATCAGCTCCTCGCCAGCATCCCGCTGGGCACGACCGGCACGCCGGGACACGTCGGAGCACTGGCGATCTTCCTCGCGGGACCCGACTCGTCCTTCACCACGGGCGGTGAGTTCACGATCGACGGCGGCTTCGCCGCGTACTCGGGCTACTGATAGCGAGGCGCCGCGATGTGTCAGATCAACACCGTTCGGGGTCCGGTTCCGTGCACGGAGCTGGGCACGGTCCTGGCCCACGAGCACCTCTTCGTGACGGATCCGCAGCTCGAGGAGAACTTCCCCGGACTGGCATGGGACGAGGCCGATGGCCAGCGACGGGCCGCAGACCAGTTCCGCGCGGTCGAACGCGCGGGTGTGGGCACCATGGTCGACCTCACCGTGATGGGACTGGGGCGCTCGATCAGCCGCGTCATCGACGTGGCTGCCAGGACGCCTGTCCACATCGTGGCGGCGACGGGCTACTACACGATGGATCAGCTGGCCTCCTACTTCGAGTCCCGGGGCGCCGATGGGGCACTCGGCATGGCCGGTCACTCGGATCCGCTTCCAGGGCTCTTCGTCGCCGAGATCGAGAGCGGTATCGCTAACACCGCGGTGAAGGCCGGGGTGATCAAGGTCAGCTCGGACGCGCGCGGGATCGGTCCGGCGGTGCGTCGTGTCATCGAGGCGGCAGCAGAGGCCCACGGCCGCACCGGCGTACCGATCTTCACCCATTCCGACGCTCCGGCACGGACAGGACTCGACCAGCTGACACTGCTCACGGATCTGGGCGTGCCGGCGAGCAGGGTGCTGATCGGGCATTGCGACAACGCCGGCGATGAGGGTTACCTGCGCGAGCTGATGGATGCGGGTGCCTCGATCGGCATCGACCAGTTCGGCTTCGACCGGACGGCGTCGGACGCGGAACGTATCGACCTCGTCTGCTCACTCATCGATCAGGGGTACGCCGATAGTGTGGTGATCTCCCACGACTCGCACGTGATGGTGACGAAGTACAGTCCGACTGAGCGGACAAGGCTATGGCCCAACTGGTGCCCGACTTGGATCTTCGACTACGCCCTGCCGCAGTTCGCGGAGCGCGGTCTTGCCGAGGTCGTGACGCAGACGATCCTGCGCGAGAATCCACAACGGCTCCTGAGATCCCGCCAGTGCGAGGAATCCTGACCCCGGCCGGGCTCCCTCGTACCGCGATGTCGGCGCCCGCGCTCATCTCCGAGCGAGGGCGCGGCTGGCTATTTCGGATCCCTGGGCTTGCGGCAACCGTGTCGCTTCGCCGCGCTCCGGCCAAGCCACAGTTATCGACGCCAGCACATCCCTGCATATTCTGTCGCAACATCTGTTCACCACTGCACAATTATCGTACAGTGTGACACGCGCCACGCTGGGTGGTGCGGCACGAACTGAGGAGAACCAGTGAACGATGGCAAGCGGATGGGCCGCGTCTTGAGGACGGCATCGTTGGTCGCGGCCGGCGGTATGGCAGTGGCGATGCTCGGCGCCTGCGGATCGAACGGCTCGACCGGTGCGGACGGCTCTTCGTCGGACGGCAAGTACAACATCGCCTACATCGGCTCCAAGGGAACGAGCTTCCAGACCGCGATCTACTCAGGCATCAAGTCGGTCGATGGTGTGACCGCCTCGTTCATCGAGGTCGGCTTTGACGTTACCAAGGAGGTCCAGGCGATCCAGAACGCCGTCGCCTCCGGCCGCTACCAGGGCCTGGTGATCTTCCCGAACAGCGCCACCGGTCTCGTCGCGGCGGTGAACCAGGCAATCAAGGCGGGCATCCAGGTCTTCAACGTGGATTCGCCGATCGGCTCGGATCCCTATTCCACGAAGCCGCAGATCAAGGGCCAGGCGGGCGCGGTCGTGGCCGATGACGCGGCGGTCGGCAAGAAGGCCGGCGAGCTTGCCGTCGAGGCGTGCAAGGCCAAGAACATCTCGCCGTGCAATGTCGCACGCGTCGGTGGGCTCCCGCAGTTCGCGGTGGAAACCGAGTTCGAGAACGGTTCGAAGGACGCGCTCGCGGCCGCTGGTACCGACAACCACCTGCTCAAGACCGTCTACGCCGGCGGCTATGACTCGAACAGCGGCTACAAGGCCGCGCAGGACGTCATGGCTGCGAACCCGGACGTCAACGTCATCCTGTCGGCCGATCCGCTCATGAAGGGCATCCAGCAGGCCGTCAAGGGCAAGGGCATCCAGCTCGTTAGCTATGCCGGCACGAAGTACGCATACGAGCAGGTGGCCAATGGCACCTACTACGGCGAGATCGCGTTCTTCCCGGTCTACGAGGGCGAGGTTGCCGCGAAGTCGATCATCGCGCACATCAAGGACCCCAAGCTTCCCGCTAACAACCCGCCGGCAGCCGCACCGGGCCTGCCGTTCTTCAGCACGAAGGCCACCCTCGGCGACTTCCGCGGCCAGTACGAGTAAGGCCGATCTACGACTCGTGTCCTGGGCCGTGTACCGGTTGAACCCACCGAGAGGGATTCAAGGCGGCCTGGTCCGGGACAGGGGAATGCGTCAATCGTGTGGGCCGCAGAGCGCTTCAGCTCGGCGGCCCACACACGCCTATCAGAAAGGGGACCCGGGGCGATGACTGCGAACTCTCGCGGCCATGCCGCCAGTGGTCAGCGCCCGGATGTCGGGGCTGGTGATCATCTGCATCGGAAAGCCGAGCGGAATGTCGCTGACCCGTGTCAGCCGGTCCAGGTGTGCCTGGTCGAGACCGATCGAGAGAGCTCCCAGGTTGGTGCGCAGCTGCGCAGCAGTGCGGGCGCCGACCACCGGAATCACCGGTGCCCAGTGCCGACGCGAGCGCACCCACGCGTTAGCTACCTCTGCCGGCGTGAGCCCTCTTTCGGCTGCTACTGTCTGGAGTTCTCGGATGATGGCTAGTTCGCGCTCATCGGGTGCTGCTACGTCGCTCGACAGATTCGCGGTACCGGGTCCTGCGAGGCGTCCGCCTGCAAGGATGCGCCACGGAACGATCGCAAGGTCGTGTGCTGCTGCCATGGGGAACAGCTCGCGCTCAGGAGATCGCTCCAAGAGCGAGTACTCCACTTGGAGTGCAACCGCGGGCGCCCACCCGCGCAGATCGGCCAGGGTGTTGGCTTGAGAGACCACCCATGCAGGCGTATCCGAGAATGCTGGATAGAGGATCTTCCCCGCCCGGACGAGGTCGTCGAGTCCACGCATCACCTCTTCGGGCGAGGTGGTGAAGTCCCAGAAGTGCACGTAGAAGACATCGATCCGGTCGGTCTTGAGTCGGCGCAGCGAAGACTCCACCTCAGTGAGCATTGCTTTGCGGCTATTGCCGCCAGAGTTCACGTGAGCCCGAAAACCTCGATCCGCGAGCACGCCTCGGCTGCCGCTGAACTTGGATGCCACGACCCACCGGTCGCGCTCATGCGCGATGGCATCGCCGATGATCTCTTCGCTCTCGCCCTCGGTATAGGTGTTCGCGGTGTCAAGGAAGTTGCCGCCGGCTTCTGCAAAGGCGCGGATCACCTCGGTGGCTTCGGCGGCATCGACGCCCTGATTTCCCCAGGCGAGTCCGAATGTCATGCCGCCTAAGGCGACTTCGGAGACTTTGAGCCCGCTCCGTCCGAGGAGGATGTAGTCCATCGCTGACCCTATCTGACGCACGCTACCAGATCGATAAACCTTTAATCAACAGCACTGTACTACCTGTCCACGCCAACGTCGACCGTCGAAGCCGCAGAACGGCGCGATTCCAGGCGATCCGCGTCGTGGTCAAGTGGCACCTGAACATAGATAGAGTGAGGAAATGGCATCTAGGAGTGTGCGCGGAGTCGAGCGGTTCCACGACGATCGCCAAGCTGAACCGCGGGCCACGGCCAGCACTGCGGCCGAAAGCCCGGCGGGATCCGGCAGTGGCGGCTCGCAGACACTCGAGCGAGGGCTGCGGGTCCTTGCTCTGCTCGCCGATCACGCTGACGGGCTGACGGTCTCTGCGATCTCGGCAGCAATGGACACCCACCGTGCCGGCGTCTACCGGATGCTTCGCCCGCTGGAGGCGGCGCAGCTCATCGAGAGGCGTGCGGATGGCACGTACGCTCTCGGGCTCGGCCTGGTCGCACTCGCGTCGAATGTCCGCTCGCAGCTTCAGGCTGTCGCCAGCGAAGAGCTCCAGCTGCTTGCGGACGAGCTCGAGGCCACGTGCGCCCTGACAATCCGCAATGGCGAGGAGGCGTTCGCCGCAATCGTGCAGCAGCCGACTCGTTCGCACATGCATCTTGCCTATAGCCGCGGACTTCGCCACGACCTCAACACCTCGGCTGCCGGGTTGGCCATACTTGCCGCCAACCCGCCCCGCGAGAACGAACGCGCCGAGATCGCTCGCGCGAGAAAGCGCGGCTACGCCTTCAGTCAGAACGAGCTGTTTGCGGGGGTGTCTGGCGTGGCAGTCCCTGTCTACGAGTCCGAGTCGTACGCAAGCGCGAGTGTCAGCGCGGTGTGGCTCGGTGACTCGCTGACTGAGAAGCGTGTCGCTGATGCGCTCATCGAGGTCGCGGGCCGGATTGAGGCCACACTGCGGCAAGAGGCAGGGTTCGGCCTCAAGCCGACGGGGCAGCTTCGAACCTGACTGACAAGGTCTGCTGTCGACGCATCCCCTCGCGCCACGAGTGACTGAAGCGCGATCTGTCGGGATCAGCGCGTTCACGGGTCCGGCTCTTGGCGTGCCGGCCGCGTGACCCGACTGCGTGGTTCTACGTGGGTTGGTGCTGGCCGCGCCGTCGCGGCTTCGAGCTGGGGCGGAGGGTGGGGGAGCGGGCGACCTGCCGGCTCTCCTTTCTGCCCCCTGGGCGGCTGGCGAGCTTGGCGGTCACGACAGGGTGTGGCTGGGCGCAGGTGAGTGGTCGTTAACGGTCGGGGAGTGTCGCGCCTACTCTCGAATCGATTAAATATTTAACTGAATCGCGTTCGGCCTGGCTCAAGCCGAACGCGGTGCGTGGCTGAAAGCTGGTTGATGGCAACGATGCATGAGTCGTCTCGCGAAACGCTCGCTCCGTCCGAAGCGCCGCCGCAAGCGCCTGCGCCCCGGTCGGCTTCGAGGGTCATCCTCGTGCTCGGGGCGATGACTGGGCTCGGCGCATGTTCGCTTGACATGTACTTGCCGGCCATTCCCGATGTCCAGGAGGCGCTCGACACAAGTCGCAGCGCTACCCAGGCGACGATCACCGCCTGCATGATTGGCCTCGCTGCCGGGCAATTGCTCCTTGGTGCATTGAGCGACCGGCTCGGCCGCCGCCCCGTGCTGCTGGGCGCCCTGTCCGTGTTCTCGGTCGCGTCATTGATCTGCGCTCTGACCGGCGATGTGACCTCCATGATCGTCGTCCGAGTCATCCAGGGCTTCGGTGCCGGTGCGGCGGCCGCCGTCACCAGGGCGGTCGCCCGAGACATCTTCAGCGGCTCGAAACTGCTACGTGCTCTGGGCTGGATCACCACGACGATGGCAGCGGCGCCCGTCTTCGCTCCCATCATCGGCGCTGGCGTCGCCCGCGTATGGGACTGGCGCACCATCTTCGTCGTCTTGAGCGCGATCGGACTCATTCTGCTGACCGCAGTCGTTCGAGACCTCCCAGAAAGCCATCCCGCCAGCGCGCGACTCACTGGGCGAGCATCGATCGTGGGGCATGACGTCTTGGTTGATCGTGCATTCTGGGCCGGCGCAGGCCCGGTCATCTGTACCTCGGGCTCATTGTTCGCCTACCTCGGAACCTCGAGTTTCCTGCTCCAAGAGGAGTATGGACTCAGCTCCCTGCACTTCAGCATCGACTTCGGCATCAACGCTGCTGGTCTTGCGTCGGGCGCCTGGGTCGGGCGCCTGCTCGGCAGGTGGTTGTCCGGCACGTGGTGCCTGCGAATCGGCGTCTTCATCGCACTGGTCGGAGGGCTGCTCGTGGCGGCCGCGGCGGCCACCAGCACTCTTCCCGTGCTTTTGGCCGGCTTCTTCCTCATCACCACAGGTCACGGGTGGGCCGGACCGCACGGCATGGCCGTCGCCCTGGGGCCTAACAAGACGCGGGCCGGCGCTGTCAGCGCGTGGTTTGGCTTCGGCCAGTACGGCTCAGGGGCAGTGGTCGGCGTCCTCGTCGGGGCGGTTGCCAACCAGGCCGTCGCTGTCGCGGCCGTGGTGTTGGCCTGCTGCGCCATCGGGCTGCTCTTGGCGAGCATCTCGCACAGCGACGGAGACTCGAGTGGTGGCGTCGAGCCGGTCAACGCCAGCTGAGGTGATGCATGGCTCGTACGATCGCGCTCACACGACAACTCACTGAGTGAACATTCTGTTCGATAATCGTCTATCTCTATAAAGTATGTCAGGTCAACGTGCTGTGCAACGGAGGTTCAGATGACGACCGGCCACAGCTCCGTACTTAGCGTTGGGATCGGCGACTATCCGGTCACGGCTCTGCATGGCTGGTTCGGCTCAAGTGGAGCCTGGCGGTCAGTGACGCCTCACTTGGACGGCGACGCGTTCCACTATGCCTTCCCCGACTATCGGGGGCTATGCCTGTGCCGGGGCAGAGTTCTGCGACTACAGCCTCGAAGAGGCGGCTGCCCATGCATCGGAGTCGCCCCGGGTCTGATGGAGGCTCTGGTCATCCCCGAGTGCTTCCAGAGTCGCTCTCACGGGGTTAACGGTGCCTACCGTCGGCTGACCCAGTCCGAGTGTGCGGCTGCCGACAGCTTCGTGAGGGCAGACATGAGTGCCTGGCGCTCGTCGCCGGACAGGGCGCTCATCCAGTTGCGCTCGCGCTCGTTGTGCTGACGGAAGGTCTCGCTCATCTGGCGATGACCCTTGGCTGTAAGGGTGATGACCACGCTCCGACCGTCGTTCGGATCACGGAGTCTCTGGATGAGGCCATCGCGCTCCAGGGTCCGTACGAGCGCGGTCACAGCAGGGCGACTCATCCCGGAGGTGGACGCCGCGGTCTTCGAATCGACGGGTCCAGTCACCCATAGCGTGAAGAGCAGCCGAAATGCTGCCCATGTCCATCCGGCGGGGCGATGCACCGTCGACTCGAGGTCGTAGACGATCGAATTGGTCACTCGGTGCAGGAGAAGTACCAAGCGCATCGACTCCTCGTCGAGACTCGGCTCCCGCGCGGTGATGTCGGCGACGGCGACGTCGACGAACGAGAGGAACGGGTCGGCACCGTCGTCTGCCGGCACCGCGTTCGCATCGGCGGCTGCGGCGGTCGCAATCTCCATGGCGACACTTTACGACGGCCGTCGGTCCGCTCACTGATTAAGCCATGACGCGCCGCCGACGCGGCTCATTTGTTCGCCGGCGTCGGCTCGCTACGGGCCTGCTGATCGGTTGACGAGTGATCGGGGGCACGTCTATCGTAGGAGACAATTAAAGCATTAACTGATGTTGCGCGGTGGCCGCCGAAGGCCACTGAGTGGCCGAGCGTCACAATTGAGGAGGCGCAGTGGGTTCGGTGCTCTCGCACGGTGCGAGTGGATGGGGTGAGTCCGCTTCGGGGCAGACTCCCGTCGTTGTGGTCGGTGCGGGACCGGTCGGTCAGACCGCTGCGGCGTTGCTGCGGCGCGCGGGGCATCAGGTGCTGCTCTTCGATGCGCGAGCGGAGCGGGACCCGGTTGGGTCCAAGGCGATCTGCCAAGCGCGCGACGTACTCGACGTCTGGGAGACCGTGGGCGTCGGTGCGGCACTGGCGTGTGAAGGCGTCACGTGGGAAACAGCGCGGACATTTTATCGCGACCGGGAGATCGCCTCGTGGCGCTTCCAGGACCGCGGTCGTTCCAGCTTCCCCGCGTTTGTGAACATCGGCCAGGAACGGACGGAGGAACGTCTCGACGAGGCGCTGGCCGATCTCGGGGTGACGACTATCTGGGGTCACTCGCTGGACAGGGTCACCCAAGACGAGGACGGCGTGGTTGCAACCTTCGCCACCAGCAGCGGCCCGATCGAGGTTCCAGGTGCCTATGTTGTCTTGGCGACCGGGGCTCGAAGCGACGTCATCCGGGCTGACCTCGGTCTTTCCTTCGACGGGGAATCGTTCTCGGACAAGTTCTTGATCTGCGACATTCGCGCAGAGATCCCGGGCTGGGAGACTGAGCGCCGCTTCTACTTCGATCCGCCGTGGAACCCGGGTCGTCAGGTGCTCATCCACGCCTGCCCCGACTCGACCTTCCGTATCGACTGGCAGGTCCCTGCCGACTACAACCTCGACATCGATGAGGAGAGCGGTGGCCTGGACCGGCGCATCCGCCAGATTGTAGGGGACCGTCCCTATACGATCGTGTGGAAGTCGCTCTATCGCTTTCACAGCCGACACACCGACCGCATGAGGCTCGGACGCGTCCTGCTGGCCGGCGACATCGCGCACCTCGTCTCACCCTTCGGCGCGCGCGGCTTGAACACCGGTGTCTTCGACGCGGAGAACGCCGCGTGGAAGCTCGACTTCATGCTGCGTGGCTGGGGTGGCCCCGGGCTCTTGGAGAGCTACGACGCAGAGCGCATGGCTGCGACGCGGGAGAACATCGCGGTCACGGGTGCCACGATGCGATTCCTGGTCCCGCAAGACGAGGCGGAGCACCGCGAGCGGGCGCGGATCCTGGAGGAGGCCGCAGCAGATCCCGTTGTTGCTGCGAGTGTTGACTCGGGACGGTTCGCTGAGCCCTTCTGGTATGTCGACTCTCCGCTGACCACGCCCGACCTCGCACGCCCCTTCGCGGGCCGGCCCGAGCGGGGTCACACGCCGACGCCGGCGCCGGGTGTGCTCCTGCCCGATCTGGGTTTGCACATTCCCGAGCTGCCCCAGGTCACTCGGCTTCGCGAACTTGTGCGTGGCGGGTTGAGCATCCTGGCCGCCGGCGCTGACGTCCTCGCCACCATCGAGCGTGCCGCCAAGGAGGCCACCGACGCACCGGTCCGGGCGATCGTCGTCGACGAGCTCGATGTCGAGGCCGACGTACGCGAGGTACTCGGGATGCGCGCCGGCGAGGCGTGGATCATCCGGCCCGACGCCTACGTCGCCGCCGTGGTCAGTGGCTCTGATCAGGGCGCCATCACCGCGGCGCTCCGCCGCGTCCTCGGTTTCTGAGCTTCGTTCGAAGTCGTCAGCACACAGTTTCCATCAAGTCCATCAACCCGGACTCGCATTCCGGGATCAAGGAGGGTTCCATGGCTACCAAGCCGTTCGCGTCCTCGGCCGACACGGCCGCCAAAGAGCAGACACTCGAGGTTCTTGCCGACGGGGTCTACGCATTGACCGCCGAGGGCGACCCGAACCTCGGCGCCATCGAGGGTGAGGACTTCATCGTCTGCTTCGAAGCGCTGGCCACGCCGGTCGCTGCTCGAGACTGGCTCGCCAAGCTGCGCGAGTACACCGACAAGCCGGTGCGCTACCTCGTTCTCTCGCACTACCACGCTGTCCGTGTCCTGGGCGCCAGCGCCTTCGACGCGGAGGTCATCATCGCTCACGAGAAGACTCGCGAGCTGATCGCAGAGCGCGGCAAGGAGGACTGGGCCTCTGAGTACGGTCGTATGCCGCGCCTGTTCAAGGAGCCGGAGTCGATCCCGGGCCTGACCTGGCCGACGGCCACCTTCAGCGACCGCTTCACGATCGACCTCGGCGGTGACCGCGGCGACCTCGTGCTCCAGCATGTGGGCCGCGGCCACACAGCCGGTGACATCGTCGCCTGGCTTCCGCGCCAGAAGATCCTGTTCGCCGGCGACCTCGTCGAGGCTCAGGCTGCGCTCTACACCGGCGACGCCTTCCATCAGGAGTGGTCGACCGGCACCCTCGACAACCTTGCCTCGCTCGGCGCCGAGCAGCTCGTCGGCGGTCGCGGCGCCGTCGCGCGTGGTCCGGAGGCCGTCAAGGCGGCGATCGAGCAGACCCGAGGGTTCCTGACGACCATGATCGAGGAGGTCCGCGCGGTCCAGACCCGAGGTGGCACCCTCAAGGAGGCCTTCGAGGCCGTCCACGCGGCGCTGTCCCCGAAGTTCGGTCACTGGCCGATCTTCGAGCACTGCCTGCCCTTCGACGTCTCGCGCGCCTGGGACGAGCTCGCGGGCATCGACTGGCCGGTCATCTGGACCGCTGAGCGCGACCGAGAGATCTGGGACCGGCTTCAGGACTGAGATCCACGGCAAGGCAAGCGCCGGTTGGCTTCCCTCGGGAAGCCAACCGGCACTTGTCATGTCGGTGCGTGATTGGACCGTGATCCCGGCATCAGCTGGATTACGGCGACAGGTCGGGGGCAAGCGCGACGATCTCTGCCGCGGCCGCCCCAATGACAGACTCAGCGAGCGCCGCCACCTCCGGGCGATTCGTCACGATGTTGATGGCGGCCCTCGTGCCCCAGCCCGGAAGAGGCGCCGCGACTCCGTAGGCGCCGGGGTTCAGCTCCCCGTGGGTGATGACAAGGCCGCTGGCCCGTGCATCGGCAACGCGCGCGGGCTCGCCGGCTTGCGCGGGCCCCGAGGCGAGCGCCGCGATACCGCCAGCCCCCTGGTCGAGTGGGTCCCGGTTGCCCAACCGGTAGGTGAACCGGGGCCCCTGAGTCTGGGGCTCTGCGATGAGGGTGGTGACAGCGTGAGCCTCGATCACCTCCACCAAAGACGCCGTTGCATCAACCCGTCGAGCCAAACGCCGAAGGACCGGGAATGCGATCTCTCGTAGTTGGGGGCGCGAGTTACGTAGGATGGTGGCGGCGGTCGGGCCAACCGTGTAAATACCGGCGCTGTCGCGTTCTGCGAAGCCAGTCCGCTGCAGCGAGACCAGTAGGCGGTTTGTGATCGAACGGTGGAGGCTGCACGCCTGCGCCAACTGCGCAGTAGTCAAACCGTCTGCGTGACGACTCAACTCCACCAGGACCGCGAGCCCCCGCTCGAGTGTCTGCGACCCGTCACCGGTCGGCGGCGCCGACTCCATGCAGCCTCCCTTGCCAATGTGGCGTGGTCGCTGGGATGCCTCGATCACGCCACAACGCCCATCAGATTGTGTGCAGGATCTTGCCACGTACTTCGCCCAGGGCGATTCGGCGCCGGGCGCCGGGCGCGGTGTAGCGGAGTACCACTTCGTCCCCGTCTTCGAGGAAGGTCCGAGTCTGGCCGGATGCGGTGAACGGCTCGCTGCCGCCCCAGGAGAGCTCCAGGAAGGAGCCGCACTGTTGCTTCTCGGGACCAGAAATCGTGCCGGAGGCGAAGAAGTCACCGACGCGAAGCGAAGCTCCGTTGACTGTCATGTGGGCGAGCATCTGGGCAGGCGACCAATACATGGCTGCATACGGAGGCTGTGAGACAACCTCGCCGTTCAGCTCGACCTCGACCGCGATGTCATAGCCCATCGGCGGGTTCTCGACCAAGTAGGAGACAACTTCGGGCTCTTGCTCGGGCGTCGGCACCTTCGCGGTCGCGAGTGCATCGAGCGGGGTGATCCACGCCGAGATCGAGGTCGCGAACGACTTGGCCAGGTTCGGGCCGAGCGGCACGTACTCCCAGGACTGAATGTCGCGGGCCGACCAGTCGTTGACGCCGCAGACCCCGAACACGGTGTCGGCGAACTCGTCGGTCCCGACCCGCTCACCGAAGGGGACGGCCCGGCCGACGACGAAGCCGAGCTCCGCCTCGATGTCGAGCCGCTGACAGGGCCCGAAGGTCGGGGCGGGCTGGTCGGGGGCCTTACGCTGACCGGCCGGGCGGTGGATGTCGGTGCCGGACACCACGATCGACCCCGCCCGCCCGTGGTAGCCCACGGGGAGATGGCGCCAGTTCGGCATCAGGGCATCTCCGTCGGGGCGGAACATCTTGCCGACGTTCGTGGCGTGGTCCATTGATGCGTAGTAATCGACGTAATCGGCGACCTCAAACGGCAGGTGCAAGGTGACGTCGGTCAGCGGCCTCAGAACGACGACAGCGGCGCGGCTTTCGTCGCTCAGCAGCGTGGTGAGCCAGGTGCGTACCTGGTGCCACACGTCCTTGCCCGAGGCCATGAAGTCGTTGAGCCGATCGCTGTCGAGCACATCGGCGAATGGCTGGTTGGTGGCCTGCGCTGCGGCAGTGACGTCGAGAACGAAGTCGCCGATCCGGACTCCGATCTTTCGGGTGGTGTCGCGATCGCTGAAGATGCCGTAGGGCAGGTTGTCGAGGTCGTAGAGGCTGCCGGTGGCGCCCTCGACCCAGGAGGTGGCCGTGGCGAAGGGGTTGGTCGTGGTCATGCGTTCTCCCAGATGCGGTTGTCGAGCAGGTTGAGTGCTGCGAGGTCGTCGAGGGGCTCATGGATGCTGCAGGAGCCGTAAGAAAGGAACGTGGCCCGGGCTGCGATGACGTCCCTGTGTCCAGCGGCGCGCAAGGCGTCGGCAAGACGGGCCCCATCTCGTTCCGCGAGGGTCGTAGAGAGGCGCTCAAGATCGGCGCCCTGACGCGCCTCGAGCGCTGCGAGGAGGATGTTGAGGTAGCCGTGGTGCTCGAAGCCCGTGCTGGCTGCGGTGTGACGCACGGCGTTGTGTAGTCCCGCGGTGCATTTGAACGCGATGTCGCGCGAAACGGCGTCCTTGATCCACGTGGAGAGCTCGTCCTCAGTCGGGAATGCCTCAGCCTCCGTGCCACCGGTACGGAACTTGAGGTGTAGCCCTCCTTCGGCTACGGCGCGCAGCCCGTGCAGCCACTCCGGGTGGCCAGGGCGTGGCATCTCAACGTAGGTCGGCACTCCCGAAGGCGTCGTCGTCGCGATCTGTTCGATCTGCTCGACGATCGTGCTCTCGCTGCTCAGTTTCACCTCGAGTGCCTCCAGGTGAAGTCGCGGATCAGCGACGGCCTCCAGGGTCGGTGTGATCGCTGCGGGGGAGGACACCACGACACTAACCGGCAGGCCATCTGGGTAGTCGCTCGCCTCGACCAGTGCCGCCGCTTCGGCGAGCGCGGCGCTCGTCAGGATGAACGGTCCGACCAAGTCTCGGTGTGTGGACGCCATGTGGAGTGCGTGGGCTGGGACCGCATCGCGTAGGGACATGAGGCCGGGCGGGAACACGGCTGCGTCATCGACGAGCCTGCTGAACGGATCAGGGATTGACACGGCTCACACGTTAGCCGAAGATCATCGAAAGTAGAACAGTGTATGACCTATTATCGGTCACGGAAGGAAACGGCTGTGGCGCACTACCGTGAGATCGGGGCTATCCCGAAGACCCGGCACACTCAGTTCAGGGATGAGAATGGTCAGCTCTACTACGAGGAGCTGATGGGCGAGGAGGGGTTCTCCTCTGGCTCCTCGCTCCTCTATCACCGCGGCGTGCCCTCGGCGATCGTGGCAAGTGAGATCTGGGAACTTGCGAGCCAGGCCACCGTTGCCAACCACCCGCTTCGCCCGATCCACCTGCGCCTGCATGACCTCTTCGACACCGACCGGGCCGCCGAAGTTGACGCGGTCACCGGTCGCCGACTCGTGCTGGGCAACGGTGATGTCCGCATCTCCTACGTCGTCACTGCCACGGTCTCGCCCTACTACCGCAACGCGATCGGCGACGAGTGCGTCTACGTCGAGTCCGGCAGCGGCGTTGTCGAGACCGTCTTCGGCGTCCTGCCCTACCGCGCTGGCGACTACGTGATCATTCCGCGGGCAACGACCCACCGTTGGGTCCCCGACACCTCGGAGGGGCCGAGCCGGCTCTACCCGATCGAGGCCAACAGCCACATCGTCCCGCCGAAGCGGTACCTGTCGAAGTACGGCCAGTTTCTCGAGCACGCCCCCTTCTGCGAGCGAGACCTTCACGGCCCCTCGACGCCCCTGATCGTCGAGGGTGAGGACATCGAGGTGCTCGTCAAGCACCGCGGGAACGCCCCGGGCGGCGTGGTCGGCACCCGATTCGTCTACGCAACCCACCCCTTCGACGTGGTCGGATGGGACGGATGCCTCTACCCGTACACCTTCAACATCGAGGACTACATGCCGATCACCGGCAAGGTCCATCAGCCGCCGCCCGCGCACCAGGTCTTCGAAGGGCACAATTTCGTGATCTGCAACTTCGTTCCGCGGAAGGTGGACTACCACCCGCTCGCCGTGGCCGTGCCCTACTACCACTCGAACGTCGACTCCGACGAGGTCATGTTCTACGTCGGTGGCGACTACGAGGCTCGCAAGGGCACGGGCATCGGTATCGGCTCGATCTCGCTGCATCCGGGGGGCCACGCCCACGGCCCGCAGCCGTCGGCGATCGAGGCTTCGCTCGGCGCTGAGCGGTTCGACGAAACCGCCGTGATGGTCGACACCTTCCGTCCGCTCGAGATCGGCGAGGGCGGAACGGCCACAGACGACGGCTCGTACGCCTGGTCGTGGGCCGGGCGCAAGCTCTGAGGAGCTCGTCGTGGACAAGGTCATGGCGACTGCTGGGCAGGCCGTCGACGACATCGGCTCCGGTGCCACGCTCGCCGTCGGAGGGTTCGGACTATGCGGGATCCCCGCCGTCCTGATCAAGGCGCTGCTCGACAGTGGTCCTACCGAGCTGGAGGTGATCTCCAACAACGCGGGCGTCGACGACTGGGGCCTCGGGCAGCTGCTGGGTGCCGGCCGGCTTCGACGTGTCGTTGCGTCATATGTCGGAGAGAACAAGGAGTTCGCTCGGCAGTACCTCTCCGGCGAGCTCGAGGTCGAACTGACTCCGCAAGGCACGCTCGCCGAGCGAATGCGCGCCGGCGGGTCCGGCATCGCTGCGTTCTATACCCGCACTGGGGTCGGCACCCAGGTTGCCGAGGGTGGGATGCCCTGGCGGTACGCCGCCGACGGATCCGTTGCCCTCGCCTCCCCGGCCAAGCCGGTCGAGGTCTTCGACGGGCAGGAATATGTACGCGAGCGCGCCGTGATCGCCGACTTCGGCCTGGTCAGGGCGTGGAAGGGCGACCGGCACGGCAACCTCGTCTTCCGGCAGGCCGCCCGCAACTTCAACCCGCTGGCGGCGATGTGCGGACGGATCACGATCGCCGAGGTCGAGCATCTCGTCGAGCCGGGCGCACTCGACCCGAACGAGGTCCATCTTCCGGGCGTCTACGTACACCGTGTGCTCGCGTTGACGCCCGAGCAGGTCGCGGAGAAGCGGATCGAGAAGGTCATCACCCGGCCGGAGGGCACCTCATGACCGCGACGCGACTGAACGCGTACGACGTCGTCGACCGGGCCGAGGCCCTGGGACTCACCCCCGCGGAGTGGCGAGAGATCGCCGCTGTCGGCGTGGTCCTCCCTCGCGACGGCTCCGATCGTCCGATCGAGCCGCTCTCGCCGCAAGAATGGCGCGAGGCAGTACTCGGCGCTCTGGAGGAGGGAACCGATCGTGTCCTGGAGCCGTGAGGAGATGGCCGCGCGCGCCGCAGCGGAACTCGAAGACGGGAACTACGTGAACCTCGGCATCGGACTCCCGACGCTGGTGCCGAACTACGTGCCCGACGACGTCGAGCTCGTGCTGCAGTCCGAGAACGGCATCCTCGGCACCGGCGCCTACCCGACCGCCGGCGAGGTCGACGCCGATCTGATCAACGCCGGCAAGGAGACCGTCACGGTCCGCCCTGGCGCAGCGTTCTTCGACTCGGCGATGTCCTTCGGCATGATCCGCGGCGGCAAGATCGACGCCGCCATCCTCGGTGCCATGCAGGTCAGCGCCCGCGGAGACATCGCCAACTGGATGATCCCGGGCAAGATGGTCAAAGGGATGGGTGGCGCCATGGACCTGGTCCACGGCGCGGCTACCGTGATCGTGCTGATGGAGCATGTCGCGAAGGACGGCTCCCACAAGATCGTCGAGGAGTGCTCGCTGCCGCTCACGGGCAAGAGGGTCGTCGAGCGCATCATCACCGACCTGTGCGTCCTCGACGTCAACCATGCCGGTCTGCGCCTGGTCGAGCTCGCTCCGGGCGTGACCGTCGAGCAGGTCCGGGCCGCGACCGAGCCCGACGTGCTCACTCTCTGATCCGCTGACGGCCCCCGCGGGCTGCATCTCGAACTGCTGCCGCGGCCTGTTGCCGCGGCGCAGCCCTCTTCCCGGCCCGCGCATCGCTGATCTCGAGTCGTTGTGACGCCACCGATCCCCGAGGTTGGATCGCAACGGCGGTCGGGATCGACGCTCATGTGAGGACGAGGCAAGGAGTTGGGTCAGATGGTCGAACGCACGGTGAGGATCGGCGGCGCCTGCTCGGTCGACGCGGGCATGGCGTTCACGCAGTTGGCCGACCACGCGAGTATCGACTACCTGATCGTCGACTACCTGATGGAGCACGGCATCGCGAAGATGGCGGCTCGACGGCCTGAGCCGGACACCGGCTTCGCGGCCGGATTCCTCGGCCCAGAGGTTCGCGAGGCACTCCCGGGACTGCTCGCCCGCGGCGTCCGCGTGATCAGCAGCGCCGGCGGGCTGGACCCGCTCCGCTGCGGTGAACTCTTCGAGCAGATGGCCGACGAGCTCGGACTGTCCCCGACGGTCGCGGTGGTCCACGGCGACGACGTGCTCTCCCTGGATCGCACCGGCTGGACAGAGATGTTCCGAGGAGATCCCTTCCCGCCCGAGCTGGCGAGCAGCAATGCCTATCTCGGCGCCCGGCCGATCGCCGCAGCGCTCGAGGGCGGCGCCGACATTGTGATCACCGGGCGCGTGGTGGACTCCGCCCTCGCACTGGGGCCGCTCCTGCACGAGTTCGATTGGGCGCTCGATGACTACGACCTGATCGCAGCCGGATCCCTTGCGGGACACCTCCTCGAGTGCGGCGCGCAGCCGGCGGGCGGGATCCACACCGACTGGCGCGAGGTCGACTTCAGCAACACCGGGTTCCCGATCGCCGAGATCGGTGCTGACGGCGTCTTCACCCTCACCACCGCGCCGGGGACCGGAGCGCTCAGCATCGGCACCGTCGCCGAGCAGCTGGTCTACGAGATCGGCGACCCCCAGCGCTACCTCCTTCCCGACATCACTGTGGACAGCAGCCAGGTTCAGCTCACCGAGCTCGGCCCCGGTCGGATCGAGGTCCGCGGCGCCCGTGGATACGCCCCCACGGCGACGTACAAGGTCTGCTCCATCGAGCGGGTCGGGTGGCGCACGATCGCGCTCAACGCCATCGCCGGGAACGACGCCATCGAGAAGGCCCACAAGAACGCCGCTGCCGTGCTCTCGCGCGCCAATGCCCAGGCCGCGCGACACGGGTGGGAGCCGTTCGAGGAGATCGGCCTGGACGTGATCGGGTCAGGCCAGAGCCTGGGTCGCCACGCCGCTCCGGTGGCTCTCCAGGAGGTGACCTACCGCCTGGTGGTCGACCACGCCCGCGCCGACGCCGCCGAGGCGCTGCTGCGGGCCAACACCGCCAGCTTCGTCTCGATGGCTCCCGGCACCTGCTTCCTCGCTGCCGAGGTGCGCCCTCGCATGCGGCTGTGGTCGTCGTTGCTCGACAAGAGCCTGGTCCGCTCCCGCTACACGATCAAGGGCGTGACGCACGAGATCGCCGAGGTCCGGCACGACTGGTTCTCAGGCGAGGTGGCGAGCATCGAGCCGCTGCCGCGGGGCGTTGCCGACGCGACCGGAACCGCGGTCAGTGTGCCTCTCGGTCGGCTTGCCTTCCTTCGCTCGGGGGACAAGGGCATCGATGCGAACGTGGGTGTGATCGCGCGTTCGGCGGCGGTGCTGCCCTACGTCGCCGCCGCGTTGAGCGCTGAGGCGGTGGCCCAGTGGTTCGAGCATCTGGTCGCGGGCCCCTCCGGCCCGCGGGTGGATCGTTTCGCGCTGCCGGGCATCGGCGCGCTCAACTTCGTCCTCCACGACGCGCTCGACGGGGGAGCGATCTCGTCGCGACGCTTCGACGATATGGGGAAGTCGCTCGGCCAGCAGTTGGTCGATTTCCCCGTCCTGGTTCCGGCCGCGCTCGCCGCCGACCTGCCGTCCTCCGATGCGCCGTCCCGTTCAGCCGCGGTGGTGTGACGGTGTGCGCATGACGAGCTCGTCGACGGCGTAGGCGACGAAGCCCTGCACCTGGGCGTCGAAGTCGTCGTCGATCGTCTCGACCTGGGTCAGGAACCTGGTCCGCTCCTCGACGGAGTCGAAGTACAGCTCGACGGTGAACTGGTACGGCGCCTGGGCAGGAGCCCCGTTGGCGTCGCTCCGGTTCAGGAGATAGCCCGCCAGCGCGTCACCCGCGACCGCCAGCGTCGCTGGAGCGTGGTCCTCGACCAAGGTGTGCCAGAACTCGTCGGGGTCGACGCCGGACTGGAGGTTGAACTGGCAGAGCGTCTTGAGCATCGCGATCCTCGGTGGTGCGCGGGCAGATGATGCCGTCGACGCTACACAGGGTGATACCCGGGGCCAGCCGAGGTGACACGCCATCTGCACGCAGAGGCAACCGGGCCGCACCAGGGCGAAAGAGGATCGTGTTCTGCCGGCCGTAACGTGCAGGAATCGACCGACGAATGACGGAAGGCAGGATCGGATGAGACGAGTCGAGGGCAAGGTCGCGCTGGTCACCGGTGCCGCAGGTGGCATCGGTCGGAGCCAGGCCGTACGTCTGGCGGAGGAAGGAGCCGATGTCATCGTCGTCGACCTCGCCGAGTCGTGGGCGACCGACGACGACATCTCCGCAGACCTCCAGGCAACGGCCGAACTCGTCCGGGCGAACGGCCGGCGCGCTCTGGCTCGGACGGCGGACGTCCGTGACGCGCAGAGGCTTGCAGAGATCGCGACCGAGGGTGCTCGGACCTGGGGGCACCTCGACATCGTCGTCGCCACTGCGGGCATCTTCACCAGTGGCCCGACGCTCGAGCTCCCGCCCGAGCAGTGGAACGCGGTCCTGGACGTCAACCTCACCGGGGCGTGGAACACCATCAGAACCGCCGTACCCCACATCGTCGCCGGCGGAACGGGCGGAGCAGTCGTCGTGACCTCGTCGGTCTCGGGACTGCGCGCCTACCCGTTGCAAGGCCACTATGTCGCCTCCAAGCACGGCCTGATCGGACTCGCCAAGACGCTCGCACTCGAACTGGGTCCGCACTCCATCCGGGTCAACGCCGTCAGTCCCGGCGGTGTCGCCACGCCGATGCTGCTCAACGAGGAGACGTTCGCCGAGTTCGCCGCGGACCTCCCGGCGCACGAGCGCACCGAAGAGAACGTCAGGCAGGCCTTCGCCGCCGGCAACGCGCTCCCCGTGCCGTGGGTCGACCCGGTCGACATCGCGAACGCCACCCTCTTCCTCGTCTCCGACGAGGCTCGCTACATCACCGGCGCAGCCCTTCCGGTCGACGCCGGTGGACTCATCGTCTGACAGAAGAAACCTCAGAAAGGGACGCGACGACATGACTGGTCGGGTCGAAGGAAAGGTGGCGCTCATCACGGGCGCCGCACGGGGGCAAGGCCGCGATCAGGCGCTCGCGCTGGCTCGCGAGGGTGCCGACATCATCGCTGTGGACATCGCCCGGAGCGTCGAGGGGTTGGACGAGTTCTACCCGGGCACCTCCGGTGACGATCTCGACGAGACGGTCCGGCTGGTCGAGGCAGCTGGAGGTCGAATAGCGGCGACGCGCGCCGACGTCCGCGATCTCGATGCGATGTCGGCGGCGCTCGATGTCGGCCTGGATCGGTTCGGCAAGATCGACATCGTCTCCGCGACCGCGGGCGTGCTCGTGTTCGGGGTGCCCGCCCACGAGCTCACCGGCGAGCAGTGGGACACGGTGCTCGACATCAACGCGAAGGGCGTGTGGCACACCGCCAAGGTCGCCATCCCGCATCTCATCGCCCAGGGAACCGGCGGATCGATCATCCTCAACAGCTCCACGGCCGCCCACCGAGCAGAGGTCGGTGGGCTCGCCTACGTCGCGAGCAAGCATGCAGTCGTCGGGATCATGCGGACCCTTGCCAAGGAACTGGCGCCGTACTCGGTGCGGGTCAACACAGTTCATCCGTGTGCCGTCGCTACGCCGATGGTTCAGAACGACCGCATCTACCAGGGCTACAGGCCCGACCTGGACGCCCCGACACTGGAGCAGACGACGGCAGACTTCGTGGCCGAGAACATGCTTCCCGTCCCGTGGATCGAGGTGGAGGACGTCTCCAACGCGGTGGTCTTCCTCGCATCGGAGGAGGCGCGTTACATCACCGGCACCGAGCTGAAGATCGACGCCGGCTACACCATCAAATAGCGGACCGACTCCACCCGTTGCGAGGTCTGAGCCCATGCGGGCTCGGGCCTTGCTTTCGTTTGCCGACCCTCGAGTTCCCGGCCGGCCTGTTACACGCACGTGGCGATCAAGGCATATCGGGGCCACCAACTCGGCGCCCATGTTTCGAGAATGTGACGGAGGTCTCGTTGTGCACCCAATGCCAATGCTGCTGCGCGGGAACGAAAGAGACGGTCCCTCGCCCGGAGTTACTGTGCCGCAACTCGTGAAACGGAGCGCTGTTTCGCGCAGACTGCCGCAAGGACGAAGGGACTCAGAGATGATCAGAACCAACGTGCCGACAACCTCGATCGGGAGCCGCGCCAGCTCGCGCGCCGCGCTGATCGCAGCTTTCGTTCTCGGATCGGTGGGCGCTGGAGGCTTCACGCTGCTTCCGGTGACCCTTCCAGCTCTTCAAGACGCCTTCGACCTCTCCAATGGAGCGGTTGGTCTTGTCAGCACTCTGGAGCTCATCGGGGTGACCAGCGGAGCGCTGACCGCGGGTGTGCTCGTCCACCGTCTCCCCACCCGCCCCTTCGCGATCACGACCATGAGCGTGCTGCTCGCGTGCGGCTTGGCGACGATGCTGGTCAACCAGATCGCGGTGCTCGCAGCCGTGAGGTTGGTGGACGGAGTCATGGCCGGTGCCGCTCAGGTGATCTGCTATTCGATCATCGCGCGAAGCGCCGATCGTCCCGATCGGCGCTTCGCGCTGCTGGCGATCTTCCCGCTCATCTACGGCACGGTGTTCTTCTGGTTCGTTCCGCGATTCGAGCACGCCGTCGGCTGGCACGCGTCGTTCATCGTCCTGTGCGTCACCGACCTCGTCGGCCTCGTCGCATCCTTCTGGATCGGACAGCTGGCTCACGACCGGTCCGACGCGGTCCGTCCCTCCATCACCCACGCCCTGCCGCCTGTCCGCGGCCTGATCTCGCTCGGCAGCATCGCGCTCTACTACGTCGGGGTCTGCGCCATCTATGCCTTCGCGTTCAACATGGGCGTGAAGATGACGGGCTCGGACACCATCCCCGGCACCATCCTCTCGCTGTCGCAGTTCGTCGGGATGATCGGCTGCGTCCTGGCGATGGCGAGTGCCAACCGGATCTCGCGGCGCGCCGGCATCCTCAGCGGGATGGGCGTCACGATCCTGGGAACAGCTTTCTTGTTCGCCGGAGAGGGCGTGGGCTACTACCTGTTCGCCATGCTCGCGATCAACCTCGCCTGGAACTACCTCGCGGGGCCGCACATCGGCGCTGTCGTCACCATGGACGGTCGCGGCGTGACCGCGGGGTTCCTGCCTGTCACGATCAACGGCGGCGCAGCGCTCGGCCCGCTGCTCGGTTTCACCGTCAGTGGCGACGACTACGGCCTCCTGCTCGGCACCGCTGTCGGTCTCACGTTCGTGTCGGGCGCGATGATTCTGGTGGCGCTGCGCGGTCACAGCGACCTCGCGCATGGCGGGCCGGTGCTCGAAGAAAAGGCTGTCGTCGATCTCGCGATCTGATCCGTACTCGCCCGCACCCGACCCAGTCACCCCTCTGACGTCTACCGGATCGTGCCGCCGCGCGGCACGGTCCGGCGACGAAAGGACTCCCATGTTCCACGCTTTTGCGATGCCTGCCCTCACCGAGGACTTCAAGCCGGTGCAGCGCACCCTGCCTGAAGGAATCGATCGCGAGGTCGCCTACGTCCAGTCGTTCACGGGCATCGACCTCCTCGTCGTCGCACAGTCTGGACCGGAGGCGGGACGTGCCTCGACGATTGCCGCAGACCGCATGCCCGACGACATCGTGCCGCTCTTCGCGGCAATGCCAGAAGACGTACCCGGTGACGATCTCTACGTGTCGGCGGTTCCCCTGCTTCCCGGGATGCGCGCGGCGTCGCTTGAGTTCGGCCGCGAGCTGCAGGGGCGACGCATCTCGGACCTCCTGGCCGAGATGCGTCGCTTCGAGCACGGCGAAGTGGTCTTCCAGCAACACGGCGACGTGGATTACGTCATCCCCATCGTGATCGGGATCCGGCCGTGGGACGACGAGCATCGGGTCGCCCCGGGGGAGGGTGACTTCAACGTCTGGATGAACCAACATCTCGCCGCTCTGCACGGCATCGACTTCGGTGACACCGCTCCGCCCGCCAACAAGCAGTTGTGGGACCTGCGTCGCTGAAATTTCGCCCGCATCGTGGATCATTGCCAGAGCGCACCCATGTGAGGAGCTCATGAGAAGCGAGACCCATCTCCCGATGCAACGACTGACGTCCTCGGAGGGGCGCGCCTACGAGGCCGCGATGTGGCGCTCGCTCCTTTCCTCGACCTCGGTCAAGGTCCGCGTCAGCCCGGGGGAGGAGTCGTTCGAAGGGTCGATCCGGTCCCGGGCCTTCCAAGGGGTCGTCATCTCCCGGATCAGGGCGGGAGCCCATCGCGCCGAGCGGACAGCCGCGATGATCGAGGCCGGGGAGTCGAAGGGCTACATGCTCTGCATCCAACTCGTCGGGACCAGCCGTTGCACTCAAGGTGGCCGCACCGCACAGCTAGGGCCTGGCGACGTCTCCATGATCGAGAGCGACCGCCCCTACGATCTGCACTTCGATCCCGGTGTCGAGTGTCTCGGCATCTTGATCCCCGAGAGAGCGATCGCTCTGCCCGCTTTGAGTCTGCGACGGCTCGCGGCCACCCGCGTCCAGCGGGACGAGCCTCTCGCCGCCCTGGTCGCGGCGTTCGTGGACAACCTGGAATCCAGGTGCCAACTGCTGGACGAAAGTGTCCAGCAACGCCTGATCGGGAACGCGGTGGATCTGATCGAGACGCTCTGGGCGGATCAGCTGCGTCGGTTGGAGCAGGAGACTGATTTTCCGACCTCGATCCCGTCCGCGGTGATGCGGTACATCGAGCTGAACCTGCCCGACCCGGAGCTGTCTCCGGCATCCATCGCCACGGCGAACTACATGTCCGTCCGTAAGCTCCACGGCCTCTTCGCGCGCGAAGAGATCAGTGTCTCGGCGTGGATTCGGGAGCGTCGGCTCGAGCGGTGTCGAGACGACCTCGCCCGGCGAGATCTTGTCGACGTCCCTATCTCCCGGATCGCTGCCAGGTGGGGTTTCACCAGCCAGCCGCACTTCAGCCTGCTCTTCCGTAAGGCCTACGGTACGACGGCATCCGACTACCGAACGGCCATGGCCGAACAGACCGGCTGAGTCAGCCTCCTCGCAGTGCACCTTCATCGTGGGTGCGGCCGACTGTCGCATCAGCGCTGGGTGCACGCGACGCGCTGGTCGTGAGACGGGCGGCTCGTTTGACTGGGAGTGCACGAAGGAGGCCCCATGAACCCCGGTGAGATCGCAGTGATCCTCGGTCGGCACGGGATCCGGCCAGACCACCTCGACCTCGAGGTGATGGTAGAGATCGCCACGGCGCAGGCACTGATGCTCGAGCGCCTACGAGAAATCGCTCTCGAGGAGGAGTCGCTCTCCGCTCTGGCATTCGTGCCCGCCCAGATCGTGTCGGCATGCTGAGCCTTCGTGAGACGGTCCGATCCCAAGCCGACCGCAGCATCACTCCGTTGGAGTTGCTCGCCGAGAGCAGAGCCACGACGACCGCTCGCGACGACGACCTCGGCGCGTTCCTGTCCCGCTTCGAGACCGAGTCCTCCGATCTGGCGGGCCGGCTGGGGGCGGCCGGCTCACGGCACGACACGCTCACGATGCCACTGCGTGGGATCCCGGTCGCGGTCAAGGACCTGATCTACACCACGGAGGCCCCCACGACGGGACAGAGTCGCGGCTTCGGGTCGACAAGACCTCAGCTCGAGGGGACCGCCGTCCGACGACTGCGCCTGGCAGGGGCGAACGTGGTGGGAAAGACCACCACGATGGAGCTTGGCGCGGGGGTGTTGGAGGAGGGCTCGACCTCGGTGTTCCCGCGGAACCCATGGGACCGGGCGCGCTGGCCGGGCGGCTCGTCATCCGGCTCTGCGATCGCAGTGGCGAGTGGCATGGCGTTGGCGGCGTTGGGAACCGACACTGGTGGCAGCATCCGGTGCCCCGCTGCGTTGTGCGGCGTCACCGGTTTCAAGCCCACCCACGGAGCGGTCCCCGCTGACGGCATGATCCGTGGCGGTGAGAGCTACGAGGTGATCGGTCCCCTGGCGCGGACCGCAGAGGACTGCGACCTGCTGCATCAGGTGCTGGTCGGGACGACTGTCAGGCCGGTGGAGGAGATGACGCCGGCCGGGTTGCGAGTCGGGGTCGTCCGTGACCTGTCCGACGTCGACGATGAGGTGTGGCAGACGCTCGGGGCCGCGGAGGACGTGTTCGCGCATGCAGGCTCGGCGGTCAGCACGGCCCGCGTCGACGGGTGGACGGATCTCGCCGCTGTCGCGGGCCTCGGAACCGTCGCCGAGCACTTCGCGACCATGTCTGATCAGTTCGCTGAGCGGTGGTCGGACTTCGGTCCTTCAGCTCGCCGCATCATCGGGACCGGCGCGCTACTCGGCGCGAGTGACTACCTCCTGGTCCAGGCGGCCCGGCGCGCCCTGTGTATGCGTGCCGCTCGGGTGTTCGACGACGTCGACGTACTGATCACTCCCACCACACCACGCGATGCGCCGCTGCACACCGAGATGCACGAGCTGCGCCGCTTCATCCCGCTGACCAGTCCCGTGAATGCGCTCGGCTGGCCGGCTGTATCGATTCCCATGGGTCTGAGCGCTCGCGGCCTCCCACTCGGAATGCAGATCATCGGTCCGCCTGGATCGGACAGATTCGTGCTCGGCGCGGCGCACGCCTACCAGGGTCTGACGCGGTGGCACCTAGCTGATTGCACGCAGACGTAAGGGGGACGCGCCAGGACGAAATGCGTCCTGCGTCTCCCGCCTTAGGGTCGACTGAGAGCGTCACACACGTCTGGCGCCATTCGAATCTCAAGAGACGAGGGAACACCGAGATGACCACTTTCGCGGTTTTCGGCGCCAACGGCTACACCGGTGACGCCATTCGCACCGAGGCGCTTCGTCGTGGCCACGACGTCCTTGCCTACAGCCGGTCCGGTGAGCTGCGTGACGGTGCGCAGCCCGGGTTCGGCATCGCCGGCAGCCTCCTCGACCCAGCTGTGCGTGCCGAGGCGCTGGAGAAGGCTGACATCCTGGTGATTGCGTTCCCCGCGCGTGAGCTCGACGGCGAGAAGCTCAAGGACCACGTCGTCGCCATCCTCGCCGAGGCGGCGAAGGCAGATGTCCGGGTCGGCGTCGTCGGCGGCTCCGGCTCGCTCGAGGTCGACGAGTCCGGGACGCGGCTGCTCGACACCGAGGGATTCCCGCCGATCGCTCTCCCCGAAGCGCAGAGCCACGCGGAGCTGCTCGAAGAGCTTCGTGGCGCACCCGAGGGTGACTGGTTCTACCTGAGCCCGGCCGCCGTCTTCGGTGCCCACGCGCCTCAGGAGGCGATCGGCTCCTACCTCGTCGGCGGCGATGTGATGCTGAAGGACTCCCGCGGCCAGGCCGCGATCTCGGCTCCCGACTACGCGCTTGCCTTCGTCGACGAGGTGGAGGAGCCGAAGCACCACAACCAGCGGTTCTCGGTCATCGGCGCCTACTGATGGCAGGAGGGCTCGCAGGCCGGGCGGCGATCGTCACCGGTGGCGGGGGAGGGCTGGGTCGGGCTTCCGCCCTCGCCCTCGTCCACGCGGGGGCGGCTGTCGCGGTCGTCGATCTCCGTCCGGAGTCCGCTGACCGCGTCGCCGAGGAGATCTCCGACCTCGGCGGGCGAGCCATCGCCCTCAGCGGCGACATCAGCGACGAGGCGACCGTCGAGAGCCTCGTGGCGCGGACAGCCGAGGAGTTCGGCCGGATCGACGTGCTGCATAACAATGCCGCGCTGATGGACCCGGATCTGGCAGACCTCACCGTGCTCGAGTTCGATCCTGCCGTGTTCCACCGGGTGCTCTCGGTGAACGTCGTCGGTTACGCACTGACCGCGAAGCACGCGATCCCTCAGATGATCGCGGGTGGCGGGGGAGTCGTCGTGAACACGGCGTCCATCGCGGGGCACGCAGCGGAGCTGGACCGGATGATGTACGGCACGAGCAAGGCGGCCATCCATGGGCTGACCCGGAACATCGCCATCCAGCACGGTCGCGACGGGATTCGGTGTGTCTCGATCTCGCCGGGAGTGATCGCAACGGCAGCCCTGCGGGATCACCTCAGTGCCGAGGAGATCGACCAGTTCGCGAGCCACACCGCGCTCGGCCGTCTGGGCACGCCGGAGGAGGTCGGAGCGGTGGTCGCCTTCCTAGCGAGCGACGCCGCGGCGAACATCACCGGCACCGACCTCGTCATCGACGGCGGCACTCTCACGCAGTTCCCGACCGTTGGCGGGCAGCATAGGCGCGCATCGGGCGGGGGGCACGATGACTGAGTTGCATGCACGAGTCGCCCTGGTCACGGGAGCAGCGCAGGGCATCGGTGCGGCTCATGCCCGCCGCCTCGCCGAGGCCGGGGCGGCCATTGTCGTGGCCGATGTGCAGGTCGAAGCGGGAGAGCAGGTGGCGAGGGAGCTTGTGGCCACGGGTCACGAGGCGGTCTTCGAACATCTCGACGTCCGCGATGCGACGGAGTGGGAGCGGGTCGTCGACGCGATCCTCGAGCGTTGGGGTCGTCTGGACGTCCTGGTCAACAACGCTGCCGTGCTCGGCACCGCAGCTGCGCCGCTCGCCGAGACCGAGGTCAGTTGGGACATGGTGACAGCGGTCAACCAGCGCGGCGTGTGGCTTGGTATGCGTACGGCTATCCCGGCGATGCGTCGCCATGGCGGTGGGTCGATCATCAACATCGCCTCCGTGTTCGGAATCGTCGCCTCCGAGGGGCACGCCGCCTATCAGGCGACGAAGGGAGCGGTTCGCATGATGACTCGTAACGCTGCGGTGAACCACGCCCGGGACGGGATTCGCGTCAACAGCGTCTCGCCCGGCATCGTGGACACGAGCATGGCGGCCGAGGCCGACGTCGATGACGACGAGTACGTCGACAGGACCCCGATAGGGCGGATGGGACGACCCGAGGAGATCGCGGAGGTCGTTCTGTTCTTGGCGAGCGACCGTTCCAGCTTCATCACGGGCGCCGACATCGTCGTAGATGGTGGCTACAGCATCGTCTGATGAAGAAGCCCCGCCTCCGCGGTGTCCGCCGGCGGACTTTCGCGCTTGCGGTGTCAGCCGTTGGCTGCGAGGTCCTCAGGTGTGATCACGACGTGGCTCTGCACCTCGACGGCGCTGAAGTTCCGCACGTACTGCTCGAAATGAGTCTCGGCTTCCCCGAATCGGGATTCATCGGTGACGCGGTCGAATTCCGCGCGAGCTGCCTCGTCCTCGAACCAGAGCTCCACCATCCCCCAGAACCGTGGATCGCCGACCAAGGGGGAAGCGACCCGGCTGATCACGTATCCCTTCAGCAGGTCCCCACCTTGCCGTGCGATCTCGTCGGCATGCGAGATGACGTGCTGCCGCCAGAAGAGGTCAGGGTCGAGGTCGGTGGGAAGCTCGAAGAGTCCGACGGTCTTGATCATGACGAGCAGGCTAGGTGCTCGCTAGCCCGCAGCAGGGTCACTCGCGGGAGTCTGCGCGCGGGTGACAGCGCCCTGCATGGATCCGGACTCGGCGTCGTCAGATCGCCGGATACGGTCGCCATCCACGGCGACACCTTGGTCGCCCCACGGAAGGAGCCGTCATGGCAGATCGAGTGCGAGACAAGATCGCCGTGGTCAGCGGTGCCGGCCAAGGCATCGGTGCTGCCATCGCTACCCGGCTGGCAGCCGAAGGCGCCGTTGTTATCGTCACCGACATCGTCGAATCGGCAGCGGAAGCGACGGCGGCATCAATTCGGTGCCACGGCGGGCATGCCATCTCATGGGCGCTGGACGTCGCCGATCCTGCCGGCTGGAAGAGCGTCGTCGCTGCAACGACCGGGGAGTACGGCCGCCTCGACATCTTGGTCAACAACGCCGGAGTCGGCAGCTTCGAGGGTGCTGAGAGCGAGACGGTCGACGGCTGGAACTGTGTGCTGCAGGTGAACCAGACCGGCGTGTGGCTCGGGATGAAGTACGCGATCCCGGTCATGCGATCTCATGGCGGCGGGTCGATCGTCAACATCTGCTCGACGATGGGCATCGCCGGCGATGACGGCCACTTCGCCTACCAGGCGACCAAGGGCGCGATCCGGACGATGTCGAAGAACATCGCGATCTCCCACGTCGCCCACGGAATCCGCTGCAACACGGTCTGCCCCGGCATGATCCTGACGGAGATGGCGGGGGAGGAGGACGACGCAACGACGCAGGAGTTCCTCGACCTCACCCCGATGCACCGCCACGGCACACCCGACGAGGTCGCGTCCGGAGTCCTCTACCTCGCGAGCGACGAAGCCAGCTTCGTGACCGGAATCGACCTGGTCATCGACGGTGGATACCTAGCGCGCTGACTCGCGCCCACCCGACCGAGGGTCAGGCGGCGACGTTCTTCACCCACGAGATGAGGTTGGTCGTGGCGTCGCCGGTGCGCTCGGCCTGGGTGTGGCCCTGGCCCCAGACGGTCGCGAAGTCGAGGTCGTCCACGCCGTAGCTTTCCAGCGCCAGGTTGACCTCGGTCGTGTTGGCCGTGTCGCCCTGCATGATGCCGGTCCGGATCCGCCAGTGCGGCGCGACGGTCGCGCTCTTGTGTCCCTTGTAGTAGCTGGTGAGGAAGTAGAGCGGGTTGTACATCGCCCCGCGGTAGCTCACGGTCTCGCCGGTGCCGTCGGTCTTCTTGAAGTCCGAGGCGTACTCCGAGGCCGCGTAGTCGTCCTTCCAATCGTCGTACTTCTCGTAGCTCGACTGGTTGGCCTTGATCACGTTGCGGGAGACGGGGGAGAAGTGCAGGCCGTCGGTGTTGAGGCCGAAGACGACGTTCTCGGTGGCGCTCCGGTCGGGGCCGTCGAAGACGCCGACGCTCTTGGAGGGGCTCTTCTGGCTGGCCACGAAGCCTGCGAGACCGGTGATGGTGGCCTTCTTGGTGCTCGCGTCGTAGGTCACCCAGGTCGTGTCGGCGTTGAGGCTGGCGATGTAGTCGTCCAGGGTGTCGTACGTCGTGGACGACTCACTCGAGCTGCCGGCTGCTCCGCCGGCGCTGCCGGAGCTGCTGCTGGGCATCACCATGCCGGCGGAGAACGAGTTCGACGGGGTGTAGGGAAAGGTGGTGTCGGCGATGAAGTTGTTCAGCGATTCCTCCACGACGGAGACGATGTGGTCGTAGTAGGTGCCGGAGTCGGAGGTGCCGAGCGAGAGCGCGGTGCCGTCGGTGGACGTCATGGCCGCGCCGAGCGCGTTGAGGTAGGGCGCGTAGAGACTGCTGTCGCCGGACGCGCCCGCGACGGAGCTCTGCGCGCCACCGCCGTTGTGGCCGAAGACGAAGACCTTGTCCTTGGCGCCGGGCACGAGGTCGGGGTTGAACCGGACGTAGCGGATCGCGGCCTTGAGGTCGACGACGCCCCACGGCGCGTTGCCGGTGTAGTCGTCGGTGTTGCTGTCCTTGCTACGGATACCCGCCGCGACGTAGACCAGGCCCTCGGTCAGGAACGAAGAGACCTCGTCGTAGCTGTACTCGCTCGGCGGCTTCTGCGCCGCGTAGCCCGGCGCGTTGACCGGCATCACGATCGGCGCCGTGGCGCCGGTGTAGCTGCCGACCGTGCCTGCCCGGTGAGGTCGACCTGAGGCCTCAACGAGAATATCCCGCGAGCCAGAGCGGAAAAGGAGGCCTGCGGACCCGGCAGCTCGCCGGTCGAGCTTCATAATGTGCTATGGACTCCGCTCGCATCTCCGGCGCCGACGAATGGGAGAACTTCGTCAGTCAGAGCTTCTACGCGATGTCGGTCGATTCGGCACCCTCGAAGTTCATCGCTGCCGTGCGATCGGCGGCGCTGAGCCCAGCCATCCGCCTCTCCGAGCTGCGGGAGAATGCGCCGACCGCGTTGCGTCGGAGCGCCTCGCTCGTGCGCTCCAACCCCTCAGATGAGCTCTTGTTCCTCACCCAGGGCCGGGGCGAATCGCAGATCGAGCAGGCCGGCCAGCGCACCACCCTCAGGAGCGGCGAGGCGACCTTCTGTGATCCCAGCGTCCCGTATTCCATCGAGTCCAACGGGGATCAGTCCGTCACGATGGTGGACCGCGCGGCGGTGCTGCCGCCCCGGATCAGGGCCTCCGACGTCCGCCTTCGCCCGTTGAGCTTGACTCTGAGCCCGCTTCGGGTCTTCCGCCTTCTCGCGGAGGAGATGGTGTCTCACCCTGCTGACGACGGCGCTGCGGACAGCCTGTCAGTCGCCCATGCTGCTATCGAACTGCTCCGCAGTGCAGCGGTCGCCGCCGCCACGTCAGACGTTCAGGTGCGCTCCTGGTCGCGCGAGACCCAGCTGCGCGCGGCCAAGGAGTACCTGCTCGCGCACCTCGCAACTCCGGGGCTTCGCATGGAGCAGGTCGCGGCCGACAACCAGATGTCGGTGCGGCAGCTCTCGGCGATCTTCGCGCCGGACGACTCTCCCGCCGCGTTCCTGCGTCGCGAACGCCTTCGACGCGCGCACCTGGATCTGGTCGATCCCCGACTGGCCGCTGTGCCCGTCGCGGCGATCGGCGTCCGCTGGGGCTTCGGCGACGCCTCCTCCTTCGCCCGTGCGTATCGCCGCGCGTTCGGACATTCCCCGCAGGAGGGGCGCTCCATCGGCGGAGCCGGGGACCTGCCAGACCCCCGCACGCGGTGACGGTTGCACGTGTGTGCATATTCGGCACGCGCGCGCCCGTTCCGGCATAGCCCGTAAACGCTGGGTTCCAAGTCGTCGCTCGGGCCCACTTTTCCTTTCGACATCGGGCTCGACGCGGTTGAGTCGGCGCCGTCCTGCCGGCCCTTACCGGCCCGCCGCTCGTCAGCAGAGAGGTCCCGATGTCCACTAACCCCACGCACGGCGCCGTCGAAGCTCGTTCCTTCGACTTCGTGCCCGAGGAGGAGCGAACCGGGTCGGTCACGGCCCAGTCGAAGTTCTGGTTCATGGTGAACGCCACCCTGATCACCGCTTACACCGGAGCGGTCGGGCCTCTCTTCGGCCTCGGCCTGCCCGTCACCTTGCTGACGATCGTGGCCGGGACGCTGTTCGGCACGCTCTTCCAGGCGTTCCACGGTGCCCAAGGGCCGCATATGGGGCTGCCTCAGATGATCCAGAGCAGGGTCCAGTTCGGCTCGCGCGGCGCGATCGTGCCGATCCTGGTCGCTGCGATCGTCCCGATCGGGTTCGCCATCTTCTACCTGCAGACCGGCGCCGACGCGGCGTCCGGCGTCCTCCCCGGCGACGTCGACCCCTTCGAGGTGGTCATCGGCCTCCTGGCCGGTCTCCTTGCCATCGTGGGCTACCGGTGGATCCTCAGGTCGGAGGGATTCATCGCCTACGTCATGGTGGCGAATCTCTTAGCACTGACTGTCGCCGGTTTCGCAACGCTGCCGATCACCCAGTTGCTTGGCGACTGGGGGTGGGGATGGACGGGTGTGCTCGCCCAGTTCGGCGCGGCGGCCGGCTATCAGATCGCGATCGCGCCGATCGTGTCGGACTACACCCGCTACCTGCCCACCCGCACGCCCGGCGCGGCGGTGTCGACAGCTGTCTTCCTCGGCACGGTCGCCTCCGCGCTCTGGATCGAGTTCATGGGAGCCGCCGTCTCGTTGACCTACCCCGACCTCGACGTAGTGGCGGCCATCAGAACCATGGGCGACGCATGGGGCTTCCACCTGGGATCGGTCACCATGCTCGTCGCGGTCGTGGTCTGCCTGGTGACCGCTGCCGTCTCGCTCTACAGCGGCACGGTGTCACTTCTCAGCGGTGCTGAGGCGTTCAGGCCCTTCGCCTCCACGCCTCTGCTGCGGGCCTGGACCATCGGCACCGCGACCGTCGTGGTGATCGTCGCTGGGCTCGCGCTCCCCGCTGACGTTCTCACGTCCTTCTCGACCTTCCTGGCGCTCCTCGGCTACCTGCTGATCCCCTGGACGGCGGTGAACCTCACGGACTACTACCTCGTACGACGGGGCGCCTACTCGGTCACCGACATCTTGCGCACCGACGGCGGCATCTACGGTCGCTGGGGGATACGCGGACTGACCAGTTACGCCTTGGGCGTGGTCTGCATGGTGCCTTTCGTCAGCAACGCGCTCTACACCGGGCCGATCGCCTCCGGCCTCGGCGGCGCGGACATCGCCTTTGCCATCGGCCTGGCGGTATCCAGCATCAGCTACATCCTCCTGATGCGCGGCGTCGACCTCGCTGCGGAGCGAGCGTTGGTCCTTGCCGCGCCCCTCAGCACGTCCTTACTGCACGCCGCTGACGCCACCCGAGGCGTCACCACCACTGACAGGAACCTCGTATGAACGATCTCAACCCCACCACTGGATCCACCCTGCGACTGGTCTGGCCTCAATGGCAAGGCGGCGGCAGCAGCTCGTTCGACACCTTCTTCGGCGAGCTTCCACGCGACCAGGCACGGCGCGGCTATGCCGTCGGCACCACCGTCCTCGAGAGCGTCCTGCCCCCACATCACGGCCCTGTCGCGCGGGTGCCTGTCTCCATGAGCGACGAAGGCATCGCTCTGGAAGATGGTGTGGAGGCTCGGCAAGCCGTGCTCACCGGACTGCGTCAGGCACTGGTCACGATCGCGGGAGTGGGCCCGCGAATCGATCGAATCCTCACGCTGGGCGGCGAGTGCTCGGTCAGCGTTGCACCGTTTTCCGTGCTCGCGAACCTGTACGGCGAGGACCTCGCTGTCGTGTGGATCGATTCCCACCCGGATGTCGGCACCCCGCACAGCGAATACCCGGGTTATCACGCGATGGCCGTCGCCGTCCTGACCGGACACGGAGACCCCGAGATCGTCGCCGAATTGCCCGAGACCATCGACGGCGCACGGGTCGCTCTCGCGGGTCTGCATTCGTGGACCGACGACGACATCGGCAATGCTACAGAGTGGGGCATCGCGAGTTTCTCCCCCGACGCTCTGCGCACCCGCAGCGACGAGCTTCTGGAGTGGCTCACCGGCACAGGCTGCTCGCGAGTGGCGATCCACGTCGACGTCGACGCGGTTGACAGCAACGAGGTGATCCTCGGGTTGGGTATCGAGCCCGACGGACTCACCACCACGCAGGTGCGGAGGGTGATCGCCGACATCGCGGCCGCCGCGGACGTCGTCGGCGTCACCATCGCGGAGTACATCCCCCGGCAGGTGATGCGCATGCAGGCGCTCGTCGACGGATTCCCACTGATATGAGGACGGCTCCCGACGTCGACGCGGAGCTCAGGGGAGGCTTTCCCGGGAGGGGTAGACCGACACCTCGATGAGGTTTCCGTCCGGGTCGCGGAAGTAGACGCTCTCGATGGGTCCGAGGGCGCCGGTCCGTGTCACCGGCCCCTCGACCAACGGGACGCCATTCGTGTCCAGTGCCGAGAGGACGGTGTCGAGCGGTTCGTTACTGACGAAGCAGAGGTCCGCGCTTCCCGGGACGGGGCGGGCGGCTTTCGGCTCGAACTCGTGTCCCTGCTGGTGGAGATTGATCTTCTGCTGGCCGAAGGCCAGAGCTCTGCGTCCCTCACCGAAGGTCACCTCCTCCATGCCGAGGACTGTGACGTAGAAGCCGACTGTCATGTCGACGTCGGCCACCGTGAGTACGAGGTGGTCCAGGCGTGCGATCGTCACGTTCGTATCCTTTCGCTGATGTCGCTCGTGCCGACGTCAGGGCGTGGGCGATGCCACGCCATCCAGAAGCGAGGGTATGCCGCGCAGCCCCACGACCAGCGCCGTCACCACGGCAAGAAGAGCGGCCGTGAGGGCGACAACCCCTGTCCATGCGTGGGCGCTCCAGACAGTGCCGGCGGCACTGCCGAAGAACGACGAGCCAGGGAGAAGAAGAACAGGCAGAGCGACGCGGCATGCGCAGTCGGCACTCCGCCGTGGTGGGCTCGTGCGGGGACCTAATCGCTCGCGATGACATGCACCGAGAAGTAGCCGAGGGTGAGTAGTGCGGTCCCGACGATGATGAGCGGAAGCTCGGACTCGAGGGTGATCAGCAGCCCACGCCCGCGGCGTGCTCGCCGGTTGCCTCCTCGCCGGCTGGGGCGACCTGACCGCCGGCATTCAGCTACCGCGTGCTGATCGACGACCTGCTCCGCGAAGCAGACCTCCACCTGTCGATGTCGTTCGATAGCCAAGACCTGTCTACGCTTGAGGGTCTCGTCGCTCCCGGCCTCGGAGTGGCGTTGCTGCCCGAGCCGTTCGCAGGTTCCTCCGGGACCGTCGGAATTGCCATCCGCAGCAAGCGAGTGCATCGGACGATCGGCCTGGCATCCCGTGACACCTTGCGCTCACCCCCTGCCGAGCGGTTTCGGGACTTGATCGAGCGAGACTGGGCGAGCGAGGAGGCTGCCCGCTCTCGGGATCGATAGCCGACCGGATGATGTCTCCTGCAAGTGAGCCGTCGCCGCTTGAGCGACACCGGTGAGATGGCACCGACAGTCGGCTAGCTCGTCCGTCCGTTGATGCGGTTGGGAGCACCGAGCGAGGTGAGTGGTGCGGCCGCGCCGAGAGTGGCTACACCGGTGAGGATCAGGAACGTGAGCCGATATGCCGACTCGGTCGGCCACGGCGCAAGCGCCGACCCCGCGGAAACGACGCTCGCAGCCACAGCCGTGCCGATGGCTCCGCCGAGCACTCTGGATTGGCGTTCACGGCGGCGACCACCGCCGTCTGGGCGGCTGGGACGGCCTGGACCACCATCGAGGCGAGTGCCGCGTAGGCCAGCCCGGAGCCGAAGCCGGTGAGAAAACTGGCGACAACGATGGCTTCGACCGATCCGATCCACAGCGAGAGAACCAGCAGACCGAGGGCACTCACCAGGCCGCCGAACGCTACTGCGGCTCGATCGCCGAACCGGGACGCCAGCGGCGCCATGACCAGCCCAGCTCCGAACGTGGTCACCGCCATGGGGAGTAGCAGCAGGCCACACCGGGTTACCGAAGCGCCGAGCCCGTAGCCCGATGCGGCGGCCGTCTGAACGTACGGGGGCAGAACCGCTAGCAGGGCGTACATGGCCGCGCCGATCAACAACGCGACGACGTTGGCTGCGGCGACCGCAGGCATGCGCAGCAGCGCTGTGTCGATCAGGGGGCTCCTGGACACAGACCCGTGCCGCCACCACCACACGCCGCACCCAACAGCGAGCAGCGCGAGCGTGAGCACTCTCGACGAGAGCCAGCCCCATTCTGCGCCCCGACTGACGGCCAGCAGCGCCGCGACCAGCCAGGTCGACAAGAGGAGTGCCGAGCCGATGTCCACCACGCCTCCGTCACGAGCGCGCTAGGTGACGCTTGGGTTGGGGACCACCTTCAGCACGGCAACGGCGGCCGACGCTGCCGCGACGGAGGGCAGGACGAAAAGCGCGACGTAGCCCATCGAAGCAAGGGCCGGTCCGGCGAGAACCATCCCGAGCGCCATCCCGACCGCGAGACTCGCGGACACCAATCCGACTCCAGCGGACGCGCGATCCTCCGGCAAGGCGTCTCGAACGATCGCGAAGGCGAGCGGCACGACACCACCACCGCTGCCTTGAACGACTCGGGCTGCCATCAGTACGCCGATATTTGGGGCGAAAGCTGCGATCAGCGAACCGAGAGCGAGCGCTGCCAGTGAAAGGCACAGCAGGCGCCGGTGCCCCCACGCATCGCCCAGCCTGCCGACCATCGGCGTGGCCACCGTTGCGGTGAGGAGGTTCGCAGTCACGACCCACGTCACGACGGCAGGCGTCGTGTCGAACCGCGAGGGAAGCACGTCCATCACCGGTAGGTTGATCGATTGCGACAGTGTGTAACAGGCGGTGGCGGTGGCGAGCACGAAGAGGAGGGCCGCCGGGGGCAGGTGCGACGCTCCCCGCCCGCAGCCCGCAGCCCGCGGGCCGCATGCGCCCCGCAGCGCGAGCGCGACCGTTTGTCGTGTCAGCCGCGGTCATGCAGCGTCACCGCCGCCTGACGCTCGCCCGCGGGCCGAGAGCGCAGGGGGAGTCTCGAGGTGCCAGGGGGTGTCGGATTGGAACGCATGCCCGACGCGGAGTGTCATGGCGTCGCGGGATGGTCGGGCGATGATCTGCAGACCGAGCGGCATCCCGCTGGCGCCGACGCCCATCGGCACCGACAGCGCCGGATAGCCGACCGCGTTCCAGGGCGCCCAGAACGAGGTGAAGCGGCCGCCGTTGCGGCCCACCTCTGACTCGAGCGGTGCCCCCGCGTGAGCCGAGACCATCACCACCGCGTCGAGATCCGCGAATGCGGCCCGCACGGAACGCCCAGCGACGGTGCGCACGCGGTCGAGCTGAACCTTGTCGCCCGAGCTGAGCAGCAGTCCGGTGAGCAAGCTTCTCCGGATCGACGGGCCGTAGTCGTCCCACCGGTCACGCAACCGAGTTCTATGCCACGCGTAAGCCTCGGCGAGGCATTCCAGTTGGGTGACGTCGCCAAGCTCCTGAAGGAACGGCACGGTGATATCGACCAGCCGCGCCCCGCGGCCCCGCAGCACATCCAGAGCCGCCTCGAAGCGGGCCTCGAGCATCGCATCAGCGTCCTCACAACCAGAGATCAGCGAGCGATCCACGCCGATCCGAAGGCCATCGATGTCATCGCGAAGCCCCTCGAGCACGGGGATGCCCGCCATCACCTCGAAGAGGGCAGCGCAGTCCCACACCGAACGTGCCATCGGGCCGACCGTGTCGAAAGACCATCCGGCAGGGCAGATGCCGGTCATCGATATCAGGCCGTAGGTGGGCTTCAGGCCCGTTACACCCGTCAGGGCAGCGGGGCAGCGGATACTTCCACCGGTGTCGGTGCCCAGCGCAGCAGGCACGAGTTGCGCGGCGACGGCCACCCCTGAGCCCGAGCTCGATCCTCCCGCCCATCGGTCGAGGTCCCATGGGTTGCGCGGTCGAGGAAACGGGTTGTCCGCGGCGAGGGCGCCCCCGGCGAATTCCAAGGTGGAGAGTTTGCCGAGCACGATCGCCCCCGCCGCTCGGAGTCGGCCGACGGCCTCGCCGTCGCCGATGTCGCCCCACTCGGGTTCGAGGGCTTGGCTCTGCGCAGTGGTCACGCCCTCGTCGGTCGCGATCAGATCCTTGATCCCGAGGGGTATGCCGTGGAGGGGTCCGTGAACAATCCCGTCGGCCCGTTCGCGGTCGCGGTGCCGGGCCGCGTCCATCGCACGGTCGGCGAACACGGTGACGAAGGCCCCGAGTTGCGGGTCGAGCTGTTCGATCCGGGCCACGCACTCAGCAACGATGTCTGTCGAGAGGATCTCACCGGCCTGCAGTGCCGCACTCAGCGACCGCAGGCTCCACGACGGAGTGCTCACGAGTCGAGACTCGGAGTGAGGAACGGACCGGCGTACGGGTCGTCGAACGGAGACTGGTACATCCGCTCCAGCATCAGCAGAAGCGCGCGGCGATCCTGGGCGTATTCGTCGATCTCCTGACGCGTGGCTTGGATGCCTGCGTCGGCCAGGACTATCTCGATGAAGTGGACGTCTCGAGGGTGAGATGGCACTACGTCCCCCGCTCGGTGGATCGGGCGACGGGACGTCCTGACAGAAGGCTGTGGTGATCGGTCAAGACGAGCAGAGCGAAGATCATCCCGACCCCTCTCCCGAGCATCCTTCGTGCCAAGGTCCGGTTCCGGCCAGTGCTGCGGGAGCGGCCATGCCTCGTGCTGACACCGACCCCCGAGGCACGGCTAGGTGCCAATCGGTCCGGCGCTGGTAGGCATGGGCGACCGCAAGCACTCGTGCGTCGTGCGACGGTGGTGCGATCACCTGCATGCCCAGTGGAAGACCTCCTCCGCCGAGCCCGATCGGAACGCTGATCGCCGGGTAGCCGACAGCGTTCCAGACCGCGGTGAACGCGACCGCGTCGGCGAGTTCGTCGAGGTGTCCCACCTGGGACAACTCCGGCGCGCCCCAGGGTGCGGTCGGCATCACCATCACGTCGAGATCTGCGAACAACGCGGCCACGTCGCGACGGGCCACCGCACGAGCCCTGTCCAATTGGACCATGTCGCCCGCGCTGAGCATGAGTCCCGTGATGAGGTTGCGCTTGAGGGAGAGTCCGTAGAGACCCCAGTGCTCCCGCAGCGAGTCGCGATGCCACGCGTAGGCCTGAGCGGCGCTCTGCAGCATCGTGACCTGGGCCAGGTCGCGCAGGTGAGGGACCTCGATCTCGCGTACGTCGGCCCCGAGCGCTGCGAGCTCGGCCACTGCAGCATCGAGGGAGCAAGCGAGCAGCAGGTCTGCGCTCGGAAAACTCGCCACGAGCGTCCGCTCGACACCGACGCGCAGGCCGGCGATCTGGACCTGGGATGGGTGGCTGTCGCCGAGTGCGTCGAGCACCCGACGGTCCGCCATCGCCTCGAACAGCGCCGCGCAGTCCCACGCGCTACGCGCGACTGGCCCTACCGTGTCATAGGACCACGCGGTCGGCATCACGCCGTCGCGCGGGACCGCTTCCGCGCTGGGTTTGAACCCAGTCACGCCGCACATGGCGGCGGGGGAGCGTACGCTGCCACCGGTGTCGGTGCCGAGGGCACCCAGCACCATGCCCGCGGCCACTCCCGAACCCGAGCCTGAGCTCGAGCCGCCCGGCCACCGAGAATGGTCCCACGGGTTCCGGGGCGTCGGGAACGGGTTGTCCGGCGCCAGCACTCCGCCGGCGAACTCCATGGTGCTCATCTTGCCGAGCACCACGGCACCGACAGCGCGTAGTCGGTGCACGACCAGGGCGTCCCGGCCCGCATCCCACTCGGGAACCGGCACCCGGCTCTGAGCTGTCGAACCCGCCTCCCGCGTTGCGATGATGTCTTTGACCCCGATAGGAACGCCATGGAGCGGGCCGCGGTCGACGCCGCGAGCGAGCTCGGCGTCGAGGGCGTGTGCTGCGGCGCGCGCCTCGTCGTCGAAGCGTTGCGTGAAGGCGCCGACAATGGGGTCCAGGCGGTCAGCCCGAGCGATGGACTCGTTCACAAGTTCCACCGAGGTCGTGCGGCCTTCGCGCAGATCGCGCCCCGACTGCTCGATCGTGCGCATGTATTCGACGCTCACGATGGAGTCACCGTCTCCACGCTGTCCTCGAGGTAGGGGTCAAGGCGCCGATCAGCGAACGTGCCCTGCGAGAGCTGAGTCATCGTGCGACGGCTGAGGAGGTAGTCGACAGTGAACTGCTCAAGTTCTGAGGCCGTTGCGGCGAACCCCGCTTGGGTGAGCGCGAAGTCGACGTAGTCGGTCACCGCGTCCGGCCGATCGTCCGTGGGTCCCGCGTGTAGGTCAGCCATCGACGTGCGCCAGGATTCGGATCTCAACCTTCATCTGGGGTTCGCCCAGGGCCGCCACCCCCACGCAGGTCCACGCGGGATGACGGCCGGGCATGTGCTTCTGCATCTGCTCGACCATTGCCCCGAGGTGGTCGCGGCCGATCATGTCCGCGGCGGTCGGTACGTGGTAGGAGATGATCTCGGTGACGTCGTCCCACGATGCTCCTGCGTCGGCCAACACCGTCGTGAGCGTGCCGAAGGCGTTGGCGATCTGGTCCTCGACGGCGCTCGGGTAGGTCCAGTCGTTCGGGTCGCCGCCCTGCACCCGTGCCTCGCCGCCGTGTCCGGACGTCTCGACCCAGTTGCCGACGCGAAACGCTTGCGACATGTGGTTCGCGTTGCAGGCTTCCTTATATTCCTCCGACGCGGTGAAGGTCGTCGACGGAGTGGTGGTCATGTGAATGCTCCTTTTGCTGGGCTCGTGGAAGGCAGGTTCGCTGGCGATGACGGCGGTGACCCGGATCTCGACGCGCATTTCGGGCTCGCCGAGCACGGGAACCCCGACACACGTCCAGATCGGCTGGCGGTCGGGCATGTGGCGGGCCATCTGCTCGTTCATCGCATCGAGGTGCTCGGCTCCGATGCCAGACCCGCCGACAGGCCGGTGATACGAGGTCACCTTGACGACATCGGACCAGGTGGCGCCCGCGAGAGCGAGCACCCGCCCGAGGTTCTCGAAGGCGTTGGCGATCTCCTCAGCCAGGCTCTCGGGGTAGCGAGCCGAGTCGCCGGCCCATCCGCCCTGGCCTGAGACGTCGACGCGGTTGCCGGTGCGCACGGCCGCGGACATGTGCCACCTAGCGCAGATCTCGGCGTGGTCTTCAGGTACGACGAAGGTGATGTTCACGTGGTCCTCTCGGGTGATCAGGCTGAACGCGGCTCGGCCGCGGTGTCGTGGTCAGACGTGTTGGGGGAGCGGCGTGCCAGGCCGGGGTGGGTCGCCCCCGATGTTGCGGCCCGGCGGCGGTGGGTCAGCTCGCTCACAACGAACAACAGGCCCACCAGACCGAGGGAAAGCCAGGCGAAGACGGCACCGAGGCCGACGTTATTGGCGAGGGAGTAGATGAGAAGCGCGACGAGAAACGCAATCGCTACCGCGTAGAGCGCCACCGCCGTCCAAGCGCCGCCGCGCACCGCCGCGATGCAGGCCGCGAGGGTGATCGCGATGTACACCAGCACCCAGGAGTAGACAATGAACTGCACGAAGTTGATCGTGGCCCCATACAGGCCCTGGTCGCTGAAGAGGACGAACGCCGCGATCATCACGAACGACAGGCCGGCCATGACCTGAGCGGCGCGGGCAGGCGTGTGATGCCGAGGATCGATGGCGCCGATCACGGCGGGCAGATAGCCGTCCTGGCTGGCGGTGGCCACGACCCGCGAGGAGTCGTTGAGGTAGGCCAGCATCGAGCCGATGGAGGCAACGGCGACGAGAAGGTCGGCCGGCGCGCCGGCCCAGCCGACACCGCCAATGTCGGCGAGGATGCGCAAGGGCGAGCGACCCGCGACAAGCTCGTCGAAGTGGCCGGACAGGATCGGCACGGTCAGCACGGCCGATACCAGCGAGGCGAGGCCGAGCAGCGCCACCATGGAGCCGACGACGGTGGGCACCGTGCGGCGGGGATTGCGGGTCTCCTTGGCGAGGGCGGTCATCCCCTCGAAGCCCACGAAGACGGCGAAGGCGATCGTCACCGTCGGCACGAAGCTGCCGAGATCGAAGCCCTGCAGGCGGAACTGTGAGCTGAGGTGAAGCCCCGACGTCGCGATCGCGGCGACGAAGATGATGAGGATGAACGGGGCGCAGAGAGCTCCAAGCGCGATCGCGCTGTTGACTGACACTGACACGCCCAAGCGTTGCAGCGCGCAGCACGCGATGAAGATGACGGCCGCGGCGACCAACTGCAGCTCGAGGGAGACGTGCGGCATGCCCGCCTCCTCAAGGCCGCCGAAGCCGAAGTACAGCGCGTTGCACAGATAGACCGTGATCCCGCCGGAGTAGCCGACGAAGAGTGCCGAGTGCCCGAACATGCCCGCCCGCTCCCCGAACTCCAGGCGCAGGTAGGACATCAATGATCCCGACACGACGTGCTTGCGGGCGAACGTAACGACGGCCGCAGCAACCGTCCCCGCGACGATCGTGGCCAGCACGATCGCGAACCAAGCGGAATTGCCGCCGCCGAGCAGGTAGGCACCGAAGGTGCCGAGAGTGGCGGGAACGCCGAGCGCCGCGGTGCCGAACATCAGGGCCTGCGCTAGCGACAAAGTCCCAGCGGCCAGGGCCGGCTCGTCGTGATCGGCGGAAGCGGCGGGGAGTTCGCCGGGGGTGTGCGATGTGCTCATAGGGTCACCAGCCTGACTCTCGTCTGTACGAGGCCCGGCGACGCTGCCAGCCCAGTGCCGCTCGTCGGCACCGGCGTAAGCAAAGCAGTGTTTTGGCAGCCATGCCATAATTAAACGAGGCAGTAACTCAATGTTTACGTGGGTCGGCCGCGACCACCTCATGGGTTAGGGTCGGAGGCCGCGCGACACCGCTGCGGACGGCCGAACGGGAGGACCGCTTGTGACTGTGCGTTCCACGACGGAGCCCGCCGGCGGGCGTGGTGAAGACGACACACGCCCCACGAGGGAAGCCGCGCGTGGGGTGGGTCGTCCGCGGGTGAGTTCGCGTGCGGCGATTGAATCGGTGGCGCTGGAGATGTTCGACCGCTCAGGCTTCGATGAGACGACCGTCGAACAGATCTGTGAGCGCGCCGGAGTCAGCGTCCGCACCTTCTTCCGCTACTTCGGGTCGAAGACCACCGTCCTGTGGACGGAGGTCGAGCGGGAAATCGAGACGCTGCGGACGGCACTGACGAAGCAACCTGCCTCGCGCTCGATCGCCGACGCCGTGCGGGTGGCCATCCTCGAGAGCAATCACGCCAACGCCGCGAACGGCGTCAACATGCGGACGCGATTCCGGATCGTGCACGCCGCATCGCAAGCGCGCACGCGTTGGCACTTCGAAGAGCTGTGGGTGAATGCGGTGTCGGAGTTCGCAGGGAGCCGCCTTGGAAGCCCCGCAGATTCGTTCCTGCCGCGTGCGGTCGGCCTCAGTGCGGTCGCGGTCTGCCGTGCCGCGGCCGAGCAGTGGGAGCGCTCTCCAGAGCTTTCACTGCTCGACCTGCTCGATGAGGCTCTATCCATATGGTCCGAGGGATTCAGCCGCGTGCTTGCCGACCGCAGCGGTGGAACCGAAGTGGACTGAGACCCTCACACGCGGAAGCTGTCTCCGCTTCTGGCGCCGTTCCAAGCCGACCCGGGATGGTCGAGGGCTCAAGACCCCGGCGGACCGCACCACCTGCCGAGCTGCTCCGCCCCATTCACGACGAGACTGCTCAGAGACCCTACCCATGCCCGATCGAGTCCACGCCATCACTACCGCGCCAGAGTGAGGGTGCGATCCCGTACTCGCGCCGGAATGCCCGAGTGAAGGTCGTCGGGTCGCCGAAGCCGCACCTCAGGGCGATCGAGGTGACCGTCGCACCGCTGACGTGGGAGGTGGCGAGGAGTTCGCTGGCCAGGCGGAGTCGCTCGCGGCGGATGAACGCGGCCGGAGTCCGGTCGATGGTCGCGAACGCGGTGTACAGGGTTCGCTGCGAGACGTGGTGGGCCAGGGCGAGGGTGTCCACCGACAGGTCAGGGTCAGAGGCATGCCGGGCGATGTACTCGGCACAGCGGACGACCAGATCGTCGGCCGATCGCCGCATGCCGGGATCGGTGCCGGCGACTACCTCGTGGGCGACGGCCGACATCAGGTCGCCGGTGACCCGACCGAGGGAGAGTCGTCCGGTGGTCGACAGTTGATCGGAGACCGCCAGGCTGGTCTCGATGCCTCGCAGCATCGCCAGTAGCGGAGAGCCTGCCGGAATCATCTGAGCGCACACGTCCTCCCACGCCCTGCGCGGCACCGCCACCTCCGCCGTCTCCGCGCGCACCACGAGCTGGCGGTGGAGCGGTGAGTCTGACGCGATCCGGTAGGGCCGCCCGGTGTCGAGAATGGCGGCCTCCCCAGCGTGCAGGACGCATCCGCGGCCGCCCTGCTCGAGCGCGGCCCCGGCATCGAGCTGGATGATCAGGAGCAGACTGCCGTCCCCACCCTGACTGACACGGCGCGCGGACCTTTGAACCGTGACTGGTCCTGTTTGAACTTCTGCAACCGACAAACCTGCGAGGAGCGGCATGAACCTCATGGTCGCCCTGAAGCCCTCATCGTGCGCGAAACAGTCGAGGGGGACGAAGGCGCTGCTGGCAACGGACCGCCACTCGCTGAGGCTCGTCACCGAGGCGATCGACATAGCGCGGTTCTCCCTTCGGTGTGAGCCGGGTGATCGAGGTGAAATGTGCCCGAAATGGCGGCGACATGAGGCGGGATCGGCGGTGCATCAACGCTAGCGCCGATGCTGCAGAAATCGTCATAGCTCCTTCAGAAAGCGCCGAGACCGCGCCGTCGAGGCGTTCCTAGGTTGGGCGAAACCGTGGCGTGGGTCACGGAGAAGCGAGGAGCAGACGTGAGTACGTGCATCCGTGTGGCGGCCGTCCAGGCCGAGCCGGTCTGGCTCGATCTGGAGGCCACCACCGACAAGACGATCGCGATCATCGCCGACGCGGCGGCTGATGGCGCCGAGCTGGTCGCGTTCCCGGAGACGTGGCTGCCGGGTTTCCCGGTATTCCTGTTCGGGATGCCGGTCTACGAGCAGACCGAGCTGGTCCGGACGTACATCGCGAATTCGCCGACGGTCGATGGCCCCCAGATCGGGCGGATCCGCGCCGCGGCCCGCGAGCAGGGCATCATCGTCGCTCTCGGCATCAGCGAGCGCGACCATGGGTCCCTCTACATGTCCCAGCTGGTGATCGGTGAGGACGGCGACATCCTCATGCACCGCCGGAAGCTGAAGCCCACCCATGCCGAGCGATCGTTGTTCGGCGAGGGGGATGGAACCTCGCTGCGCGTGATCGAGACGCCGCTGGGGCGACTGGGGGCGCTGAACTGCTTCGAGCACCTACAGCCGCTGACGAAGTTCGCCCTGTTCGCGCAGCATGAGGAGATCCACATCGCCGGCTGGCCGTGCATCGGGATCATGGGCGAGCACAACACGCTGGGTGCCGAGACGACCCTGATGGCCTCACGCCAGTACGCCCTCGAGGGCAGCACCTTCGTGCTGGTGGCCACGCAGATCATGACGGACGCGGGCGCCCAGCGGTTCGCGGCCTCCAATGGCAGCCCCTTCCCGCTCTACACCGGTGGTGGGGGCCTCGCGCGTGTCTACGGCCCCGACGGCGGACTCCTCACCAAGCCACTCGACCCGTACGCCGACGGGCTGGTCGTGGCCGACATCGACCTCAGCGACATCGGGCTCGCGAAGAACATCGTCGACCCCGTCGGCCACTACGCACGCCCCGACGTTCTCCGCCTCCTCGTCGACGCGACGCCACGCAGCGTCGTCCTCGACGCCACGACCATCACCTCACCCGCAAGCACACAGATCGACGCCGACCCCGCCGCACTGAAAGTAGAGAACGATGACTGACGTTTCCGCGCCCGCGCCCATGACCGACGTCCGGCCCGCTCATGGTCCTGACTACGAGTGGAAGATCATCGCGATCCTCGCGCTCAGCATCGGGATGATGGGCTTCGACCGCTGGCTTCTCACCTCTCTCTTCCCGGTCATCGGTCCCGATCTGGGCCTCAACTACCAGGACCTCGGCAATATCACCGCAGCCATGGGCGTGGTCTTCGGCGTCTGTGCCATCGCGGCGGGCACGCTGTCCGACACCCTGGGCCGGCGCCGGATCGTCATTCCGGCGATGATCGCGTTCTCGCTCTTCAGCGCTTTCTCCGGCATGGTCGGGTCGCTCGTCGGCTTGCTCCTCATGCGGATGGCGCTCGGTGTGTCGGAGGGGTCGTTCCTCCCGACGATGTACGCATCGGCGATGGAGGGCTCGAAGCCGAGCCGTCGAGGTCTCACCATGGGCCTGCTGATCAGCTGCTTCCCGTTGTTCGGACTCGGACTCGGTCCGATTCTCGCGACCCGGCTGCTGGATGTCGTGCCGGGGTGGCGGTGGGTCTTCGTCGTCTCGGCTGTCCCCGGGATCATCCTTGCGCTGCTGATCGCCCGGGTGATGAAGGACCGGCCGAACTACCCGCTCCCGGCGGGGGAGCGGCCGGCTGACCACCGCGTCACCGTCGCGTCGGTCGGCCTCCTTCTGCGTGAGCGCAACATCGTCGTCGCGCTTCTGGCCACCTGCCTCGGTCTCGGGTCGATGTTCGTCCTCGGCGGCATGATGCCCAGCTACCTGACCGACTATCTGGGGCTGAGTCTGCACACGGCGGGCAACGTCACCGCGGCTGTCGGATTCGGCGGGTTCGCCGGCCAGATCCTGCTCTCCGGCCTGTCCGACGTGATCGGCCGGCGGGCGATGCTCGTCGGGACCTCGCTCACTGGGGCGGCGATGATCGCGGTCTTCACCCAGATCGGTCCGACGCCGGGACTGCTGTTCGCGGTGCTCTTCCTTGCGTCGATGTGCGTCTTCGCGTTGATGAGTCTCATCGCCGGCCCGGTCACGACCGAGGCGGCTCCCGCCGGACTGCTGGGCGCCGCCAGTGGGCTGGTCATCGGCGGCGGCGAGATCTTCGGCGCGGCGAGCGGCACCGTGATCAGCGGGGTGGCCGCGCAGCACTTCGGCATCGACGCCATCCCGGTCATCGGGGTCGCCTGCATGGTCCTGGCGGCAGTGGCCGGCCTCTTCCTGCGCGAGACCGCACCCCGACTGTTCGACCGTCCTCACAGCGCCACCACCTCAACCGCGGCTGTCGTCAGCTCCACACCGAGATGAGGCGGCTGGCGGCCCGGGGCTGCGATCCTCCTGCGCCCGGGCCGCCGCGCTGGCGTCCTGTTTGACGACTCCGTCCGGGGGCCGTACCGTCGAGTTATATATATCGAACGGAACGTTCGATAATAGAGACACGACGGAGGCCCGCGAGTGGAGACGGTGAAGGCAGCAACGGGCGCTGGATGCCCGGCAGGAGGGACCGCGCGTCGTCCGGGCGGATGCCCGGTCTCCGGTGCGGAGTCGTTCGACCCGTTCGGACCGGTCTATCTGGCTGACCCGCCGGGCTCACTGACGTGGGCCCGCGAGAGCGCCCCGGTCTTCTTCGACGCGGATCTGGGCTACTGGGTGATCTCTCGGTACGAGGACGTCAAGGAGGTCTTCCGAGACAACGAGACGTTCTCGCCCTCGATTGCCTTGGAGAAGATCACCCCGGTCACGCCGGAGGCGCTGGCCGTCCTCGAGTCGTACGACTACGCCATGAACCGCACGTTGGTGAACGAGGACGAGCCGGCGCACTTGCCTCGGCGACGAGCGCTGCAGGGTCCATTCCAGCCGGCTGAGGTGACGCGGCATGAAGAGCTCGTGCGCGATCTTGCCCGCTCCTTCGTCGATGGCTTCATCGATTCCGGACGCACCGACCTCGTCGACTCCATGCTCTACGAGCTCCCGCTGACCGTCGCGCTGCACTTCCTCGGGGTCCCGGAGGAGGACATGGCGAAGCTGAGGGAGTATTCGGTCTCCCATACGCTCAACACGTGGGGGAGGCCCAACCCCGAGCAGCAGGTCGAGGTGGCCGAGTCGGTCGGCAAATTCTGGGAGTACGCCGGCGGCGTGATCGAGAAGCTGCGGCTGGACCCATCGGGTCACGGGTGGATGCCGTACAGCATCAGGCTCCAGCAGGAACTTCCCGATGTCGTCACCGACTCCTATCTGCACTCGATGATGATGGCCGGCCTCGTTGCCGCGCACGAGACCACCGCACACGCGGCATCCAACGCGGTGCGGCTGCTGCTGGAGAACCGCGACGCCTGGGACGCGATCTGTGCCGACCCCAGCCTGATCCCCGGGGCCGTCGACGAGTGTCTGCGCCACACCGGCTCGGTCGCGGCGTGGCGCCGTCTGGCGCTCACCGACACCGAGATCGCAGGCGTGGCGATCCCGGCCGGCGCCAAGCTGTTGATCGTGAACTCCTCGGCCAACCACGACGAGCGTCACTTCGAAGACCCGGACGCGCTCGACATCTTCCGGGACAACGCCGACGATCACCTGACCTTCGGCTACGGTGCCCATCGCTGCCTCGGCAAGCACCTTGCCCGGCTCGAATTGCAGGTCATCCTGCACGAGCTCACCACCCGGCTGCCGCACATGCGGATCGACGCCACTCAAGAGTTCACGTTCCTGCCCAACACGTCCTTCCGGGGCCCGGAGCATCTCTGGGTCGAGTGGGATCCGGCGCTGAACCCCGAACGCATGGGCCCGGTCGCGAGCGGTCGTCGCCGCGAGATCCAGGTCGGCTCGAAGCCGCAGACGCGACGTACCGTCGTGGTCGAGTCCCGCAGGCTCGTCGCCTCCGACGTCATGGAGGTGACGCTGGCACCCGCCGACGCGCCATCTCGGGGCGGCCGCCTCCCGGGCTGGTCGGCGGGGTCCCACCTCGACGTGATGTGCGGCGACGTCTCGCGTCAGTACTCACTCTGCGGACCGCGCGGCGGAGATCGATATCAGATCGCCGTACGGCTGGAGGAAGCCGGCCGAGGAGGCTCGCGATTCATCCACACCGAGCTCCAGGTGGGCGACGAGGTGATGATCAAGGGGCCACGTAACCACTTCCGGCTGCAGCGCGGCTTCTCCCGCTACGTGCTGGTGGCCGGCGGCATCGGGATCACGCCGATCATCGCGATGGCCGACGAGCTGAAAGCCGCGGGCCAGGACTACGAGATCCACTATGCCGGCCGGAGCCGGGCCAGCATGGCCTTCCGAGATCGCCTGGACGCCGAGCACGCCGGGCGGGTGTGGCTCTACGTCGGCGACGAAGGCCAGCGCCTGGACGTCGCCGGTCTGATGGCCGGTCCGATCGATGGGCGCGCGTTCCTCGCGTGCGGCCCCGACCGACTGATCGAGGCGATCGAGGATGCTGGTGAGACCTGGCCGCCCGGACACGTCGAGGTCGAGCACTTCTCCGCACTCGGCAACCAGCTCGATCCGGCACACGAGCACGAGTTCGAGATCGAGCTCGTCGAGTCGCAGGCAACGGTCGTCGTACCGTCGGACCGCACGGTGCTGCAGGCTCTCCGTTCGGCTGGGTTCGACGTCGAGAGCGACTGCGAGGAAGGGATCTGCGGGGCCTGTGAGGTCCCGGTGATCGCCGGTGGGATCGACCATCGTGACCGGGTGCTCTCACCTCAAGAGCGCGCAGCACAGGACCGGATGATGACCTGCTGCTCGCGCGCCGTGGGCGCACGTATGTCGCTCGGACTCTGAGCCGGAATCACTCACCGAGCGAATGTGCCGCCTGCAGCACCACGACCGCCGCAGCTTCGGCGTCGAAGCCGTCCAGAGCGACGACGCCGAGCGCTGCCTCGGGTGCGTTGGGTCCGGTGCCGGTGCGCGGGATGGGGGCCGCCACTCCCACGGCGCCTGGCTGGAGCTGTCCGCGGGTGATGCTGTAGCGGCGGGCTCGGGCGACGGCGACGTCCTCCGGCTCATCGGGCGCTGCCGGCCGGCCGGCCAGGATGGCGATTCCCGCGGCACCCTGGGTGAGCGGGTGGCGGCTCCCGACGCGGTAGCCGATGCGGATCATCGGGGCGGCCGCCGGGTCGATGGAGAGCACCGCGACCGCGTCCTCGCCCTCGGCCACGGAGAGGAACGCGGTGGCGCCGGTCCGGTCGGCGAGCTCGTGCAGGGTCGGGGTGACCAACGACAGGAAGCTGGGCCAGTACGACGCCGCGAGAGCCGGAACGGCCGCGCCGAGGAAGACCCGCCCGTCGGCGCTTCGAGTCAGGAGTCCGTGGCTGATGAAGGTGCTGACGATGCGGTAGCAGATCGACCGGGCGACGCCGAGTTCTCCGGCGAGGTCTGCGACCGACATCCCACCGGGTCGACCAGAGACGATCACCAGAGCCCGGATGCCGCGATCGAGCGTTTGGAGCGTACTCACGCCGATCCTCCTCCTCAGGCCGCGCACTGCGCCGCATCCTACGGGCCGCGCCCGGCTCGGAATGTCCGCATGTGCGGGTCGTACTGTGGGAGTTCGTTCGCACCCTCCGCTCGATGCCAGGAGTCGAAGTGTCGGTGATCACGATGCATGGTGGTGGTGCGTGGGAGACGTTCGTCAACACGCACTTCTACAACCTCGAGGTCACGTCTGCGGCCCGCGAGTTCGCCGTATGCGCCCGCTTCGCGACCTTGACGCAGGGAGTCCGGTTCTCAGAAGTGCGCTCCAGCGCCTGGGCGTTCGAGAGCACTGCTCACCAGATCTCGAACGCGCCGGATGACGGCCTGATGCTCATCCTCCAGTTGGCCGGCGAGGCGCGGCTTCGAGGTGGCGACACCTACGTCGACCTGAGGCCGGGTCACGCCGTGTTCTGCGATCCGCTGACGCCGCATGCCGGTCACTCCCACGGGCCCCAGCACCAGATCGTCGCGATGGTCCCGCGGGAGGCGCTGACGTCCTACGGCGACGACGCATCGTTCGTGTGGCAGCCCGTCGGGATGGACAGTATGGCGATGCGGGTCCTGTGCACGATGATCACTGACGTACTGCGCAGCGGGCCGGTGGCGGCCGCACCTGGTGACGGCGCCGGACTGGCCGGAGCTACCGTCGAGCTGATGCGCAGCGTGGCGATGAACGCCGTCCTCGGCCGTGGCTCCGTCTGCCAGGCCGCCCGTGCCGTCGCTCGTCGGGATGTCGAGAACTACGTGCTGTCCCGCCTCGGCGATCCCGCGCTCACGCCTGCCCGGATCGCGTCGCACACTGGTGCCTCCCGGCGCCATCTCGCGAACCTGTTCCAGCACGACGCCGGGCTGGCGGCCTTCATGCGAGCCGAGCGGCTGCGTCGAGCCCGCGCCGACCTCGAGAACCCGGACCTTGCTGCGCTCAGCACGGCTGCCATCGCCGCCAAGTGGGGATTCACTCGCCCGTCGACGTTCAGCCGGGCCTTCCGGCAGCAGTACGGGCTCTCGCCCCGCCAGGTGCGGCGGGCCGGCTGACCTCGCCGGCGAAGACCGCTCCGCGCCGGCGTTCGATTGTGCACAGCGCGCTCGGACTTCGCCCAGCGCGCACCGCAGGTTAACTTCGCGCTCCGTGGGTTCTCTCCGTGTGCAGCTGCTCTTCCGCGTGCCGGTCGCCGCGTCTTCAATCGATGGACCGGCGCGATTCTCGCAACCGGTTCGGACCGCCGCCGTGGGTCGAAGACAGAGAGGAGTGGGTGGCAATGGCCACAGCAGAGCGATACACCTTCGACATGCCATGGGAGCACGGATACGGCTTCAACCAGGCCGTGCGCGTGGGCGATGAGGTCCGGATCTCCGGCCAGCTCTCCCATGACGAGGAGGCGAATTTCGTGGGGGAGGGCGATTTCGAGACGCAGGTCCGCACCACGCTCGCCAATCTCGACAAGGTCCTCGACCACTTCGGGGCGACCCGCTCCCAGATCGTGGAGACCACTGTTCTGGTCAAGCACCTCCCCGAGCACTTCCAGGCGATCTGCGCGCTCCACTCCGAGTACGTCGGCGCCGTCCGCCCGGCGACGTACGTCATGGGCGTCTCCGATCTCGCGTTCCCTCAGCAGCTCGTCGAGATCGGCGCCGTCGTGCGCCTCGACATCGAGAAGTGAGGGAGAGCGCCATGACCGAGCTCACCGACCCGTACGTCGCCCTGGCCATCCAGTCGACCGTCTACGCGTGCAAGACCCGCGACGACATCATGCGAAACGTGGACAACGTCTGCCGCGCCATCGACGAGACCATGTTCTTCGGCCCGATGGCTGGTCGCCCCGGCCTCATCACGCTCACCGAAGGGGCTCTGCAAGGCTTCGGTGGCGACGAGTTCCAGGACCCGACCGATCCGTGGGACCACGTTCGATACGCGCACGAGATGGCGATCACCGTTCCCGGACCGGAGACTGAGCGCCTGGCCGAGAAGGCCCGGCAGTACGGCGTCTACCTCGCGTTCCAGGCCAAGGCGATCGATCCCGACTTCGGGCCCGACCGCTATTTCAATGTCGGGGTGCTCCTCTCCCCGGAGGGTGAGGTCGTTCTCCGGCACACCAAGAACTGGACCAGCGCCATCGAGGGATCCACGACCCCCTACGACATCTGGGACGAGTGGCGGGCGAAGAAGGGCGACATGCTCGAGGCCTGCTACCCGGTGGTCGACACCCCGATCGGTCGGATCGGCATCGCGATCTGTGCCGAGACCGTCTTCCCCGAGACCTATCGTGCCCTGGCCCTGATGGGTGCCGAGGTCGTGATCACCATGGCCTACCCGGAGCCGCTGACCTCCTTCGGCTACTGGGAGGTCCGCAACCGCTATCAGGCGATGTACAACGCGCTCTACATGGTCTGCCCGAACTTCGGGCCGTACTACGCGGATCAGGACGCTCCGCCGACCAGCGGCATGTCGGGAGGCAACTCGATGGTCGTCAACTACCGCGGCGAGGTCCTCGACCACCTCAAGCACGCCAGCCAGGGCTTCGTCGCCGCTGAGATCGACATCGCCGCCCTGCGTCGCCACCGTCGGGGTGGTCTGTTCGCCCTGCAGGCAACCAAGATGCGCTCGGGACTCTGGAAGCAGATCTACGAGCGGTGGCCCGAGTACCCGTCAAACCTGTGGCTTGCGAAGGCCCAGAATCAGAGCGAGAGATTCGGCTTCGAGGCCGAATTGGCCTCGAAGAGCGAACTGCTGGCGTGAGGCTGGGGTGCTTTCAGGAGCGATCGCAGCTCTGGGAAGCACGGGCCCTACCCCCGGATCTTGGACACAGGGGTTGATTACGCAGCGGTTGGCAGCGCATCACACCTAGCGGGCCTCGTAGGTGGATGGGGAGTGGTAGCGACACCAGGAGTGTCGCCGGCGGGTGTTGTACCGGGTGAGCCAGCCGACGAGTTGTCGGCGACACGTCTGCTCGTCGGCCCAGTTGGCGGCGTCTTGGAGGACCTCTCGTTTCATTGTCGCGTTAAACGACTCCGCGAGCGCGTTGTCCGCGCTCGTGCCGGCGTCTCACGTCGGACGATGATGGAGGCGATGATCGACGGGGAACGCGACCCCAAGCGGCTCACGGACATGGCTCGGTCGCGGATGCGGTCCAAGATCAGCCTCCTCGAGGACGCCTTCGCCGGACTCAAGGTCGGCACTTTCCGCCTCTCACCGGTTCAGGCTCGAGATGATGCTGGACCGGATCGACCGCGACAACACCGACATCACCGCAGTGGACGCACAGATCGAGGTACTACTCGACCCTTTCGGTGACGCGGTCGCCCGGCTCGAGGAGATCCCCGGGATCGACCCGAAAGCGGCCGCGGTCATCGCCGAGATCGGGATCGACATGACCCGGTTCCCCAGCCCGGGGCACCTGGCCTCCTGGACCAAGTTCGCGCCCGGGATCAAGGCCAGCGCGGGCAAGTCGAAGGGAAACGGATCGACCGGGCACGGCAACCGGTACCTCGCCCGCGCGACCGGCGAAGCCGCCGTGTCGGCCGGGAGGACCGAGACCTTCCTCGGGGCCCGCTACCGACGCATCGCCCGAAGACGCGGAAAGAAGAAGGCGATGGTCGCGGTCGGCCGCTCGATCCTGACCATCACCTGGCACCTCCTCGCCGACCCCGACACCCGCTTCCACGACCTCGGCCCCGACCACTACGACAAACGAGTCTCAACCACCGCCAAACGCCGCAGCCACGTCCGGGGCCTCGAAGCACTCGGCTACAACGTCACCCTGCAACCCGTCGCCTGAACCACCGCTCAACCCCTACCCGGCTCCGCCGGGTGCTGCCGCGCGGGCGGCTGGGTCCATTCTCGGACTAGGCCGGAGTGACGAGTTCGGCGCCTGTGACGAGCTCCGCATAGGACATTAAGAGGCCAAAGCCGACGTCCGCGGTGATGGAGGTGTTCGCGAGCATATGCATCCGGTACGTCTCCTCGAGGGAGTAGAGGTTCCTCGCAGCTGTCACAACCTCGCTCCGCATATCGAACTCGCCGGAGCTGATACCGCGCTCGAGAAGCACCTGGTAGCGCGAGACCTCCTTATGAAACAGCGACTCTGCGACGGCCCGGAACGCTGGAACGATGCTCACCCCTGAGACCGGCTCGTTGAGCAGGCGCGCCTCCGGAACTGCAGTGGTGAATCCGGCTCGCGCGTGTTCCATGAGTTGCACTGACGATGACGCCGACCTCGAATCGTCCAGCTTCCGGTGGTCGAACCAGATCTGGGTCGCCCTGGAGTAAACGGCGAGACGCAGCTCGGCGAGAGACTCGTAGTAGTACAGGACCGCTCCGTCAGTGATGCCCAGATCTGCTGCGACATCCTTGATCCGGAGCTGGAACAAGCCCCGACGAAGAGCTGAGCGGGTAGCTGCCTCGATGATCCGCTGCCGGCGCTCACCCTGATCACGTGTCCGCGCCACATCGATCCTTTCGGTTGCCCCGACCCTACTGCTGGCGGTGCTGGCGCGCTGAGCCAGCGTAAATTCTGAATTATACTCAAAGAACTGCTTGCTCTCCGATGGTGCCATGACTAGTGTCATCGCCCAAGAGATCGCGGTGCGATCTGAGTCTGACTCAGAACAGTGGTGCCGAATGACGACCGAAAGAACACAAGATGCATCGCTACAGTCGCGAGACGGACTCAGGCGTGGGCACCTCCACGCCGGGCACATTGCCTTCTTCGTCATCGCCGCTGTCGCACCGCTAGCAGGCCTCGCCGGCGCAGGTCCGGTCGTCTTCGCAAGCAACGGTGCCGCTGCCCCGGCCACCTTCCTGCTGGCGGCTGCCCTGTTTGCTGTCTTCAGCGTCGGTTACGTGGCGATGAGCCGTCATACCACCAACGCTGGCGGCTTCGTTGCCTACATTGCTCGAGGCCTAGGCGCGAGAGTGGCCACAGCGATGGCCTACGTCACGATAGTGGCGTACTTCGCGATCCAGATCGGGATGTGGGCCCAGTTCGGCGTCTTCATGCAGAACCTCGCGCTCACGCGATTGCATCTCGATCTACCGAGCGCGCTGTGGACACTGGCGTCTTTGTCGCTGGCAACGCTGATCGTCGCCCGCGGTGTGGACTTGAGCATCCGTGTCGCAGGCACACTGCTTGCCCTTGAGGTCGGTTGTCTACTGCTCTTCGACGTCCTAGTGGGAGCGCACGGTGGTGCCGTCCACGCGCTGTCGCCGACCTTCGCCCCAGCGGCTGTCTTCGGTCCCGGCCTCGGCGTTGCCTTCTTGTTCTCTGTCAACGTGTTCTTCGGCTTCGAAGCGACGGTCGTTTTCTCCGAAGAGGCGCGAGACCCTCGGCGGAGCGTCCCGCGCGCGATCGTGATAGCGATCTGTGTGATCGCCACGTTGTATGCGGTCTCGGCCTTCGCGGTCTCGGTCGCTGTCGGTACCGATACTGTGCAAGCAGCGGCGGCGACCGATCCTGCTGGATTCATGATCCAAGCGATGTCCGGGCAAGTCGGCGGCTGGTTCGGGGATGTCGTCGAGATTCTCATCGTGTCGAGCTATCTCGCATCGCTGCTGAGCTTCCACAACATGTTCGCACGCCTGCTCTTCTCGCTGGGCCGGGCGGGTGTCCTGCCGCGCTACCTCGGCGTGATCTCCGGGAGTCAGGGCGTTCCGCGCCGTGCTGCCGTGACGCTGGCGGTCGTCGTCGGCTCGCTCTTCGTTGCCTTCACCGTGGCCGGAGCCGACCCGATCCTGGTGACCTTCACCTGGCTTCTCGCCCTCGCCACCGTCGGACTGCTTCTGATGCTCGCGACAGTGTCGATCGCCATCGTGGTCTTCTTCTGGCGATCCCCGTGCGGCGAGAACGCGATTGCTACGCGAGTCTTTCCATCCCTCGCCTGCGTTGGTTTCCTCACCGTCGTCCTTTTGAGCATCGACAACTACGGAACCCTCCTTGGTGGCCAAGGGGGGGCAGCGCGATTGCTTCTCATCCTGCTGCCCGTCGCCGCGCTCGCAGGTGTCTGGGTGGCGAACAAGACGTCGATCAGGCCTGACTTCACGGCTGATCTGACCTGACCTGCACACGTGACACGAGATCCGTGCCCAACATGAAGATGGGATGTTCCTATGTACGACGGCGTGACGCTGATCGGCCTGCCCTATCAGTTCGGACGGCGCGGGGGAGGCACTGGATATCAGATGGCCTGTGGCCCGGAGGTCCTGATGGCTTCCGATGCTGTGCCCTCGCGGGTCGGAGACTGGTGCGAGGACGTTGAGCGAGTGTGGCTCGACGACCTAGACGAGCCGGAGGACCCGCCGCAGCAGGGTCGGCCGACCTGGCCCGCGGGCGATCAGATGACGCGCCAGCTGGCACAGAACAACGGGCTTGCCCGGGCCGTGCGAGAGGCGACCTCTCGTGGGCGCCTGCCGGTGATTTCGGCAGGCGGATGCAACAGCTCGCTGGGGGTTGTCGCTGGTCTGTCGGATCCGCTGATGAGCATGTTCTGGTTCGACGCCCACGCTGACGCGCAGACGCCCGATACCACCACTGAGGGACTGTTCGAGGGCATGCCAGTCTCGACTATCGCAGGTCAATGCTGGCCGCACTATCGCGAGCAGGTCGAAGGCTTCCGTGTCATCCCGGAGTCGCGGATCGCGTCGGTGGGCATGCACGACACCCGTTTCATTCAGCCATGGGACAAGCAGCGACAGGGCCTGGGGACCCTGGTGGATCCACAAGCGATCGCGGAGCTTGGCTTCGAAGGCGCGATGTCGGTGGCCGTCGAGGCTCTGAGCCGTCAGACGAGCGTCACCTACGTTCACATCGACACCGATGTTATCGACCCAGAGCACATGCGCGGTCACCATCACACGGCCCCGGGCGGCCCGACGCCGGACCAGATCATCTGGGCTGTGGAGCGCATCGCTGCCGATATGAGAATCGCGGCAGTCAACTTCACGTGCTACGACCCGACCGTGGATGAGCGGGCACGCACGGTTCTTCCGCCTCTTGTGAGCGAGGTTGCTCGCGTCGCGATGGGCAGCAAGCGCGCATGACGGGAGGAGTAACGGCTGACGATGTTCCGGGCGGTTTCGCATCCACGCCCGGGATCGGTGGCGCTCGCCGAGCCGAGCGCCACCAAGAGGGGGGCGCTATCGCTGCGGCGCTTGGCGCTGCGCATACCGAATCCGAGCTCGGAGCGTTCATCGCGATCGCCGAATCGCCCGCATCGGTGCGATACGAGCGGAGCGGAGGGCCGCTACAGGGTGTACCTGTGGCGGTGAAGGACAACATCGACACCCGCGACTTCGCCACCACGGGAGGCACGCGAGCACTGGAGTTCTCACGCCCACACCGCGATCACCCGGCCGTCGCACGTCTGCGGTCGGTAGGGGCTGGCGTCATCGGCAAGACGAACCTGCACGAACTCGCCCTGGGAATCACAAGCAACAACGCGGCGTACGGGCCAGTTCGCAATCCACATGATCTCAGTCGCTCCGCGGGTGGCTCCTCAGGAGGATCTGCTGCGGCCGTCGCCGCAGGCATCGTCCCCATTGCTCTCGGCACCGACACCGGCGGCTCTATGCGTATTCCTGCCGCACACTGCGGTGTGGTGGGCTTCCGACCCACGACCGGGCGTTGGGGCTTGGGCGGCGTCGTCCCGATCTCGCACACGCGCGACACTGTTGGTGTCTTCGCCACGAGTGTGCACGACGTAGACGTCGTCGACCGCCTCGTTACTCGCCGAGGGTTCGACGGCCCAGAGGCTCGGACCATGATCCGCCTGGGCGTACCGAGGCAGGGGTTTTTCGACGACCTTGATCCTGCTGTTAAACGAGGCATCGGACAGGCCCTGGATCTCCTTGATGCCGCTGGCTGCGAACTGCTGGAGGTCGAGGTGCGCGGGGCCCACGAATTGGACGAGCGGTGCGGGTTCCCGATCGTGTTCTACGAACTCGTCCGGGACCTCAGTGCCTACCTCGCGTCGCTCCCTGGACCCGAATGCAACCTGTCGTTCAACGAGGTCCTCAGGCATGTGGCGTCGCCCGACGTACATGCTGCGATGCAGCATGCCGTTGCGGACCCGGTGCCGGAGTCGCTGTACGTCGAGGCCTGTGCGACACGCGACATTCTGCGACAGTCCTACGCGAGCGCTTTGGGAGTAGACACGCGGCACCAGCTCGATGCGTTGGTCTTTCCCACCACGCCGTTGCTGGCGCCACTACTAGGTGACGATGACACGACGCCACACAACGGGCGCGACGTTCCTGTCTTCACGACGTCAATGCGCAACACAGGCCCCGGTTCCACTGCAGGCATGCCCTCCGTTTCTGTGCCAGTGCCCTCGGAGGGGTCGCTTCCGATAGGCCTTTGCGTCGAGGGGTGGTCCGGCGACGATCTTTCAGTACTCCGTGTCGCAGCCCGTGTCGAGGAAGTCTTCCGGGAGCAGTGACGCGGACTCTGCATCGGGTTCGGCGGTTCGGGCGGTTCGCTCGGTGAAGGCGGCCTCTGCCGGACTCCACTGAGTTCACCTCGACCGGTTCAGCAACAAGTGGACTTCTGAAGATGTCGGTCCGGTGTACAAGTCTAGAACAGGTGCACCCAATCTGAGCTTGACCGCCCACGCCGCCGCTGGGGGCCGCGACAACAGGTCAGCTCGACGCCCAGGTGCGCTGAGTCGCTTTGTTGAATGCCGCCTGCAGGTTGGTCGTTGCCTTGCGGATCGCGATCGGCGCCGTGGTCTTCGCCGGCGATGCAAGGCGATGGCCTTGACGACGGTGGCCGCCCGCTCGGCGGATGGAGTTTCGAGGGCATCGTGGTGCCGTCCGACTGCCTGCGATAGAAGCGAGGCTCCGACGGCATTGAAGTAGGGCCACGACTGCTGCGATCGATTAGCTAACCAGGTCAGCCATGGCCTCGGCACTGTCACCTCGGTTCTGGCGGGCGGCGCCGACCGCCACTCCTACGATGAAGACGATGAAGGGCAGCAGCACGAGGACCCAGCCGGTCGCCGAAAGCGCGAACGCGTTCATCGACTCCTCGGCGCTCGCCACCGTGCCTGCCAGGAGCCCGAAGCGCGCGACGATCAGGTAGGCCGCCGAGGCGAGACCGAGGATGGCGACGATCGGAGCGATGAGCGTGTTCCACACCCGGGTGTCCTCGTGCGTACGCCGGAAGTAGACGATCACCGCCAGGGAGACCAGCACCTCGACCAGCACGATCGAGAGCACCGCCGTACCGCTGAACCAGTAGAACAGGTTGAGGACGGGGTCCTTGCCGGTGGCGGCGAAGTACACGATGACGAGGAACGTGATCACCGAGGTCGTCACCGCTCCGATGATCGGCGCGGCCCGGTGGTTCACGCGGTCGAGGGCACGCGGGAGGACGCGGGCGCGTCCCATGGAGAAGAAGTAGCGCGACGCGCTGTTCTGGAAGGCCAGCAGGCCGGCGAACAGGCTGGAGAGGACCAGCCAGCTCATCAGCACCGAGAGCCAGTGACCGACGTACTCGTCGGCGACGGAGAAGAGTACGGCGGCGGGGTCGGCCAGCGGGGTGCCGTCGAGGCTGGAGACCTCGGCGACCCGATCGACGACGTGGTCGCTGCCGATGCCGCTGACCACCGCCCAGGACGTGGTGGCGAAGAGGAGCGCGATGACGCACACGGCCGTGTACGTCGCGATAGGGACGCTGCGCTTGGGGTTCTTCGTCTCCTCGGCGTAGATCGCGGTCGCCTCGAAGCCGATGTAGGACGCGAACGCGAAGGCGAGCGCGATGCCTGCGGAGCCCCCGAAGCCGCCGGCGAAGATCTTCGACGGTGAGAAGGAGTCCCAGAAGCCAAGTCCGTCCGGCCCGCCGCCCTGGAAGAGGACGACGACCGCGACGAGACCGAGCGAGCACACCTCGACCAGCATCAGGACGCCGAGCACCTTGGCACCGATGTCGACCTGGAGGATCGACAGGAGCAGGACGATCGCCCACGCGATGAGCGCCCAGGCCCACCACGACAGGTCGAGGCCGACGTCGCTCGCGAACAGGCTCGCGGCGGTCGCGCCGAAGAATCCGAAGATGGAGAGCTGGATCGCGAGGTAGGCGAGCAACGAGACGAAGGCCGATCCGACCCCCGGCACGATGCCGAGCCCGCGTCCGACGAAGGCGAAAAAGGCTCCGGTGTTGCTGACCCTGCTGCTCAGCGAGGAGTAGCCGACGCTGAAGACCAGGAGGACCAGGCCGGCGGCCAGATACGCGCCGGGTGCGGCGGCGCCGTTGCCCAGCACGATGGCGACGGGGACCGCACCGGTCATGCCCACCAGCGGTGCAGCCGCGGCGACGACGAAGAAGACGACTCCCGCGATCCCGAGCCGGTTGGCGGAAAGGCTCTCGTCGGGGGGAAGGCTGTGCGGCGCTGTCGGCGTCCCCTGCTCTGCAGTCATGAGTGTCCCTCATTCCGTGTGACGTGGATTACGGAAAGATATTCGGACCCAAACGACTTGTCGAGACTTTTGGGTGTGAACGTTTGGTTCCAGACGAGTTGCCGCATCTGTTCAGGAGTGGGTGCCGTCCGCCCTTGACGAGAGGTGGGCCACAAATTACGTTTGGGGCCAAACGATCCCACGATTCTCCACTCTCGAGGGTGGACGCCGTGACGAAGGAGCCTCATGGACAAGCACATCGCCGACGTCGACGGCGTGGCCGTCGACACCCGGCACTGGATCGGGGGCCAGCGGGTCGCGTCGGCCACCACCTTCGCCGACATCTCGCCCATCGACGAGGCCGAGACCGCTCAGGTCGCGGCCGGCGGGCAGGCCGAGGTCGACGCGGCGGTGGCTGCCGCGCGCCGGGCATTCCCCGCGTGGGCCGCTCTGCCGGTCGCCGAGCGGTCAGCGATCCTGCGCCGCGTCGCCGACGGCATCGAGGCCCGCATCGAGGACCTCTCCCTGGTCGAGACCCGTGACAACGGCTCCCTGATCCGCAGCCACCGGCGCGGCGTGATGCCGCGGGTGGCGATGAACTTCCGTGCCTTCGCCGACTTCGCCGAGAAGAAGCTGGGTCACCCCGACATGGAGGTCCCCGGCCGGGGGCACCGGCAGCGGATCAGCTACGACCCGGCCGGTGTCGTCGCGATCATCACGCCGTGGAACGCGCCGCTGATGCTCGCGACCTGGCGCATCGGTCCTGCCCTGGCGGCGGGGAACACCGTCGTGGTGAAGCCGCCGGAGTGGGCGCCGCTCACCGCGAGCCTGTTGGCCGACATCATGGCCGAGGCCGGCGTGCCGGCCGGTGTGTTCAACGTCGTGCAGGGCACCGGCGCCGAGGCCGGCGCCCCGTTGACCGCCCACCCGGGGATCAACCGTCTCGCCTTCACCGGGTCGGTGCCGACCGCGGGCGTCATCTCCAAGGCGGCTGCCGAGAACATCGTCCCGCTCTCCTACGAGCTCGGCGGCAAGTCGCCGCTGGTCGTGCTCGAGGATGCCGATCTCGACCTCGCCGTCGAGATCGCAGTCGAGCAGTTCGACAACGCCGGCCAGGTCTGTCTCAAGGCGGCCCGGATGCTCGTGCACTCCTCCCTGGTCGAGGAGTTCACCCGGCGGGTCGTCGAGGGCGCGTCGAAGCTCCAGCAGGGCGACCCCCGTGAGGAGGGGACCGACGTCTCCGCCCTGATCTCGCGGCGTCACTTCGACCAGATCAGTGGCTTCGTCGAGCGTGCGATCGACGGCGGCGCCCGGCCGCTGCTCGGCGGAAGCCCGAACGAGGAGCTCGGCGGCCTCTACTTCCGGCCGACCATCCTGGTCGACGCCAAGCCCGACGCGGAGATCACGACCGAGGAGGTCTTCGGGCCGGTGGTCACGATCGAGGCCTTCGACACCGACGACGAGGCCGTCCGCCGCGCCAACGACACCCGCTTCGGGCTCGCCGCGACCCTCGTCACGGGCGACCCTGAGCGCGCCGAGCGGGTCTCCGCCCAGCTGGACGCGGGCACCGTCTGGGTCAACTGCTTCTTCGTGCGCGACCTCGAGGCGCCCTTCGGGGGCAACGGCCGCTCGGGGATCGGGCGCGAGGGCGGGATCTGGTCCTTCGACTTCTACACCGACATCAAGAACAGCGTCTTCAGTCCCCAGGGCTGGGCCGACAGCAAGGAGGCGTAAGCCATGGGTGAAGTGGTGGGCGCCGGTCTCCTGGCGCACGTTCCGACGATCATGCTCTCCGAGGAGATCCGGCGCGAGCTCAACAACGGCGAGGACAGCACGCTGGTCTCGGGGCTGCACGAGCTGCGCGCCGACGTCTTCGACACCCTCGACTACGACACGGTCGTCCTCCTGGACTCCCACTGGGCGACCACGGTGGAGTTCGTCGTCACCGCGCAGGACCGTCGCAGCGGGCTCTTCACCTCCGAGGAGCTGCCGCGTGGCATGCAGCGACGCCCCTACGACTTCCCCGGCGACCCCGAGCTCGCCCACGCGATCGCGAGCAAGGCGGAGGAGAACTCGACCTGGATCACAGCGATCGACGACCACGAGCTCCCGATCTTCTACGCCACCACCAACCTGTGGGAGTACCTCGGTCAGGGCCTGCCCGACAAGCGCTGGGTCTCCATCGGCGTGTGCCAGACCGCCGACGCGGAGGACTGCTTCCGCCTCGGCCGCGCCCTCGGCCAGGCGATCGCCGAGTCGGATCGCAAGGTGCTCGTGATCGCATCCGGTGCGCTCTCGCACACCTTCTGGCCGCTGCGGAAGCTGCGCGACCACGAGGCGGCGGGTCACGAGCACATCTACAGCCCGGAGGCCCTGGCCGCCGATCTCGAGCGCATCGAGTGGTTCAAGGCGGGCGACCACCGCCGCGTCCTCGACACGATGCCCGAGTTCTACGCGCACAAGCCCGAGGCGAAGTTCATGCACTACCTGATGATGATCGGCGCGCTCGGCGAGGAGCTCTGCACGGCTCCGGCCCGCCAGTTCGGCGCGTACGAGAACTCCGTCGGCACCGGTCAGGTCCACCTCTGGTTCGACCGCCCGGCCGACGGCTTCCCCGCGCCGAAGACGACCCCGCTCGACCTGGAGTTCGCCCGGCAGACGGGCGCGGCCGGTGCCGACATCCCCGCTGCCGGCTGACCCGGCGCACCATCCCAGCAGAACCCAGCAGAACCCAGACGAGAGAGACATCATGACCCTGCGTGAGACCCGCCGCATCCTGCTGGACGGCAACGCCGTCGACGTCGTCCGCGACGGTGAGAGCATGATCGCCGGCGACGGCCGCGTCGTCGCGATCGTCGATGCCGTCCACCTGCCACCGGTGACGCCGCAGAAGATCATCTGCGTCCACCTCAACTACTCCAGCCGCGTGGCGGAGTTCGGCACCTCGCTCCCGCCGGCGCCGACGTACTTCCACAAGCCCGTCACCGCGCTCAACAGCCACGACGCCGCGGTGGTCCGCCCCGAGGGCTGCAACTGGCTCAACTACGAGGGCGAGATCGCGATCGTGATCGGGAGGACGGCGCGCAACATCTCCCCCGAGGAGGCGGGTGAGTACATCCGCGGCTACACCGTCGCGAACGACTACGGACTGCACGACTTCCGCGACACCGACTCCGGCTCGATGCTGCGGGTCAAGGGTGCCGACACGCTCTGCCCGGTCGGTCCCGGCGTGATCGAGGGCTGGGACTTCCGCGGCAAGCAGATCCGCACGCTGGTCAACGGCGAGGTGAAGCAGGACGGCAACACCGACGAGATGGAGTGGGACATGCACTACCTCGTCGCCGACATCGCCCGCACCATCACGCTGCATCCCGGCGATCTCCTCCTCTCCGGTACGCCGGCGACCTCCCGCACCGTCTATCCCGGTGACGTCGTCGAGGTCGAGGTCGAGGGCCTGGGCACCCTGCGCAACCACATCGTCACCGGCCCGACGCCGATCCGCACCGACGTCGGCGCGCAGCCGACCGAGTCCGAGGAGGTCCTCTCCACCGCGAAGGGTGGCGACTGGGAGCTCCGCGGCATCCGCAAGCCGGCCCCGGCCGCCCACTGAGCTCGAAGGAAGGCGAACGACGATGACCACCCAGACCGACCCGGTCGCCTCGACGGACTGGGAGGCCCGCGCAGCCGAGCTCGAGCTTCCCGGCGGTGTGTTCGTCGGTGGTGAGTTCCGCGAGGCCGCGGCCACCAGGACCATCGTGACCCCCCGCGACGGATCGGCCCTCGGGGAGCTCGCCTGGGCGGGCGCCGAGGACGCCGACCGAGCGGTCGCCGAGGCCCATCGAGCCTTCGACCACGGGCCGTGGCCCCGGCTGCACCCGCGCGAGCGAGGCGAGGTCCTCCAGGCCTTCGCCGCGCTCGTCGACGAGCACCGCGACGAGCTGGCGCTGCTCGTGAGCCTCGAGATGGGCAAGCCCATCCGCGTCGCCCACGAGATCGAGCTGCGCGCCCTGATCCGGACGCTGCGCTACTACGGCGAGCTCGCCGACAAGGAGCACGGCGAGATCGCGCCGACCGTCGCCGGCGAGATCGCACTCGTGACCCGCGAGCCGGCGGGGGTCGTGGCCGCGGTCGTGCCGTGGAACTTCCCGCTGACGCTGGCGGGGTGGAAGATCGGGCCGGCCCTGGCGGCGGGGTGCACCGTCGTCCTGAAGACCGCCGAGCAGTCGCCCCTCTCGATGCAGCGGGTCGCCCAGCTCGGCGTCGAGGCGGGTCTGCCCCCTGGCGTGCTCAATGTCGTCAGCGGGGACGGCGTCGTGGTCGGCCGGACGCTGGGAGAGCATCCCGACGTCGACATCTTGACCTTCACCGGCTCCACCGCCGTCGGCCGGCACTTCCTGCGCTACAGCGCCGACAGCAACCTCAAGCGGGTCTACCTCGAGCTCGGCGGGAAGTCGCCGAACATCATCCTCCCGGACGCCCCCGACCTGGATGCCGCCGCCGACACCGCCGCGTGGGCGATCTTCTTCAACAATGGCGAGATGTGCACCACCGGCTCTCGCCTCGTGGTCCACCGCGACGTCGCCGAGCAGGTCGTCGACCGGATCGTGGCCACCTCGGAGCAGTGGGCGCCCGGCGACCCGCTCGACCCCGCCACCCGGATGGGCCCGATCGTGGACGAGCGCTCGCTGGGCCGCATCCTCGGCCAGCTCGAGGAGGGTGTTCGCGGTGGTGGCCAGATCCGCGCCGGCGGCCAGCGTGCCCGCCAGGGCAGCGGCGGCCCCTATCTCGAGCCGACGGTCGTCACCGGGTTCGGCCACGACAACCTCCTCGTCCGCGAGGAGCTCTTCGCACCCGTCCTCTCGGTGCTCGAGGTCGCCGACGAGGCCGAGGCCGTCAAAGTGGCCGGCGACACGCCGTACGGCCTGGCGGCGGCGGTGTGGACCTCGGATCTCGGCACCGCGCACCGCGTGGCTCGCGAGCTGCGCGCCGGAACGGTGTGGGTGAACTGCTACGAGGAGGGCGACCTCAGCGTCCCCTTCGGCGGGGTGAAGCTCTCCGGCTTCGGGCGGGACAAGTCCCGTCACGCGCTGGCGGAGTACTCCGATCTCAAGACCACCTGGATCAACTATGGCTGAGGTCGATCCCGGCGCGCACGAGCGTCCGCCGGCCCGTCCGCGGATCCTCATCCCGGCGCGCTTCTCCGCGAGCGCCTCGGCTCTTCGCTACGGCGCCGAGGTGACGGCTCGCAACCTCGCCGCGGCGGTCTTCGCCGCCGGGGGCGAACCCCTTGTCCTGCACCCGCACGCGCCCGCGGGCCGGGTCAGCGACGACGAGGTGGCTCAGCGGCTGGCGATCGCCGACGGTGTCCTCCTGCCCGGCGGCGGCGACCTGGGCGCGCACTGGTCGGGTCAGGACGCGCACGCGTCTCTCTACGATGTCGACGACGAGCAGGACGCCTTCGATCTCGCCGTGGCCCGGGTCAGCCTCGCGGCGGGTACGCCGCTTCTCGCCGTCTGCCGCGGGCTCCAGGTCGTGAACGCCGTGCGCGGCGGGACGGTCGTCCAGGACATGGAGGAGACCTACGGCGAGCGGACCAACCACCGGCACCACGTCCACGCGGTCGCGGTCGCGTCGGACACGGCCCTCTCGCGGATCGTCGGCGACAAGATCGAGTCGTCCTGCTTCCACCATCAGTGCCTGGACCGGCTGGGTGAGGGCATGCAGGTGGTCGCCCGGTCCGACGAGGGATACGTCGAGGCTGTCGAGATCCCTGCGGGACCCGGGTGGTTCCTCGGTGTCCAGTGGCATCCGGAGGACACCTGGATGCGGGACGAGCAGCAGTTCGCGGTCTTCGCCGCCCTCGTTGAGGCCGCCCGGAACTGAGCCTCAGAGATGCTCGGACGTCTCCACCAGGGCACGGAGCGCCTCGGTCATCGTGGTGAGGTCGGCTGCCTCGACGCCGCCGACGACGGCTGACTCGGTCTTGTTGAACTCCGGGTACACCTCGTCCATCAGACTCAGCCCGGCCGGTGTCAGTGCCAGGTTGACCAGGCGCCGGTCGACCTCGCTCGGAATGCGCTCGATGAGCCCGCGGGAGGCCAACGTCTTCGCGACGCCGGTCAAGGTGCCCTTGCTGATGCCGACCGACTCGGCGATGTCCCGGGTCTCCATCGAGTCCCAGATCCACAGGGTCCACAGGACCAGGAAGCCGGTCCAGGTGAGGTCGTGCGGGCGCAGGACGGTGTTCGTCAGGTGCGCCCGCACGGCGTTGGCCGCACGGTAGAGGCTCAGCAGCGCGTGGGACGCGGCGAAGTCCAGCGGAAGGTGCTGGACCCGCTCGCGGGTGGCCCTCTCGGCCTCGTTGAGGGTGTGGCGGTCAGGCATGAGCGAACTCTAGGGTGTGGCTCTCACGTCGACCGAAGCGCGTCCGAGGCGGCGCGGCGCCGGCACCCGTCAGAGGCCCGCCTCGGAGAGGTGGGCGAGAGTCGTCCCGCCGTCCCACTCCACGCCGACTTGGCGGAAGTAGCCGCCGATGACCTCGTCCACGCTCAGGCTGGCCAGCTCCTCGGACGGCGATTCGAAGAGCCGCAGGTCGGCGTCGCCGCTCCATGCCTGCCCGCCGGAGAAGGACTTGGCGCCGGACGAGATGAGCTCGGCGTACGCATCGCCGCGGCCGGCGATGTCCGGGAACACCCGGTGGTGGGCCATCGGATGACCGTTCACGAAGCCGTTTGTGTCCGACTCCTCGCGCAGCGTGACGACCGCTTCGGCCAGGCGCCGGTCCGCCGCAGCGAGCGTGGCGCCGAACACACCGCCCGGAGCGATCTGCGGGGCCGCCTGGGCGAAGGGGTGGGGACGGGTCTGCCACATCGAGCCGAGCTTCTTGGGGTAGCCCTGGTGGAGGCCGCGGCCGATGGCGAAGTCCTTGTCGACCCAGATGAAGACGCAGCGCGAGTAGGTGACGCCCTGGAAGGAGCAGCGCACGACGGCGAAGGTCTCCTTGTACTGCGACAGCACGGGGTCGAGGAGCTCGTGCCGGTCCGTCGAGCAGGACTGCCAGTCGGCCCAGATGAGGGCCACCGCGCCCGGATCCTCGGGCGCGAGCTCGAGCGGAGCCGGGAGGAGTGCCTTCACCTTCGCAGGATCCGTGCGGTACTCGACCGTCAGCAGGTCACCTGAGTAGAACCACGGCGGGGACGGGATCAGCGACGATGCCCCGCTCTGGGTGCGGGGGTAGAGGAAGCCGTTCGTGTGCGTCATGCGTACTCCTGACATTCGTTTGGGTCCGTACGCTACGCGTTATCCAGATCACAGGGAAGTCTTGCCATCGCCGGTGGCCGGGATTACTGTTCGGATCCAAACGATTCGGAAAGGCTTCATCGTGGCTCACTTCGACACCTCCGGCCTCGCCCCGGCGCAACAGCGGCTCGAGGCCGACGACATCGACGTCGTCCGTCTCGGGTACGCCGACCTGATCGGTGTCGATCGGGGGCGTGACGTGCTGGTCAACCACCTCGCTCGCACGATGGGCGGCGGCGTCGCGTTCTGCCGCTCGGTCTTCGGCACGACTCCGCGAGGAGGGGTCGTCGACTTCGAGGGGGCCTGTCGGCCGGCCTCCCGGACGTCGTGGCCTTCCCCGATCTCGACACGCTGAAGCCGGTCCCGTGGGAGCCGGGCGTCGCCCACTGCATCGCCGACATCTTCAACCCCGACGGGACTCCCGCGGAGGAGAGCCCGCGTCATGTGCTCCGGCAGGTGTGCCAGCAGTTCGCCGAGCTCGGGCTGACGCCCATCGTCGGACCGGAGCTGGAGTTCTACATCCTCGAGGAGTCGACCGAGTCCTCGTCCGGCTGGCGGCGCTACGGCGAGGGCACCGGCAACGTCTACACCTCGGGCCGCAAGGGAGATCCGGAGAACGTGCTGCTGGAGTCGCTGCGTCTCCTGGGCGACTACGACATCGACGTGATCGCGGCGAACCACGAATTCTCCTCCGGCCAGTTCGAGATCAACCTGTGGCACAGCCACGCGCTCGACGCTGCCGACCGCGCGCACCGCTTCAAGGACGCGGTGAAGGAGCTCGCGCGCCGTCGCGGCAACCTGGCGACGTTCATGCCCAAGCCCTTCAACGACGAGGGCGGCTCCGGCTACCACCTGCACTTCTCACTGGTCGACGCTGAGGGGCGCAACGTCTTCGACGACCCGGAGGCGTCCCACGGCCTCTCCGCGACGGCGCTGCATGCGATCGGCGGCATCATCGCGCACGCTCCCGCCATCGCTGCCGTGAACAACCCGACCGTGAACTCCTACAAGCGCTTCGGCCCGGACACCCTGGCTCCCTGGCTGATCGACTGGGGCCTGGACAACCGCAGCGCCATGATCCGCATCCCCCCGGAGCGGGGCGCCGCCAGCCGGCTCGAGCTGAGGCTCGGCGACGCCAGTGCCAACTCCTACCTCGCCATTGCGGGCATGCTGGCCGGAGCCCTGCTCGGCATCCGGAACCAGATCGAGGCTCCCGCGCCCCTCGAGGGCTACGGCTACGACGAGGCCAAGTCCGACAAGCTGCCGCAGCAGCTCACGCAGGCCCTCGACGCCCTCGAGAGCGACAAGGAGCTCGGTGCGCTGATGGGGGAGACCTTCGTCGATGCGTTCCTCGCGTACAAGCGCGACGAGGTCGAGCGCTTCCGCACGTGGATCACCGACTGGGAGTTCCACGAGTACACGTACCACATCTGAGCCTGCGCGTTCTCGCTCGAGGACGCGACCGAAGTCCCAATGCGGCCGTGAAGGCCATGCGGGCAACCGCAGAGCAACCGTCGTAAGGAGTCGCCGCCATGCCGCGTCACGCACCCGTTCCCCTCGCCGAGGTCGATCTCGCCGACATCGACGGCTTCGATGCCGGACGGGGGTATTCCCAGCTCGACACCCTCCGTGCAGAGGACCCGGTCCACTGGACCGAGGAGTCCGACGGGGCCGGGTTCTGGGCGGTCACGCGCTACCAGGACATCTGGGCCGTCGACCGGGACTCGGAGACCTTCACGTCGGAGAAGTTCGTGAACCTGGAGGACGTCGAGGACGACCTGCGTGACTTCCGGCGTTCGCTGCTCGAGACCGACGGCGTACGGCATCAAGCCCTGCGCCGGCTCATCCAGCGCGAGTTCACGCCGCGGAACCTGATGAAGAACTACGAGGCCTTCCTGCGCGAGCTCACCAAGGCGACGGTCGACCGGGCCTTGGCGGCGGCCGCCGAGAACGACGGCCAGATCGACTTCGTGAAGCTGATCAGCGCCGACTTCCCGATCCAGGTCCTGGCTCGCCTCCTCGACGTCCCCCCGGAGCACACCGGGCAGCTCATCGCCTGGGGCAACGAGATGGTCGCCAACACCGACCCGGACTACGCCAAGGTCCGGCTCGATGACCCCGCCTCGGAGCAGTACCGGCACCTGCCCTTCCGATCGCCCACCGTGCAGGAGGTCTGGGACTACGGCCAGGACCTGAAGGAGAAGCGGACCGGCGGTGAGGGGATCGACCTGGTCTCGATCCTCGCCAACCGGATGCCCGAGGACCAGGTCCCCCTGAGCCAGCAGGACTTCAACAACTACTTCTCGCTGCTGGTCATCGCTGGCAACGAGACCACCCGGCACGCGATCAGCCAGTCGATGCTCGGCCTGATCGAGCAGCCCGAGCAGATGCGGCTGCTCAAGGAGCGGCCCGAGCTCATGACGGGAGCCGTGGAGGAGATGCTGCGCTGGGCCACGCCGGTCTACCACTTCCGCCGGACGGCGACGCGCGACGTCGAGCTCGGCGGCAAGCAGATCAAGGAGGGCGACAAGGTCGTGATGTGGTTCGCGTCGGGCAACCGGGACGAGACCGTCTTCGAGAACCCCTACGCGATCGATGTCACGCGGACCAACGTCGACCACATGACCTTCGGCAAGGGCGGCCCCCATCTGTGCCTGGGCAACGCCCTGGCCCGCCTGGAGATCCGGCTGATGTTCGAGGAGCTGCTCCCGCGGATCGACGACATCCAGGTCGCCGGTGAGGTCAAGCGGATCCGCAGCAACTTCGTGAACGGGATCAAGAAGTTCCCGGTGAAGATCACTCCGGCGAGCTGACCTGTCTCCTCAGCGGACGCAGCCGGGGGGGGCCCCCCCGGGGCCCCCCGGGGGCGGGGGGGCCGGGGGGGCGGGGGGGCCGCCGCGGGGCGCCACCTGGCGGGCCCGCCCGGCTGCGTCTCAGTCCGGGGTCAGGCGTGGCCGACCTCGTCGCTGATCATTCGCTGGAGGATCCGCCTGACGTGGCTGACCGCGGCGTCCGCGGCCACACTGACCTCGGGGCGATTGCCCTCCTCGTCCAGGATCTGCTGCATCTGGCCCAGGACGACGCCCACGCGCTCGTAGTACGCCTCGAAGAGCGGCCGTAGGACGCCTTCGGCAGCGGCGCTCGGGGCGAAGTTCCGGCTCACCCGCCACAGGTGGCGGGTCCGGGTCGCTGACACGGGTGCGAGTGCGTGGCTGAAGACGAACGTCGGATCGGCGGACGGCGCGCCACCGAGGCTGACCACCCAGCGATCGACCCACCAGCCGGGGCTGACGAACTCGCCGCTCTCGACCTGCGTGTAGGTGGCCTCCCCGGGGAGCTGGAGGACCTGGGCGTGATAGGGCGCGAGCGCAGCGGCGGGGAAGTGCCGGACGAACCTGACACTCGTCTCGGCGACCTCCACCTCCATGGGAGGCGTCGGCCCGGCGCTCAGCACGGGCGGCGCGATCTCCTGGTCGAGGTGGGCGACGTGGGTGATGTCGCAGAAGTTGTCGAGGAGCAGGCCGAGCCCGGCCTCGGTCTCCAGCGTCCCGCCGAAGGTCGACCACGCCGGGTCGCGCAGGACGGCGGTGTCGGGAAGCGTGCGCAGGCCGGCCAGGCCGGGCTCGCCGATCCAGACCCAGACCAGGCTGCCGTCGTCCCGCACCGGGAACGCGCGCACCGCGGCGCCGTAGGGCACCTGGCTCTGGCTCGGGACGTCGACGCACCGCCCCGTGGCGTCGTACGCGAAGCCGGTGTAGGTGGACCGCACCAGGTCGCCCTCGACGCGACCGTCGCTCAGGCGGACCGGGCGGTGTGCGCACCGGTCCTCGAGGGCGACCGTGCGTCCCTCGGTGGTGCGATACAGGACGACGGGGATGCCGAGGAGACGCCTGGCCAGGGGCGTCCTCCCGACGTCCTCGGACGCCGCGACGGCGTACCAGGTGTGGTGGGGCAGTGCTGCTCGGCGGACCATCGGGACCTCCCCGCTCAGGCGTCCAGCACGAGCCGCTCGCTGCGGGCTCGGGAGACGCAGACCATCATGCACTCGTTCGACTCGCGCTCCTCCTCGTCCAGGACCGAGTCGCGGTGGTCGACCTCGCCCTCGAGGACGGTGAGCTCGCAGGTGCCGCAGATGCCCTCGAGGCACGAGCCGAGGACGCTGCCGCCGGCGGCGCGGATGGTGTCGAAGACACTGATCCCCGGCTCGACGGTGAGGGTCATGCCCGAGCGCTGGAGGACCACCTCGAAGGAGGTGTCGGCCTCGTCGGCTGTGCGCTCCTTGGCGGAGAACCGCTCGACGTGGAGGGTGTTGGAGGGCCAGGCGGCGCAGCTCTCCTCGACCGCCGCCAGCAGCGGCTCGGGACCGCAGCAGTAGACGAGGGTGCCGGGCGTGGGTGTCCCGAGCAGGGAGGCCAGATCGAGGATGCCGTGCGTGTCCTGCGGCACGAGCCTGACGCGGTCGCCGTACTTCGCGAGCAGGTCCCGGAAGGTCATCGAGTCGTGCGAGCGGCCACCGTAGTGCAGCTCCCATTCCGCACCCGCCGCGTCGGCCTCCTCGATCATGGAAAGCATCGGCGTGATGCCGATGCCTCCGGCGATGAAGAGGTAGCGGCGACTCGAGATCAGCGGGAAGTGATTGCGTGGGCCGCGGATCCGGACCCGCGCGCCGGCATGGAGGTCGTGGACCGCGACGGAGCCGCCCCGGCTGTCCGGCGTCTTGAGTACGGCGACCTGGTAGCTGCTCCGATCGGCGGGCGAGCTGCACAGCGAGTACTGGCGGACCAGGTCCTCGCCGAGGATCAGGTCGACATGGGCGCCAGGCGTCCACGCGGGAAGCGGGCTGCCGTCGGTCGAGGTGAGGGTCAGCAGGATGACGTCGTCGGCCGCGCTCTCGGCATGAGCGACCGAGACCTCGGCCTCGAACTCGGTCATCTGCGGCGGGGTGGGCTGCGGCATCGTCACTCACTTCCGGATTGTCGTTTGTATCCAAACGATAACTCGTGTCGTGCGTCACGTCCATCGCCCGGGCGATCAGGCGGAGATGCGAGCCCCGTCGGTCGGAGCGTCCGCCGTCGCGACGTGGGCGAGGAACCCGTCGACCAGCGCGTGGGCTCGGCTCCGGCTGCGCGCGTCCAGGGCGTGCGTGGCGCTGACGAGCTCGGCCACGTCGTGACCCGCCTCGATCAGGGCAGGCTCGCCGCCGGCTGCGAGCCACCCGATGAGCATCGCGCCGTTCAGCTCGGGATGGAACTGCACGGCGAGATTGCGGCGCAGGGTGAAGGCCTGCGAGGCGTACTCGTTGCGCGCGACCTCGGTCGCGGCCTCCGGCGTGGTCCAGCGATCGAAGTGCCACTGGAACCACGGGCCGGCGGGAACGAGATGGTCGGCGTCGCTCTCGATCTCCGACCATCCGATCTCAGGTCGCGGGGCGCGCGCGACCGAACCGCCGTGGGCGGTGGCGAGCAACTGCCCGCCGAAACAGATGCCGAGCACCGGGACGCCGGCGTCATCGGCTGCGCGCAGTTGGTCCAGCTCCGCGGGGACCCAGGCTCCGACGGTCGCCTCGTCGTACGTCGACCACGGCGCCCCCATGGTGACGACGAGGTCGACGTCGGCGAACGACGGAAAGACGGAGGCGACCCACGGCGTGTGGTGGTTCTCCTCCGAGACGACGTTGTGAGTCTCGAGCGCGTAGCCGTGATGCTCGAGCCGCTCGCCGATCGCACCGATGGGAGACACGTGGTCGTGGGTAATCACCAGGGCTCGCATGGCCAAACGGTACAAGATGGTTTGCATCCAAACAATCAACTGGGCCGGGCGTTCGCCGTTCCCTCGATACCTGTCCACGATCCTCGCGTAGCGTCATCTGCCGTCGCCTCAGCGCGCGACCTCGTGGTGCGCCCGCTCCTGCTGATGACGGCCGACCTCCGGCCGCGGGCCCTGCTGGACCTGGCCGTGGACGTGGTCGGGCTCTCCTATGGCGGCGATATGGTGGAGCGCACCAACGCCCAGGTCTCCAGGCGCTCGCCGCCGCCGGCCGGGGGGCCGAGGTTCGGCTTCGAGGCGGAGCTGGTCGCGAAGAGCGACCTGCTGGCGTGAGACTCGGAGCGCTTCCCGAGGCGAATCCCAGCTCTGGGAAGCACCTCGGATCCTCTCCGCCGGCGGTCGACTACAGCTGCCTGCTTCCAGCGGACCCTAGGTCGAGTCGCGGGGGCACGATCTCGCTCAATGTCTCGCGACACACCCGGATCTGCGGAGCGGCGGCGATCACCGTTCGGGTCGAGGTGAACACCTCCCGCCGAGGGTCGCCGGGGAGGTCGATCCAGCGTACGTTCGGCTGACGGCGCACGATCATCAGCTCGGGCACGATCGCAACGGCGGTGCCCGCTTCGACCAGCGCGAGGTGACCCTCGAGGTCGTCGGTCTCGAATCGAACATCGGGCTCGAATCCGACGCCTCGGCACAGATGATCGGCCCAGACGCGGGAGCCTGCGGGGCGGGGCTCCATCACCCAGGGAACGTCTCCAGCGTCTGCCAGCGTCGTGATCGCGCGCCATGTGTCGCCGGTGGGGGACGGCCAGTCGCAGACGGTCGGTGGTCAGCGGAACCCGGTCCAGCCCCGGATGCAGGGCGGCGGGGTGGTGGGGGGTACTGCTGGGCGATCACCAGGTCGAGAACGCTGGTGCGGGCACCGAAGAGTGCCTCTTCGGGCAGGCGCTGGGACATTGTGACCTTCAGCCGGGGGTAGTCACGTGCCAAGCGCGTCAGCAGTTGGGGCATGAACGCTAGCGCGGCCGACTGGAATGCCGCGAGATGGACGGCACCCGAGACGTTGTCGGTGAGGGACGCCACGGCGGCCTCGGCCTCTTCGAGGTGGGCCAGGACGAGCTGGGTGTGCTCGACCAGGATCTGGGCGGCCGGGGTGAGCTCGACCCGCCGACCGGACTTGCGCAGCAACTCTGCGCCGACGTCGCGCTCCAGTTGGGTGAGTTGCTGCGACACCGATGAGGGACTCTGGTGGAGCAGCTCGGCCACGGCGGCGAGCGTTCCGTGAGCGGAGAGTTCGGCCAGGAGGCGGAGCCGGCGGACGTCGAGCACGTCGATGAGATCCGTTCAGTTGGTTGATCGGTGCTGGGTAGTTAAACATCGCATTAGTTGACCGGTCGACCCCCGCGGAGGATCCGATCAACGGAAACGGTCGCATCAGCGCGGCGAGCCACCGGGGCTGGGGGCGCGGGCCACCACCGCAAAGGCCGGGTGCAAAGCCGTCATTCAAGCGCAATCCCTGGGAGTCGTGTCCGAGTGGTGTGCGCCCCACAAGGGGACCCTGCCTGTCATCGTGCCGCTCAGGCAGGCCGCGCAAGTTGATGTTCGATAAGCGGAAACTCTGCCTTCCCTTCTCCATCGAACCTGATTGAGTGCGTGCTCGTCCGGAGGGGCCTGGCCTCGGACGGAGACGGCGCGTGACGGCGCAGGGCGACTCGTCACAGACCATGCAGGTGAGCAGAAGGGGCGGTGATGGTGGAAACGCCCGTCGGTGCATCCTTGCTGCCGCTGCTGGGCATGGTGCTGCTCATCGACGGGATCATCGAGGGCGGCGACACTGGAGACTGGACGGAGCCGCGCGTGTGGCCCGTGGCGCTGGCCGGAGCGGTCGTGCTGGCCAGGTTAGTCCTGTGGGAGCGGCGCACTCACGCGCCGCTGCTGCCCGTCGAGTGGTTCCGGTCACGCGATTTCTCCAGCTCCATCACCGTCATGACGCTCACCTTCTTCGCCATGCTCGGCGCCATCTTCACCATCGCGTTCTACCTGCTCGGCCTTCGACGGCTCGAGGTGCTCACCACCGGGCTGCTCTTGCTCCCTCTTGCGGTCGCCCAACTCGCGTTCTCCGCCCAGACCCCCAGGCTCGCCACCCGCTTCGGTGCTCGCATCACCGGCGCGTACGGGATGCTCGCTCTCGCCGCGGCTCTGCTGCTGTTCAGCACCTTCGACGCCGACAGCCCCTCTGGAGGGTCGAAGCCGCCCTGTTCCTCATCGGCGTCGGCGTCGCGTTCATCATGCCCTCCGCAAGCGCGGCCGTCATGGCCTCCGTCCCCAGGGAACGCGCCGGTTGCGCCTCCGCCACCAGCAACTCCTTCCGGCAGCTCGGCGGTGCGCTCGGAACAGCCGTGCTCGGCGGGGTGCTCTCCGGCGTCTACCGCACGCAGATCACCAGTCAGCTCGCGGCCCTTCCCGCAGGACTGCGCGACACCGCCGCCGCCTCCATTCAGGAGACGCAAGCCGTTCTCGGTGACCTCGGGTCGCGGATCCCCGACTCCGCCGCGCTCACTGCGGCTTCCGACGGTGCTTTCGAAATCGGCTTTCACACCTCGTCGTTCCTTGGCGCCGGGGTCGCGCTCGTCGGTGCCGTCGTCGCCGCACTCACCTTGACTCTCCGCGGGCCGCTCGACGGGAGCCGTGCAATCGGCGGGAGCGGGCGGGGCGTCCGTGACAGTGACAGCAGCGGATGCCGACAGCTTTCAGGCGCGTTGCACGAGCCCGATCACTATGCCGTCGGGCCCGACAATCGCAGCGACACGGTTTCCCTCTCCCACCTCGCGCGCTTCGTCGACGAGAACGGCTCCGTGATCGATCGCCCGCTGGATGGCGGCTTCGAGACCGAGTACACGGATGTGCGCGACCGCTCCGCCGGAGGCACCCGGTCTCGCCGGGCTGAGCCATCCCGCACCGGCATTGAGCGTTTCGCAGGTCGTTTAGGAGACGATGTTTCGTGACGATGGACATGTCGGATCTGTAACACCTTTGTGAATCTCGGCCGATCGCTTGGATCTCTGGGCGAGGATCGCGACCTGGGGTTGAATCCGTGCAGAAGCGCCGACGACATCGTGAGCGCGACCCGATCGGCAGGAGGTGCGCCAATGCCCCGTGTCGCCTTCCTCGTCAGCAGCGCGCGCGCCATCGACCTGGACGACGACCCTCAGCACCCCACCGGCTACTGGGCCGAGGAGGTGCTGACGTCCTACGAGCGCCTCATGGCCGTCGGCGTGGACACGATCGTGATGACCGTCGACGGCACGGCACCGAGCGTTGATCCGTACAGCCTGGATCCGGTCTTCCACCAGCCGCTCGAGGACCGGGGCTACTTCGCCTCCGTCCACCGCACCTTCCATCGGGATCCGGACGATGTGCGGATCACGCTGCACCACACCACGGAGCTGGACCTCGCCGCGGGCCGCCGCATCGCCCGCCGGATGGTGCTCGCCGGCAGGACCGCCGAGGAGGCGCACCGGATCGTGAGTACGGCGGCGAAGATCGCCTGGCGCGAGGACCGCCGCCTGGTCGAGGTGATGGCGACCGAAGGCATCGATGGCGGGGTGCCGGAGGGGGGCCTGCGCGAGGCGGTGGCCGAGCTCGACCTGGTGTGTCGAGCCATGGCGGAGGACCGAGCGGCCAGCCTCGTCGAGATCGAGGAACTGCACCACCCGGTGGCACTCCAGGATCTGGACGACGCCGACCTGGCCGCGTTCGACGGGATGTTCGTCCCCGGCGGGCACGCGGCGATGGTCGACCTGCCCGAGAGCCCGGCCGTCGGTCGCCTGGTCGCCAGCCTCCACGGGAGAGGGGCGCCGATCGCGGCGCTGTGCCACGGGCCCGCCGCGCTCCTGGCGGCACCGGACCGGTGGGACGGGCAGTGGCTCTTCGAGGGCTACCGGTTCACCAGCTTCACCGATGACGAGGAGAGCCAGAACGCGATCGGCCGCGGTGGCCTGCCGTGGCGCCTGGCGCCCGCGCTGCAGAATGCCGGCGGCATCCTCGACGACGCAGCGCAGCCGTGGGCCTCGCACGTGGTGGTCGACCGCAACCTCATCACCGGCCAGAATCCGTTCTCCACCAGGGCCACCGTCGGCGCGCTGCTCAAGGCGCTGGGTCTGGCAGGACCCCGGCATCGATCGCGCTGAATCCGACATGGGTGCGGGGCTAGCGTTCCCCCATGACCTCCATCCGCTCTCATGCCCTGCTCGACCACGACGCCGCCACCGTGTGGGTCACGATCCGCGACATCGGCGCTGTCTCCGAGTGGTTCCCCAGCATCATCGAGTCCGAGTCGACCGATGTCGGCCGCAACGTGACGCTGGCCGACGGCACCCGCCTGGTCGAGGAGACCGTCACCCTCGATGAGGATCTGCGTCGCTATCAGTACCGGATCATCGGCGGCGACCTCGTGCCCGAGGTCCACCTGGGCACCCTCGACGTGATCGACCTCGGCGAGGGCCGCTCGCTGCTCATGTACGGCTCCGACGTGGTCCCCGACGGGGTAGCCGCCGCGTTCGACCCGGCCATCGGCGAGGCCGTCGCCGCCCTGGGTGCCTACCTGGGCCAGCACGCCTGACATCGAGACGAAACACGAGGGGCCCTCCGTCATGCGGAGGGCCCCTGATGCGTCACCGGGACGCAACATAGACACGTCGAGCGCAGGAATGCGCAACTGGCCAACCGTTTTCTGCGATGCATTCCAGAACACGTAGGGGCAGGGTTCTTCTCACTTCAACAGGCCGTTACCTGGAGGAACCAGATGCCCCGAATTGCCTTCCTCGTGTCGAGTGCACGAGCGATCGATCTGCACGAGAGCAGCGACCACCCGACCGGCTTCTGGCTGGAGGAGGCGCTGCTGTCCTACGAGCGGTTCGTCGAGGCGGGCGTCGAGGTGGTCGTCATGACGCCCGACGGCCAGGCCCCGGTGCCGGATCCGTACGGCCTGGAGCCGATCTTCCACTACCCTGCCGAGGACCGCGACTACTTCGCCTCGGTGTACCGGACCTTCCAGCACGACCCCGACGACATCCGGATCACCCTCGAGCACACCACCGACCTCGACCTCGTCGCGGGCCGCCGCATCGCCCAGCGGATGGTCGCCGCCGGTCGTACGCCGAGCCAGGCGCACGACCTGATCAGCGCGGCCGCGCGGATCGCCTGGCTGCAGCACCGACGCCTCGTCGACGTGATGCTGTCGGAGGGGATCGACGGGGGCCTCCCCGAGGCGGCGCTGCGCGACGGTGTCGCCGAGCTCGAGGCCGCGAGCACCGCGGTCCGCGACGACCGGCTGGCCCGCCTGGCCCGGATCGAGGGCTTCGCCGCCCCCGTCGCACTGTCCTCCCTCACCGACGAGCAGCTCGGCGAGTTCGATGCGGTGTTCGCGCCCGGCGGCCACGGGCCGATGGTCGACCTCCCGGAGAACCCCGACGTGGCCCGCCTGCTCTCGGTCCTGCACGAGCAGGGCAAGACCATCTCGGCCCTGTGCCACGCACCCGCGCTGCTGCTGGCCGCACCCGACCGCATCGACGGCCAGTGGCTCTTCGAGGGCTTCCGGCTCACCTCCTACACCAACGAGGAGGAGGACCAGAACAAGATCGGCCGGCTCGGCATGCCGTGGCTGCTCGCCTCCGCGCTGCAGAACGCCGGCGCGATCTTCGACGACGCGCCCTACCCGTGGGCCTCCCATGTGGTCGTCGACCGGAACCTGATCACCGGTCAGAACCCGTACTCGACCGAGGCCACCGCCGACGCCGTACTCAAAGCATTGGAGCTGTTGTGAGCACACCCAGCCAGGCTGTTGAGGCCTTCCTCAACGCGATCAAGCTCAAGGACGTCGACGGCGCGATGTCGACGGTGTCCAGCACGGCCAGCATCACCGCCTACCCGCTGCAGATCCGCGGCGGCAACGCCGATGTCATCCACCAGCTGTTGGAGGACATCGTCACCGCCTTCCCCGACCTGCTGATCACGGTCAAGGACGTGATCGAGGTCGGCAAGGTCGTCGCCGCCGAGTTCAAGATCGAGGGGACGCAGGCCGCCGACTTCCTCGACGCCATCAACCAGGAGAAGCACCTGGACCTCGATACCGCCTGGCGCTTCACCGTCGATGCCGACCAGATCGTCGGCATCGACATCTACTGGTGCCAGAACCAGCTCTACCGCCGCCTTGCCGTGAAGCGGCAGGACCGCGTGACGATCGTCTAAGGAGAAAGACCATGACCCAGCTGGACACCGCCCCCGCCCCCGGGTCGAACGCAGTGGGGAAGATGACCGCGGAGAAGGCGGTCGCCGTCGTCACCGCCTTCTTCGACCGCTACCGTGAGCGCGACGTCGTCGAGATGACCGAGCTCTGCACCGACAACGCCGAGTTCTCCTACACGCCCTTCGAGGTGTGGGCCAAGCAGCGCGTCGTGCGCGGCGACGGCAAGGTTCGCACCATCGGCCGGGTCATCTGGAGCGGCCTGATCAACGCCTTCCCCGACCTCGGCAACACGATCTTCCACATCGACGGCAACGACAACGGCGACGTCGTGGTGGCCTGCGACATCACCGGGACCCAGCAGTCCGCTTGGGGCTTCATCAGCCCGCAGGGCCAGTACTTCGCCGAGCCCCACCTCTTCATCATGCACGTCGACGACGACGGCCTGATCGACAGCATCAAGGCCTACTGGGACAACGCCGGCGTCAACCGCCAGCTCGGCCACTTCGAAGTCGACTGACGTCGCCCGACGTCCATAAGAAAGGACTCAACGAATCATGACGCTGCTCAAGCGTGAGGAGTGGGAAGGCTTCGTCCGCGACGTTGACTGGACCCTGTCCTACGTCGACGACGAGGCGGTCTACCCCGACTGGCTGACCGGCACCGGCAAGGTCCCGCGCGAGGCGTGGGCGAAGTGGGAGGAGGGCTACAAGGTCTCCTACCCCGAGTACCTCTACACCCAGCGCGAGAAGGAGTCGGCGACGTACGCCGTCAAGGCCGCCCTCCAACGCACCTCGACCTTCGACCACCTCGACGAGGGGTGGAAGTCCTCCACCAAGATGCACTTCGGCGGCGTCGCCCAGGTCGAGTACACCGCCATGCTGGCCGAGCTGAAGATGGCTCGCTTCGGCCTCAACGGCGCCTGGCGCAACATGGCCGTCTACGGCCAGCTCGACGAGTTGCGCCACCAGAACCTGACCACGTTCTTCGGCCACGAGCTGATCCAGAAGGACGTGCAGTTCGACTGGACGCAGAAGACCTACAGCACCAACGACTGGGTGCCGATCGCGCTGCGCACGCTCTTCGACGGGTTCATGACGACCTCGAACGTCGTCGACTGCGCGCTGATGCTGCCGCTCACCTTCGAGACCGGCTTCACCAACCTGCAGTTCGTCGCGCTCTCCGCGGACGCCCTGGAGGCGGGGGACGTCAACTTCGCCTCGATGATCTCCAGCATCCAGACCGACGAGGCCCGCCACTCCCAGCAGGGCGTCGCCACCTTGGAGATCCTGGTCGAGCACGACCCGGCGCGCGCCCAGTGGGTCGTGGACAAGGGCTTCTGGGCCAACGCCCGAGCGTTCGCCGCGCTGACGGGTCCGGGCATGGACTACTACACGCCGCTGGAGCACCGCAAACAGTCCTACAAGGAGTTCATGGAGGAGTGGATCGTCGACCAGTTCGTGCGCACGATCGAGGACTACGGCCTGAAGAAGCCGTGGTTCTGGGACGAGTTCATGCGCTCGCTGGACAGCTGGCACCACAGCCTTCACATGGGCCTGTGGTGGTGGCGCCCCACCCTGTGGTGGAAGCCGAAGGCCGGCGTCTCGGCCGACGAGCGCGACTGGCTGAACGAGAAGTACCCCAACTGGGAGGCCATGTACGGCGACAAGTGGGACACGATCATCGACAACATCAACGCCAACAACGTCGAGGCCACGCTGCCCGAGACGCTGCCTTGGCTGTGCTCGACGTGTCATCTGCCGGCCTGCAACCCCTCGCAGTCGCGTGATGGCAAGTGGCGCATCCGGGACCACTCCCTGGACTACAACGGCAAGAAGTACCACTTCTGCAGCCTCGGCTGCCGCCAGATCTGGTGGAAGGACCGCGACAACGTCAACCACCTGACGCTGGTCGACCGGTTCCTCGCCGGCCACATCCAGCCGATGACGGTCCCCGGTCTGCTCGACTACATGGGCATCACGCCCGAGGTGATGGGCGACGACCCCGACTACGCGGCCTGGACCAAGGACTACGCCGGTCGTACGGCGAGCGGCCTGATCGTGGCGGGAGCGAACGCATGAGTGAGCAGACCCAGGAGAAGGTGGAGCTCGGTCCGGAGGACCGTGCGCCCGAGCTGGTGCCGTTGCACGCGGTGTTCTCGACGGACTTCGTCGCGATCCTGGTGCCGGTGACCACCGCCAACACGATCGACGAGGTGGCCGCCGCGGTGGCCCACCACTCCGAGGGGCGTCGCGTGCGTGCGCTGCCCTACCCGAAGTACGTCGTCCACAACGGCCGCCGGCTCCCGGGCCACATCACGGTCGCTGAGGCTGGCATCGGACCGATGGACGGCGTCGTCGTCGAATACGACATCCCGGAGGGGCAGTCATGAACAACCCCGTGGGCCCGGTCCTGCGTCACGGTGACGAGATCGACCAGATCATCGCCGCGCTCGAGGACGACAACCCGGAGGCCGACATCGAGGTCATCGACCGCGGTGCCTACATCCGGATCCAGGCCGAGGACAGCCTGGAGTTGACCGAGGAGACGCTGCAGAGCTACCTCGGCGCCGACTACCGCATCCGTTCCCTCGAGGTCGCGATGTCGTCCTTCTCGGGACGGGTCTCGACCGAGAGCGACCGCATCCGGTGGGAGACCGCCGAGGCGGCGGCCGCCCGCAAGGCCCAGGCCGCACCGAAGGCAGGAGTGAACTGATGACCGAGCAGGCAGAGCAGCCGAAGCGGGCGCCGCGCCAGCGCAAGCTGCGCACGTTCAGCGCGTTCGGCGACGTACGCCGGATGCCGAGCGAGTACGAGATCGTCACGCACTCGCAGAACTGGAACACCCGCGCCAGCAAGGCCAGCGTGTTCGAGCAGAACCCGTCGTCGCCGGGCAACCTGTGGTTCTTGACCTATCGCGAGCACTCGCCCCTGCAGGCCGACGACTGGGAGGGGTTCCGCGACCCGGACCAGATCGCCTATCGCTCCTACGTCAACCTGCAGGCCACCGAGCAGACCAAGCTCGACGGCGTCCTGGAGCGCTACCACGACGCTGACTCGGCGCTCACCGCGACACAGGTCGAGCGGCTCGGTGCGCTGCTGACCCCCGCGCGCTACCTGGTGCACGGCTTCCAGCAGGCTGAGGCATACGTCGGGTTCATCGGCCCGAGCTCGTATGTCACCAGCGCGGCCGGCTACGCCAACGCCGACTTCCTGCGCCGGGTGAGCGTGATCGCCTACCGCACGCGGTCGCTGCAGCTGGCCCATCCCGACTCCGGGATCGGCACCGAGGAGCGTCGTCGCTGGGAGCAGGACGCCGCCTGGCAGCCGGCCCGCAAGGCGCTCGAGCAGGCCCTGATCGCCTACGACTGGGGCGAGGCGTTCACCTCCCTCAATCTGGTCCTCGCCCCGACCCTGGACCACCTGCTCATCGAGCAGCTCGGCGAGGTCAGCCGGGCCGAGGGTGATGAGCAGTCGTGGCTGCTCGCGCAGCTTCTCAACGAGGACACCCAGCGCCGCAACCGCTGGAGCAGCACCCTGGGGCGCTATGCCGTCGAGCAGCGAGCGGCCAACGAGAAGCCGCTGCGCAAGTGGTTCGACCGCTGGGGAGCCCGCGCCGACGAGGCGGTGGCCGCGCTGGCGCCGTACCTCGGACGTCCGGAGGACGAGGTCGTCGCCTCGGCCCGGGCCGCGCGTGAGGAGCTGCACGCGGGGATCCTCGACGTGGCCTCGGCCGCGAGCTGAGCTAGGAGAAGAGAGATGAGCGAGACCGTGACCGAGAACCCGACCGACCGGCAGTGGCACGAGGTGTCCCACCTCGACGATCTGTGGGAGGGGGACATGGCGTCCGTGGAGGTGGACGGCACGTCCGTCCTGCTGGTCAACATGGACGGCGATGTCTTCGCCTACCGGAACCGGTGCCCTCACCAGGACTGGCCGCTGGACGACGGAGACCTCGACGGTCGCAAGCTCACCTGCGCCCAGCACCTGTGGGAGTTCGACGTGTGCACCGCCAAGGGGATCAACCCGGCGACCTCCCAACTGCTCGGCTACGAGTGCAAGGTCGACGAGGACGGCGCCATCTCGGTGCGGGTGAAGTGATGTCGGGCCTGTCGAGCTCGTCGTGCGTCGTGCTGGTCGGTGGCGGCGTCGCTTCGGCGGCGGCTGGCGCCGGCCTGCGGGTACAGGGGTACGACGGCCGGGTGGTCCTCGTCTCCGACGAGCTGCACCTGCCCTACGAACGCCCGCCGCTGTCGAAGGAGTATCTGTCCGGCAAGTTCGACGTCGCCGACTTCCAGACCCACCCTGAGGGTTGGTATGCCGAGAACGAGATCGAGGTGCTTCTCGGCACCCGCGTCTCCTCGGTGGATCCGGTCGCTCGTCGGGTGACCCTCTCCGACGGCGCTGCCCTGGAGTACGACGCCCTCGTGCTCGCCACCGGGGTCCGCGCCCGGGCACTGCCCGGGTTCACGGGCGACCGGGTGCACTCGATCCGCTCGATCACCGACACCGAACGGCTCGCGTCGCGCCTCACGCAGAGCCAGCACCTTGCCATCCTCGGAGCCGGCTTCATCGGCTGTGAGGTCGCCGCGATCGCGGCGGCCCAGGGCGTGCGGGTCACCGTGTTCGAGCCCGCACCCGTCCCGCTGGCTCGCGCCCTCGGCGCGGACTTCGGCCGCACGATGGTCGACATCCACGCCGATCACGGCGTCGAGATCCGGTCCGGGCACCAGGTGACCTCGATGACCGAGACCGATGACGGCCTGCTGCTGCACACCGCCGACGGCGAGACCATCGCCTGCGACGAGCTCCTCGTCGGTGTCGGCTCAATACCCAACACCGAGCTCGCCGTGGCGGCCGGGCTGAGGATCGACGAGGCCACCGGGGGCATCGCGACCGACGAGTTCGGCCGCACCAGCGACCCCCGCATCTATGCCATCGGTGACGTGGCCTCCCGGCTGCACCCGATCCTCGGGCGGGCGATTCGGGTCGAGCACCACGACACCGCACAACGCCACGGCGCCAACGTGGCCGCCAACATCCTCGGCCACGAAGAGCCGTTCTCGGATGCGCCGTACTTCTGGTCCGATCAATACGACCACAGTCTCAAAGCGCTCGGCCACGCCGGCCCCGACGCGACCACGGTGATCCGCGGCTCGGTCGAGGACCGCTGCTTCTCGGTGTTCTCGCTCGAGGACGGTCGGGTGACGGCGGTCGCGACCCTGGACCGGCCGCGCGACCTGATGGCCACCCGCAAGCTGCTCGGCGTGCCGCATCAGGCCACCGCCGAACAGCTCGCCGACGAGGGCTTCGACCTCAAGGCACTGCTGCCCCAACGGCCGCGCACCCGACCGAACGGGGCTCGACAGTCCGGCGTCTGTCCGTCGGAGGCTTGCTCATGAGTGCCGCACCCGCCTTCGTCGAGGCCGTCGACGTCACCGTTCACGAGGAGCAGGTCCGGGTCGCGGAGCCGGAGGCCACCGCGGCCCTGGCCCGCGTGCTCGGGCAGCCGGTCATCGATGCGCGCGCCCGACTGAGGCTCGGGCCGGGGCGCACCTGCGAGCCCTTGGCCCGGTTGCTCGACAAGGCCGTGGTCGTCGCCGAGCGGCGCGGCCTGGACCCGTCCGTGCTGGTGCTCGCCGCCGGTTCGGCCGACCCTGCCGAGGACATCGTGCGGATCCGGCGCAAGGCCCACGGCGTGGCCGACTGGATCAGCAGCCCCACCAGCGCGGTGACCCTGGTGCTGCGCCCGGCCGGCCTGGCCGCGATCGCGGTCGATGCCGACCTCGTCCCGGCGCCACCCGAGCGCCCCGCGCGCGAGCAGCGCCGCGAGAGCGAGGCGGAGCTCGCCGTACGGGAGGCGTTGTACGACGTCATCGACCCAGACCTCGGCGTCAACGTCGTCGACCTCGGCTTCGTGCGCGAGGTCCGCCTCGACCACGACGGCATCGCGCATCTGATCATGACCCTCACCTCGGCGGCCTGCCCGCTGACCGCCGTGATGGAGCGCAACGTCGCCACCGTGCTCGCCGAGCAGGGTACGCGCTTCGCCCTCGAATGGGAGTGGCTACCGGCCTGGAAGCCCTCCGACATCACCGCCGACGGCCGCGCGCAACTGCAGGCCATCGGCTTCTCCGCCTTCTGAACCCGCCCCGCCATCCGAGGAGACCAGCCCATGAGCATCCCTGCGACAGCCGTCTCGGTCGACACCCTGACCTCGATCATGGAGGCATTCAACAACCACGACCTGGACGCGATCATGGAGTTCTTCGCCGAGGACTGCACCTTCGACACCTCGCGCGGGCCCGAACCGTGGGGCCAGCGCCTGGTCGGCAAGGAGGAGGTCCGCGCGGGCCTCGCTGCGCGCTTCGCCGGCATCCCCGACGTGCGCTACGACGCCGACCGGCATTGGGTCCACGGCGACCTCGGCGTCTCGGAATGGCTGGTGCACGGCACCACGACCGCGGGGGTGCCGGTGGAGGCCCGTGGCTGCGACCTGTGGGAGTTCCGCGGCGACAAGATCGTGCGCAAGGACTCCTACTGGAAGATCGTCGATGCCTGAATCGGCACCGAGCATGGCGTCGCGGAGTAGGATCCGCCCAAGGCAGGGAGGCTCGAAATGACCCATCTGAACCCGCTGGACTTCCACATCTCCACCGGAGATCTGGTCGCCGAGCTCAAGTCGTACGCCCACCAGGTGGGCACCAACGACGGCGTCTGGCCAGGGCTGACGATCTACCGCTACGACCAGCCGGCCGCACCCCTGTGGGAGGAGGTCCGCGAACTGCACCTGTGCGTCATCGCGCAGGGTCGCAAGCGTGTCACCCAGGGCGGCGAGGCGCATTACTACGACCCCTTCACCTACCTCGCGATCAGCGGGAACGAGCCGTTCCTGACCCAGATCGTCGAGGCCAGCCCGGAGCGGCCCTTCCTGTCCTTCGGCCTGCAGCTGGACAACGACTTGGTCCGCGCGATCTCCTCCGACATCATCATGGAGCGCGAGACCATGGCGTTCACCTCCTCGCCTGAGCCGCGCGTGTCGGAGCCCGCGTCGTTCGTCTCGGCCCTGGATCGAGACATGATGGATGCGATCCTGCGCTTCCTGCGGGCGCTCGGGACCGGCGCCGACCGGCGGGTGCTCGCGCCGACGTATCTGAAGGAGATCGTCTACCGCGCGTTGCAGGCCGAGCAGTACGGCCGCATCGTCGAGCGGGCCGCCCGGGAGAGCGCGAACAACCCGGTCAGCGCGATCATCTCCTACGTCCGCGACCACATCGCCGAGCCGCTGAGCGTGAACGAGATGGCCGAGCAGGCATTCATGAGCCCCTCGGCGTTCTCGCACCTGTTCCGCGACGTCACCGGCCGCTCGCCGTACCAGTTCGTCAAGGAGATGCGGCTCAACAAGGCCCGTGAGCTGCTCGTCGAGGACGAGTCAAACGTCACCCAGATCTCCAAGGCTGTGGGCTACCGCAGCACCTCGCACTTCATCAACGAATTCCGCGACCGTTTCGGGGTCACCCCGCGAGCCTTCGGCGACGCGCTGGCCGGTGGCCAGCTGCCACCGGTGGGGCGGCTCGACGCGGCCAACTGAGCAGTTCCCCTTATCGGATATCGACCGTGGCGTAGCGGATTCCGGTGCCGTCGACATCGGCGCCTTTCGGTGCGAGATATCGGTCTCGTTGAATGGGTGGAACGCGCGATATCTCACGCGTTCCACATCACGAGGGAGCAATTGTCATGACTCGCGTTCTCATGGCGGTGACCGGCGTCGACTACTGGACCCTGGCCGACGGGACCCGCCACCCCAGCGGCTATTGGCCCGAAGAGCTGAGCACGCCCTACGAGGTCTTCACCGAGGCCGGCTTCGACATCACGATCGGCACGCCCGGCGGCGTACGCCCCACGCCGGACCCGGCCGGATTCGCGCCGGTCTACCACGGAGACGACGAGGAGGAGGCGCAGCGCGTGCGGCTCCACCTGGAGTCCATCGATGAGCACCACGTCCCGGTCGCTCTGGAGGAGGCCGACGTCGCGGACTTCGACATCGTCTTCGTCCCCGGCGGCTGGGGGCCGATGGAGGATCTCGCCGTCTCGGCGCCATTCGGCGCCCTGCTGCGCGCCTTCACCGAGGCCGGCAAGCCCGTCGCCGCGGTGTGTCACGGGCCGGCCGCGTTGCTGCCTGCCCGCGACGACGCCGGCGATTGGCTCTTCGCCGGGCGCGCCGTCACCGGCTTCAGCAACGCCGAGGAGACCGCCGTAGGTACGGCGCCGCTGGCCCGCTGGCTGCTCGAGGACCGACTCATCGCCGAGGGCGGGGACTACCGGTGCACCGAGGAGGACTGGGCGGAACTGGTGGTCGTCGACGGCAACCTCTATACCGGTCAGAACCCGGCCTCGGCTCGCGGCCTGGCCGAGCGTCTGGTGCGCGAGAGCGCGCGCGTGCCCGTCGCCTGACACGGAGGCGATATCGGATTCCCTCGCTCTTCATGCGGAAATCTCCCCGGTCGTGTCCGGGCTCTGGATCGGCTGCGATATCGGCGCCTAAGGTCGCGCCACCGAGTCGATAGGGGCATCGGAGAGCCAGGCGGCATGACCTGAATCCGATCCCCGGGCGGCTTGCATCCATCTGCCATCGCGGCGGGGTGGGAACCCCACACCCCGCCCCGCCGCGGTCCCCACGCCTCCTGGAGGAGCCATGGACCTGACACCTGCGACAAGCGGGATCTATATCGACGGGCGGTGGCGCTGGCCGGCGGACCGCGACGAGTTCGTCGTGAGCGATCCCGCCACGGGCGAGGGCCTGGCCCGTCTGGTAGACGGGACCGCCGAGGACGCCCTTGCGGCGCTCGACGCCGCTTCCGCGGCCCAACGGGAGTGGGCCGCCACCCCGGCGCGGCGCCGCGCTGAGATCCTGCGCCGCGCCTTCGAAATGATCCTCGAGCGGGGCGAACAGCTCGCCGCCACCATCACCGCGGAGATGGGCAAGTCACTGGCCGAGGCGCGGTCCGAGGTCGGCTATGGCGCGGAGTTTCTGCGGTGGTTCGCCGAGGAGGCCGTGCGCATCGGGGGGCGCACCACCCAGACCCCGGAAGGCACCGCGATGGTGCAGGTGACCCGCCGACCCGTGGGGCCCTGCTACCTCGTGACGCCCTGGAACTTCCCGCTCGCGATGATCACCCGCAAGGTCGGCCCCGCCCTGGCCGCCGGCTGCACAGTGGTGGTCAAACCGGCCGACCTGACCCCGCTGACAGCCCTGCGCGTGGTCGAGATCCTCGAGGAGTCCGGGGTCCCGGCAGGTGTGGTCAATCTGCTCACGACCACCGACCCGGCTGCGGTGAGCGGCGCGCTCCTCGCCGACCCGCGCCTGCGCAAGATGAGCTTCACCGGCTCGACCGCGGTCGGCCGGCTGCTGCTGCGCGAGGCCGCCGGGCAGGTTCTGCGCTGCTCGATGGAGCTTGGCGGCAACGCCCCGTTCGTGGTGATGGAGGGCGCCGACGTCGACGCCGCCGTCGAGGGCGCGATGGCCGCGAAGTTCCGCAACGTCGGCCAGGCGTGTACCGCCGCCAATCGCTTCCACGTCCACGACTCGCTCGCCGAGGAGTTCGCGCAGGCGCTGGCCGCGCGGGCGGCAGCGCTGCGCATCGGGCCCGGGAGCGCTGCCGGCACCGACCTCGGCCCGTTGATCTCCGAGGCCGCCGTGCAGCGCAACCTCGCGATCGTCGAGGACGCCCTCGAGCGCGGCGCGCGCCTGGTCACCGGCGGACGCCGGGTGGAGGGGCCGGGGCACTTCTTGGAACCGACGGTCCTCGCCGACGTACCGTGGGGGAGCCGGGCGCTGAGCGAGGAGATCTTCGGACCGGTGGCGCCGATCGCGCGGTTCGGCTCGGTCGAGCAGGCGATCGCCGACGCGAACGCCACCGAGTATGGCCTGGCGTCCTACGTCTACGGGCCGACCCTGGAGGCCGGCCACGCCTTCAGCCACGAGATCGAGGCGGGCATGGTCGGCGTCGACACCGGGCTGGTCTCGAACGCGGCGGCGCCCTTCGGCGGCGTGAAGAGCTCGGGGCTCGGCCGGGAGGGCGGCGTGGAGGGCATCGCGGAGTACCTCGCGACGCAGTACGCCGCCAGTCCGATCCCCGCCCTGCCGTGAGCCCGCGGGAGCGGCGCGAAGGTAACCCGAATCTCCCCAGCGCGTAACGCGACGGAAACATCGACTGAGTTCACTATTAATATACATTGATTCATGCTGAGAAACAGACGGAACGGAGTCGAGATGGAGACGCTGAAGGAGCTGGCCGAGCAGACAGACACCCGTTTCATCCTCGCGCTGTTCGTCGACCTGCGCGGCAAGCCCTGCGCGAAGCTGGTGCCGGTCGAAGCGGTTGAGGAGCTCGCCGACGACGGCGTCGGCTTCGCCGGGTACGCCGTTGGCGCGATCGGCCAGGAGCCCAAGGACCCTGACCTGATCGCGATCCCGGACGTCTCCTCGTTCACGCCGATCCCGTTCCTCAAGGAGGGCCTCGCGCTGGTCCACTGCGACCCGTACGTCGAGGGCAAGCCCTGGCCCTTCGCCCCGCGCGTCATCCTCAAGTCGGTCATCGCCCGCGCCGCCGAGATGGGGTTCCAGCCCTGGGTCGGCGCCGAGGTCGAATACTTCCTGGTCACGCGCGCCGAGGACGGCTCGATCCACACCGCCGATCCCGACGACGACGCGGCCCAGCCGTGCTACGACGCCCGCGGCGTCTTCCGGATGTACGACCACCTGACCTCCATCTCAACGGCGATGAACCAGCTCGGCTGGGGCAACTACGCCAACGACCACGAGGACGGCAACGGGCAGTTCGAGCAGAACTTCGCGTACGCCGACGCGCTCACCACCGCCGACCGCGTGGTCACACTGCGCTACCTCCTCTCGGTCCTGGCCGCGGAACGGGGGATGACAGCGACCTTCATGCCCAAGCCGTTCGCCGACCGCACCGGCAGCGGGCTGCACCTGCACCTCTCGCTTACCTCGCAGGACAACGCGGTCTTCCCGGGCGAGGACGAGGCGGGCCTGGGACTCTCCGAGACCGCCTATTCCTTCGTGGCCGGCATCCTCGACCACGCCCAGGCGCTGCAGGGCCTGATCGCGCCGACGGTGAACTCCTACAAGCGCACCGGCGCGGTCGCCACCGCCTCCGGCGCCTCGTGGGCGCCGCGGACGCCAACGTACGGCGGCAACGACCGCACCCACTACATCCGGGTCCCCGACAACCAGCGCATCGAGATGCGTGGCGGGGACGCGGCCGCCAATCCCTACCTCGCGGTCGCGGGCGCCCTCGGCGCCGGGCTCGACGGGATCGCCCGCGGCGCCCACCCCGGCCCGCTCGGCAGCGGCCCGGAGGGCGAGCTGCCGAACACGCTGCTCGAAGCGATCGACCTGATGGTCGCCGACCCGGTCGTGTGCGGCGTCCTGGACGCCGTCGGCCCGGGCGTCGCCGACTACTTCGCCGATCTCAAGCGCGCCGAGTTCCGCGAGTACCACGCCGCGGTGAGCGCGTGGGAGATCGACCGCTACCTCACCGCCTTCTGAGCCTCGACCCTCCTGACCCGCCGACCTGACCGAGAGGAACCGACCATCATGTGTGGAATCGTCGGGTTGCACCTGCGCAACCCCGAGCTCCACCCCCGACTGGGGGAGCTGCTGACCGCCATGCTCTGCGAGATGCAGGACCGCGGCGCGGACTCGGCCGGCGTCGCCGTCTACGGCGACCCGACCTGGACCCCGCCCGGTCACGGTGCCGTCTCGCTGCTCGAGCTGGACCTGCCCGCTGACACCGTCGCCGCCGGCCTCGCCACGACACTGGGGAGCCCGGTCGAGGCCCGAGTGCTCGATGCGACGCTGGTCGTCACCGCGCCGGTGTCTGCCGAGGAGCTGCTCGCTGCGGCCCGGGCGACGTACCCGGACGCCCTCGTAGCCGGCTTCGGCACCGATCTCGCCGTGCTCAAGGGCGTCGGCGCCCCGCGCGACCTTGCCGCGTCGTGGGGCCTCGCGCACGCCCAGGGCTGGCAGGGCGTGGGCCACACCCGGATGGCGACGGAGTCTGCGGTCGACCCGTCCGGCGCTCACCCCTACGCGGTGGGCCCCGACCAGTGCCTGGTCCACAACGGCTCCTTCTCCAACCACGCCACCATCCGGCGCAAGCTGCGCGCCGCAGGTGTCGAGTTCGACAGCGAGAACGACACCGAGGTGGGAGCCCGCTTCGTGGCGAAGGCCCTCGCGGACGGCAAGGACGTCGAGGTGGCGCTCAAGGAGCTGTGCGCGACCTTCGACGGCTTCTACACGCTGCTGGTCTCCAACCGCGACTCCTTCGCGGTGGTGCGCGACGCGATCGCCTGCAAACCGGCGGTCATCGCCGAGACCGACGACTGGGTGGCGATGGCCAGCGAGTACCGCGCGCTGGCCGGCCTGCCCGGTGTGGAGAACGCCCGAATCTGGGAGCCCGAGCCCGAGGTGGTGTACGCATGGACCCGCTGAACCTCCGCCGCTACGACCTGGCGACGATCCCGCTGCGCGAGGTGAACACGGCGCTGCATGCCGCCGACCTCGCCGGCGAGATCACCATCGACAACCCCGCCGGCGCGCACAGCGTGGCCGTCGGCCTGGACGCCCCCGTCCGGGTGAGCATCAACGGACACGTCGGCTACTACGCGGCCGGCATGAACCAGCAGGCCGAGGTGACCATCGACGGCAACGCTGGCACCGGGGTCGCCGAGAACATGATGAGCGGCACCGTCGTCGTACGTGGCAACGCCTCGCAGTCCGCAGGTGCCACCGCCCACGGCGGCCTGCTCGTCATCGAGGGCGACGCCGCGGCCCGCTGCGGCATCTCCATGAAGGGCGTGGACATCGTGGTGGGCGGCAACGTCGGCCACAGCTCGGCATTCATGGCGCAGGCCGGCCGGCTCGTCATCCGCGGTGACGCGGGCGAGGGCCTGGGCGACTCTATCTACGAGACGCGGATCTACGTGCGCGGCCAGATCGCCTCCCTTGGCGCCGACTGCGTCGCCAAGGAGATGCGCGCGGAGCACCTCGAGGAGCTGACCGGGCTGCTCAAGGTGGCCGGCTTCGAGGACGACGACCCGGCGACGTACACGCGCTATGGATCCGCGCGCACGCTCTACCACTTCACCGCCGCCAACAAGTACTGACAGGAGGCACCATCGTGACCAGCCAGACGGAATCCACCCAGACCGCATCGACCCAGTGGGGCCTGCGCGAGTCGGCAACGTTCGACCGCACCACCATCGCGGCGATCCAGCGTGCCGCCGAGACCGGCATCTACGACATCCGCGGCTGGGGTGCCAAGCGCCCGCTCCCGCACTTCGACGACCTGCTCTTCCTGGGTGCGTCCATGTCGCGCTACCCGCTCGAGGGCTACCGCGAGAAGTGCGGCACCGACGTCGTCCTGGGCGACCGCTTCGCCAAGTTCCCGCTGCACCTGGCGACCCCGGTGACGATCGCGGGCATGTCCTTCGGAGCGTTGAGCGGACGGGCCAAGGAGGCCCTGGGGCGCGGCGCGTCCGAGGTCGGTACGTCGACCACGACCGGCGACGGCGGCATGACCCCCGAGGAGCGCGGCCAGTCCAAGCACCTCGTCTACCAGTACCTGCCCAGCCGCTACGGCATGAACCCCGACGACCTGCGCAAGGCCGACGCGATTGAGGTCGTACTCGGCCAGGGCGCCAAGCCCGGCGGAGGCGGGATGCTGCTGGGACAGAAGATCTCCGAGCGGGTCGCCGGCATGCGTACCCTGCCGCAGGGCATCGACCAGCGCTCGGCCTCGCGCCACCCCGACTGGACCGGGCCCGACGACCTCGCCATCAAGATCAACGAGCTGCGCGAGATCACCGACGGCGAGAAGCCGATCTACGTCAAGGTGGGCGCCACCCGCACCTATTACGACGTGAAGTTGGCCTGCCACTCCGGCGCCGACGTGGTCGTGGTCGACGGCATGCAGGGCGGGACCGCGGCCACGCAGGAGGTCTTCATCGAGCACGTCGGGATCCCCACCCTGGCCGCGATCCCGCAGGCCGTGCAGGCGCTGCAGGAGCTGGATCTGCATCGCAAGGTCCAGCTCATCGTCTCCGGCGGCATCCGCAACGGCGCCGATGTGGCCAAGGCCATGGCGCTGGGTACCGACGCGGTCGCGATCGGCTCGGCGGCGCTCATCGCCCTGGGCGACAACGACCCGAGGTATGCCGCGGACTACGAGGCGATCGGCTCGGCAGCCGGCTTCTACGACGACTTCCAGGACGGGCGCGACCCGGCCGGGATCACCACCCAGGACCCGGAGCTGGCCGCGCGCTTCGACCCGGTCGAGGGTGGGCGTCGACTCGCCAACTTCCTGCGGGTGCTGACCATGGAGGCGCAGACCATCGCCCGTGCGTGCGGCAAGGCGCACCTGCAGCACCTCGAGCCCGAGGACCTCGTCGCGATCAGCATCGAGGCGGCCGCCATGGCCCGGATCCCGCTCGCCGGCACGTCATGGATACCCGGCCAGACGCCGGCGTGACCTCGCCATCCCCGGTGGTCGAGGAGGTCGCGCGGCGACCCTTACGAGACCTCACCACCCCGATCGACGTCGCGGACGTGCCCCCGGCCCCGTGGAAGAACGGGGCCGGGAGCACCCGCGAGCTCGCCACCGGCCCCGGCTGGCGGCTGAGCCTTGCCGACCTCGTGGCTCAGGCGCCCTTCTCGTTCTTCCCCGGCCAGGACCGGATCCATCTCCCGCTCGAGGGCGGCTACACCCTTGTCATCGACGACGTGGAGCATCCGGCCCGCGCCCTCGAGCCGATCGCCTTCCCCGGCGAGGCCGCGGTGGTCCTGCGATCCCTGGACCGACCGACCACCGCGCTGAACCTGATGACCCGCCGCGACCAGTGCCGCGGCGCCCTGGTCGTCGACGGCACCACCGTCGCGGTCCACATCCACGAACGCACCAAGGAGAACCAGCCATGAGCGGCAACCGAGTCGTCATCGTCGGCGGCGGGCTGATCGGGCTTTCGATCGCTCGCGCCCTTACCGAGCGGGGCGTCAGCGACGTCCTCGTGCTCGAGCGCCACAGCCTCGCCAGCGGCGGCACCGGCAAGTCCAGCGGCATCGTGCGCGCCCACTACGGCGTGCCGTCGATCGCCGCGATGGCGTGGCGCAGCCTGTCGCTGATCGAGAAGCTCGGCGAGGCGGTCGGCTTCCGCCAGGTCGGCTACACCGTCATCGTCGGCGAGGAGAACGACGCGCCGCTGCGCGCCAACATCGCCGCCCACCAGGCGCTGGGTATCGAGGCTGAGATGCTCGACCTCGACGAACTCGCCACGCTGTGGCCGATGATGAACCTCGAGGACGTCACCGCGGCCGCGATCGAGCGACGCGGCGGGTACGCCGACGCCTCCCAGCTCGCGCTGCAGTTCGGCCAGGTCGCCCGCGAGAAGGGGGCGAAGGTCCGCCAGAACACCCCGGTCGCACGGATCGTGACCGAGGGCGAGAAGGTCACCGGCGTCGGGCTGGACTCCGGCGAGGTCATCGAGGCCGACACCGTGATCGTGGCGGCGGGCTGGTGGTCGGCCAAGCTGCTCGCCGACCTCGGCATCGACTTCCCCATCGAGGGCTACCGATCGGAGCTGCTCATCGTCGACGCCGGTGTCCCGCTGGCCGACCTGCCGGTGGTCTCGGACCTGGTGAGCCTGCAGTACTGCCGGATCGAGGGCTCGGGCCAGTTCCTGGTCGGCAACAGCGACCACGGCGATCACGAGCACCGCTACGTCGACCCCGACAACTACTCCAACATCGCCAGCGAGGCGGGCATCGAGAAGTACGCCGAGAAGGTGATGCACCGCTTCCCGGGCTTCCCCGACCCCTCGGTCACCCACACCTATGCAGGTGTCTACGACGTGCCGCCGGACTGGAACCCGGTGATCGCGCCGGTCGGCCCCGAGGGGCTGGTGCTGTGTGCGGGCTTCGCCGGTCACGGCTTCAAGATCAGCCCGGCGGTGGGCGACCTGGTGGCGGACCTAGTGCTCGAGGGCGACAGCACCGATCCCGACGTGCCGGCGCGTGACTTCCGCTTCGAGCGCTTCGCGGAGGGGGATCTGCTGCGCAGCCCGCACCCGTACGTCGGCGCGGGGGAGATGCGGTGACGCGCCCGTCCGGCGGGGACACCGTCGCCGGCCTGCTCGCCGAGATCGACGATCTCGGGCGCGACCCGGTGCGCGGGGGCTGGTCCCGGCCGGTGCTCTCCGACGCCGAGCTCGGCCTGCGCGAGTGGTTCGTCGCGCACGCGACCAAGCGAGGGCTTGACGTCGAGACCGACCGCAACGGCGTGATCTGGGCCTGGCACGCACCCGACGGTTCCTACCAGGACGCCGTGGTCACCGGCTCCCACCTCGACTCCGTCCCGGGAGGCGGCGCGTACGACGGGCCGCTCGGTGTCGCCTCGGCGCTGGTCGCCTTCGACCAGCTGGCGGCCGCCGGTGTGGCCGGGCGGCCGCGGGCGATCGCGGTCTTCCCCGAGGAGGAGGGCTCCCGGTTCGGGGTGGCGTGCCTGGGCTCGCGGCTGCTGACCGGCGCGATCGCCCCCGACCGAGCCCTGGCCCTCACCGACCCCGACGGGCGCACCTTCGCCGGGGTGCTCGCGGCGTCCGGTGCGGCGCCCGAGCAGATCGGCCCCGACCCGTGGGCCCTGGGTCGGATGGGCGCGTTCGTGGAGCTGCACGTGGAGCAGGGCCGCGGCCTGATCGACCTCGGTCGACCGGTGGCGGTCGGCTCCTCGATCCTGGGCCACGGCCGCTGGCGGGTCACGATCGACGGCGCCGGAAACCATGCGGGCACCACCGTGATGGAGGATCGGCACGACCCGATGGTGGCGGCCGGCGCGCTCGTCGTGGCGGTGCAGGCGATCGCCCGGGCCGTGCCTGGCGCCCGCGCCACCGTGGGCCGCCTGGTGCCGACACCGGGCGGCACCAACGTGATCGCCTCGCGGATCGATCTGTGGCTCGACGTACGCCATCGTGACGACGCGACGACCCTCGGTCTGGTCGAGGAGGTCCGGATGGCCGCCGACCGGGCCGCGGCCGAGCAGGGATGCCGGGCAACGGTGCGCGAGGAGTCCTTCAGCGCGACCGTCGACTTCGACGCCGCGCTGCGCGACGAGCTCTGCGGGGTCTTGCCGGACGCCCCCGTGCTCGCCACCGGCGCCGGCCACGACGCGGGCGTGCTCAAGGAGCACGTGCCCACCGCGATGCTCTTCGTGCGCAACCCGACGGGGGTCTCGCACGCCCCGGACGAGGTTGTCGAGGACGCCGACGCCGAGGAGGGTGCCGACGCCCTGGCGGCGACGCTCCAGCACCTGATCACCCACCGCGAGCCCGCGATTTAGGGTGTGCCTCGTGAGTGGCGAGCACGACGACCTGATCCGAAACACCGCGGGCATCGCTCGCAATCGCGACCCCGCGGCGGCGGCCGAGGAGTTCGCGCTGGAGAACGCGATCGGGTCGAACGTGCGCGCGCTGCGCCAGCGCTACGACCTCTCGGTCACCGAGCTCGCCGAGCGGATCGGCATCTCCAAGGCGATGCTCTCGAAGATCGAGAACGCCCAGACCTCCTGCAGCCTGGGGATGCTGGCGCGACTCGCGGCCGGGCTCGACGTGCCCGTGGCGGCGCTGATCCGCGGCGCGGACGGCGAGCGGGAGGCGTCGTACACGAAGTCCGGCCAGGGTGCCGAGATCACTCGGACCGGCACCAAGCAGGGCCACGCCTATGAGCTGCTCGGTGCGCTGCGCGGCGAGCACAAGCGACTCGAGTGTCTGATGGTCACCCTGGAGGAGGACAGCGAGGTCTATCCGCTCTTCCAACACCCCGGAACCGAGTTCCTGCACATGCTCGCGGGCGTCATGGACTACGGCCACGGACGCTCGGTCTATCGCATGGAACCCGGCGACTCGCTCACGCTCGACGGAGAGGGTCCGCACGGGCCCACCCGGCTCGTGCAGCTCCCGGTGCGGTTCCTGTCGATCATCGCCTTCCCCGACGGCACCTGAGCACCGACCGCTCGCTGGCGACGGCGATCAGGCCCGCGGCTGCGCGGCGGGGTGGTCGGTCTGGTTGGTCTGGAGGGTCGGGGCGTGCTGGGCCGCCTCGGTGGCGGCCCAGGTCGCGAGGAGCTTGAGGTCGTCGGCCGAGGGGCTGGCCGGCTCGGCGGTGTACGCCGTGAGGACCAGACCGGGCGCGGCCACGAACTCCATGGAGTCGTAGGCGAGCTAGAGCTGCCGCACCACGGGGTGGTTGAACGTCTTGACGCCGCCCTTGTGGGCACGGACATCGTGGGCGCCCCACCGGGATCGGAAGGGCTCGCTGCGGGTCGCCAGCTCGCCGATCAGCTCGGTGAGCACGGGGTCGTGCGGATTACGGCGGGCCTCGGTTCGCAGCAGGGCGACGGCGACGGCCAGGGCGCCGTCGTAGTCGGGGTAGTAGTGCCTGTGATCGTTTGCGGGCGTCCGAACGGCGGTGCGAGAGGGCTCGGATTCGGCACGCTTTGCTTCGCAAGGGCCGTAGCGCCCTCCCAGCGCCTGCCGAGCCACGGGCTGGTATTCCCGCAGGTCGAGACGGTTATTGGCCCGATGAGCGCAGGCCCCCGCAAATGTTCGCATCTACGCTCAGCGTCATGTACGTCTTCCTGTTGACGCACCACGTGGAGTGCGTCGCACTGCTGGTCCCGGTCGCCGGGTGCGTGACGATCACGGTGGGGGAGAGTTGAGCCATGCCGGAGGACTTCGTCATCGCCCACAACGCCGAACCTGGAACGACGCTGCCCTATCTCCTGCGGATCCCCCTCGGCGACGGGATCATCCTCAAGACCAAGGAGGCCTGGCCGCGCACCGGGAAGGTCTACTGCCACCGCGTTGAGGAGTGGCCGGACGACGTCGATGTCACCGAACGCGTGCCGGTGAGATCCTGCGTACGGCGGGGAGCCGCGATCGACCTCGTCCTCAACCGTGGTCGGGAGAACCGATCCCAGTTCGTCATCACGAACGCGCGTGGCCGACAGATGATCTTCTGGCAGACCGCCCGCACCTCCAAGCAGGCACGTCCAGCGGTGACGCTGCCCGGCTCCCGCCCCAGCGGAGTCGCCGATCTGGAGATCGCCGTCGACATCCGCGAGCGCTATCCCTTCACCTTTGCCGACCGGCAGGCGACGACGCGGCGCGCGCCGCTCAAGGTCGGTGACTACGGACTTGTCGTCGACGGGACGCTGCAAGCGAGCGTGGAGCGCAAGTCGCTGGCCGATCTGGTCGGTTCGCTGACGACGGGCAAGCTGAAGTTCCAGCTCACCGAGCTCGCCACGATCCCGCGCGCCGCGGTGGTCGTCGAGGATCGCTACTCGCAGATCTTCAAGCTCGACCGGGTCCGGCCGAGCGTCGTCGCCGACGGGATCGCCGAGTGTCAGGTGCGGTTCCCGACGGTGCCGATCGTGTTCTGCGAGACCCGCAAGCTCGCCCAGGAGTGGACCTTCCGATTCCTGGCGGCCGCCCGGGTCGCGTTGTCCGAGGAGCTGATCGGCGAGCTCGCCGTACGTGGTCTCGAGGCGGCGCCACCGACGCCTGCCGAGGTACGGCGCTGGGCGGCGGGGGCCGACATCGCCGTCTCGGACCGTGGGCGGATTCCCGCGTCGGTCATGGACAAGTACCTCGCGGCTCGTGCCCGCGGAGAGGTCTGAGCCCGGCGAAGATCTCACAGCGAGCTCACAAACTTCGCCGAACCGGCGGTATCTGCCTGGGCAAAGGCGCGTCCTCGACCGTTGAAGGATTCCCGATTGGAAGGCGCTAGCCATGCCCGTCAGCTCATTCAAACGTCATCTCAACTTCTCCAACGTCGCCGCCGCCACCGCGCTGGTGGTGGCCGTCGGCGGCGGTGGCGCCGCCGTCGCCGCCACCGTCGCGCACAACTCCGTGGGCTCCCCGCAGATCAAGAACGGCCAGGTCAAGCTCGTCGACCTGGGCGCCAACTCGGTCAACGGGGCCAAGGTCGTCAACGGGTCGCTGTCGGCCAAGGAGCTGACCGCCAAGGCACTGAAGTCGCTGCGCGCCCAGGTCGCCGAGGGACCGGTCAAGACCGGCAGCCTGACCGGCAGCTACGCGGCGGGTCCCACGCTCACCTACACCGCGCCCGCGGACGGGGTGATCAAGGTCAGCGCCTCGCTGGACTTCGCCGCGCACAAGGCCAGCACCTACATCGGCGCCAAGCTCACCCAGGACGGCACCCAGGTCCGGTTCAGCTGGATGGACCCCGGCGACGTGGACACCTGGTACGACCAGAGCCAGTCGATCACCGGCGTCATCCCGGTCACCGCCGGCACCCACACCTACACCCTGAGCATGTACGAGTACGGACCGACCACCTCGGCCGAGTACGCCGGCTACAGCGACGCCCAGGTCGTGGTCGAGTGGTTCCCCAGCGGCAGCGCGCCGTACAGCTCCCGCCCGATCGCCCCGCGGGTGAGGGCACAGCAGTAGCCCGGTGGCGAGGAGCCGGGAGACGCGTTCGGGCGCGCCCAGGTCGAAATGACCCTCGACATCATGTATCTTGATATCGAGAGACATTGCGGGGCCATCCTGCCGTTCAAGTTAGGTGAACCTTGGTTTTCCGGGGCTCACCGGTGGCGGCAGGATGGTTCCGAGACCGCACGTCGGGGCGCGAGCAAGGAGATGAACGCGTTGGCCAGTCAGGACAGCTTCGGTGCGAAGAGCACCTTGGACGTGGAGGGCACGTCCTATGAGATCTACCGCCTCGATGCGGTCACCGGCGAGGGGCTCGACGTCGCGTCGCTGCCCTACAGCCTGAAGGTGCTGCTCGAGAACCTGCTCCGCACCGAGGACGGTGCGGACATCACTGCCGACGACATCAAGGCGCTGGCCGGATGGGACGAGACCGCCCAGCCGGAGAAGGAGATCCAGTTCACCCCGGCCCGGGTGGTGATGCAGGACTTCACCGGTGTGCCGTGCATCGTCGACCTGGCCACCATGCGCGAGGCGGTGGCCGAGCTCGGCGGCGACGCCACCAAGGTGAACCCGCTGGCGCCGGCCGAACTGGTCATCGACCACTCGGTCATCGCCGACGTCTTCGGCACCCCCGAGGCGTTCGAGCGCAACGTCGAGATCGAGTACGAGCGCAACCGGGAGCGCTACCAGTTCCTGCGCTGGGGGCAGGGCGCCTTCGACGACTTCAAGGTCGTCCCGCCGGGCACCGGCATCGTGCACCAGGTCAACATCGAGCACCTGGCGCGCACCGTGTTCACCCGCGAGACCGTGTCGGACTCCGGAGCGAGCGTCCTCCAGGCCTACCCCGACACCCTGGTCGGCACCGACTCGCACACCACCATGGTCAACGGTCTGGGCGTGGTGGGCTGGGGAGTGGGCGGCATCGAGGCCGAGGCGGCGCTGCTGAACCAGCCGGTCTCCATGCTCATCCCGCGGGTGGTCGGCTTCAAGCTGTACGGCGACCTGCCCGAGGGCTCCACCGCCACCGACCTGGTGCTCACCGTCACCGAGATGCTGCGCAAGCACGGCGTGGTCGGCAAGTTCGTCGAGTTCTACGGCGCCGGGGTCTCCGCGCTGCCGCTGGCCAACCGCGCCACCATCGGCAACATGAGCCCGGAGTTCGGCTCCACCATCGCGGTCTTCCCGATCGACGAGGAGACGGTCAACTACCTGCGCCTGACCGGGCGCAGCGAGGAGCAGCTCAAGCTGGTCGAGGCCTACGCCAGAGCCCAGGGCCTGTGGCACGACCCGGACGCCGAGCCCCGCTACTCCGAGCGGCTCGAGCTGGACCTGGCCACCGTGGTGCCCTCGATCGCCGGGCCGAAGCGCCCGCAGGACCGCATCGAGGTCACCGACGCCAAGTCGGCCTGGCGCAGCTCGGTGCGCGACTACGTCACCAACGGCGGCGCGGACGAGGCCGGCGAGGAGTCCTTCCCGGCCTCCGACGCTCCGGCGACCACGCCGGGCCGTCCCAGCAACCCGGTCGAGGTGACCCTCGAGGACGGCACCAGCTTCACCCTCGACCATGGTGCGGTCGCGATCGCCGCGATCACCTCGTGCACCAACACCTCCAACCCCTCGGTGATGATCGGGGCGGCGCTGCTGGCCAAGAACGCGGTGGAGAAGGGCCTGCAGCGCAAGCCGTGGGTCAAGACGACGCTCGCCCCCGGGTCGCAGGTGGTCTCCGGCTACTACGAGAAGGCCGGGCTGACGCCGTACCTGGACAAGCTCGGCTTCAACCTGGTCGGGTACGGCTGCACCACCTGCATCGGCAACTCCGGTCCGCTCATCCCGGAGGTCTCCGCGGCGGTGCAGTCGCACGACCTGGCGGTGGTCTCGGTGCTCTCCGGCAACCGCAACTTCGAGGGTCGGATCAACCCGGACGTGAAGATGAACTACCTGGCCTCGCCGCCGCTGGTGGTTGCCTACGCGCTGGCCGGGTCGATGGACGTCGACATCTTCAACGAGCCGCTCGGCACCGACACCGAGGGCGAGGCGGTCTACCTCCGGGACATCTGGCCGAGTCCGGCCGAGGTCGAGGCGACGATCACCGAGGCGATCTCCACCGACATGTTCACCGAGGACTACGCCGACGTCTTCGCCGGCGACGAGCGCTGGCAGTCGCTGCCGACGCCGGACGGCGACACCTTCGCCTGGGAGGACACCTCCACCTACGTGCGCAAGGCGCCGTACTTCGACGGCATGCCGCTGACCCCGGCACCGGTCACCGACATCGACGGTGCCCGGGTGCTGCTCAAGCTCGGCGACTCGGTCACCACCGACCACATCAGCCCGGCCGGCGCCATCAAGAAGGACAGCCCGGCCGGCCTCTACCTCACCGAGCACGGCGTGGAGCAGCGCGACTTCAACTCCTACGGCTCGCGGCGAGGCAACCACGAGGTGATGATCCGGGGCACGTTCGCCAACATCCGGCTGCGCAACCAGATCGCTCCCGGCACCGAGGGCGGCTTCACCCGCGACTTCACCGCGGCCGAGGACGCGGCCGACGCACCGGTCAGCACGGTGTACGACGCCTCGGTGAACTACCAGGCCGCCGGCATCCCGCTGGTGGTGCTGGCCGGCAAGGAGTACGGCTCGGGGTCGTCGCGCGACTGGGCGGCCAAGGGCACCTCGCTGCTCGGGGTGAAGGCGGTCATCGCGGAGTCCTATGAGCGCATCCACCGCTCGAACCTGATCGGCATGGGCGTCATCCCGCTGCAGTTCCCGGCCGGCCAGAGCGCCGACTCGCTGGGCCTGAGCGGGGAGGAGACGTTCGCGATCTCCGGGATCACCGCGCTCAACGACGGCACCACGCCCAAGACGGTGCACGTGACCGCCACCGGCGGCGCGTCACCGGTCGAGTTCGACGCGGTGGTCCGCATCGACACCCCGGGCGAGGCGAACTACTACCGCAACGGCGGGATCATGCAGTACGTGCTGCGCAACCTGCTCAAGGGCTGAGCCCGGCCGGTTCAGCACGACGCGTCCGATGGCGCCCCGGCCACCCGGCCGGGGCGCCATCGCCATCCGCGGGGTCTACGCCGGGTGCCGGCGGCGCCCGATCACCCAGTAGGCGACGGACCCGCCGGTGTTGGCCGAGCCGATCATCCGCCACAGCCACTTCGGCCCGCGGACCTGCTCCGGGCTGCGCTGCTGGAGGTCACGCAGGGTGAGGGCCGCGACGACCGCCTGGACGATCACGGCGGCGACGACGATGCGGGTCCGCTGAACGTGGGAGAGCGCCATGTCGCCATCGTGCCAGTGCCGTCGAGACCGGGCCAGCGCGCCCGATGCGTAGACTCGCGGCTATGGGTCTTCTGGATCGGATCAAGTCACCCGACGCGCTGAGCGAGCTGAGCGAGGCCGAGCTCATCGACCTCGCCACAGAGATCCGGGAGCTGCTGGTGACCACCTGCGCCCGTACCGGCGGTCACCTCGGCCCGAACCTGGGTGTGGTCGAGCTGACGCTCGCCATCCATCGTGTCTTCGACTCGCCGTGGGACCGGATCGTGTGGGACACCGGGCACCAGTCCTACGTGCACAAGATGCTCACCGGACGCGCCGCGCGGTTCGGCGAGCTGCGCCAGGAAGGGGGGCTCTCGGGATACCCCAACCGGGCCGAGTCCGAGCACGACCTGGTGGAGAACTCGCACGCCTCGACCGCGCTCAGCTACGCCGACGGGCTGGCCAAGGCCTACCAGATCCGCGGTGAGGACCGGCACGTGGTGGCGGTCATCGGCGACGGCGCGCTCACCGGCGGGATGGCCTGGGAGGCGCTGAACAACATCGCCACCGGCACCGGCCGACAACTGGTCGTCGTGGTCAACGACAACGGACGCTCCTACCAGCCGACGGTGGGCGGGTTCGCCGAGCACCTGACCTCGCTGCGCACCAACCCGCGCTACGAGCAGGTGCTCGATCTGGTCAAGCGGCGGCTCAACGCGGTTCCCGGGGTCGGCGCGCCGGCGTACGACGTCCTGCACGCGATGAAGAAGGGGCTCAAGGACGCGATCGCGCCGCAGGGGCTCTTCGAGGACCTCGGGCTGAAGTACGTCGGCCCGGTGGACGGTCACGACCGGATCGCGGTGGAGCAGGCGCTGACCCAGGCGAAGCGCTTCGGCGGCCCGGTGATCGTGCACGCCATCACCCGCAAGGGCCACGGCTACGACCCTGCCGAGGACAACGAGATCGACCAGTTGCACCAGACCGACCCGTTCGACATCGCGACCCACAAGTCGCAGCCCAAGGGCCGGATCTGGACCGACTACTTCGCCGAGGAGATGGTCCAGCTCGGCGCCGACCGGCCCGACCTGGTCGCCATCACCGCCGCCATGCTGTATCCGGTCGGCCTCGACCGGTTCGCCGCGGCCTACCCGGAACGGACCTTCGACGTCGGGATCGCCGAGCAGCATGCGGTCACCTCCGCCGCCGGGCTCGCCATGGGTGGGATGCACCCGGTGTTCGCGGTCTACTCCACCTTCCTCAACCGGGCCTTCGACCAGGTGCTGATGGACGTCGCACTGCACCGCTGCGGCGTCACGTTCGTCCTCGACCGCGCCGGGGTGACCGGCAGTGACGGGGCCTCCCACAACGGCATGTGGGATTCCTCGATCCTGCAGGTGGTCCCCGGGCTGCGACTGGCGGCGCCGCGTGACGGCGCCCGGGTGGCGGAGCTGCTCCGGGAGGCGGTCCGGATCGAGGACGCGCCGACAGTGCTGCGGCTGCCCAAGGGGACGCCACCGGCCGACATCGAGGCCCTCGAGACCCGCGACGGCCTCGACGTGCTGGCCCGCGGCGGCGCGCCGGACGTGCTGTTGGTGGGCGTCGGCCCGATGGCCTCGGTGGCGCTGGAGGTGGCCGAGCGGCTCGCCGCCCAGGGGGTCGGCGCGACCGTGATCGACCCGCGCTGGATCAAGCCGGTCAACCCGACGCTGCTCGAGCTCGCCGCCGAGCACCGGCTGGTGGTGAGCATCGAGGACAACGGCCTCGTGGGCGGCGCCGGCGCCGTGCTGCTGCAGACCCTGACGCAGGCCGGCATCGACGTACCCGTCCGGCTCCACGGGATCCCGCAGGAGTTCCTGGACCACGCCTCCCGGGACGCGATCCTGGAGCGGATCGGTCTGACCCCGCAGGCGGTGGCGCTCGACACCCTGCAGCAGCTGGGCTCGGCCGGGTCGCTGGCGTCGGGGTCGCTCGCACCCGGGTCGCTCAACGGCGTGGGCGGGCTCGAGGTGCCGCTCGACGACGCGCGCCCCTGACCCCGCGCGTGGACCGAGAGATCAGCCCAGCGCGGCGACCGCGGCGTCGTAGTCGGGCTCGGTGCCGATCTCGGGGACCAGTTGGGTGTAGACCACGGTGCCGTCGCCGTCGACCACCACCACGGAGCGCGCCAGCAGGCCAGCGAACCTGCCGTCGACCAGACGGACGCCGTAGTCGTCGCCGAAGCTCGACCTGAACGCCGAGGCGGCCACCGCGTTGTCGATGCCCTCGGCGCCGCAGAACCGGGCCTGGGCGAAGGGCAGGTCGACCGAGACGTTGACGACCCGGGTGTTGTCCAGGCCGGCGGCGAGCTCGTTGAACTTCCGGACGCTCGCCGCGCAGACGCCGGTGTCGACGCTCGGGAAGATGTTGAGCACGGTGCGGGTGCCCGGGGTCAGGGTGACGGCGGCGAAGTCGGAGCCGACCAGTTCGAACGCGGGCGCCGCGGCGCCGACAGCGGGAAGATCACCAACGGTGTTGACGGCGTTGCCGCCGAGTGCAGTGGTAGCCATGCTCCACATCTAACAGGTGGCGGGTCAACGCCGTGTCACCGCCCACTCCTCGGGCAGGTCGGAGCTGAGCGCGTCGGCCAGCGCGCGGGCGGCGGGGGTACGCCGCGCGGCGTCGGCGGGCTCGGCCATGGCGAGCTCCCAGGAGAGCTCCGGCCGTACCGCTCGGACCAGGACCCGGTGCCGCTCGGCCACCGCCTGCCGGGGTACCACGGCGACCCCGAGTCCGGCTGCGACGTAGTCCGGCACCGTGCCGAGGTCGGGCACCTCGATCGCGACCCTGCGGCGCAGCCGGAGCCGGCGGAGCAGCCGGTCGAACTGGACCCGGTTGCCGAAGCCGGCGGGCAGGTCGACGAAGGGCTCGGTGACCAGATCGGCGAGCGGCACCTCGCTCAGCGAGCTCAGCCGGTGTCCGGGCGGCAGCACCACCAGATAGGGCTGGCGCAGCAGCACCCGAAGGCGGAGGCCGGGGGTGTCCTCGGGGACCAGCCCGGTGAAGCCCAGCTCGAGCCGACCGGTGCGGACGTCACGCAGGATGTCGCTGGACCCGCGCGGCCGGGTGACCAGGCTGAGCTCGACCTGGGGATGCTCGGCGTGGAACCGCCCGAGCCGACCGGGCACGTCGAGGATCTCCAGGTTGGTCAACAGCCCGACCCGCACCCGGCCGCGCAGCCCCGGGCGAGCGCCGTGTCCGATCTCGCGCATGGTCTGCTCGGCGGCGATCAGCGCCCGCGCCACCGGCAGCAGCTCGCGTCCGTGCGCGGTCAGCTCCACCCGCCGGGTGGAGCGCACGAACAGCGGCGCCCCGACCTGTCGCTCCAGGGTGGCGATGCCGGCCGAGATGGTCGACTGGACCACGTTGACCCGGGCCGCGGCCCGGGTGAAGCTCAACTCCTCGGCGGCGGCCACGAAGAACTCCGCGTGTCGGGTCTCCATGGATCGAGTCTATCGATCAATCGGATCAGGATTCTTCGTTGGATTTCGCACGGGGTCGCGCCGGATCATGGAGAGGTGACCACGCAGACCGTCCGGCGCACCGTCGAGTCGAGCGCACCCGCCGCCGGGCGCCACCGTCGGGGCTTCTGGATGCTCGCGGTGGCGTTCGCGGTGCTGATGTCGTTCACCACGGTGCCCACCCCGATGTATCCGCTCTACCAGGCCCGGGACGGGTTCCCGACGGTGCTGATCACGGTGATCTTCGCGGCGTACGGCATCGGCGTGATGGCCGGTCTCTTCCTGGCCGGGCACCTGAGCGACCACCTCGGTCGACGACCGGTGCTGGCCGCGGCGGTCGCGGCCGAGCTGGTCAGCGTGACGGTCTTCATCCTCGGCGAGGGCGTGCCCGCGCTGCTGGTGGCGCGCTTCGTGTGCGGGTTCGGGATCGGGGCGCTGACCTCGACCGCCACCGCGGCGCTCACCGAGCTGCGGGCGATCGCGGTGCCGCCCGAGCCGCGCACCGTCGCGGCCACCCTCGCCAGTGCGGTCAACCTCGGCGGGCTCGCCTTCGGTCCGCTGGTCGGCGGACTGCTGGTGGCCTGGGGACACGCGCCGCTGCGGGTGCCGTACCTGCTCTACCTCGTCCTGCTGGTGGCGGTGATGCTGGTGATCGCGACGATCCCGGAGACGGTCCCCGAGCGCCGTCGAGCCGCGCCCTATCGCTACCGGCCGCAGCAGATCCAGGTCGAGCCGCATCATCGTGCGGAGTTCGCCGCGGCCGGGGTGGCCGCCGCCGCGGCGTTCGCGGTGATGGGCTTCTACACCTCGTTGACGGCCAGCTTCCTGCGCGGCACTCTCGGCAACGACTCCCCGGTGATCGCCGGTGCGACGGTGTTCGGGCTGATGGCGGCGAGCGCGGTCTCCCAGGTGGCGCTGGCCGGGCTCGCCGTACGGAGCAAGGTGTACGCCGGGCTGGTGCTGATGCTGGCCGGGCTGGCCGGCATCGCCGTGGCCGCCCAGGTCCCGAGCCTGCCCGGCTACGTCGTCGGCGGCGTGCTGGCCGGCGCCGGCGTCGGCCTGGTGTTCGCCTCGGCGATCGAGGCCGCGGCCAGGCTCGGCCGGGACGGACACCGCGGCGAGGCGATCGCCGGGATGTTCCTGGCCGCCTACGGCGGCATCACCGTGCCGGTGATCGCCTCGGGGGTGGCGCTGATCTGGTGGCCGGCGACGACGGTCATCGGTGTCTTCGCCGGCGTGGTCGCGCTCACCGTCGTGCTCGCAGTGGGGCGGATGGCCCGACAGCTGCCGCGATAGCCGACCGAGCTCGGCCGGTCCGGATCAGCAGCGCCGGTCGACGCCCCGGGCGGAGACCGCCAGGTCGCGGCGCACCACCGAGATCCTCGGCCCCCAGTTCCGGCAGGCCCGGCGGAAGCCCTTCCGGGTGTACTCGACGTCGAGCACCCGCCGGTGGTACTCCCGGCTGTAGGCGGCGCACTCGTGCCACCGGGCGCACTCCTCGGCCACGGCGAAGTCGAAGCCGAGCCGGGCACCGGCCACCTCGACGGTGTTCTTCTGGCCGGCGGCGAGGCCGTGGCGGTGAGCCGCGCGGACCAGCAGGCGGGCGAAGCGGACGTTGTCGCGCTTGGTGAGCTGCCTCTTGCTGCGCTGCCAGGAGTCGAGGTTGTCGAACTCGACGGCGTCGAACCCTGCCTTCGCGCAGCCCTTGACCCAGCGACGCTCGATGCGCAGCAGCCGGTGCCGCTTGCGGGCGGTGCCGGTGTCGAGCAGCCGCTCGTCCCAGGCGCCGTCGACGACCGGCGTACCGTTCTTGCGCAGGATCAGGCCCGGGTGCCGGCGCCACAGCGCCCTCTCGTCCGGCTGCGTCTGGAAGGCGTTGACGTAGCAGACGTTGTAGCGACCCCTGGCCGGCGTCGCGGTGCGGTCCCGGGTGACCACCCGGACGCGCTTGGCGGGCTTGAAGGCGCCGCCGATCTGGTAGTCCCAGGCGGCGTTCACCGGTGGCCGGACGACCTTCGCGCGCGCCACCCGGGCCTGCTCGGCCGGCGCGTGCGCCGAGGCCACCGAGGCCGCCGAGGTCACCGGCCACGCCGACTCGAGCACCGGTGAGAGGGCGAGGACCAACGCGCACAGCAGCGCGCGGGTCGGCGTTCGGGTCGCGGTGCGCATCTGGTTCCCCTCACCTCGGGCCTGCCGCTGGACGCGCGCGGGTGCCACCCAACAACACAGCTCGGGTGGCACCCGCGCGGCCGGCTCGGACCGAGCGGCTCAGCCATCCGGGCTCAGTGGAACCTCGCGCCGGTCACCTTCTCCGCGATGCCCTCGCGGTCCAGCAGCTGGGTCAGGCCGCCGTTCCAGAACGGGAACCCGGCTCCGGTGATCATCGCCAGGTCGAGGTCCTCGGGCGCCGAGACCACGCCCTCGTCGAGCATCCGGCGGGCCTCGTCCGCCAGCGCCTCCAGGGTCTGGGCGCGCACCTGCTCGGCGGGCAACTCGGTGCTGCCGACCTCCAGCAGCGCCTCGACCTCGGGATCGAGCGTGCGGCCGTCGGGACCGTAGAAGGAGGTCTTCTTGGCCGCCACGACCCGCGCCAGGTTCGACGAGAGGTAGAACCGCTCCGGGAAGGCGGCGTGCAGGGTCTCGTTGTTGTGCAGCGCGATCGCCGGGCCGACCAGTGCGATCAGCTGGTACGGCGGCATCGGCGTGACCCCGGCGAACGCGGCGTCGACCACCGAGATCGGGGTGCCCTGGTCGGCGATCCGGGCGACCTCGCCCATGAACCGGCCGAGCAGCCGGTTGACGATGAAGGAGGGGCTGTCCTGGACCAGCACGGTCGTCTTCTTCAGCGCCTTCCCGGTGGCGAAGGCGGTCGCCAGCGCGGCGGGCGAGGTCCGCTCGCCCTGGATGATCTCGAGCAGCGGCATCACCGCCACCGGGTTGAAGAAGTGGAAGCCGACCACCCGCTCGGGATGGGCCAGGTCGGCGGCCATCTCGGTGATCGACAGCGAGGAGGTGTTGGTGGCGAACACGGCGGTGGCCGGAGCCACCTTCTCGGCCGCGGCGAAGACCTCCTTCTTCACCCCGAGCTCCTCGAAGACCGCCTCGATGACGAAGTCGGCATCCGAGAACGCCGCGGCATAGTCCACCTCCGCACCGACGAGCGCCTTGAGCCGGTTGGTGGCGTCCTGGGAGGAGCGGCCCTTGGCCAGGCGCTTGTCCAGCTCGGCGTGGACGTACCCGACACCCCGCTCGGCCCGCTCCCGATCGAGGTCGACCATCACCACCGGCGCCTTGAGCCGCTGGACGAACAGCAGCGCGAGCTGGGAGGCCATCAGCCCCGCGCCGATGATGCCGACCTTGGTGACCGGCTGGGCGAGTGCCTTGTCCGGGGCGCCGGCGGGCCGCTTGGCGCGCTTCTGGACCAGGTCGAAGGAGTACAGCGAGGCCACCAGCTCCGGCGTGCGCGACATCGCCTCGAGGGCATCGTCCTCGGCGGCGAAGCCGGCGTCGCGGACGGCGGTCCTGGCACCGGCGAGCAGCTCGACGGCCTTCTTCGCGGCCGGGGAGGCGTCGCCGGTCTTCGCCCAGGCGAGGAAGCCGGCGTTCTTGACCGCCTCGTCCCAGCCCGCACCGCGGTCGATCTCGGGCCGCGCCACCACGACCTCGCCACCGAGCACCCGATCCGCCCAGGCCAGCGACTGCTCGAGATAGTCGGCGCCGCCGAAGCCGACGTCGGCGATGCCGAGCTCGAGCACCTCGGCGCCACGCAGCACCTTGCCCTGGTTGAGCGGGTTCTCGACGAAGACCTTCGCGGCGCGCTGGGGGCCGATGAGGTGCGGCAACAGGTAGGAGCCGCCCCAGCCCGGGATCAGGCCCAGCATCACCTCGGGCAGACCGACCGCTGGCACCGAGTCGATCACCGTGCGGTAGTCGGCGTGCAGCGCCACCTCGAGGCCGCCGCCCAGCGCCAGGCCGTTGATGAGTCCGAAGGACGGCTTGGCCGGGTGCGTGGCGTTCCCGTCACGCAGCTTGCGGAAGACCGCATGGCCGAGCTCGGCGATGGTGCGGATCCCGCCCGGATGCCGGGCGCCGGCGGCCTGCAGCGCGCCGAGGTCGGCGCCGGCGCCGAGGATGAACGGCTTGCCGGTCACCGCGACGGCGACGATCTCGTCGTCGGCCAGGGCGGCGTCGTAGGCCCGGTTCAGCTCCACCAGGCTCTTCGGGCCGAAGGTGTTCGGGCGGGTGTGGTCGAGCCCGTTGTCGAGCGTGACCAGGCCGAGGACGCGCCCCGACGGCAGAGTGACCTTGCGCAGGTGTGCCTCGGTCACCACCTCGTCGTCGGAGAAGAGCCGGGTCACCTCGCTCAGCAGGGTGTCGATGTCGGTCATCTCAGGCGTCCTCTCCGTCGGTCGCGGTGCCGCTCCAGTGCGGGTTCTCCCAGATCACCGTGCCGCCCATGCCGAGGCCGATGCACATGGTGGTCAGGCCGTAGCGGATCTCCGGTCTGGCCTCGAACTGACGGGCCAGCTGGATCATCAGGCGCACCCCGGAGGAGGCCAGCGGGTGGCCGAAGGCGATGGCGCCCCCGTACGGGTTGACCCGGGGATCGTCCTCGGCGATGCCGAAGTGATCGAGGAAGGCGAGCACCTGGACGGCGAACGCCTCGTTGATCTCGAAGGCGTCGATGTCGCCGATGGCGAGGCCGGCCTTGCGCAACGCCTTCTCGGTCGACGGGATCGGGCCGACGGCCATCACCTCGGGGGCGACGCCGGCGAACGCGTAGGAGACCAGCCGCATCTTGACCGGCAGACCGAGCTCGGCCGCGGTCTCCGCGGAGGCCAGCAGGGCCGCGGTGGCACCGTCGTTGATGCCGGCGGCATTCCCCGCGGTCACCCGGCCGTGCGGGCGGAAGGGGGTCTTGAGTCCGGCCAGGTCGGCGGGCGTGGTGCCGGGACGCATCGGCTCGTCGGTGGTGGCCAGCCCCCAGCCCAGCTCGGCCGAGCGGGTGGCGACCGGGACCAGGTCCGGCTGGATGAGGCCGTCGGCGTACGCCTTGGCGGCGAGCTCCTGGGAACGCACGGCGTAGGCGTCGGTGCGCTCCTTGGTGATCGCCGGGTAGCGGTCGTGCACGTTCTCGGCGGTGTTGCCCATCACCAGCGCGGACGGGTCGACCAGGCGCTCGGCGACGATCCGCGGGTTGGGGTCGACCCCCTCGCCCATCGGGTGGCGGCCCATGTGCTCCACCCCACCGGCGATCGCGACGTCGTAGGCGCCGAAGGCGATGCCGCCGGCCGTGGTGGTCACCGCCGTCATCGCGCCGGCGCACATCCGGTCGATCGCGTAGCCGGGCACGCTCTGCGGAAGTCCGGCCAGCAGGCCGGCGGTGCGGCCGATGGTCAGGCCCTGGTCGCCGATCTGGGTGGTGGCGGCGATGGCGACGTCGTCGATGCGCTCGGGCGGCAGCTCCGGATGGCGTCGTACGAGTTCACGGATGAGCTTGACGACCAGGTCGTCGGCTCGGGTCTCGGCGTACTGGCCCTTGGCCTTGCCGAACGGAGTGCGTACGCCGTCCACGAAGACGACTTCTCGCAGCTGTCGGGGCACCGGTTCTCCTGTGGCGATCGAGGGGTGGACGGAGCCAACGTTACCTTCGAGTAACAAGGCCTGGTGGCCGCCCCGGCTGTGGTACGCGCCACGTGCCGTCGCGCCACGTCGACGCCCCGAGGCCGAGCGGAGCGGATGGGCAGGGAATATCGTGGAGCCCGAGACCGCTGCGGCCACGTGCGATGGCCGAAGCGGATGAGATCTCACAGGCCACAGGCGGCCCAGGGCCGTCACCGATCCCCGAGGAGTGATGCGCCGGTGCCGAAGTCGCGACTGGTCCACATCGTCGACGAGCTGCCCGACCTCGCCGACGGAGCCGGCCGGCTGCCGATGATCCAGGTGCTCGACGGATTCCTCGATGCCGGCAACGCCGCGGTCCGTGCGGCCAAGGCGTTGGTGGACGGCTCGACGGGTGGCGCGTCGGTGGTGGCGACCTTCGACGTCGATGCCTTCCACGACTACCGCGCACGCCGCCCGGCGATCTCGTTCGTACGGGACCACTACGAGTCCTATGACGCGCCCCGGCTGGTGGTGCGCGCGCTGCGCGACGCGGGCGGGACGCCGTACCTGCTGCTGCACGGCCCGGAGCCGGACAACCGGTGGGAGGCCTTCGCGCGTGCCGTGCGCGAGGTGGTGGAGCGTCTCGGTGTCACCGACGTGATCAGCCTCGGCTCGGTGCCGATGGCGGTGCCGCACAGCCGGCCGCTGACCCTGACCCACCATGCGAACCAGCCGGAACGGGTGGCGGAGGAGAGCCCGTGGCGCGGTGAGATCCGGGTGCCGTCCTCGGCCCAGGCCCTGGTGGAGGTGCGGTTGGGGGAGTGGGACCACGCCGCCCAGGGCTTCGTCGCCCACGTGCCGCACTATCTGGCGCAGCTGGACTATCCGGCCGCGACGGTGGCGCTGCTCGAGCAGGTCGAGCGCGCCGGACGGTTGACCATCGACCTCGCCGAGCTCAAGGACGAGGCGGTCAAGCGACAGGACGAGATCGCCGCCTATCTCGAGGAGAACGCCGAGGTGGGCGAGGTGGTCGCCGCGTTGGAGCGCCAGTACGACGCGTTCCACCAGGCCGAGGCGGAGGGCAAGGGCCTGCTCGCGCCGGACCAGCCGCTGCCCACCGGGGAGGAGCTCGGCCGCGAGTTCGAGCGGTTCCTCGCCGGCCTCGAGGACGGCGGGGAGAAGAGCGAATGACCACCGAGCCCATGGCCGCGGCCGAGCCGTTCACCAGCGCCGAGCGGGCCGAGGCCACCGCCGAGCTGGTCCGGCTGCTCGATCTCGAGGAGCTCGACACCGACCTGTTCCGCGGCGAGATGGCGGCCCACAACCTGCGCGGCCGGGTCTTCGGCGGACAGGTCGCCGCCCAGGCGCTCATCGCCGCGATGCGATCGGCCAGCGAGGGGTTCTCGGTGCATTCGATGCACTCCTACTTCCTGCTGCCCGGCGATCCGGCCAAGCCGATCATCTACGAGACGCAGCGGATCCGGGACGGCCGCAGCTTCGAGACCCGTCGGGTCGCCGCCCGGCAGAACGGCCGTGACATCTACTACCTGACCGCCAACTTCCAGCGACACGAGGAGGGCTTCGAGCACCAGGACCAGATGCCCGACGTGCCGCCGCCGGAGAAGTGCGTCGACTTCCTCGCGGTGATGGCCGGTGCCACCGACGACGACACCCGCTCACTGGCTCGGGAGTGGGCGGCGCTGGAGGTGCGTGCGGTCGGCAACTCGCTGCTCGGTCTCGAGCCCGATCCGCACCGCCCGGCGCAGCAGCGGGTGTGGCTGCGGGTGGCGGGCGACCTCCCGGACGACCCGGTGCTGCACACCGCCGCCTTCACCTGGGCCTCCGACCTCTCGCTGCTCGGCTCCTCGTTGGCGGCGCACACGCTGGACCACACCGAGGCCCAGACGGCGTCGCTGGACCACACGATCTGGTACCACCGCCCGATGCGGGCGGACCGCTGGTGGCTCTACGACCAGGAGTCGCCGTCGGCCTCCGGCGGCCGCGGGCTGGGCATCGGCCGGGTCTTCACCGCCGACGGCGTGCTGGCCGCGACGGCGGCCCAGGAGGGCATCATCCGGCCGCGCCGCAAGTGAGTGCCGGCGGATGCCGGACGGACCGGTGTCGAACCCGCACGCCGTCGTGACTCAGAGCACCGTCGCGCGACCGAGCAGGTGCAGCGTGTCGTCGTCGGCGGAGTGCAGGGAGAAGTCGAAGCCGTCGGCGGTCGCGGTGGAGCCGAACGCGAGCATGGTCGGCAGGTACGCCGGCCTGCGGAAGGCGGCATCGACGCGAACCCGATCGGGGAGCCGGTTCTCCAGCGCGGCCACGCTCCGGGCCAGCGTCCACATGCCGTGCGCGATCTGGCGCCGGAAGCCGAGTGCCTTCGCGCTCAGCGGGCTCAGGTGGATCGGGTTGTAGTCGCCGGAGACCCGAGCGTAGCGCCGTCCGAGGTCGGCCGGGGCGGGGACCACGGTGCCGCTCGCCGGCGCGTCGGCCAGGGTGGTCGGCCAGGTCGCCTCCGGGTCACGCGGCCCGCGCCGCAGGTAGGTGGAGACCGACTCCCAGACCGGCTCGTCGTCGGCTCGCAGCTGGGTGGTGAACTCGTAGGCGGTCCCGGCCGGGTGCCGGCGGGGCTGCCCGACGGCGACCCGGGTGCTCAGCTCCTCGCCGAGCCGGATCTGCCGGTGCCGGACCAGCGAGTTCTCGATGTGCACCAGACCGATCGCCGGCGCCGGGAAAGCGGGGTCGCTCATCAGCGCGAGCTGCAGGCCGAAGCCGAGCAGGTGCGGATAGGTGAGCGGGAGGGTGTCGCGCCGTGGATAGCCGCAGATCTGCGCGTAGGCGTCGACGTGGTCGCGGGTCGGAGTGGTCGGTCGGCGTACCGCGGCCAGGCCGGAGAGGTCCGCCGCCGGCCGGCGCAGCAGCGAGCCGAGCACCGGGATCGAGGGCAACGCGGCGCGCAGCAGCGCGGCCGGACCGGATCGCCCGGAGAGCTCCCGCTCCGCCGCCGTGTCGGTGTCGCCGGTGACGTGCTCCATCAGGCCCCCAGCAGCATCTGGCCGCAGACCCGGACGACGTTGCCGTTGACGGCGGTGGAGGCCGGGTCGGCGTACCAGGCGATGGTCTCGGCGACGTCCACCGGCAGGCCGCCCTGGGCCATCGCGTTCATCCGCTGGCCCACCTCGCGGGTGGCGAACGGGACGGCCGCGGTCATCTGGGTGATGATGAAGCCGGGCGCGACCGCGTTGATGGTGATGCCGTCGGTGAGCTCGTCGGCGAGGCTGTCCACCAGGCCGATCACGCCCGCCTTGGACGCGCCGTAGTTGGTCTGGCCGAGGTTGCCGGCGATCCCGGCGATCGAGGAGACCCCGATGATCCGGCCGTTGGGCCTGATCGTGCCCTGGGCGAGCAGCTCGGCGGTGATCCGCTCCGGGGCGGTCAGGTTGACCGCGATCACCGAGCCGAATCGGTCCTCGTCCATGTTCGCGAGCTTCCGGTCGCGAGTGATGCCGGCGTTGTGCACCACGATGTCGACGCCGCCGTGCTTCTCGGTCAGATGCCGCGCGATGCGCTGGGGCGCGTCCGGCGCGGTGATGTCGAGGGTGAGCCAGTCGCCGTCCAGCTCGTCGGTGACGCGCTGCAGCTCCGAGGCGGCCTGGGGTACGTCGAGACCGACGACGCGGGCGCCGTCGCGGTGCAGCACGCGAGCGATCTGCTCGCCGATCCCGCGGCTGGCGCCGGTGACCAGGGCGACCCTGCCGGCCAGTGGAGCCCCGCCGCCGGGGAGGGCCGCCGTCTGGGCGGCGGTGGCGTGGGCGGTGCCGATCCGCACGACCTGTCCGGAGACGTACGCCGACTTCGGGCTGAGCAGGAAGGCCAGGGTGGAGGCCACCGACGATTCGAAGCCGTCGGCGACATAGACCAGTTGGACGGTGCCGCCGCGGCCGATCTCCTTGCCCAGGCTGCGGGTGAAGCCCTCCAACGCCCGCTGGGTGACCCGCTCGGGGCCGGCGACCAGCTCGGGCGGCGTCCCGAGCACGATCAGCCGAGGACAGGGATCGAGGCTGCGCAGCCGGGGGGTGAAGAACCGCTCCAGCTCGACCAGCTCGTCGCTGGAGCGCAGCCCGGTGGCGTCGAAGACGAGTCCCTGGAACCGGGCGCCGTCCTCCGTGGCCCCGGCCGCCGCCGTGTCGATCCCGAGCGGGGCCAGGAGCCCGGGCAGCGACTCCGCGAGGCGCCCGCGGCCGCCGAGGAGTACCGTCCCGGTGACGAGCGGATCGCCGGCCCGATAGCGCCGCAGTGTGGCCGGGTCGGGGAGGCCGAGGTTCTTCACCGCCAGCCGGCCGATCGGGGTCTTGGTGAAGCTCTGGTACCTGTCGCTCATCTGCACTCCCTCGCGAGGCCTGTCGATGCCGGGCTAGCATCATGTAACTAGAGTTGTAACTCAGTGTCCACTTTTCGTGATGCTGCTCCCACAGCCTTCAACCCGCAGGCGTGCGTAGACAAGGATGACGTCCATGAGCTCCAGTCCCCACTCCACTGGCCGGGCCACCCGCCCGGTCGCCGTACTCGGCGGGAACCGCATCCCGTTCGCCCGGTCGAACACCGCCTATGCCACCGCCTCGAACCAGGAGATGCTGACCGCGACCCTCGACGGCCTGGCCGAGCGCTACGGCCTGGTCGGCGAGCGGCTGGGCGAGGTCGCCGCCGGCGCCGTGCTCAAGCACTCCCGAGACTTCAACCTGACCCGGGAGTCGGTGCTCGGCTCGCGGCTCGCCCCGCAGACCCCCGCGGTGGACCTGCAGCAGGCCTGTGGCACCGGGCTGCAGGCGATCACCTACCTCGCCAACAAGATCGCGCTCGGCCAGATCGACTCCGGCATCGGTGGCGGCACCGACACCACCTCGGACGCCCCGATCGCCGTGGGCGAGCGGCTGCGCAAGATCCTGCTCGAGCTCAACCGGTCGCGCTCCACCGCGGCCCGGCTCAAGGTGCTCGCCTCGCTGCGGCCCGGTGACGTGCTGCCGAGCATCCCGGCGAACGTGGAGCCGCGGACCCGGCTCTCGATGGGGGAGCACGCCGCGCTGACCGCGGTGGAGTGGCAGATCGGGCGCGCGGAGCAGGACGAGCTGGCGGCCGCCTCGCACCAGCACCTCGCGGCGGCGTACGAGGCGGGGTTCCTCGACGACATGCTGACGCCCTTCCGCGGGTTGGAGCGCGACAACAACCTGCGCCCCGACTCGACGAGGGAGAAGCTCGCCACGCTCACGCCGGTCTTCGGCAGGGGCGAGTCGGCCACCATGACCGCCGGCAACTCCACCCCGCTGACCGACGGCGCCTCGGCGGTGCTGCTGGGCAGCGAGGAGTGGGCGGCGGCGCACGGTCTCGACGTGCTCGCCTACTTCGTGGACGCCGAGGTCGCCGCCGTGGACTACCTGCACGGCGGCGAGGGGCTGCTGATGGCGCCGGCCTATGCGATGCCCCGGATGCTCGCCCGGCACGGACTGGGGTTCGCCGACTTCGACTTCGTCGAGATCCACGAGGCGTTCGCCTCGCAGGTGCTGGCCACGCTGAAGGCCTGGGAGGACCCGATCTTCTGCCGTGAGCGGCTCGGGCTGGACGCGCCGCTGGGGACGATCCCGCGGGAGAGGCTCAATGTGAACGGCTCCTCGCTCGCGGCCGGGCATCCGTTCGCCGCGACCGGTGGCCGGATCGTGCACACCCTGGCGAAGCTGCTCGCCGAGAAGGGCGGCGGGCGCGGACTGATCTCGATCTGTGCCGCGGGCGGGCAGGGCGTGACGGCGATCCTGGAGCGGTAGCCGCGCGGTTCGCTATCCGGCCCGGGCCACGGCGAGCGCCGAGGTCACCAGGTAGTCGCGGACCTGCTCCGCCGACACGCTGGCCACCGTCGGGACCCCGGGCGCGGACTCGGTGACCAGGATGCCGATCCTGGCGAGCTGGAGCGCCCCGAGTCCGGAGGCGTAGAGGGTGTTGGCCAGCAGGTTCGGGTCGGCCACGTCGAAGTCGCCGGTCGTCGTCCCGTCGGCGAGTACGGCGGTCAGCAGGCTCAGGCAACCGGTCATCGCCCGGCCCAGCCGGAACAGCGTGCCCTCGCCGATCTCGTCGAAGATCTCCGGGCCGCTGCGCCGCATCAGCGTGCCGGCGCAGTCCACGAACGCCGGATGGGCGATGCCGTAGTCCACGAACGCGGCCACCGCGGCGGTGAGCCGCTCGGTCGGGCCGCCGGACTCCGTCGCGGAGGCGAGACGGTCGCGAAGCTCGTCGAGATAGCCGACCAGGGTGAGCGCGAAGATCTCGTCCTTGCTGGCGAAGTGCCGGTAGACGATCGCCCGGTTGATGCCCACCTCGCCGGCGATGTCCTCGATCTGGGCGTCGCTGATGCCGCGGGCGTCGAAGAGCCGGCGAGTGGCGCCGACGATCTCGGCCTCCCGCTCGCGCCGACGCTGTGCCGCGGTGGAGCGCTTCGCGGGTCGATCGGGAACGACCTTCAGGTGTGCCATGGCCGCAGTGTACGGCGCGTGCAACTCGAAGTTTCAACGCCTCGGCCCCTGCGTCGCCGAGGCGAGGCACCATCTGGTGCACCTTTGCTTGCAACATTCACGGTGTTCGGTCGAGAGAATTGGTGCAAGCCTCTGTCACGCGCGAATCCGCGCATCTTCGATCGTCTCCTCGCTGCGCACGATGCGCCCTCGGGTCGGGAGACCATACGGGAGGTTTGTGGTGCGAAGAGGACTGTCAGCGTCGATTGCCTCGGGCGCGCTGTTGCTCACCATGGTGCCGGCCAGTGCGCTGGCCGCCGGGGCATCGACCGGAACGGAGACGGCGGCCTCGGCCGACGACGCCGAGTCGGGCACGTTGCTCGCGGCGGTGGTGACGTCATCGGACGTCACGGTGACGAGTTCGGCGTACGACCAGTATTTCGACGCCGACAACGCTGTCGACGGGGTCGCCAGCATCCTGGCGGCGGGAGACTACTACATCAACGACATCGCGATCCCTGGGAGTGAGTCCGACTTCGAGACGACCTTCCCCGACGGCTACACCGTCGACGGCACCGACTGGCTCTACGACGACGACGGGACCTGGCACGGCGGCAACGGCGGTGAGACGACCGAGAGCGACTACGCGGACGCCGCCTTCGACACCGCCACCGCGATCCCGGCCGGCCTCGAGATCAGGATCCTCGACACCGACGGCGACGGGTATGCCGACAAGATCTCGGCGGACTACAAGGAGGGCCTGATCGCCGATACGATCACCCACGACGCCGACGACGACACCTACTCGATCGTCCGCTCCGAGTTGTCCTCGGCGTACTCCGACGAGAAGGTGTACGACGGAAGCCACTTCAGCTCGACCTCCGGCGAGGTGATCCCCGCCGCGAACTTCGACACCTCGATCAGCGAGGGGGACGTCGCCCTGTTCTGGGAGGGGCCGGACGGTTGGCACGCCGAGCGCGCGGTGCAGAAGAAGGGCACCTTCGTCGACGGCGCCGATCACGAGTATTACCAGATCGACGACACTCGATATGTCGATGCGATGCGGTTCTCACGAGACAACATCATCATCTCGAATCGGAACGGCGAATACACCAACGCACACAAGTATTTTGGCCTGATGGACGACGCCAGCCATCCGGTCAGCCTGTGGCTGGTGCCCACCTCGGCCGATGGGGTCTACGGCGCGCCGGTCGGACTGACCAGCGGGAGCAACGCCTTCTACTTCCTCTACAAGGCCATCGGCGTCGCGCAGAAGAAGCTCGCAGCGGCTGCGGTCAGCAAGACCGGCCTCGACGTCCGGTCGGGTGCCAAGTGGACGACCCCCGCCGCGCATGCCGCTCTTGCGGCGGCGATCAAACGGGCTCGCGGCGTCCTGGAGTCAGGAGCGAACGCCGACCTGATGGACTACCAGACCTATCTGCTCTACCTGAACCTGCACGGCAGCGCCGATGACATCGGGGCCAGCTTCGCCGGCTTCAGCTTCACGGGCTTCGACAACCAGATCGAGACCGCGCCGGCCCACCAGGCCCAGGAGCTGACGGTCTCCACCGCCGCCAAGACCGTGAGAACGGCGAAGACCAGGAAGGGCGTGACGTCCAAGGTCTCGGTCAAGGGCGCGAAGACGAGCCTGACCTATCGGAAGATCTCGGGCTCGACGCGGCTCTCCATCGGAGCGAGGACCGGCAAGATCACGGTCGCGAAGGGCACCAAGGCGGGCAGCTACAGGATCAGGATCAGGGTCGCCGCGAAGGCGGGCACCGTCCACGGCATCACGTACGTCGCCGCCAGCACGACGGCCGTGATCAGGGTCAAGGTCACGAGGTAGCCAGTGGCTCACCCGGGCTCACCCGGATGGATCCTGGGGAGGGGCGGCGCCAGGCATCGCCCCTCCCTGGTGGGTCGGACTCGGGCGAGGAAGTCACCCAGGGTGTCGATGGTGTCGGCGTCCTCGCCGCTCAGAACCCGACGCTCACCGTGTGGTCCACCGCTCGCAGCTCGACCGTGTCGCCGGCCGAGGTGAATCGGCGGGCGATCTCCTCTGCGCGCTCGCGGTTCGTCACGTCGAGCAGGAAGAACCCGGCCAGATGCTCGGTCGTCTCGGCGTACGGACCCTGGGTGACCACCGGCTCGCCGTCGCCCCATCGGTAGACCGACGCGTCCCCGGGCGCGCTGAGCGCCCTCCCGCCGGCCAGCTCGTGCGAGGCGCTCAGCTCGGCGAGCAGGGCGTCGTGCTCCTTGACCATCGCGGCGCGCTCCTCCTGCGGGCGCGCCCGGCCCTCCTCGGTGAACGCGAACGTCGGGTGGCCCCAGGGCTGCGGGTCGCTGTGGATCAGGACGACGAACTTCATCGGTGGCTCCTCGGTCGTAGGTGGCCTCACCCGCGATGACGGGTCAACGCTACGGGATTCGACAGCGCGCGCCGTCACCTCCGGCCCGGTGGCCGGCGGTCGAGCACCGTGATCGTGTCGTCGTCGGCCTGATGCCGAGAGAGCCTGATGTCGAGAGAGGTAGCCGTGTCACCAGCAAGTCAGGACGAGGGGAGGAGCGCCCGCACCGCGTCGATGGTGTCGGTGTCCTGGGGGCGCTTGTCATCCCGGTAGCGCACCAGGCGAGCGAACCTGAGCGCGACCCCTCCCGAGTAGCGGGAGGAGCGCTGTACGCCGTCAAGGGCGATCTCCGCGACCGTCACGGGCTCGACCTGGACCGTGTGCGCGTCACGGTGAGTCTCGATGCCGAGGAAGTGCTCCGTCTGCCAGCGCAACACGTCGTCGGTCATGCCCTTGAAGGTCTTGCCCACCATGGTGAACCCACCGGTCGCCGGGTCGCGTGCGCCGAGGTGGATGTTGGAGAGCCATCCCCTGCGTCGGCCCGAGCCCCATTCGACGGCGAGCACGACCAGGTCGACGGTGTGCACCGGCTTGACCTTGATCCAGCCGGCGCCGCGACGACCGGCCTCCCAGGGGAGATCCGGGTCCTTGAGCACCACCCCCTCGTGACCGGACGCCAGGGCGGCCGCGGCGAAGGCCTCGCCGGCGTCCGCGTCGGTCACCGCGGCTCGCGACACGCGGTGGGCCGCCGGCACCAGCCGGTCGAGGGCGGCGAGGCGGGTGGCGAGCGGCTCGTCGAACAGGTCCCGGCCATCGAGGTGGAGCAGGTCGAAGAAGTACGGCGCCACCGCGGCCGTGGGGTCGCCGCGGGTCGCCGTCCGCGAGGCGGTCTCCTGGAACGGCCGCGGCCGGCCGTCCTCGCCGAGCGTCATCGCCTCGCCGTCGAGCACCAGCGAGGCGGCGGGCAGACCCCGGACGAGTTCGACCACCTCGGGCAGCCGGGCGGTGATGTCGTCGAGGGTGCGGGTCGCGATCCGCACCTCCTCACCGCGGCGATGCACCTGGATCCGGATGCCGTCGAGCTTGGTGTCGACCACCGCGCTGCCATCCAGCCTGGTGAGCGCCTCGGCGACCGAGCCGGCGCTCGAGGCGAGCATCGGCAGCACCGGCCGGCCGACCACCAGGGTGACCTCGGCGAGCGCCGCCTCGCCGTCGAAGGCGAGCCCGGCGACCGCGACGGTCGACCCGGCGAGCATCGCCGCGCGGCGTACCACCGGCAGCGGCACCTCCGCGGCGGCCCCGAGCGCTTCTTGGACCAGCGAGTCGAGGGCACCCTGGCGGACCTCGCCGGTGATGACACCGCGCAGCCAGGTCTGCTCCGCCGCCGTCGCCGCGGCGAACAGGTCGGCGGTCAGCTCGGCGCGCGCCTGCTGCGAGCCGGCGCCGCCGACGGCGGCGATCGCGGTGAAGGCGGCGTCCACCTGCCGCACGCTCAGGCTCGGCTGCGTCGCCGGCTCCGGCAGTTCGGTCAGGGACCGCCAGCCCAGTCCGGTGCGGCGCTGTCGCAGGGCACCGCCCAGGTAGCTCACCACCGTCTCGAGCTCGGCCCGATCGGCGGCTCGCAGCCGGTCGGCCAGCGCCGCCACCTTGGCCTTGCGGGAGCGGGTGGCGGCCACCGCGGCGGAGGTGGCGACGAGGTCGGCGAGCAACATGAGTGCAGTCAACCCCATCGCGCCGACATCGGTGGGCTACGGTCGGGACATGGTCGGCGGCACCCGGATCTGGCAGCCGGGCTTCCCGGTCCGCCTCGCGGGCGTGCTGGCCGGGTTGCGCCGCGGCAGCGGCGACCCGACGTACCGGATCGAGGGGCGGGGGACCGGCGCCCGGCACTGGCGCGGGATGCGTACGCCGGCCGGCCCGGCGAGCCTCGCCCTGCGTGTCCGGGGGACGGCGATCGAGGCGAACGCCTGGGGCCCGGGCGCGGACTGGGCGCTGGCAGGGGTGCCGCGACTGCTCGGTGCCGAGGACGACCCGGACGGCTTCGCACCGAGGGATCCGGTCCTTCGGGAGGCGATCAGACGGCGCGGCGTTCCCCGGCTCGGGGCGACCGGCCTGGTGCTGGAGGCGCTCGTGCCGGCCATCGTCGAACAGCGCGTCACCGGCCAGGAGGCGTTCGCCGGATACCGGCGCCTGGTGCGGCGCTTCGGTGAGCGGGCACCGGGCCCGGGCGCGGATGTGGGCCTGTGGGTGCCACCGGCGGCCGAGACGCTGCGGGCGATCCCCAGCTGGGACTGGTTGCGGCTGCCGGTCGACCCGGCCCGCTCCAAGGCGGTGGTGCTCGCCGCCCGGGTGGCGCCGCGGTTGGAGCAGACCCTCGGTCTGCCCGGCGAGGAGGTCGAACGCCGGTTGACCTCGATCCCCGGGATCGGCGAGTGGACGGCCGCCGAGGTGCGTCAGCGTGCGCACGGCGACCCGGATGCGGTCTCGTTCGGCGACTACCACGTCGCGAAGGACATCGGCTGGGCGCTCACCGGCCGGCCGTGGGACGACGATCGTCTGCGGGACTACCTGGCGGCCTACCGCGGTCACCGGCAGCGAGTGGTCATGCTGCTCTACGCCGTCGCCGGCCATCGACCGCGGCGCGGCCCGCGGCTGGCACCCCGGACGCATCTGCCGGGCTGACCCGCGCGCTGACCCGCGCGTTCGGCAAGGTATGCAGCCGAACGGTCACTTCCCTCGCGGAACTCCACGTGGGAAGTGCGCACTCGGCTGCATACCTTGACGAACGGTCGGGGGCGACGTTGACGACCGAGGATGGCTCACAGGAACGGCCGCAGCGGCGAGAGCACCAGCTCGGTGAACTTGCGGTGCACGTCCCGGGCCTCCCACTCGGCGCTGGTCAGCTCCAGACAGTTGGACTCGTCACGCCGGAAGATCTCCTCCATCTGCGCGGCCACCGAGGCGTCGATGATCTCCAGGTTGATCTCGTAGTTGCCGGTCAGGCTGAGGCGGTCGATGTTCGCCGTACCGATGGTGCTCCAGGTGCCGTCCACGGTGGCCGTCTTGGCGTGCACCATCGCGTCGCGATAGCGCAGGATCCGCACCCCCGCCTCCAGCAACTGGGTGAAGTAGCCGCGGGAGAGCCAGTCGGCGACGACGTGGTTGGACTTCAACGGGAGCAGCAGCCGCACGTCCACGCCGCGGCCCGCGGCCGCCTTGAGTGCGTCGACGAGGTCCTCGTCCGGCAGGAAGTAGGCGGTGGTCAGCCAGATGTTGCGCGAGGCCCGGTTGATCGCCTCCAGGTAGACCGACCGGATCGGAAACATCCACTGCCGCGGCACGTTGCGATGCACCCGCAGGGTGGGCTCCCAGACCGAGCTCGTCTCGATCAGCAACGGCCGCTGACCGCGCAGGTGACGCCGCCGGTTGAGGTTCCAGAAGTCGGCGAAGGCGCGCCGCAGGTCCCAGACCGCCGGGCCGGTGATCCGGACATGGGTGTCGCGCCACTCGGTGGCATAGGCCGAGCCGATGTTGTAGCCGCCGACGAAGGCGACGTCGTCGTCGACCACCAGGATCTTGCGATGGTCCCGGCCGTAGCGCGACAGGTCGAAGAACCGCCAGCCGGCCGGGTAGACCGGGTAGCGCAACACCAACATCTCGCGCGGGAACCGCTTGAACTGCGGCGGCACCACCAGGTTCGCGAAGCTGTCGTAGATGCAGTAGACCTCGACACCGCGGTCGGCCGCCTCGCTGAGCGCGTTCTTGAACCGCTGACCGATCTCGTCGCCCTTCCAGATGTAGGTCTCGAAGAAGATCTGGTGCTGGGCGCGCCCGATGGCGGCGAGCATGTCGTCGTACAGGTCCTGGCCGAAGGTGTACGTCGTCAGGGTGCCGTCTCCGACGGCCGAGCGATGGGGCGGGGTCACCGGGAACGGCTTGGCCTTCTTGCCCCGGCGCCGATAGGAGTCGACCAGGCTCATCCCGATCGCCAGCAGCACCGGCACCCCGAAGACGACCAGCAGGATCCGCCGCAGCCATCTCATCAGGCCGGCCGGCCGTACCCTCATCACCGGGCCAATCTATCGGCCGATCGCCTCGTCGTGCCCGCGCTCGCCGCCGAGCGGAATCTGTCGGTGCCCCGTCGTAGGCTCTCATCATGCGACCAGTGACCGATCTCGAGCGCCGGGTGGCGCCCTTCCGGGTCGTCTCCGACTACCAGCCCTCGGGCGACCAGCCGGCCGCGATCGCGGAGATCTCCCGGCGCATCGAGGACGGCGTCAACGACGTGGTGCTGCTCGGTGCGACCGGCACCGGCAAGACGGCCACCGTGGCGTGGGTGGCCGAGCAGCTGCAGCGTCCGGTGCTGGTGCTGCAGCCGAACAAGACCCTCGCCGCGCAGTTCGCCAACGAGCTGCGCCAGCTGTTCCCGAACAACGCGGTGGAGTACTTCGTCTCCTACTACGACTACTACCAGCCCGAGGCGTACGTCCCGCAGACCGACACCTACATCGAGAAGGACTCCTCGATCAACGACGAGGTGGAGCGGCTGCGGCACTCGGCGACCAACTCGCTGCTCACCCGGCGCGACGTCATCGTGGTCTCCACCGTCTCCTGTATCTACGGCCTCGGCACCCCGCAGGAGTACGTCGATCGGATGATCCGGCTCAAGGTCGGCGAGGAGCACGACCGGGACTCGGTGCTGCGCCGTCTGGTCGAGATCCAGTACACCCGCAACGACCTCTCCTTCACCCGCGGCACCTTCCGGGTGCGTGGCGACACCCTGGAGATCTTCCCGGTCTACGAGGAGCATGCCGTCCGGATCGAGTTCTTCGGCGACGAGATCGAGCGGCTGATGACGCTGCACGCCGTGACCGGCGAGGTGCTGACCGAGGACGAGGAACTCTACGTCTTCCCGGCCACCCACTACGTCGCCGGCCCGGAGCGGATGGAGCGAGCCATCGCCGGCATCGAGTCCGAGCTGGCCGAGCGATTGGAGACCTTCGAGAGGCAGGGCAAGCTGCTGGAGGCGCAGCGGCTGCGGATGCGGACGACGTACGACGTGGAGATGATGCGCCAGGTCGGCTCCTGCTCCGGGATCGAGAACTACTCGATGCACATCGACGGACGCACCCGCGGCTCGGCGCCGAACTGCCTGCTCGACTACTTCCCCGAGGACTTCGTCCTGGTCGTCGACGAGTCCCATGTCGCGGTGCCGCAGATCGGCGGGATGTACGAGGGGGACATGTCCCGCAAGCGCAACCTGGTCGACCACGGCTTCCGGCTGCCGAGCGCGATGGACAACCGGCCACTGCGCTGGGAGGAGTTCCTGGACCGGATCGGGCAGACCATCTATCTCTCCGCCACCCCGGGCGACTATGAGCTCGACAAGGTCACCGGTGCCGACGGCCGGGCGGACGTGGTGCAGCAGATCATCCGACCGACCGGCCTGGTCGACCCCGAGGTGGTGGTCAAGCCGACCAAGGGGCAGATCGACGACCTGATCGGCGAGATCCGGGCCCGGGTGGACAAGAGCGAGCGGGTCCTGGTCACCACGCTGACCAAGAAGATGTCGGAGGACCTCACCGACTATCTGCTCGACGCCGGCATCCGCACCCGCTACCTGCACTCCGAGGTCGACACCCTCAAGCGGGTCGAGCTCCTCCGCGACCTGCGGTTGGGCGAGTTCGACGTGCTCGTCGGGATCAACCTGCTGCGCGAGGGACTCGACCTGCCCGAGGTGTCGCTGGTCAGCATCCTGGATGCCGACAAGGAGGGCTTCCTGCGTTCGGACAAGTCACTGATCCAGACGATCGGCCGGGCGGCCCGCAACGTCTCCGGGCAGGTGCACATGTACGCCGACCGGATCACGCCGTCGATGGAGCAGGCGATCGAGGAGACCAACCGTCGTCGCGCGATCCAGATCGCCTACAACACCGAGCACGGCATCGACCCGCAACCGCTGCGCAAGAAGATCGCCGACATCACCGAGATGCTGGCGCGGGAGGACGAGAGCACCCAGCAGCTGCTGGAGACCTGGGCGGGGACCGAGGCGAAGGGCCGCGCCGGGAAGGCCGGTCGGGGTGCGAAGGCGCCGACGCCGATGCTCGGCGACGCGGCCGCGCAGGCCCGCGAGCACGGCCTGGTCGGCCTGCCGAGCAGCGACCTGGCCCAGTTGATCTCGGATCTGACCGAGCAGATGAGGGGCGCCGCCGCGGAGCTGCAGTTCGAGGTGGCGGCGCGGCTGCGCGACGAGATCTCGGAGCTGAAGAAGGAGCTGCGTCAGATGCTCGCCGCGACCCAGTGACGCGGCCGGCCGCCGCGGCACCGGCTCGGGCCGTCTCGCGGCGGATGGGGGATGGCCGTCACAGGGACGTCACCTCCTAGGATGCGAGGCGTGGTGAGCGATGACCTGCGCGGTGGCCCTCGCGCCTGGCAGGTCTGGGGGATCGGACTCTCGGTCTACGTGCTCGCCGTCTTCCACCGCAGCTCGTTGGCGGTGGCGGGGTTGGTGGCCACCGACCGGTTCGGCATCTCGGCCGGCCAACTGGCGACGTTCACCATGCTGCAGCTGCTGGTCTACGCCGGGATGCAGATCCCGGTGGGGCTGCTGGTCGACCGGTACGGTCCGCGGACCGTCCTGACCATCGGCGCGCTGGTGCTCTCGGTGGCGCAGGCCGGGTTCGCGTTCGCAGACTCCTACCCGCTCGCGCTGCTCGCCCGCACGTTCGTCGGGATGGGCGACGCGATGACGTTCATCTGCGTGCTGCGGCTGGTGAGCTCGTGGTTCCCGCTGCGCCGGGTGCCACTGGTCTCCCAGCTCACCGGCAACATCGGACAGCTCGGCGCGCTGGCCGCCGCGGTGCCGATGACCTGGGCGCTGGGGCACCTCGGGTGGACGGCGGCCTATCTGACCGCGGCCGCGATCGGCCCGGTGCTCGTCGTACTGGTCCGGCTGCTGCTGGCCGACGATCCGGAGCATCGTCACCGTCGCGGGAGCGCGCTCTCGCCCAGCCAGGTGCTGACCACGCTGCGCGACTCCTGGCGCCAGCCCGGCACCCGGCTGGGCTTCTGGGTGCACTTCAGCACCCCGTTCAGCGCGACGATGCTCTCGCTGCTGTGGGGCTACCCGTTCTTCGTCAAGGCCGAGCACCTCTCCTCCGGCCTGGCCGGGACCCTGGTGAGCCTGCTGGTGGTCGCCAACATCGCCGGCGGACCGGTGATGGGGTGGCTCGCCGGTGCCCATCCGTGGCACCGCTCCTCGGTCGCGCTCAGCGTGGTCGGCGCGATCGTGCTGATGTGGACGGTGGTGCTCGCCTGGCCGGGCCGGCCACCGGTGCCGGTGCTCGTGCTGCTGGTGCTCGTCGTCGGCTGCGGCAGCCCGGCCTCGATGATCGGCTTCGACGTGGGCCGCACCAGCAACCCGTCCACCCGGCTCGCCAGCGCGAGCGGCATCATCAACCAGGGCGGCTTCGTGGCGGCCCTGCTGGTGGTGGTCGCGGTCGGTTGGGTGCTCGACTGGCGTACGCCGGGCGGCGGCAACGGCTACACCACCTCGGCGTTCCGTTGGGCGATGAGCGTGCAGTACCTGGCCTGGGCGCTCGGCCTGGTGCAGATCTGGCGCTACCGCCAGATCGTGCGTCACCGGGTCGGCCGGGCCGGCGTGGACGCCGGCTCGACGATGATCGACGACTACCGCTGAGCGTGGCGCCGAGCCGGTCAGCTCCGGTCAGCTCCGGTTGGCGCGGGTGAGGGTCAGCCCGACCAGCCGGGAGACCACCAGCGCGACGTAGAAGACCCCGGCGACCTGTTCCAGGATCACCACCGAGCGGGCATGGGCCAGCACCGGGGAGAAGTCGGCGAGCCCGACGCTGGTCAGGCAGGTGAACGACATGAACAGCAGCTCGAACCAGGCCTGGTGCGTGCCGAACGACCCCGGCCAGATCGCCTGGATGCCGGAATAGGCGTAGGCGAACCCCCACGCCACCACGGTGAACGCCGCCGCGGTGGCGAACAGCTCGTCGCGGGTCACCACCTCGTCGTGGAAGAGGTAGCGGATCAGGCCGTAGGAGACCAGCAGGTAGAACGGCACATGCACCGCAGCCGAGGCGATCGCCACCCAGGCGGTGGCCGGCGCGAGCGACTCCCAGATGGCGAGCACCGTGCACGGCAGCGCCAGCACCGTCACCACCCAGGTGACGATCGGGGTCATCCGTACCGAGAGCACGGCCGTCACGATCACCGCCGTCTGCACCACGCCCAGGATGGCGCGACCGGCGGTGGTCCCGTCCAGGAACGGGTAGCCGAGCACCAGCGCGAGCTGCGCGGCCAGCAGGTTGGCGTTGGGATGGGTACGGACGGCGTACGCCGCGCGTCGGAGCCGGTGCGCGGGCGCTGGTGAGGGCTGCGGCACGACCTCACCCTAGAACGGATCGCTCGCCCGGTCGGCCCGCCTGTGCGCCGAGAGATGGCGCCGGCGGGCCATGGCGTCGGCGGACTCGGGCGGATCCAGGCTTAGCATCGGAGCGTGACCCAGATCACGACAGCGGATCTCGCGATCGTCGGGGCGGGCCCGACCGGGCTGTTCGCGACGTACTACGCGGGCTTCCGCGGGCTCTCGGTCGTGGTGGTCGACTCGCTGCCCGAGCTCGGCGGCCAGATCACCGCCATGTACCCGGAGAAGCAGATCCTGGACGTCGCCGGCTTCCCCTCGGTCAGCGGCCGTGACCTGGTCGCGGGACTGGTCGAGCAGGCGGCGAGCGCCGAACCGGCCTACCTGCTCTCCCGGACCGCGACCGGGCTGAGCGTCGACGAGACGGGCATCGGCCTCGACCTGGACGACGGCGGCCGGATCGAGGCCGGGGCACTGCTGATCACCGCCGGCATCGGCACCTTCGCGCCGCGCCCGCTGCCGGCCGCCGACGGCTGGGTGGGGCGCGGGGTCGACTTCTTCGTGCCGAGCCTCGCGGCGTACGCCGACAGCGACGTCGTGGTGGTGGGCGGCGGTGACTCGGCGCTGGACTGGGCCGTCCACCTCGAGCCGGTGGCCCGCTCGGTGACGCTGGTGCACCGCCGCGACGCCTTCCGCGGACACGAGCGCAGCGTCGCGCGGCTGCGGGCGAGCAGCGCCCGGATCATCACCGAGGCCCAGGTCAGCGAGCTGCGTGCGGCCGCCGACGGTGGCTGGCTGGCGGAGGTCGACGTGGTCCGGGCCGGCGAGGTGGAGACGCTGGCGGCGCAACGGCTGGTCGCGGCGCTCGGCTTCATCGCGGACCTGGGCCCGATCCAGGAGTGGGGGATCGCCACCGACCACCGGCACGTGGTGGTGGACGAGCAGATGGCGACCTCGCTGCCGCGCGTCTTCGCCGCCGGCGACGTGGTCGAGCATCCGGGCAAGGTGCGGCTGATCGCCGTGGGGTTCGGCGAGGCGGCGACGGCGGTGAACAATCTCGTGCCGGTGCTGCGGCCCGGCGCCCATGTCTTCCCGGGCCACTCGAGCGAAGGAAGCTGAGCCGGGCAGGTTAGGGTTACCGGTGAGTCACCAGTCGTCGAGAGGACCCCGGATGCGGATCGCGCTGCTGTCCTACCGCAGCAAGCCTCACGTCGGTGGACAGGGCGTCTACGTCCGGCACCTCAGTCGCGAGCTGGTGCGCCTGGGTCACGACGTCGAGGTGTTCTCCGGGCAGCCCTACCCGGAGCTGGACGAGGGTGTGCGCCTCACCGCGGTGCCGAGCCTGGACCTGTACGCCGAGCCGAACCCGTTCCGCAATCCGCGTCTCGGCGAGCTGCGCGACCTGGTCGACGTCGAGGAGTGGCTGCGGATGCGCACCGGCGCGTTCCCGGAGCCGCTGACCTTCGCACGCCGGGTCCGCCGGGTGCTGGCCCAGCGGCGCGCCGACTTCGACATCGTGCACGACAACCAGACCGTCGCCACGCCGCTGCTCGGCCTCGAGGCGCTCGGGCTGCCGCTGGTGACCACCATCCACCACCCGATCTCGTTCGACCGCCGGATCGAGCTGGCCAGCGCCACCACCCGGATCAAGCGGCTCGGCGTACGGCGCTGGTACTCCTTCGTCCGGATGCAGGCGCGGGTGGCCCGCCGGCTCGGCCGGATCATCACCGTCTCGGAGAGCTCCAAGAGGGACATCGCCGGCGAGTTCGGCGTCGAGCCGGCGCGGATCACGCCGATCCTGCTCGGCGTACCGGAGGCGTTCGTCCCGCCACCCGCCGACCGGGCACGGGTGCCGGGCCGGATCCTGGCGATGGCCAGTGCGGACGCGCCGCTGAAGGGCGTGCGGATCCTGCTGGAGGCATTCGCCAAGCTGCGGACCGAGCGGGACCTCGAGCTGGTGCTGGTCTCCCGGCCCACGCCGGGTGGGCCGACCGAGCAGCTGATCGAGCGGCTCTCGATCAAGGGGTCGGTCCGGTTCGTGCACGGTCTGCGCGACGCCGAGCTGGTCGAGCTGATGGGCTCGGCCGAGGTCGCCTGCGTGCCGTCGCTCTACGAGGGCTTCTCGCTGCCGACCGCGGAGCTGATGGCCTGCGGCACGCCGCTGGTGGCCTCGCGCACGGGCGCCATCCCGGAGGTGGTCGGGCCGGACGGGCTCTGCGCCGATCTGGTCGCCCCCGGGGACGTCGGCGAGCTCGCCCAGGCGCTGGCGGCGCTGCTGGACGACCCGGAGCGCCGTCGGCGGTACGGCGTGGCCGGCCGGGCGCGGGTCGAGGAGCTGTTCAGCTGGCGCGCCGTGGCCGAGCAGGTGGTGGGCGTGTACGACGAGGTCGTCGCCGAGTTCGAGGAGAAGAGATGCTGACCGTTGACTTCGACCGGCTGGGTCTGCGCCCCGGCGAACGGGTGCTGGACATGGGCGCCGGGGCCGGACGGCACGCCTTCGAGATGTACCGCCGCGGGGCCGACGTGGTCGCCTTCGACCGGGACGCGGACGAGCTGGCCCGGGTCAACGAGTGGTTCTGGGCGATGAAGGAGGCCGGCGAGGTGCCCGAGGGCGCCGAGGCGGCCACCAAGGAGGGCGACGCGCTGGCGCTGCCGTTCGCGGACGGCGAGTTCGACCGGATCGTGGCCGCGGAGGTGCTCGAGCACATCCCGGCGGACATCCAGGCGATCGAGGAGCTGGCCCGGGTGCTCCGCCCGGGCGGCACGCTGGCGGTCTCGGTGCCGCGCTGGTTCCCCGAGATCGTCAACTGGAAGCTCTCCGCCGCCTACCACAACGTCGAGGGTGGTCACATCCGGATCTACACCGCCGAGGAGCTGATCGACAAGGTGACCAAGCGCGGTCTGGAGCTCACCGGCAGGGACCATGCCCACGGACTCCACTCGCCGTACTGGTGGCTCAAGTGCGCGGTCGGGGTGCACAACGACACCCATCCGCTGCCGAGGGCCTACCATCGGCTGCTGGTCTGGGAGATCGTCCAGCAGCCGCGGGTGCTGCGCTGGGCCGGTGCGGTCCTCGACCCGCTCATCGGCAAGTCGCTGGTGCTCTACTTCCGCAAGCCGCATCAGGATGCGAACGGGTGAGGAAGCAGTCCTACGTCGAGGGCGTCCTCGACCCCAGCGAGCTGCGCGCGACCGCGCTCTCGATCGCCCGCCAGCAGGAGCCGAGCGGCGCGATCCCGTGGGTGGCCGGCCAGCACACCGACATCTGGAACCATGTCGAGGCCGCGATGGGGCTGCTGGTCGGCGGCCTGGTCGAGCAGGCCGAGGCGGCGTACCGATGGGCGGCGAGCATGCAGCGCCCCGACGGGTCCTGGCCGATGCGGATCGAGCAGGGCGTGGTGACCGAGCCCCGGGGCGAGTCCAACATGTCGGCGTACCTCGCGGTCGGGCTGTGGCACCACTGGCTGATCCGACGCGATCGCGCCTTCGTCGACCGGCTCTGGCCGCATGTGCGGGCCGGGCTGGACTGGGTGGTGGCGCTGCAGCAGAGGTTCGGCGGGATCGCCTGGACTCCCGACGACGACTTCGCCCTGCTGGCCGGCGGCTCCTCGATCTATCAGTCGCTGCGGGCCGGCGTCGCGCTCGCCGATCTGGTCGACGACCCGCAGCCGGAGTGGGAGCTGGTCGGCGGCCGGCTCGGGCACGCGCTGCGGACTCACCGGGACCTGTTCGCCGACAAGTCGACGTTCGCGATGGACTGGTACTACCCGGTGCTGGGTGGTGCGGTCACCGGCGAGGACGGTGCCGAGCTGCTCGCCGGCAGATGGGACGACTTCGTGGTGCCGGGGCTGGGCGTGCGATGCGTGGACACCAACCCCTGGGTGACCGGTGCCGAGACGTGTGAGCTGGTGCTGGCCCTGGACAACCTCGGCGACCATCGGCGGGCGCTGGGGGTCTTCGAGCAGATGCAGCATCTGCGCGCGCCGGACGGCGGCTACTGGACCGGTTGGGTCTACGCGGATCCGGCCCACCCCAACGACAACCCCGACGTGGTGTGGCCGGCCGAGCACTCGACGTTCACCGCGGCGGCGGTGCTGCTCGCCGCCGACGCGTTGGGTGCGCACTACGGTGCGGCCACCACGGGCTCGGGGATCATGCGCGGACGCGGGCTCGGTGCGGTTTTCGCGGAGCTGGCGCTGGAGTGCGGATGCGCCCAGACGTCGTCCCGGGCGGGTGTGGCCGAGTGACGGCGGCCGTCGCTGCGTCCTGACCGGCGCCCTTTCTGCCGGTGGAGCAGCGAGCGTCAGCGAGCCGGCGTTCCGTTACTCGACCGACGAGGGAGCGGAGCGATTGCTGGTCGAGTGGCGAGCGCCAGCGGGGCCGTCGCGCCGGTTGCGGGGCGAGCGCGAGTGGCGCATCAGCACCCGCATCGAGCCGACCGCGTCGACCTCCTCGAAGTCGCCGCTGGCCAGGGCGGGCAGGTAGATCTCCTCGTACGGCGGCCGGCCACCGTCGGCCGGGTCGGGGAAGACGTCGTGGATGACCAGCAGGCCGCCGGGCATGACGTGCGGCGTCCAGCCGCGGTAGTCGTCACGGGCCGGCGCGACACCGTGGCCACCGTCGATGAAGAGCAGGCTGAGCGGCGTGCGCCACCACCTGCTCACCCGCGCGCTGGGCCCGACCACGCCGACGACCGTCTCCTCCAGGCCGGCGTCTTCGATGGTCCGCCGGAACAGGGGCAGCGTGTCCATCCGGCCGCTGTCCGGATCGACCAGATTCGGGTCGTGGTGCTCCCACCCCTCCTGGTTCTCCTCCGATCCGCGGTGGTGATCGACACAGAAGACGACGGCGTCCCCGCCGACGACCCGTGCCGCGGCACCGAGATAGATCGCCGACTTGCCGCAGTAGCTGCCGACCTCGAGTGCCGGCCCGTGCGGCAGCCGGTCGACGGCGTACCGGAAGAGGGTCAGGCCCTCGTCGGCCGGCATGAAGCCGGTCGCGGCCACCGCCCGGCGTTCGAGTTCGGCAGGCATGACGAGCGGGTCCACCCGGACACCCTATGCTGGCTCGGACAAGTCTCGCGGACGAGGAACCCGGTGCGACTCCGGGGCGGTTCCGCCACTGTGAAGGCCCGCACGAGATGCAGCACGGGCCCAGCCAGACACTGGCCGCGGGACCTCCGCCGACCAGGGGCGAGAACCCCGAGGAGAGACGTGCCGACCATCGCCCTGCTGTCCACCTCCGACACCGATCTGCTCTCCGCACGAGCCAGCGGTGCCGACTATCGGTGGGCCAACCCCGCGCGTGCCGCCGATCTCGATCTGCGGACGCTCGTCGCCGGCGCCGACCTGGTGCTCGTCCGCCAGCTGGGCTCGCCGCACGAGCTGTGGACCGGGCTGGCCGGCCTGCGCGACCGGGGCACGCCGATCGTCGTCCTCGGCGGAGAGCAGTCGCCGAACGCGGAGCTGATGGAGCACTCCACCGTCCCGATCGGCATCGCCGCGCAGGCGCACCACTACCTGGCCGAGGGCGGCCCGACCAATCTCGCGCAGCTGCACGCCTTCCTCTGCGACACCGTGCTGCTCACCGGCGAGGGCTTCGAGCCGCCGCAGGCCGTCCCGACCTGGGGATTCGCCGAGCGGTCGGGGTCGGCGACCGGTGCGGCCCGCGTCGGGATCCTCTACTACCGTGCCCACGAGACCAGCGGCAACAGCGCGTTCGCGCACGCGCTCGCGGACGCCGTGGACCGATCGGGCGAGGCGGTCGGACTCCCGATCTTCGCCGGCTCGCTGCGCTCGGCCCCCGACGATCTCTTCACCGCCCTCGCCGACCTGGACGCCCTGGTCGTCACGGTGCTCGCCGCCGGCGGCGCGACCCCGGCCAGCGCGAGCGCCGGCGAGGACGACGGCGCCTGGGACGTCGAACGGATCGCGGCGCTCGGCATCCCGGTCCTGCAGGGCCTCTGCCTCACCTCGAGCCGTGCCGACTGGGCGGCGTCAGACGAGGGAGTCACTCCGCTGGACTCGGCCAGCCAGATCGCCATCCCGGAGTTCGACGGCCGCATCATCACCGTGCCGTTCTCCTTCAAGGAGATCGACGATCAGGGGCTGCCGCGCTACGTCGCCGATCCCGAGCGCTGCGACCGGGTGGCCAGGATCGCCGTCAACCACGCTCGTCTGCGTCGCCTCCCGAACGCCGAGAAGCGGATCGCGCTGATGCTCTCGGCGTACCCGACCAAGCACTCCCGGGTCGGCAACGCGGTCGGCCTGGACACCCCGGCCTCGGCGGTCCGGCTGCTGCGTCGGCTGCGGGCCGAGGGGTACGACGTCGGGGACGGCTTCGGCGTCCTCGACCTGAGCGATCAGATCGAGGGGGGTGACAGGGGCGACACCGTCGCCGGCGACCGCCTCATCCATGCCCTGATCGCCGCCGGCGGGCAGGACGAGGAGTGGCTCACCACCGCGCAGCTCACCGACGCGCACGTGCGGATCGGTCGGGGACAGTACGACGCCTGGACCGCCGACCTGCCGGCGGACCTGCGCGAGCAGGTGGTGCAGGCCTGGGGCGAGGCGCCGGGCTCGCTCTTCGTCAACGACGACCAGGAGCTGGTGCTCGCCACCCTGCAGGCCGGCAACGTGGTCATCATGATCCAGCCGCCGCGCGGGTTCGGGGAGAACCCGGTCGCGATCTACCACGATCCCGACCTGGCGCCGAGCCATCACTACCTGGCGGCGTACCGCTGGCTGCGTGCCGACCGTGCCGAGGGCGGCTTCGGCGCGCACGCCGTGGTGCACCTCGGCAAGCACGGCTCGATGGAGTGGCTGCCGGGCAAGAACGCCGCGCTGTCGGCCTCGTGCGCCACCGACGCCGCGATCGCGGACCTGCCGCTGGTCTATCCGTTCCTGGTCAACGACCCGGGCGAGGGTGCCCAGGCCAAGCGGCGCGCCCACGCCACCATCGTCGACCACCTGGTGCCGCCGATGGCGCGCGCGGAGACGTACGGCGACATCGCTCGGCTGGAACAGCTGATGGACGAGCACGCCAACATCGCCGCGATGGACCCCGGCAAGCTTCCCGCCATCCGCGGCGAGATCTGGCAGCTGATGCGCACCGCGGAGATGCATCGCGATCTCGGTCTCACCGAACGCCCCGAGGACGAGGAGTTCGACGACTTCCTGCTGCACGTCGACGGCTGGCTGTGCGAGATCAAGGACGCCCAGATCCGGGACGGGCTGCACGTCCTCGGTCAGGCGCCCGACGGGGAGGCGCGGGTCAACCTGGTGCTCGCCATCCTGCGCGCCGCTCAGGTCTGGGGCGGCCAGGACCATGCGGTCCCCGGGCTGCGCACCGCGCTGGGTCTCGATACGCCGTCACTCGTCCCTCGCGCCGGCTACTCGACCGACGATGGTGCGGCCGAGCGTGTCGAGACCCGCGCCGCGACCGACGCGATCGAGGCCGAGGCCCGGGCACTGGTCGAGGCGATGGAGAAGGCGGAGTGGGACCCGGCCGCCGCCGACGCACTGCACGCCGACCCGGACGTGCGCGGTGTGCTGCGCTTCGCCGCCACCGAGGTGGTGCCGCGCCTGAACCGGACCACCGAGGAGCTCGACGCGGTGCTGTGCGCGCTGGCCGGCGGGTTCGTCCGGCCGGGACCCTCCGGGTCGCCGCTGCGCGGGCTGGTCAACGTGCTTCCCACCGGGCGCAACTTCTACACCGTGGACCCGCGGGCGGTCCCCTCGAGGCTCGCCTGGCAGACCGGTCAGGCGATGGCCGACTCGGTGATCCAGCGCTACCTCGAGGAGACCGGCGAGTATCCCGCCTCGGTCGGGCTCTCGGTATGGGGGACCAGCGCCATGCGGACCAGCGGCGACGACATCGCCGAGGTGCTGGCGCTGTTGGGGGTGCGGCCGGAGTGGGACGAGGCCTCGCGCCGGGTGAGCAGCCTGACCGTCGTACCGCTCGACGAGCTCGGCCGGCCCCGCATCGACGTCACGGTCCGGATCTCCGGCTTCTTCCGCGACGCCTTCCCGCACGTGGTGGCGATGCTCGACGACGCGGTCCGGCTGGTCGCCGAGCTGGACGAGCCGGTCGAGCAGAACTATGTCCGTGCGCACGCCCGGGCGGACCTGGATCGGCACGGCGACCTACGGCGGGCGACCACCAGGATCTTCGGCTCCAAGCCCGGCTCCTACGGCGCCGGTCTGCTGCAGGCGGTCGAGTCCGGCAACTGGCGCGACGACGCCGACCTCGCCGAGGTGTACACCGCCTGGGGCGGCTACGCCTACGGCCGCGACCTGGCGGGCGAGCCGGCTGCCGAGGAGATGCGCGCCAACTACCGGCGGATCAAGGTGGCGGCCAAGAACGTCGACACCCGCGAGCACGACATCGCCGACTCCGACGACTACTTCCAGTACCACGGCGGCATGATCGCCACCGTCCGTGCGCTCACCGGCGAGGCGCCGGCGGCCTACGTCGGCGACTCCACCTCGCCCGACCAGATCCGGACCCGGACCCTGGCCGAGGAGACCAACCGGGTCTTCCGTGCCCGGGTGGTCAACCCGCGCTGGATCGGCGCGATGATGCGGCACGGCTACAAGGGGGCCTTCGAGCTCGCCGCGACCGTCGACTATCTCTTCGGGTTCGATGCCACCGCCGGAGTCGTGCACGACTGGATGTACCAGAAGCTCGCCGAGGAGTACGTGCTCGACCCCGAGCGGAACGCGTTCTTGCGCGAGTCCAACCCGTGGGCGCTGCACGGCATCGTGGAGCGGCTGCACGAGGCGGCCGAGCGTGGGCTGTGGGCCGAGCCGGACGCCGAGACGCTGGCCGCGCTGCAGCAGGCCTACCTGGAGGTGGAGGGGGAGCTCGAGGACCGGTGAGCCGGCTACACATCCTCGGGGTCGGGATGGGCCCCCAGCACGTCACCGTCGAGGTCGCGGAGGCATTGCGCGCGTGCGACTACGTGCTCGCCGCGCGGAAGGGCGCCGAGGACACCCTGCTGGCGCTGCGCCGGACCGTCTGCGCCTCCCACGGGGTGGAGCTGGTGGCGATCCCCGACCCCGAACGGGACCGGTCGGACTCGCTCGGCGCCGCCTATCCGCGCGCGGTGCGGGACTGGCACGACGCCCGGGTGGAGGCGTACGCCGACCTGATCGCGGCGCGGCCGGGCACGATCGGGATGCTGGTGTGGGGCGACGCCTCGCTCTACGACTCCAGCATCCGGATCGCCGAGGCGCTGGCCGCGCGCGGAGCGATCGAGGAGTACCGCGTCTGGCCCGGCGTGAGCGCGCCCCAGCTCCTCGCCGCCCGGCACCGGCTGGTGCTCAACGACGTCGGCGGCGCCGTCCACGTCACCACCGGCCGACGGCTCCGTGCGGCCGTCGAGGCGGGGCTCGACAATCTGGTGGTGATGCTCAACCGTCGTCTCGAGCTCGACGGCCTGGAGGACTGGTCGATCTGGTGGGGCGGCAACCTCGGCGCGCCCGGCGAGGAGCTGGTGGCCGGCCGGGTCGGCGACGTCCTGCCCGAGATCCTCGCCGCCCGCGCGCGGGCCAGGGACGCGGCCGGCTGGGTGATGGACCTCTACCTGCTCAGGCGGCCGTGATGGCCGGGCTGCTGATCGCCGGCACCACCTCGGACGCGGGCAAGAGCGTGGTCGTCACCGGGCTGTGCCGGGCGTTCGCCCGACGCGGGATCCGGGTGGCGCCGTACAAGGCGCAGAACATGTCGAACAACTCGGCGGTCTGCCTCGATCCGACCACCGGGGAGCCCGCCGAGATCGGGCGTGCCCAGTGGATCCAGGCGCTCGCGGCCGGTGCGGTTCCCGAGCCCGCGATGAACCCGGTCCTGCTCAAGCCGGGCAGTGACCGGCGCAGCCACGTGGTGCTGATGGGCCGGCCGGCCGGCGAGGTCTCCTCGGCCGACTGGGTCGACGGGCGCCGCGCGCTGGGCGAGGCCGCCCACGCGGCCTACGACGACCTGGCCGCCCGCTATGACCTGATCGTGGCCGAGGGGGCGGGCAGCCCGGCCGAGATCAACCTGCGGGCCGGCGACTACGTCAACCTGGGGCTCGCCCGGCACGCGGACCTGCCGACCGTCGTGGTCGGCGACATCGACCGGGGCGGGTGGTTCGCCGCGAGCTACGGCACCTGGGCGCTGCTCGAGCCGGCGGACCAGCGACTGGTGGCCGGGTGGATCGCCAACAAGTTCCGCGGCGAGCTCGCCCTGTTGCAGCCCGGGCTGGACGAGCTGCGACGCCGGACCGGGAGGCCGACGTACGGCGTGCTGCCGTGGCACCCGGACCTCTGGCTGGACTCCGAGGACGCCCTCGACCTGGTCGGCCGGCGGGCGGGCGTGGCCGGTGCACCCGGCGCCACCGGTGCACCCGGCGCCACCGGTGCGCCTGACGACACCGTCCGGCGAGTGGCGGTGGTGCGGCTGCCGCGGATCAGCAACTTCACCGACCTCGACGCGCTCGGACTCGAACCGGGTCTCGACGTCGTCTTCGCCTCCGACCCGCGCCGGCTCGCCGATGCCGACCTGATCGTGCTGCCGGGCACCCGTGCCACCATCGCCGACCTCGGCTGGCTGCGTGCCCGCGGCCTGGACGCGGTCATCCGGCAGCACGCCGGTGCCGGCCGGCCGGTGCTCGGGATCTGCGGCGGCTGCCAGATGCTCGGCACCACCATCGGCGACCCGGACGGCGTCGAGGGCGCCGCCGGCGCGGTGGTCGACGGTCTGGGTCTGCTGGACCTGGTGACCACCTTCACCGCGGCGAAGCGGCTGGCGCTGCACGAGCCGGCCGGCTACGAGATCCACCATGGCCGGATCGAGGGCGCGGTGGTCGACGGCCAGGTCGTCGCCGGACCGGTGACCGGCACCATGATCCACGGTCGGCTGGAGGACGACTCCGTGCGTGCGGACTATCTTGCGCGCACGCTCGGGGTGACCTCGACCGCCGGTTTCCCGGCGGCGCGGCAGGGTCGGCTCGACCTGCTCGCCGACCTGGTCGAGGAGCACCTCGACGTCGACGCGTTGCTGGAGCTGGCCGAGCAGGGAGTACGGCGATGAGGGTGCTGCTGCTCGGCGGCACCTCGGAGGCCAGGGCGCTGGCCGCGCTGCTGGTCGAGGACGGGGTCGAGGTGACCTCCTCGCTGGCCGGCCGGGTGGCGCGGCCGCGGCTCCCGGTCGGACCGGTGCGGATCGGTGGGTTCGGCGGGGTCGAGGGACTGCGTCGCGCGCTGGCGGACTACCAGGTGGTGGTCGACGCGACCCATCCGTTCGCGCTCGGGATGAGCGCCCACGCCGTCGCCGCCTGTGCGGCCGAGCGGCGGCCGCTGCTGCGGCTGGAGCGTCCGGGCTGGTCGCGGTGGCCCGACCAGTCGCGATGGAGCTGGGTGGACGACCACGAGGAGGCCGCCGAGACCGCGGCGCGCCTGGGCGAACGGCCCTTCCTCACCGTCGGTCGGCAGGAGCTGGCACGGTTCGTACCGAGGCTCGGCGGGCACCGCGTGCTGGCCCGGGTGGTCGACGTGCCCGAGCTCGACCTGCCGCCGCGATGGCGGCTGGTCACCAGCCGCGGTCCCTACCGCCTGCCCGGCGAGCTGGCCCTGATGCGTGAGCACGGGAGCGACGTGCTGGTCACCAAGGACTCCGGCGGCGACTACACCCGGCCGAAGCTGGACGCAGCCGCCGAGCTGGGCATCCCGGTGATCGTCGTACGGCGCCCGGCGGCGACGGACGGAGTGCCGGTGGTGCATCGGGTCGAGGACGCGGTCACCTGGCTGCGTGCGCTGCCGGAGTCGCGATGAAGGTGCTGGTGACCGGGGGAGTCAGGTCCGGCAAGTCCCGGCACGCGGAGTCGTTGATGCTCCGGTCCGCGCCGGTCGGACCGGTCACCTACGTCGCTCCCGGGCCGTCGGCCGAGGACGACGCCGACTGGGCGGCGCGGATCGCGGCCCACCGGGCCCGGCGGCCCGCGCGGTGGCGGACGCTGGAGAGCCACGACCTCGGCGCCGCCCTCGCCACGCCCGGGCCGGTGCTGCTGGACTGTCTGGGCACCTGGCTCGCGGCCATGCTCGACGACCACGACCTCTGGGACGCCCCGACCGCCACGATCACCGGGGCGGTCGACGCCGAGCTCGCCCGGGCGGAGCGTGCACTGCGCGAGCGGGTCGATCCAGGCATCCTGGTGACCAACGAGGTCGGCCTCGGCGTCGTGCCCGAGCACCGCTCGGGCCGGATCTTCCGCGACCTGCTCGGCACCGTCAACCAGCGCCTCGGCGCCGCCTGCGACGAGGTCCACCTGGTCGTGGCCGGGAGGGTGCTGGTGCTGTGAGCGCCGGCTCGGCGAAGCCGCCGGGTCAGTGGCCCGAGCGCCAGTAGCCGCAGAAGGCCACCGCGCTCTTCGGCGTACCCAGGCCGACCCAGTGTCGTCGGGCGGCCGCGACCAGCCCGGCCTCGCCGGCCGCCCAGCCGAACTCGGGCGCGGTCTCGATGCGCCGTACCGCCTCGATCGCGAGCTGACCGTGCGGCACCGGTCGTCCGGCGCGCGACGCCCAGGCGACCTCGACCCCGGCCGGCGCGGTCAGGTCGCGTCGGTCGGCGTCGGTGGGGATCTCGATGACCGCCGTGCCGGTCGCCTCCTCCGGCAGCCCGGCCAGGATGGCGGACAGCGCGGGCAGCGCGGTCTCGTCGGCGGCGAAGCAGAAGTGGCGCGCCGAGGGCGGCGGGGCGAACCCGATGCCCTCGTCGATGAGCCCGATCGGGTCTCCGGGCGAGCACTCGGTGGCCCAGCGGGCGGCCGGGCCGTACTCGCCGTCCGGGCCGCGGTGGAGCACGAACTCCAGATCCAGCTCGGGGTCCGCCTCGCCCGCGCTCGCACGAAGACCGCAGAAGGAGTAGCTCCGCATCAGCGGACGCTCGGTCTTGGCCAGGGTGAGGAACCTCAGGTACGAGCCCATGGTGAGCTTGCCGGGGACCTTCGCCAGCGCCGAGCCGTCGTCCACCGGGATGAACAGGCGACCCCACTGGTCGGCACCCTGCCACTCGAGCCGACGCAGATCCGGGCCGGCGACCGTCACCCGGACGAAACTGGGGGAGACCTGCCGGGCGCCGGCGACTCGCGCGACCATGAGATCGGTCGCCGCGGGCCGTCGGCCGAGCTTGGTGATGTTCTGCCGCGCCATGACCTTCCTTCCGCGTTTGTTAGGTAAGCCTAACATCGGGCTCGGCGGCCTCCGGTCCGCGACCGGGACCGTCCGGTCGCGCGAGGCGCCGCAGCATGTCGGCCGGATGGGATTTCTCACCCGAACCGACCGACGGGGATCCCGGTGTCGGTCGGTTAGAGTGGCGGGGCCGCGGTGCACGGGAAGCCGGTGTGAGGCCGGCGCGGCCCTCGCCACTGTAGCCGTCGAGCGAGGCGGTCCTTGCGGAGTTGCTCAGGCAGCTCCGGGCCACTGGGCGAGAGCCCGGGAAGGCCGGCCGTCGCGCGTTGACACGGAAGCCAGGAGACCGGCCACGGCGCATTCCGTTCCACGAGGGTTTGGAGAACCACGATGCGCGCACTACCCCTGCCTGCCGCTCTGTCCTCGGCGGCGCTCGCCACCGTCCTGGCGCTCGGCCTGACCGCCTGCACCGGAGCACCGGAGGCCGACACGAGCACCTCCGGCGACGCGAGCTCGGACTCGGCGTACCCGGTCACGATCACCAGCTGTGGCCACACCAGCACCCTGACCGCGCCGCCGGAGCATGCGGTCACGCTCAACCAGGGCGCCACCGAGGTGGCACTCGCCCTCGGTGTGGCGGACCAGTTGGCCGGCACCGCCTACCTGGACGACTCGATTCCGAAGAAGTGGCGGGCCGCCTATGACTCGGTGCCGGTGCTCTCCAAGGAGTACCCCACGCGGGAGAAGCTGCTCGCCACGCAGCCCGACTTCCTCTACGCCTCCTACAGCAGTGCCTTCGACGCCAAGGTCGCGGGCACCCAGAAGGAGCTGGACCAGGAGGGGATCGCCTCCTACCTCTCGCCGTTCGGCTGCGAGAACGAGTCCGCCCGTCCGGCGGCCAGCTTCGACGCGGTCTGGGACGAGGTGGACTCGGTGGCCGATGCGTTCGGCGTGCCCGAGCGAGCAGCGAAGCTGCGCACGCAGCAGCGCGCCACCCTCGACCGGCTCGGCAGCCAGGATGCCGGCCGGGGCCTGACGGTGCTCTGGTACGACTCCGGCACCAAGACGCCGTACGTCGGCGCCGGGCACGGTGGTCCCCAGCTCATCCTCGACGCCATCGGCGCGACGAACATCTTCGCCGGCATGGACGGGAACTGGGGTGACGGCAACTGGGAGAAGATCGTCGCCGCCGACCCCGATGTCATCGTCCTGGCCGACGCCAGTTGGGACACGGCCAAGGACAAGATCGCCTACCTGACCAAGGACCCGGCGCTGAGCCAGCTCACCGCGGTGAAGAAGAGGCACTTCGTCACCGTCCCGTTCTCGGAGTCGACCCCCGGCGTCCGGCTGGTGGACGGTGCCACCGCGGTGGCCAGGCAGATCACGGCGCTCGGTCGGTGACCGAGCGCCGGAGGTGGCTGTCGTACGTCGCGCCCCCGGCTGCCGCACTGGTCCTGCTCCTCAGCGTCGCGGTCGCGCTCGGCATCGGGCCGGTGCACGTCCCGGTGGACAGGGTGGTCGCCGTCGTGCTGCGCCGCGCGGGCTTCGGCGACTTCGGCGTCCGGCTGGTCGACGACCAGATCGTGTGGCAGCTGCGCGGGCCGCGCGTGGTCGGGGCGGCGGTGGTCGGCGCCGGGCTGGCGTGCTGTGGCGCGGTGCTGCAGACCCTGACTCGCAACGACCTCGCCGATCCGTACCTGCTCGGGATCTCCTCGGGGGCAGCGGTCGGGGCGGTGACGGTGATCGTCCTCGGGGTCTCGTTCGCCGGCCTCGCCGGATCGGCCGCCGTCACGGCCGCGGGCTTCGTCGGCGCGATGGCCGCGCTGGTCGCCGTACTCGTGCTGGCGGTGGGACGACGAGGCGCGCTCTCGCCCACGCGGACGGTGCTCGCCGGCGTCGCCGTCGCGCAGATCGGTGCCGCCTACACCTCGCTGATCACGATCCTGCGCGGCGATTCCGACGCTGCTCGGCGGGTGCTGAACTGGACGCTCGGCTCGGTGGCCGGACTGCGGTGGAACTCGACCCTGTTCTTGGGCATCGTCACGATCCTCGCGCTCGTCGTCTTCGGCTCGATGGCGACCCAGCTCGACGCCTTCGCGTTCGGCGAGACCTCGGCGCGCTCGCTGGGCGTCGCCGTCGAGCGCCTTCGCTGGACGCTGATGGTGGGCACGGCGCTGTTGACCGCCGCGCTGGTCGCCTACGTCGGTGCGGTCGGGTTCGTCGGGCTGGTGGTGCCACACATCGTGCGCGCGATCACCGGCCCGGGGCACCGGCTGCTGCTGCCGATGTCGGCGCTGGTCGGGGCGATCCTGTTGCTCTGGTCGGACACCCTGGCTCGCACCCTGGTCTCCGGCGAGGAGATCCCGATCGGCGTGATCACCGCGGTCATCGGCACGCCGTTCTTCGCCTGGTTGCTGCGCCGGACCGGGGACGGCCAGGCGGGGGTGGCCGGATGAGAAGCCCTATGTCAAGCCGCCCCGGTCTGGCTGGCGAGGAAGCGTTGCAGGGCGCGGTGTCGGGCGGGGTCGTAGGCGAGGTCGTCTTGCCAGCAGTGCCAGATGATGTGGAG
>NZ_JASGET010000018.1:0-50444 GCF_047606145.1 Nocardioides sp. | reverse complement strand
CAGCCATGACGAAGCGCATCTTGAACGTCGTCACGAACGTCGGCCACTACGACGATCCCGATCATCGGACCGGTCTGTGGCTCTCCGAGCTCACCCACGCCTGGCACGTCTTCGAGGAGGCCGGCTTCGAACAGACCCTCATCAGCCCCGCCGGCGGCACCGTCCCACTCGAGCCCCGGGCGTTGAGATTCCCCAACGACGACAAGACCGCCCGGGCCTGGCGCGCCGACCCGGCCAAGATGGCCCTGCTGGACAACACGGCAAGCCCCGACCAGATCGACGCAGCCGACTACGACGCCATCTACTTCACCGGCGGCCACGCCGTCATGTACGACTTCCCCAACAGCGAAGGACTCCAACGCATCACCCGCGAGATCTACGAACGCGGCGCCATCGTCTCCTCGGTCTGCCACGGCTACTGCGGCCTGCTCAACACCACACTCTCCGACGGCACCTACCTCATCGCCGGCAAACAGATGACCGGCTTCGCCTGGACCGAAGAAGTCCTCGCCCGCGTCGACAAACTCGTCCCCTACAACGCCGAAGAAGAGGCCAAGAAACGCGGCGCCCGCTACGAGAAGGCCAAGCTCCCCTTCGTCTCCTACACCGTCACCGACGGCAACCTCGTCACCGGCCAAAACCCCCGATCTGCCAAAGAGACCGCCCAGAAGGTGGTCGCTCTGGCGAGCCGAATGTCGTCACCTGTCCAGGACGTATAGACCGGGTGCCCGATCCAGCGGACGGTGCAGCGCACTGCCCAGTTGCTCTGGGGCGGGCTTGGTCTCCCTCGAACGATCGGCGAGCCATCGGGCGTAGTCGGGCCACCATGAGCCCTGTTCCAGCTCGGCCGCGGACCGCCAGCCCTCGGGGTCGAGGGTGTTGTCGTCGCCGACCTGATAGCTGGACTTCGGGTTTCGGGGCGGATTGACCAACGCGGCGATGTGACCGTTGGTCGAGAGCACGAAGCGGACCTTGCCGCCAAGCAGCTGGCTGCTGCGATAGCAGTTCACCCAGGGACAGATGTGGTCCGCGGAGCCGGCGACGACGTAGGAGTCCACGGTGACGTTCTTGAGATCGATCTCGGTGCCGAGGACCGTCAGGGCGTTGGGTCTGGCGAGCTTGTTGTCGATCGCCACCTCGACGAAGTCACGATGGAGCCTGGCGGCCATTCGAGTGGTGTCGGCGTTCCAGTAGAGGATGTCGAACGGGGGCGGCTTGCGGCCCTGGAGGTAGTTGTTGACCCAGTAGTTCCAGATGAGATCGCCTGGCCGGAGCCAGGCGAACACCTCGGCGAGCTGTCTGCCGTCGAGGTATCCCTTGCGACGCGAGCGAGCGACCGCCAGACCGGCGGTGTCCCTGTCGATCATGGCTCCCGCCACACCGGCCTGGGCCTGGTCGATCATGGTGACGAGAAGACTGAGGCTGGCCAGCCTGTCGATGCCATGCACCGCGGCCCGGTGTGCGGCCGTGATGACGGCCAGCAACCCGCCGGAGCAGGCGGCCACGACATGAGCGGATCCGGCGCCGCTGATCTCGTCGACGGTGTCGAATGCCTGGTAGATGCCCTGGGCGTAGGCGTCGATGCCCCACTTGCTGTGGCGGGCGTCGGGGTTGCGCCAGGAGATGACGAACACCTGCTGGCCCTGTTGGACGAGATACTCGATGAGGCTTCGCCCGGGGGCGAGGTCGAGCACGTAGTACTTGTTGATCGTCGGTGGGATGATCAACAGCGGGACCTCGCGGACCGCCTCGGTCTGGGGCGTGAACTGGATCAGCTCGAACATCGCGGTTCTCAACACGACCGCACCGGGAGTCAGGGCGAGGTCTTCGCCGACCTGGTAGGCGGCTCGATCGACCATCGAGGGGATGCGTGGGGTGGATGCCATGTCGCCCAGAAGATGTCTCAGCCCCGAGATGACGCTGACGCCCCCGGTGTCGATGGCCGCTTTCCAGGCCACCGGACTGATCAGCGGGTTGTTGCTGGGCGAGAGCGCCTCGACGAGGTTGCCGGTCGCGAACTTGAGTCGTTCGGCGTGCTGCCAGGCGAGCGGAAGGTCCTGCACCAGACCCTCCGCGGCGGCACCCGACGCCAGGTAGGACTGGACGACCCGACGCAGCAGCGGGTTGCCCATCCAGGCCGTGTCGCCGAAGCGTCTGTCTCTCGTGGACGGCGCGATCTCCGAGGTGCCGACGAGGATCCTGCCCAGCTCTGCGGCGAGCGACTCCAGCCGCGACGCGACCCGTCCGGGTCGTTGGGCCAGGGCGGAGACGAGTGGGAGCGCGGAGCGCACCGGCAGCAGGCGTCGAACCGCCCCGAACGACGCCTGTGTGAGGAGGACGTCGAGGGGTGCGGATGCCTCGGTGACGTCGCGGTCGATGCCTGACATCAGGCCTGCTCCGGCGGCTCGATGTGGCGCTTGAGGATCTTTCCCGTCGGCCCCTTGGGCAGCGCGTCGACAAGCCACACCCGGCGCGGATACTTGTAGGCGGCGACCCGCTCCTTGACGTAGTCACGGATCTCCTCGGCCGACACGGCCTTTCCCGGCCTGAGAGCGACCGCCGCACCGATCTCCTCCCCATGGGTCGGGTGAGGCACTCCGATCACCGCTGCCTCGAGAACAGCGGGATGCTCGTAGAGGACCTCTTCGATCTCGCGCGGGTAGACGTTGTAGCCGCCGCGGATGATCAGCTCCTTCTTGCGATCGACGATGAAGAAATAGCCGTCCTCGTCCTCCCGTGCCATGTCGCCGGAGTGGAACCAACCCTCCTTGATGGCCTCTGCGGTCGCCTCCGGACGGTTCCAGTACCCGCGCATGACGTTGTGCCCCCGGATCACGATCTCGCCTACCTCGCCCGGTGCCACCTCCTCACCCTGCTCGTCGACGATCCGCATCTCGACACCATCGATCGGCACCCCGATCGAACCCGGCTTCGCGCGGTCGACCCGATTGAACGACGCCACCGGCGACGTCTCCGAGAGCCCGTATCCCTCGAGGATCTGCGCACCGAAGGTCTCCGCGAATCCGCGCAACACCTCGCCCGGCAGAGCCGCTCCCCCGGAGACGCACAGGCGCAGCGTCGAGGTGTCGGCGACCGACGCGCCGATCTGCACCATCGCGACGTACATCGTCGGCACGCCGAGGAAGACGGTCACCCGGTCCCGCTCGATCAGCCGCAGGGCGGTCGCCGGGTCGAAGCGGGCGATCAGCGTCATCGCGGCGCCGGCGACCACCGCGACGTTCATCGCGCAGGTCTGTCCGAAGGCGTGGAACAGGGGCAGACAGCCCATCAGGACGTCGTCGGTGGTGACCCCGAACAGCGACGACGCGGAGACGGCCGCGTTGGCGCGCATGTTCCCATGGGTCAGCTGCGCGCCCTTGGGGCTCCCGGTCGTCCCCGAGGTGTACAGGATCACCGCCGTGTCGTGGTCGTCGCGTGGCGCCACCGGTTCCATCGGGTCCCATCCGCTCGCCGTGTCCAGGAGCCCGTCGTCGATGGCGCAGCGCACGAGCCCCGCGGCCGCCGGCGCCGAGTCGACCTCGGCGGCGGTCTCGTGCCAGCAGAAGACGGCGCGGGCGCCGGAGTCACCCAGATAGTGCTCGATCTCGCGAGCCTTCAGCAGCGGGTTCATCGGTACGACGACCGCGCCCAGCCTCAGGATGCCGTAATAGACCACCGGGAACGCCAGGACGTTGGGTGCCATCAGGCCGACACGGTCGTCGGGTCCGATGTTGTGTGCCGAGAGCCACCCGGCGACACGTGCGCTGAGGTCGTCGAGCTGGCGATAGGTCAGCATCGCGTCCTCGAGCCGGAGGGCGACCCGATCGGCGTACTGTCCGACGGCGTCCTTGAGGTTCATGGCGAGGTTTGTCATGGCTGCTCCCGACCGTCATTCCGCGCGGGTCGCCTCTGCAGAGGTGACGGCCTTGCCGAGCAGGAACAACAGCCCCGCCCCCGCCACCAGGGCGCAGTACGCCGAGATCCTCAGCAGGTTCACCGCCGTACCCAGATCGGGCTCCTTCGCCTTCAGGCTGACGACGTCGGAGACCTGCTGGTAGACCTCGTGGAAGCCGAACCCGAACAGGAAGATCACCGCGATCACGCCCAGGAACACGATCGAGAGGACGATGTTCCTGTCCATGATCGGGCGGATCGCCAGGATGATCACGGGAATCGCCAGGCACAGCACGAACCAGGCGACCGACTCGGCGTGCCAGGCTGACTCGTTCGCGCTCTGGAGCGCTGTCACCGTCGACGAGGGCAGGGACTGCCCGCCGGCGGTGGTCGGCGCGGCCGCGGCGGCACCTTCGGGCGTGGTGTGGATGATCAGCAGGAAGAACCCGATCAGCCAGGTTCCGAAGAGCCCGTTGACCCACGCGGAATGTGGCGTGGCGCCGCGGGCGAGTGCCAGGACGCCGGCCAACAGCTCGGCGACACCGCCCACCAGGAGCGCATAGTCCAACGCATCGCTGGTCGGGCCGGTGATGGTGGAGGACGAGACGTCGATGAATCGGACGGCGTACACCAAGAACGCGAATCCGAAGAGCCCGAACGAGATGGGCAGGGGGTCGGTCATCTTCGGGGCGTTGATCCCGCCGAGCGCGCTCATCGCGCACCGCTCTCGACGAGGCATGGACACGGGTGGACCACCTGGCTGACCATGGGGCGCTCCTTAGGTTGCGGTCTCGTCTCCTCATCCTCGGAACCGGCCCCACTCCTCGCCAATGTCGCCCACGACAAACACGGAGCCCGCGATGTGTCGTACGCCACAACCGCCCGCCCGTGCTCGTCCGCCTAACATGACAGCGGTGCGACGCCGTGATCCGGACCCTCGTGTGGTCGAGTTGGCTACCGCCCTGCTCGGCGAGCTCGATGCGCTCACCGACGAGACGTGCGCGTTGATCCGAAACCAGATCGACGTCTACCGCAGCGGGTCGATCGTGTCCCAGGCGCAGCTCTCGACCGCGGTACGTCGCAACGTCCGCCGCGTGCTCGAAGACCTGCTCGGCCCCCATCCGACCGATCCGGCCGCCGCCGAGCAGACCGGTCGCGAGCGCGCCGCCCAGGGCGTTCCGCTTCCCGACGTGCTGCGGGCATACCGCCTCGGATTCGCACTCGTGTGGCAGCGGCTGCTCGCCGCCGCCAACGAGTCCGGGGCACGCACCACCGCGGCGCTTCTCGATGCCTCGGCGGAGATCTGGTCCATCAACGACGAGCACTCCACGGCACTCACCGAGGCCTATCGCAAGGAGATGACGGCGCGGATCGTCACCCAGGACAGGCGCCGGTCCGCGCTGGTGGCGGCGCTGCTGACCGGCCCCACCGAGGACAACCGCAGTGCCTGGGAGATCTCGAAGATGCTCGCCTTCCCGTTCGACGGTGCCTTCCTGGTGGTGGTCGCCGAGGCCCCGGCGATCGGCGACCGGGCCTTGCCCAGGCTGGAGGAACGGCTGGAGCAGACCGGCGTGGCATCCGCATGGCAATCCCAGCCGGATCGTGAGGTCGGCATCATCTCGCGTGGCCGTCGACGCACGGAAGCCGACATCCTTCGCCTCATCTCCAGCTCCGCGTCCACGCGGGTCGGGGTCAGCCCCGAGTTCTCCCGGCTCGACCGCGCACCGAGGGCGGCCCGCTTCGCCCGCATCGCCCTCGACACCCTGCCGCCCGGCCGGCCCGGCACCAAGCAGCTCGCCGACACACCACTCAGCGAGCTGATCATCACCAACCGGGACAACACGCGTCACTTCGTGCAACGGGCGCTTCGTGGCATCCTGTCGCTTCCCGAGGACGACCGCAGGCTGCAGCTGGCCACTGCTCGCGCGTGGCTCGACGCCCACGGCTCCGCCGTGGAGGCCGGCCGCGTGCTGTACTGCCATGAGAACACCGTCAGATATCGCATTCGTCGCCTCGAGGAGCGCCTCGGAGCGAGTCTCGATGACGCCAACAGGCTGGCCGAGCTCGCCGCCGCTCTCGAAGCTCTCGAGGCCTTCCCCGAGCTCGCCGAGGCCGCGCCCACCGACCCTGCCGACGAGGCGCCGTGACCGACGCCGTCCGGGACCTGGACGTCCGCGGCACACGGATGCGGGTCTCGGTCCGTCGTGGCACCGGTACGCCGCTCCTGCTGTGCAATGGCATCGGTGCGAGTCTGGACCTGCTGCAGCCCTTCGTCGATCGGCTCGACCCCGCCATACCGGTGGTGCGCTTCGACGTTCCCGGCGTCGGCGGATCGCCGTTGCCGAGGAGGCCGTACAGCTTCTTCTCGCTCGCCCGCCTCCTCGGCCGCCTTCTCGATGAGCTCGGCTACGACGAGTTCGACGTTCTCGGCATCTCATGGGGCGGCGGCCTTGCCCAACAGCTGGCCCTCCAGCATGCGCGCCGCTGCCGTCGCCTCGTGCTGGCCAGCACGGCGCCGGGTTGGATGATGGTGCCCGCCCAACCCGGCGTGCTGCGGCACCTGGTGACCGTCCGGCGCTACCGCGACATGAGCCATGCGGCCGCCATCGCACCGGACATCTACGGCGGAGCGCTGCGGGATGATCCCGACCGCGTCCGAGAGATCCTGGACGGTCACTCACCACTGACCTCGACGCGTGGCTATCTGCTGCAGCTCCTCGCGGCCGCGGGATGGACCAGTCTGCCGCTCCTGCCGTTGCTCCGTCAGCGGACGCTGATCCTCGCCGGTAGCGACGATCCGATCATCCCGCTGATCAATGCTCGGATCATGGCCGCGCTCATCCCGCACTCCGAGCTGGTGATCTACGACGACGGGCACCTCGGCCTGATCGTCGCTGCCGACAGGCTCGCCCCGGCCGTCACTGGGTTCCTCCGCGCATCCTGATCCCGGGCCTCGGCGCCCTCGGGCCCACCGAGGTGGGGCGGCGCAGGGTGACGGTGGCTCACGTCATCTCGTTCCGCGTCGCGCGGCGACGGACCTGCTCGACGACGGGACCGGGGCCCCGGGTGGGGCCATCGCCGACCGCCCGCAACTCCCGGCCCACTCATAGACGTCTTGGAAGAGCTGACGGTGCAGCGCCTTCAGATGAGCCAGGTCGTACGTCGGCGAGGGGTGACCTGGCGGTGCCGCAGCGGCTGATCGTCGATGAGATCGAAGGTGCTGGTACCCCACGTGGCGTATCCACGAGTGCCCGCCGCACGCGGTTCGTCGGGTGGGGTCGCTCAGCATGAGGAGAGGGCGAGACGGGCGGCCTGTCGAAGGGACCGCTCGTCGACGTCGATGATCTTGCCGGCGCGCACTCGGACGCGACCCTCGACGACGACGGCCCTGACGTCGTCCGGCCTCGCGTGCGTGGTGAGCGCCGACACCGGATGGGGCTGGTCGAGGTGGTGCAGGCCGGCGATGTCGGTGACGACCAGGTCGGCCGGGTACCCGACCTCGACCCGACCGGCGCCGACACCGTGCGGGACGAGGAACGGCGCAGCGGCGAAGCCGGCTGTGAGCGCCTCGTGCTCTGCGAGCGCGGTGTCGTCGGCTGCACCGTCACGTTGCAGCATCATCGCTGCGCGAATCAATTCGCCGGGCGGAGTGACGGCACGAGACCAGTCGCTGCCCAATGCCACCGAGACCCCGGCCCGCAGTGCCCGACGGACGGTGTCGCTGCCGGTGGACCCGAACCCGAACATGGCGTTGCCGACGGGGTTGTGATTCAGCGTCACACCACGCTGCGCCAACGCTCGTACATCCTCATCCGTCAATGCACCGGCGTGCATCACCATCAGCCGCTCATTGAGCAGACCGGCAGCGGCCAGTCTCTCCGTCTCGCTCCGCCCGAAGCACGCTGCGTGGTCTGCTACGGCCTGAGCGCGTACGTGACTGGAACATGCACTCCCAGCCCGCGGTCGGCCGCGAGTGCTGCCACGCCGCTCAGAAGCTCGTCGCTGCTGGTTTGCGTACCGGCTGCCGAGATGATCGGCTGCAGCGTCGAGACGTCATGCTCAGCGAGCCAATCCAACTCGACCGCGGCTCGGGTGAGAATCGATTCGATGTCCATGCGCCGGCCGAACCTTCCGGTCTCGTCGTGCCACACGTCTGCCAAGCTCGGCCCTACGGCTGCCCGGATCCCGATCCACTCGGCGGCCTCGGCCACCGCCTGTGCGCCCGGACCGCCTGCATCGACGACACCGGTGTAGCCACACCGCAGCATCGCCGCCAGCCGCACCGCGGCCACCGCGCGAACCGCATCGTGATGCGCCGGGCGGTTGACCATGCCGCCGACCAACGGCGTCATGCCTTCGCCCTTGCCGCCACCCGCGAACGGCCCCGCCGTGACCCCGCGGGTGTAGCCGCGCTGTCCGTAACCACCCGGCGCCGCCAGGTGGACGTGGGCATCGACGAACCCGGGCGATATCACGGCCTCGGTCGCGTCGATCACCGAGCGCGTCGTCCACCGGCTGGCCACCTCGGGCTCCGGACCAACATCGGCGACAGCCGCACCGACGACCGCCACGGCGGCATGTTCGAGCACCACGGGCGGGGACGCGGAGACCAACACGGTGCCACCAGCGATCATCAGGTCGCACGAAGCCATGGCCCCAGTGTTGCGTTCCCAGCTCTCGATGCAAGATCGACCGCTGGAGGGCGGACCGGCCGAAGACCGAGGCAGCTGTCTCGGCCACCGGTACCGCAGACGCAGGAGCGGGCCCGATGGGTCCTCCTTCCCTACTGCCTGGTCGTTTCATGCCCAGGTTCCAGTGAGGCACCGGACTCAGCGACATGTCCGCCCGTCGGACACTCAGCGAGCTGAGCTGGTCCCAAGGCATCTCAACGGGGCGTTCAATAGGGAGCTCGCCGGGGCGTACGGCATCCATGTCGAGACGGTGCGGGCGATCATCCGCCGGTACGCCGGAACTCTCACGTAGTCGGTCCTCGGTGGTCTCACGAGGGTCGCCGACAGAGTCGCTCGCGCTCTCATGCGTCACCCTGCAGAGTCACGCGATCGAGCCAGGTAGTCCCGCACGGTCCGTCCGGGTTCGTCGGTGAACGACGGTCCGACGGCAACGGTGCGGATGCGGTCAGCACGTAGGTCGCGGAAGTCTGAGCGGAGCTCGCACCAGACCGTGAGGATCCAGATCGGGGCGAAGAACGCGATCGAGAGAGGTCGTACTCGTCGCTGAGTGTCATTCCCCGTCCCGTCGGTGTAGTCGATGTCCAAGCACAGTCGCTGCCGGGCCGCTCGGCGCAGCGCAGGCAGACACTGCGGGGCGTCGACGTGGTAGCTGCTGAACGGTGCGACGACCACCGAGCGTTGCAGACGTCGCTGTCCGTCGGGCCGTAGGGCATCGGGAAGCCTGGCGTGCAGGTCGGCGGCTGCCTTGGACAGCTGCGGGTCGCCCCAGGTGTGAGCCATGCGCAGGCCGAGCGCCAGAGCATCCGCCTCATCCGCAGTCAGGCTCATCGCGGGAACCACTCGCTTGCCACCCAGGGCGTATCCGACTCCCGGATCGCCGGCGATGGCGATCCCCTGGGCTCGAAGAAGCGCGATGTCGCGGTAGACAGTGCGAACGGATGTCTTCAACGTCGCCGCGAGATCCGCACCGCGGACGGTCTCCTCGTCGGAAAGCACCCGAAGCAAGGCCAGCACCCGCGCCGCGCGGCCCTCCGCAACTGTCTCTTGGCCTGTTCCGGTCACGGCCCAAGTCTGACGCACATTACTGACAGTCATTGACAGCAGCTGATCTCGCGCGTGATGACGCCGGCGATCCGAATGCCCAGACTTGCTCGCGTGCCTGCCGCTGACTCCTCGCCGCGACCCGACGTGCATCGCACCGCGGGCCACGGGGTCGTGCTCGTGCTCCTGGCCGCGACGGGCTGGAGCCTGGCCGGGCTCTTCACCCGCGCTATCGACGCGTCCTCGTGGGCCATCATCGGCTGGCGAGGCGTAGCTAGCACCCTGGCCATCGCCTGCTGGCTCACCGCGACCCGGACACCGCGGACACCGGCAACGAGGTTGAGTCCCCCAGCGAAAGGCGGTCTCAAGTCCGCGGTCAGCGCGGGTGGCCTGTCGCTGGCCACGCTCTCGACGATTGCCACGGCCCTCTACATCCCGGCCCTGCAGCTGACGTCGGTCACGAACGTCGTGGTCGTCTTCGCCACCTGCCCCTTCGTCACAGCCGGCCTCGCGTGGTTCCTCCTGCGGGAGGCACCGACCCGCAACACACTGATCGCGGCTGCCGGCGCCGCGATCGGCGTGACCATCACCGCCGGCGGTGGCTTCTCCAGCGACTCCAGACGCGACCTCATCGGACTGCTGCTCGCATTCGGGATGACCCTCAGCCTTGCCGGAGTCGCGGTCTGCGGACGCAAGTTCCGCGACGTCTCCCAGGTCCCCGCCACCGGAGTCTCAGCTCTCCAACTCGCGGTGCTGGGTCTGCTCTTGGCCCAAGATCGGTGGCTCCCCGCACACGACCTCGCCGTCCTGGCCGTCTTCGGCCTCGTCCAAGCCGCGTCACTCGCCTGCTACATCGAAGGGGCCAGACTCCTCCCCGCCTCCAGAACAGCGGTCCTCAGCACCGCCGACGTACCACTCGCACCCCTCTGGGTCTGGCTCGCCTTCGGCGAGGTCCCCGCTTGGCTGTCCGTGCTCGGTGGAACCGTCGTACTGACATCCGTCATCTGGGACACGGCCAGTGGCAATCGACGATCGCGAGAAACCGTCGACGCCGACGAGACGGCGAGCCCCTGACGCGGCCATGGCGTCCCGGCGCGAACACCGGACCGAATAGCGGCGCGAACACCTGGTGGACCTAGCGGGAGCATTATCGAGACTTGCCCCGCCCCTGGCGCGGCTGGCTGCCACGCACCGCGCGATCAGGCAACGCACTCGGTCTGGTGCGCGGACCGGCTTCAGAGCACGGTCATGCACGCGTGTCCCGGAAGAGGCGTTGGCGACCGCCGAGGATCGGTACGCGGCGGGCGCGACGTTACGCGAAGTAGCCGCCGACCTGGGCGTGAGTCGCCCACGACTGGCATCGCTGCTGCGCAGCCGAGGCGTGAGGCTGCGCCGGCAGTCACCCTCCGCAGGAGACGTAGCCGAGATGAAGCGCCGATACGTCGCAGGCGACTCGTTGGAGCGGGTCGGCACGCAGCTCGGATTCTCGGCCGGCACCATTCGGAACCATCTGCTCGCTGCGGGAGTGGTCCTCCGCGATTCTCACGGCCGGGAACGATAGCTCCCAGCTCGTCGCATGCGGTCCTCATCGCCGCCAGACTGACTGCTGCTGTCCGTCACAGGTAAAGAAGGGTGTCGGCGACAGGTTCAGGCAGACGTTCCATGGCTCCGGAGCGTTCGCTGAGCGTACGAAGGTTCCACCATGTGGTGGCGCGTACTTCCTCGGGCGTCTTGTTCCAGACCTGGCTCAGCAGCTGTTCGATGCGCTGCATGTCCGCGGGCTTGCGGGCACGTGTCTTGCGGGCAGGGAAATCCGTCTCGCACAGGACCCTCTCCTGGGGCAGTAGCCGAATCTGGTCTTCGGACATGGCCGCGTTGACCGAGAAGTAGGCGTCGGTTTCGATGGCCCGCGTGATGTCGGAGGCGTCACCGTTGAACCAATGCAGGATCGCGCCGCGCGGGTTCGCGTCGTGGAGATGTTCGACGACCTCGGTTGCAGCGCCGCTGCTGTGGATGGAAACGAGCACCGGCTCGTTGCGGACGATGCTCAGCACCTCCTTGAATATTGAGCGCTGTCGCGCCAAGTCGCCTCCTCGGCGATCTAGGCCGATCTCGCCTACCAAGGCGAAGGAGCCAAGGAGCTCGGTGAACTGCTTGGAGTCCCATGCGGTGCGTGCTGCCGCAACGCCAGGATGGAGACCGATTCCCCAGATGAGCGATTGATCCCGGCGGTTCCTGACTTGACGGGCCTCGTGCACGCTTCGAGTCATCGCGAACACCACGGACTGTCCGAGGGCCGCGATCTGTGCCGGCGTGACGTCGGGCGCGATGTGGGCGTGAGCGTCCAGTGCGGGGAGGCGGGAGCCGGTCATGCCAGGTCCACTTTCCCGAGTTCGGCGAGCCCACGACGGGCGAGGTCGCTGATCGCGTCGAGGTCAGCGTCCGGGGGCCAGGTCCCTGCGTCGATCGCGTCGTCGTCGATACCGCGGGTTGTTGCGTAGGAGATTGCGGCTCGGTCGCTGTAGCGGCGTTCGAGGAGTTCGAGGCGCGCGTCTCCGGTGAGTTCGTCGGACAGATAGATGGTCGGGTCGTCGACGCCGGCGGCGATGAAGGCGCCCCGACGGGTGACACACGCGTAGCAGAGGCCGCAGTTGAGGGTGGAGTTGCCGCCCTTGATCCGAGCGCCGTCGAGTTTGCTGCACGAGACCGTGAGCCCGGCGACGCGATCCCAGCCGCCCGGCGGGTGGCGGTCAGCGACCAGGCGCATTTCTTCACCCTTGGTGTGCTCGGCAAAGGGGTTGGCCACCGCTACCGCAAGGTTGAGCGTTTGGAGGAGCGTGTTGATTCGGTAGAAGGTCTCGGGGTGAGTGGAGCGGGTGGAGAGCGCGCCGGCCCGGTTAGGGTGCAGTGGCAGGTTCAGGCTGGTGAATCCGTTCTCTGGCACAAAGAGCCTTGATGCGTGACGGCTGGCGGCGACGGCAACCCCAAGCGCGACGAAGAGCAAGGAGCGGCTCCGGCTGGAGCTCTCCTTCTTGTCTGCGACTTGCGTGAACTCGATCTGGGTGTAAGAGGGCGGCGGCGTGTAGGCCTCCTGCAGCCAGCCGTGAACGGTGTTCTGGGCTCGTCGGACGGCGGTGGCGGTGTCGTAGTGACCGACGAACAACGGTGGCCCACTTAGCGTGGAGAGCAGATGCAACGCGCCAAGGTAGGAGTCGAGTCCTCCGCTGAGCAGTGCGACGGCGTCCACGCCATCAGAGGCCATGGGGGCCGAGGTCTCAGGGATGGTGGGATCCTGGATCAGCTGGAGATCCCAGGTGTCACCTGTCAGCCAGAACAGCAGTTGAGCAAGTTGGTTGATTGCCTCGCCTTCCCATGGCGTGGGATCGGCGACCTCGACAGTGAGGTGGAGCCGCCGGGTGAAGGCGCTGGGTCTGCCGGAGAGCCGGTCGACGAGGTATGCACTACCGGCGATGCGGACCAGATCGATCGTCTGCGTCGGGACCTGGCCCAGTGTGGGCAGCCACCAGCCGATGGCGCTCTTGACGGTGTCCGTCTCGCCGGCCGTGGTGGGCCACCGCAGCCGGTGGTGATCCGCCAGGCTCTGGTTGGTGGAGTCCTCGCCGGAGACGTAGAAGCGCGTTAGCGGCATGTCGTCTACCTCGCCCTCAGGACACGAATGGCTCGTTGGGCAAGATCAGCAGCGGCTTGGTGAAGGGCGTTCGATGAGAGTGCGGGGCTGGCGTCAATGTCGAGTCCGCGAACCTTCGCGTCGATCCAGCCGCGCAGCATGCGTTCGCGCACCAGCGCCTCGTTGCCGTCGAGCGTTCCGTTGGTGATTTGGTCTTGGAGTTCGACGAGTCCGAGCTGGAAGATGTAGGCGCTGACGAAGCCCTTGATCGCTTCGGTTGCGGTCGGAGGTTCGCCGTCGGTGGCGACGATCTTCTTGACCTGTTCTGTTGCTGCTTGGCGGATCGCTCGGTCGTCGGGGTGCCCGTCGTCCCCGATCATGAGGGTGACGAGCCTGCTGATTCGAGCGCGCGGGCTGAATGAGTCGAACTCGGCGAGCGAGAGGCCGTAGTCGGCCAGCCTCTGGGCGTCGCGGTCCCTCAGCGCGTACGCCGCTCCGATAGTCGCGCCACCGCGCGAGGCTCCTCCGATCACCTGCCGAGTGGACCGGCTTCCGGAGCGGCCGGCACCCGCAGAGCCTCCCGCGGCTCCCGCTCCACCCGCACCTCCTGCACCTGCACCGCGGCGGCCGGGGACACGGGGGCGAGGAATGGTCGGGACGACATTTCCTCTGGTGGCCGGGTCGTCGCGCCAGAGGGCATCGATGAGTGCTTGCCCGACGCGGTCGAGGTCGGACGCCGGTTGCGCCGGCTCAAAGAGCTGGTCGGACGGTTGGGTAGGGTCCGAATCGCCAGTACTGGCTCCGGTGTCCCCTGAGCCGAGGTCTGACCATGCGTCTCGGAAGTCGTTCCATTCGGCGGAGTTGCTGCCGCCGTACGCGCCGCTAGTTCCCATCGAGTTGGTCAATCTCGTCACGCGCCGCAGTCTGAGTCGAAGGGTGCAGCGTGGTGTCCTGAGCCGCGCGTCGCACCAGCTCAACGAGCGCGGATCGCCCGCTCGTCCCGAGTTCGACGACGGCACCTGGGGTCAGACGTGCTCCCCAACAGTGGGCCTCGACTCCGGCTGCCGCTGCCTGCTCCAGCGCGGGCGTCTTCCCCACCCAGAGAACGGCGCCCCGGATCACCGCTTCGGCGTCCTCCATGCGTTTGGTCGTCGCGAACAGAACATCCAGGGCTGCCAGCTGTTCGTCCTCGCCGCGCTCGCTCAGTGAATTGGCGGCCACATTCCGTGCAGCTTCGCTCTCACCCAGTAAGTCATTGATGAGCGCGAGCACCTCGTCGGAGACCTGGGCGCCCATGCTGACGTTGATCAGGCTCGCCGCGAGGGTGAGATATTGGTCAAGTTGGTTCTCGCTGCGGAGAGACGGGGGCGCGGCGGCCCACTCCTTCGTCGCCTGGTCGATGCCCTCTGGGAGAGTCGCGTCCTCACCCTCCTCACCGGAGGGGTTCGCCCAGGCCTCCCACCGGGCGACAAAGGTCTTGCGCTCTTGGACCGGCGCCGCCGCCAAGGTGTTGAAGGAGGTGCGGTGGAGTTCTTCGAGCAGCAACATTTTGATCATCACGGCCGGCGGGATTGTGACGCCGCGAGCGCGGGCGATGGATTCCCGGACACCGAACGCGTTGAGGAAGCGCTTGATCTGGCGCGGATTCGAGCGACGATCGGCACTCAGGCCTTCGGCAAGCTGGGCCGCCAGCGCGAGATCGTCCTCGGCTGGTTTGACGGCCAGTCCTTCGAAGTCGTGCAGCAGCGGGGTCTGATGGGCGTTCCGTCGCGCGCGGACGTGCGCCGCGAGGGCTTTCAGGTCCGTCTCCTTCATCGAGCGGCCGGCGATCAGGAGGCCGATGTAGGCCTCAGCGTCGGTGGCGGACAGCCGCGGTAGTGCGATCGGGAGCTGAACGATCTTCTCCAAGTAGCGCCTGGCAAAGATGTCGCCGCGGCGAGCACCATCCAGGCTGACCGAGATGGCATCCCGAACCATGTCCTGATCGGCTGCCAGGACGAACACCATCTTCTCGGTGGAGAGAAAGAGCTTGATCGCCTCAAGAGTCGCCGTCACTGCATCCGGCAGGCAGCGATCGAGGTCATCGACAAGGACGACTACGCGCTCGACGTTCGGTATCAGTGCGAGCAACTCCTTGTAGGCATCGTTGAAGCCCGCCATCGAGTCCGGCCCGCCCGGGTCCTTGGGCTGGAAGATGTCAGCTACCTGCTGCGGGTCGACCTGAAAGGTCAGCGCTCCCTTGGCGATGGCAACCGCTGCACGGCTCCAGCTGATGCGTCCCAGCAACTCCTTCGCCTTCGCTGCGACCTTGGCCCTGATCCCCGGATCGGGGATCTGAATCTCGATGCCGTGCAAAATCTCAGAGATCAGCGTGCCCTTGACGTCCACCTGATCGTCGTAGGCCCACGGGTTGGTTGAGACGACGAAGCAGGTGTCGTCGTCCTTGAACTCAGCCTCGATCAGCTTCAGGATCGTGGACTTCCCGCCACCCCAAGGGCTCTGCACTGACAGCGTCAGCGGATGGATGTTGCGTTCGCGGACCGCAGCGGCAATCGGCTCAACCACAGCGTCGAACCCGAGGAGATCCAACGTGCTCGGGTTGTCGTCCCAGAGCCGGATCTGCGGAGGTGCCTCCGCCATTGCCTGCCTCGCTCTCTGGCGATGGCTCGGCTGCGCGAACTCGCCCGATGGTCAGAGATCCATGTCGTGGACCATTATCTCGAACCACATCCCGCAGGCATGGGACGACACGACCACGCGCGAAGGGCGCTCGCAGGTCAGGGGCCAGGCAAGATCTCGAACGACCCAGACTCGTCCGATCACCACGCGATCTCGTGGGCGTGCTGGGTCCAGACCCGGGATGCGATCGAGGCTCCGAGACCATCGAGGCTGGAGCGGATGGCCGACCGGTCGTGTATGTGAGACCGCGTGGCGATGCGCGACGTCCACGGGCGCGAACGCTAGCCACCGACCCTCCGGCGCGCTCGGTCGGACGCTTCCCCACTGTCGGAGGACGGGGTTAACATGAGGGTGTAGGCGGCTTCTACCTACTAGGCCATCGCCAGATGCGAGGGCATGACTGAACAGCATCGCTGGACAGTCCTTCGAGATTCCTTGTCGCCGGACTCTTGGAGAGGACTGTCGACATGTTCCGGTTGATCTGGATCGCCAGCGTGTACACCCGCTACTTCCTGCGGCGCTACATGCCCACCAACATCGCGCTCGATGCGATCCGCACCCGTCGCGGCCTCAAGTGGGGCATCCCCGCCATGCTCCTGGGGGTGCCGTACCTCTACGCGGCGAGCATTGTCCGTGTGCTCCTCGACAACGGCGCCCCGGGCTGGCTCAACCTCCTGGTACTGCTGTTCATCTGGAACGCGATGAAGTTCGCCATCATGGGGCCGATCAGCCTGGTCCTCCTGCTCCGCGTCCGCATCTATGAGGCAGCCGACCGCCGCCGTATGCGGAAGCAGCAGACCGACTCGGTGGTGTACGCGCGGGCCGAGTCAGTGGGCTGAGCGCCACGACCTACACGGCGTTGGTCGTCCAGCGCGGAGCCACTCCCGTAGATCCGGCGACGAATCAGAACAGCGTAGGAGCGTCGTCCCGGGCCGCGGCGGGTCGTGTCCCGAACGCGGTGACGGGTGGCAAGCGGCGGGAGCTTGGCTGCTCCCGATCGCTCGGGAGATGGTGCACGAGGACGGCTTTCACGTCGCTCCACAGGTCGGGCCGGTCGAGGTGGGCGTCCTTCTCGCAGTCCAACGCGAGGTCGTGCAGGAACTGTGCGCGACGGGCGGGGGTCGACATCTGCTCCTCGTAGAATCCGTGGATGTTGTAGTGCGCGATGAAGCCGAAGTAGCCGTGAGTCGACAGGCCGAGATACAGCGCGCGGGTGAATCGCTCGCGGGGGAAGTCGTCGGCGATGAGCCGCAGCAATGAGTTCACGAACCTCGCCTTGCGCTCGGGCGTGCCGCTGTCCCAGCCGGATGTCTGGAACTGCTCGGCGCGATACCGCGGTAGGGCCATCGCGCCACCTCCGTCCGCACAGGGATGGGAGTCCCTTGCAGACAGGTGCGCACATCGCCCCGGATCGCCGTCAGGCCCCGGTGATCGGTGGTAACGGGGCTGGGTTGAGGGGGCCTTCGAGGGTCGGTGTCGGTCCGCTACGGACGATGCGGAACTGCGGCGTGCTCTCGTTGATACGGGCCGATGTGGCGGGGTCGAACGGCGCGAGCGTTCCGTCTTCGGCGACGGCGCGCTCGCCGTAGCGGGCACCGACGGCGACGAGAATGGTGCCGGCAATGTCGGCCTCCGGCCAGCGCACAGGACCGAGGTGACCGGTGACCTCCAGGAGACCACCGGCGGCGACCTTGGGCACGGCGCGAATGTAGCCGGAGGCGTAGCAGGCTCCGCCGGACTCGACGACGAGCCGCTGGCGGATGATCCCGGCCGTGACCAGCGTCCCACCGGGCAGGACATGGACGCCTCCGTAGGCGGCGCCGAGCAGCCGGGTCGGTCGGGTAACGCGGAGCAGCGCATGTTGATCGTCGTAGAGGATCAGTTCGTCGCCGGTGTCGCGGGTGCGCTCCGTCATGCTTCTCCACGGTAGCCGGACTGCCCGCTCACCCGGCCGCACCGTACCTGCGTACATACGGAGCCGAGGGCCGTTCAGAGCCGGTGACCTTGGTCAGGCCGCGGGACATTCCGTCTCGTTCCGGCGTCGTGGGCCGCTTCGCCGACTGCCCGAGCTCGGCGGAGTGCCGCGCGGGCTGCGCGGTACTCGGCGGCTTGCTGCGCCTTGGTGATGTCTTTCGGGTTGCCCAGCGGCGCAGGGCCGGCGATGTCGTACCGGTGTCGGTAGAGCGCGACCGTGGTGGCATGACCGAGCCATGCTCCGCGGGTGTTAGGGCTGGTGCTCGGACGACCGATGCGGGCCGTCCAGGCTTCGCCAGTGTTGAGCGCATCGTGAAGGGCTCGACGTGCAGCCGCCTCGATAAGAGCCTCGCGTTCCGCCAGCGCCTTCTGCACGTCGTCGGAGACTGGCTCGGCGGGTCGTGGGATGAGCCCGGCGACTCGGCGCGGCGCGGTGCGGCCTGGTGGGAGTTTCTCGGTGGCTTGGTCGATGCGCGTGGCGAGTTGGGCGGCGGGGTCGTCCTGGCCCTCCCCTGGTGTGACGCTGGCTGCGAGGGCGGTGAGAATCGCGGCGACGCTGTGGCCGGCGGCTTCGTGTCGGCCGAGGGCGCCTTCGAGGTGTTCGTAGTAGGGGCTGGTGAACACGTCGTCGGCGACGTTCTCCGCGAACGGCGCGACATCGAGTAGCACCGCCCACCGGTCGTGCTGCGCCTCCGCGGCGAGCAGGTCGTACTCATCCAGCAGCGTGGACAGGGAGGCGTGCCGGTCGACCTCGAGTTGCCGGGTCTCGGTGGCGGACAGGTCGGCGTCGCTGCGGGCGAGCACCCGCGCCAACTGCTCGACCCTGGTCAACGGCTCGGGCTGGTCGAGGTGGGGTTCGACCTCGTGCGGGTCGGGCTGGATGACGTAGGCGTGGTTGGCCTGGCGGCCGCGGGTGAGGGCAACGTAGAGCAGTTCCCGGGATTCCCATTCGGGGTCGATGAGCGCGTGCGCGGTGTCCACGGTCGCGCCCTGAGCCTGGTGAGTCGTGGAGGCGTAGCCGAGTTCCAGGTCGTCGCTGACGTACTCGGCGGGCAGCCGCAGCGCCCGGCCGTGTGGGATGTCGCGCTTGCCGAGCCGGCGCACGGCGAGGGAGTCGTCCGAGTAGCGCTGGGTGATCTGCCAGCGGTCGCCGTTCTTCACCCATCCGCGCCCACTGGTGGTCAGGCGGCGCTCGTTGCGGCGGGTGACGACCAGATCACCGACCCCGGCGGCCGTGCCGTCGTGCAACGCCACGCTCTCCGGCCGTACCTGGCCGGCGGCGATGAGGTCGGCGCGGGCGCGCTGGTTCAACTCCGCGACCGCCTCACCGTTCCCGGCGATCATCAACGTGGACAGGCCCGCGTCCCGATCATGCTGCCATGCCTGGTAGACGGCATCGAGCATCGCCTCGGCTCCGCCGTCGTGCAGCCGTCCATGCTCGTCGTAGGTGTCGAGGATGTCGGGGTTGCCGTGGCGCAGGGCGAGGCTGGCGGTCTTCTCCCACGTCGCGGTGAACCGGCGCACGTTGGTCAACTCCGGCACCGTGCCGTGGTGCTGGCGTCGATGGCGGACGAGCATCCCGAACGCGCCACCCGTTTCCACCGCGGACAGTTGTGCCCAGTCTCCGACGAGCACGACCTTCGCCCCGACCTGGGCGGCGTGGGTGGTGATCTTGTCCAGGGCGAGTGTTCCGGCCAGCGAGGCTTCGTCGATGAATACGAGCTGGCCCGCGTGGAGGTTCCAGCGACCCTTGCGGTGTTCGTAGAGGAACTTGGCGGTGTTTTCCGCCCGAACATCGAGGCTGTCGCCGAGGACTTCGGCGGCGGCGGCGGACGGCGCGAGTCCGATCACCGAGTCTTTGCCGTGCGCGGCGGTCCAGGCCCGGTGTAGGGCGCGCAGCGCCGTGGTCTTCCCGGTCCCGGCCGGCCCGACGAGCAGGTCGAGGGTGAGCGCGGATCGAGCGATCGAAGTGATCGCCGCTGCCTGGTCCGCAGCGAGCCGGACCCCGTTGATCTTGCGGGATGTGTGCCGGGCGACCAGCCGCGCCGACAGGACAGGCGAGGTCTGCTTCTCCGAGTAGCGCAAGAGGCGGGTCTCGGCGTCCAGGATGGCTTGACTCGAATACGTCACCTGGTCGGCGGTCTGGAATCGGTTCGACCCGTCCGGCAAGACGTAACTGTCGGGGACGGACCGGTCGTATTCGGGGGTGAGTCGGAGGGACGCTTCTTCGGCACGGGCGACGATCTGGTCGAGCACGGCGGTCCGGTCGCCAGAGCTGGCGAACCGAACCCCCATGAGCTGTCTCATGGCCTCGGCGTGCAGGTTCCAACGGGTCCAGGTCGCGCGCCGGTCGCTGACCTCCATCAACACGACCGCGGCGAGGTCGGCGACCTGCTCTGCGTCGAGGTCGGCGGCGCGCAACCGGGTCTCACTGGCCCCGTGCGCGAGAAGGTGTTGCGCCCAGGTGGTCGAGTCCTCACCGAGCACCGCAGTCGCGCGGTCTCGCCACTGCGCGGTCAGTTCGGCCAGCGAATGCAACTGCTTCTCCGGCCGTGTCTGCAAGGTGGCCTGCTGGCGCAGCTTGGCGACCGTGCGCGCTGAGGGCGCGTGACCGTGCTCGGCGACGTACTCGGCGATGAGCCGGTCCTTGACCTGCTCGATCCCCTCCGCCCCGTCGTCGCTGCTGCCGGTGGTGCGGCGGGAGAACTCCGCCAACAGCGCGGAGGGCACGCCGTCGATCTCCCAGCCCGTGTTGCGGTCCTTGCCCCGGTCCACCGGCCCCCAGGAGACACCGAGCAGCCGGGCGGTGTGGTCGGTCAGGAACGCGTTGTAGGACGCCGACAACGCGACGGTGGCGCGGTGCAAGGTGCGGGAGTCCAGCGTCCGCCACCGCCCGTCGACGCCCTGGACCTTGTTCGAGACCACGAGATGGGTGTGCAGCTGCGGATCGGCCGCGCGGGAGTCGTAGTGATCGAACGCCGCGGCGATCACCCCGACGATCGGCATCCGGGCGATTCCTCCATGCCCGACCCGCGTCGCCGCGACCCGTTCCTCCAACAGCGCGAGGGTGTCGCGCATCGCTGCGTGATGGGCCTGCGCGATCAACGCTTGCGTTCCCGCGTCCGCAACACCCCACACCGCTGAGACAGACTTCGGCGGCGAGAACGTCAGGTCGAACCCGGCAACCGCGGTCTGCGGCTTCTTCGCAACCTCTTCCTCGCGGATATGGTCGATGGCTTGCGTCCGTTGCGCACCAGTCAGTTCCGGGTCCAGGCGTGCAACCCTGGCCGCAATCCGCTCCTGTGGGGATTGCAACCGCGGGTACGGCGACCCGAGCTTGTCGCCGGTCACCGGATGGACGCCCTCGCCGAGTAGCCGGGCCAGGTGTTCCTCGGTCACCGTGTCGCCGGCCGCGAGGGTCAAACCCTGCCCGGTGCCCAGGCTCGGCAGACCCGTGCCCAGCCACGTTCCTGGAGGACAGCCGGACTCGGTGTAGTAGCGGGTCAGCGGGGTGCCCCTGTCGCGGTCGCCGTCGCCGGCAGCGACCGACTTCAACAGGTATTCGTAGCCGCGGCCCGACGACATCACCCGGATCGTCATTACCACGGCAGGCCCTCCCCGAGACGGGCTCGGGAAGGGCCGCCTCAGCGGCCAGGTGCGCCCCGGCGCACCGATAGCACCCTTGGTGCCAACCGTGTGGGTGACTCCGACGGGCCCGGCGAAAGGGCATCGCCGGGCATCGACCATGCGACGGCTACAGCCAGCAGAACGGTGTCGATCTGGAAGAGGCGTGGCAGAGTAGCAGAGGGCGAAGAAACGACGGCGCCGGAAGCAGCTGGCGCAGCACCGCTGCCGGACTGACACGGTCGAGGTTCGCGAGCCAAGATCCCTGGATTGCCCGGACTTCGCCCAGGAGCTGCACCGCTGACCCTGGCCCGCGGGTCTCTCTACGTCTGGATGGGCACGAGGACCCGTGCCGGCCGGTTGTCTCGTCGGCCTCGTCGACCATGAGGACCGCGACCGTCGCGCGGGAGGCGTGTGGGGGCCAGAACGGCATCGGGCACTCCGCCAGCGGAGCGTTGGCGCTCTGCGTACTGACGTCTCCCACCCGCAGGTCGGGCGCGTGGAACACCGTCGCGCCGCCCCCGGCTCAGGTGCGCTGGATGTATTCGAGCACGTTGCCGTCGGAGTGCTGGGCGATCAGCCGCGGCCCGTTCGGACCGGCGGCCGGACCTTCGAGGAGTTTTCCGCCTGCGCTTTCGATGGTCCGGGCTACCTGGTCGATGTCGCGGACGGCGATCGTGGCGGCGTGGGAGCGCACGTGTTCGTCCGCCCCTTCGATGAGGAGGAACAGGCCGACCTTCGCCAGGCGGAGACTACGGAAGGCGAAGGCGTGCGGTTCCTCGCCCGTGAGCGTGCGGTAGAGCGGGAGCGCGGAGTCGATGTCATCGACGTAGACGCGAGCGAGCGCGTCGAGGGGATTGGGTTGATCGGTGGTCACGCTTCACGGCAACGTCGCCCGTCGACCCGGTTGTTCCGAGCGGGTGCGTTCGGCGGGGTGTCAAGCGATCGGCAGGAGGCCACGCGCGGTGAAGACCTTGCGGGCGATGGCGACGGCGTTGAGTGCCCGGGGGAAGCCGCAGTAGACGGAGGCATGCAGGAACGCCTCGATGATCTGTTCAGGTTGCAGGCCGACGTTAAGGGCTGCGCCGACGTGCACTTCCAGTTGCGGTTCGCAACCCCCGAGCGCGGTGAGCATGCCGAGGGTGACGAGTTGGCGGTCACGGGGTTCCAGGTCGGGCCGGGCGTAGATGTCACCGAAGCCCCAGGCGACGATCTGGTGGCCGAGCTCGGGCGCGATGTCGGCCAGGGCGTCGATCACCTTCACCCCGGCCTCACCGTCGATGGCGTCCAGGACGCGCTTGCCCGCCTCGAATCGTTCCGCTCGCGCGGTGTTGGTGTCAGTCATCGATGTTCTCCGTTCAGTTCGGCGTCGGTGAGCATCTGCGCATAGGTGTCGACTTTGGCGCGCAGCGCCCGCTCGTGTCCGCGCAGCGCGGCGATCTGCTCGCGCAGGCGGTCGTGATGCTCGGCCAGCAGTTCCATGCGGGCGCGTAGCGAGGCGTCGCCCTCGGCGCGCAGGACGGCGTACTCGCGCATCCGGGCGATCGGCATCCCGGTCTCGCGCAGGCGCAGCAGGAACCGCACCCACTCCACATCGCCAGGCTGATACCGACGCTGGTTCCCGCCGTTGCGGGTCACAGCCTGAATCAACCCGGCCCGCTCGTAGTACCGCAGCGTGTGCCCGGAGACGCCGGTCACCGCAGCCATATCGGCCACGGTCAGCCCGTCCGGGTGCTTCTCCTCTGTCACGCCACCCACCGTAGAACTTAGAGCGCGCTCTAAGTCCAGTCCTCGACCTGCAAGAGACGTGGTGGCTCTGAGGGAGGGCGAGACGAAGGCTACGGCGGAGGTCGGGCGCGGCGCAGTCAGCGGGTGCAGGAGGCGCAGCGAGCACCTAGCAGGCGACCAGCCCGGCATCGAGTACTCGGCACGGGGCGGCGAGACGCTGGATCAGGTCAAGGCGCGACGCGGGACGATCGCGCTGAGCCATCAGGCGATCGACCTCGTGACCAGGCACGGCAGGCAACCCTCGCCCGGAGTGACATTCGCCGTGATCGAGGAGTTCTTCGACGCTGGGGACGCTATGCCCCCGCCATCGCCCGATGGGAGCGCATCACCGGACGACCAGCCTCGGCTGCCGCGATCCTGAACGAGCACGCCGGGCCCGGCCAGCACTGGCCTTCGTGGAATGGCTCCTGGGTCTTCCCGCTGTATGGGTCACCGACCCGAGCCTCAGGCTGACGCGCGCACAGCAACTCACCGCACTCGGCAACGGAGTGGTTCCGAGACGAGCGTCCCAGGCACTGGTCGCCCTTCGCGACGGGGAGCGCCGAGACCGCTAACCGGCGGTGTGACCTGATGAACCTTCATGCCGCGGTGGGAGTGGTCGCGAATAACAACGCTTCGTCAGGCAAGGACGCGTTCCTGGAGTCTTGTGAGAGCTTCGCGGTCGTGGTCCAAGGTGTCCATGCGGTCGTCGGCGGACGCGAGATGTCGGCGCGGGTCCCGCGACGTGCAGACCGAGGCGCGCGCCCGGCGGTTCCGCCTGTCTCGACGTCACGTGCTCGCTGCTGGATGTCGGTGGTCGGTGTGACGATGGGCGCGTGGCATACGCGATGGCAGGCGATGGAGCGAGGTTGTGGTTCTCGGCCAGGCCGGGCTCTGAGGACGCGGGACTGCCGGTGGTCTTGGTCGCGGGGCTGGCGCTGGATCACCACGGGTGGGACTCCGCCGTGGCCGACTTCGGGGAGCGCACGGTGATCGTGTTCGATCATCGCGGCACGGGCGAAAGCGACGACCTGTTCCCGGAGGCGTGGTCGACGCGAGACTTCGCCCGCGACGTCCTCGCAGTCCTGGATGCCGCCGGCGTCACACGCGCCCATGTGTACGGTCATTCGATGGGCGGGCGGATCGCGCAATGGCTCGGCGCCGAGCATGCGGACCGCGTGGCCTCGCTGACGCTGGGAGCGACAACGGTGGGTGGCCCGGGAAGCATCCCTCGCCCAACCCACGCGTCAGAGGCGTTGACGACGGGCGGTGCCGCTCTGACGGCGCTGTTCTATCCCGACGCGTGGATCGCCGAGCACGCGACCGAAGCGGGCAGCGTGATGCCCGCCCCGACCTCACCAGAGGCGATGAGACATCATCTCGCCGCGGTCGCACTGCACGACGGCCCTGCCCTTTCCGCCATCACCGTGCCAACCCTGGTCATCCACGGCGACGAAGACCAGCTCGCGGTCCCAGAGAACGCCGAGCTCCTCGCCCAGAGCATCCCGGACGCACGGCTCGTCCTACTGTCCGGCGCACGCCACGCCTACTGGGCCGGAAACCCCGACGCCCACCAGCAGGTCCGCGCGTTCCTCGCCGAACACGACCCCACCGCGACCTGACGAGCCTCTCGACGCGGTCGCCGACCTCCAGAGCCGCGGCCCATCACGCGGCGACCTGCCCACTCGTCGTGCGATGACTTCGTCGCCCGACCTGCATCAGCAGGCGAAGACCGCCGCGCGAGGCGTCGCGCCGGTGCGCGGATGGCCTCGATGTTCGAGTTCCCCGGACCCATCTGGAGGCAGATGGCCCTTGGCGAAGCGGGCGGACGCATGCGCTTGTCGGATAGACACGGCTCGGTGGATCGCGACGTTGATCCGCGGGTTCCCATGTCGGTTCGACCTCACCCCCTCGCTGTTGCCGAGGGACGCGAACATCGGCCCACATCTGGGCTGCTCCGATAGTTGCGGCGCCTCGGCCTTGACGCGCTCCTCTTACTCGCGTTGAAAGAGCAGGAATGCTCGCGCTGCGTCAGGCAAGGACGAGGTCTTGGAGCTGCGCGAGGGCTTCACGTTGCTGGTCCAAGCTCTCGATGCGGTCCTCGACAGTCGCGAGATGCTGACGCAGGTATCTGGTGACGCAGGGCTCAAGGCTGGCGCCTTGATCGGTGAAGCAGGGCATGAGCTTCGCGATCACCGACAGTGGCAGGCCCGCCTCCAAGAACATGCGGATGCGTCGAACGGTGGATTCCGCCTCCTCAGAGAAGCGGCGGTGGCCGGCGCTCGTACGCAGCGCGGGGAGGAGACCGGACTGCTCGTAATGGCGCAGCGACCGCACGCTCGCGCCGGTGCGTCGGGCGAGTTCCCCGATGCTGAGCGAGTCATTCGACAGGCTCATCCGTTCCTCCTCTTGCACCTGACACTGGTGGCAGTTCCTAGCGTCTGAATCATGACGACATCGACCAACCCAACACCCACCGCTGCCGAGACGTTCCTGATCGGCGGCGACCTGCCCGTGCGCCGCATCGGCCTGGGCACCATGCGTCTCACCGATGGCACCGACGACGGCACCCAGGAAGGCGCCCGCATCTGGCGCGCCCCGGCCGACCCCACCGATGCGATCGCGCTGCTACGGCGCGCTGTGGAACTCGGCGTGCAACTCATCGACACCGCCGACTCCTACGCGCTGGGCGAGAACGAGGCGCTGATCGCTCAGGCGCTGCACCCCTACCCGGGCGACCTCGTGATCGCGACCAAGATCGGGAATCTGCGGCCGTCTCCTGAGGAGTGGGTGCCGCTCGGCCACCCCGGCTACCTTCGCCAGCAGGTCGAGTTGAGCCTGCGCCGCCTCCGCGTGGACACCATCGACCTGCTCCAGCTCCATCGTCTCGACCCGGCATACCCGATCGCGGAGCAGGTCGGCGCGCTGGCCGAGCTGCGCAAGCAGGGCAAGATCCGGCACCTCGGGCTGTCCGAGGTGACCGTGGATCAGGTAGAGGAAGCTCGCCGCACCGCACCGATCGCGGCGGTGCAGAACATCTACAACCTCTCCACCAGAGACCACGATCCCGTCATCGACCACACCGCTGCGGAAGGGATCGCGTTCCTGCCCTACTTCCCGCTCGCCACCGGCGAACATGCCCGCCCGGGCGGAGCGCTCGACGTTATCGCCGCCCAGCTCGGTGCGGAGCCGTCCCAAGTCGCCCTGGCATGGCTGCTCCACCGCGCTCCGAACGTGCTGCCCATCCCCGGCACGACCTCGATCGCGCACCTCGAACAGAACCTCGCCGCCGCGAGGTTGCAACTGACTACGGAGCAGTATCCCGACATCGAGGGAGCCGCGTAGCCAGATGCCGAGCGAACCAGGTAACCGACGCCGGCGGCCAGCCGGATCAGGACCCGGGCCCAGCTCTGCGCCCAGTGCACTCCGCCTGAGGTCAGGCAGGAGAGAGCCGGCTCGGATTCCTCATGGTGCTGGGGGTTGCTGTGCCGGCGATGGTCGGGTCCCAGAGCCCGATGGCCTCGCCATTGCGGAGGTGCTGTTCGTAGACGTCGGTTTTCCAGGCGATGACCTCCCGCGCCTGCTCCAGGGCGTTGATCTGCTGGTCGACCCGCTCGCGCTGTGCGTCGAGCAGGGCCAGACGCTCGGCCTCGTTGCCCGGGCCTTCACGCACCAGCGCCGCGAACCGCTTGAGCTCGGCCAGTGGCATCCCGGACTCGCGAAGCCGGGTGCAGATACGCAGCCAGTCCACGTCGATCGCGCTGTAACGTCGCCGCCCGCCCGAGGTGCGCCCGATGGGCCCGACGAGGAGCTGCTCGCGTTCGTAGAAGCGCAGCGCGTGCACGCTCATCCCGACCGCCTCGGCAACCTCCCCGATCGTGAAAGTCCGCTCGCCGCCCGCGCTCACTCGTGCTCCGTCCACACGCCGTCCAATGAACTTGACCTTGAGGGAACTCTAGCTTCTAGCGTCGGACTCGTGGGCGTGAACGAACAGCATCCTGTGGGCTCCGGCTTCACCGCGGCCAGCACCGCGACCGAGGTCATGGCGGGCATCGACCTGACCGGCCGGACGGTGCTGGTCACCGGCGGCTACTCCGGTCTCGGACGGGAGACGACCATCGCGCTCGCAACCGCAGGCGCCCGGGTCCTCGTGCCCGCACGACGGGCAGATGCCGCGCGGGCGGCTCTTGCCGGCATCGCCGGGGTCACGGTGCTCGATGACGTCGACCTCGCCGACCTGGCAAGTGTCGCCCGGGTCTCCGATCACCTGATCGATACCGTCGACGGGATCGACCTGGTGATCGCGGCAGCCGGGGTCATGGCGACCCCGCGACGGCCGGTCGGCCCCGGCTGGGACTACCAGCTCGCCGTCAACCACTTCGGCCACTTCGCGCTCATCGCCCGACTCTTCCCGCTGCTGGCTGCCCGGGGCGCCCGTGTCGTGGTCTACTCCTCCGCCGGCCACCACGCCTCGGACATCCGCTGGGACGACCTGCACCTCCTCGCCGGCTATGACAAGTGGGCCGCCTACGGGCAGTCCAAGACGGCGAACGTGCTCTTCGCCGTACATCTGGATCAACTCGGGCGAGGTGAGGGTGTGCGGGCGTTCGCGCTGCACCCGGGAAAGATCATGACCGGCCTGCAACGCGAGCTGCCCGTCTCCGAGCAGGTCGCGCTCGGCTGGATCGACCAGACCGGGACGGTCGTCGGCGAGGACTTCAAGACCCCGAGCCAAGGAGCGTCCACGGGCCTGTGGGCCGCAACCTCGCCCCTGCTCGACGGCGCGGGCGGCCTCTACCTCGAAGACTGCGACATCGCCCGCCTCGCAACGCCGACCGGCACGATGGACGACGGCGGAGTTCAGCCATACGCCCTGGACGACGAGGCCGCCACGCAGCTCTGGCGGATCACCGCCGCGGCCACCGCCACAGGAGTCGTTCGGTGATCCGACATTCCTGCCAACGCGGGACAGACCCTGTACCTCCGACATTGGCGCCGCGCACACGGGTTCCTCGACCGCCTCCCGGCAGACTGAGCACCATGAGCGAGCGTCAGCGAGCGATCGTCGGACTCAGGCCGTCGCGTCCGTACCCTTGCCCTTCCTCGACCGAGGCGGCGCGATGAGCGACTCTGACTCTGCCCCGTCGGCGTCCGCAGACACCACACCGCGCCGCCACCTCGTCGCACGCGAGGACGGCACCCGCTTCGCGGTCACGGTGCATCCGGCCGCCGGCGGGCCGAGCACCGGCGGGTCGGTCGTGCTCGTCGTACCGGCGATGGGCATGCCGGCCGGCTACTACAGGAGGCTCGCCACCGCACTCGCCGGGACCGGTTGGTCGACGGCGGTGATGGAGCAGCGCGGACACGAGGAGTCCGGCGGCAGGTCGCCCGGCTGGCGCTACGACTTCGGCTACGCCGACCTCGTCGACGACGTCGACGCCGCCGTCGATCTGCTGACCAGGGACGGCGCCGAGGTCTACCTCCTCGGCCACAGCCTCGGCGGCCAGGTCGCCAGCGCCTTCGCCGCGAGCCACCCCGATCGGCTGGCCGGCCTGATCCTGGTCGCTGCCCCGTTGCCGTACTGGCGCGACTACCACCCCGCCTTCCTCCCGGTCAGCCAGCTCATGGGTCTGGTCCCACGCGTGGTCGGCCACTTCCCCGGCCGACAGCTGCGCTTCGCCGGGCGAGAGGCGCGCGGGGTGATGGCCGACTGGGCGCGGCTGGCCAGGACCGGCAGGCTGGCATTCGGACGTCCGCGGGTCGACCACGGACCGGCACTCGCCCGCCTCGAGCTCCCCGCGCTCGTCGTCTCAGTCAGCGGCGACACCCTCGCACCACCCACCGCGGTCGACCGGCTCGCCGCGATGATGCCCGCGCTTGACATGCAGCGCCGCCACGTCGAAGCCGACGGGATCGACCACTTCCGCTGGGCCCGGCAGCCGGAGTCGGTGGTGCCTTCGATCGTCGGCTGGCTCGAACAGCGGTCACTTCGACAGGCATAAGTCTCAGCGGCGCCCCGCGGGGTGTCCGGCGTGTCGCGCGATGCTCGCGGCTGAGAGATCCGCAGATAGGCAATCGCCTGCTACGCGTCCCCTACCTGCGGAACTTCTGAGTCACCTATTGGGGCCGCTGTGACGCAAGTGTGGTGGTGATGATCTCGGCGGCCGTAGTCGGTCCGTCGTATCGTTCGATCACGCGTTGGAGGTCGTGGGCGCGGCTGGTGTATCGGGGACTGTCGAGCACGGCGTGGGCGAGCCGCGGCTCTGCGCGCGCTTCGCAGTAGATGAGCGGGCCGCGGTTTCGTGGTGAGCGACAGAACCCTGAATGGACACGGGGCGCCCCGTTGGCGCCTTCGTACCCCGGCCGCGTTCGCTATAAGCAAGACAGATTGACAAGGTCGTCCTTGTCAAGTTCACTTGCTTATGTGAGCGACAAGAGACCACCTCAACTGAGCGAGATCGCCGATGGACTCGCGTCTGTCGTGGCGCTGCGTCAGCGTGCGGATCAACTGGAGGCCGTCGAAGTCGAGCGGGCGATGCGCGCCGGCTGGACCTGGTCACAGGTCGCCGAAGCACTCGGGGTGACACGGCAGGCCGTTCACCAGAAGCACGCCAAGCGCCTGATCGAAGCAGGCGTCGACCTTAGGAGGCGCCATGTTTGACCGACTGACCGACGAGGCCCGGTGGGTTGTCCGTCGCGGGCAGGACCATGCTCGCGCGACCAGCGCCACAACGATTGAATCCGAGCATCTGCTCGTTGCGCTCAGTGAGCGGGAGGGCACCCGAGCACAGCGCGTGCTTGTCGATGCGGGCCTGACCGCAGAGCGCCTACGGGGACTCATCGACCAGGAGCGCGACCGTAGCCTCCGTTCCGCCGGTATCGAGCCGAGCCCGATCCCGGTTTCCCCCTCGGCGTCCTCGCTGGCACTTGCGACCTCAGCGAAGAACGTGCTGCGTCGCGCGGTCGTCCGCTCGACACGGGGAAAGACGAAAGGAATCGACGCTACGAGGCTGTTGCGTGCCGTGCTTGACCAGGAGGCAGGCACGGTCCCGCGGCTGCTCGCGCTGGCTGAGGTGGATCAGTCCGCACTGCTCGCCGCTCTTGGAGAAGAGGATGCCTGATGGCGCGCAGGAAGGCGCTGGCTGTCGAGCCACTGCCGCGGAGTCTCATCCGGGTAATCGTGGTCGTGATCCTTGGCACGTTCATGATCCAGATGGACGGGACGATGGTCGGTGTCGCGCTGAACACCCTGCGCGACGAGTTCGCCGTGGACGTTCCGACGGTGCAGTGGGTGACTACTGGCTATCTGCTGTCGATGACGATGGTGATCCCCGTCACCGGCTGGACGGTCGATCGGTTCGGCGCTCGCCGCATGTGGATGTTCGCCCTCGCGATATTCGGGTTGGCCTCTCTGGCCTGCGCCCTGTCATGGTCGGCGCCGGTGCTCATCGTCGCTCGGATCATCCAAGGGCTAGGCGGTGGGATGTTGCTGCCGCTCGGACAAGCTCTCCTCGCACAGGCTGCCGGTCCCGACAAGCTCGGACGCGTCATGGGTGCTATTGGATTGCCTGCGATGCTCGGTGTCGTCCTCGGCCCTGTCGCCGGTGGCGCGATTGTCACGGGTCTGGGCTGGCGGTGGATGTTCATCATCAACCTCCCGATCTGCGCCGCCGCGCTGATCGCCTCCGCGAGGTACATGTCACGCCAGCAGAGCGCAGAACTCCGCGTCGGCCGAGCAGGCCTCGATGTGCTGGGGTTGTGCCTGCTCTCGCCCGCGCTCGCTGGCATCGTCTACAGCCTGTCCCGGGCCGGTTCCCTCGGCAGGTTCGATCAGGCCGAAGTCGTGATTCCGCTGCTCGCTGGGGGGATCCTGCTCGCCGGCTTCGTCATCCACGCGACCACGACCCGCGTCGAACCGTTGATCGACCTCCGGCTGCTCAGAGCACGCAGCTTCAGCTCCGCATCCGGCGTGATGTTCCTCTTCGGTCTCGCCATGTTCGGTATCGCGCTCATCGTGCCGCTCTACTTCCAGGCCGCCAGAGGGTGGTCAGCACTACACGCCGGACTGCTGGCCCTTCCGCAAGGCATCGGCATGGCCATCGCCTTGATGATCGGCGGACGCCTCACGGACCGCACCGGTCCTCGGTGGATCGTTCTGGTCGGTGTGGCGCTCACGCTGCTCGGCCTTGGAATGCTCACCCAGGTGGGCGAACAGACCTCGCAGCCGTTCCTGGCCCTCGCAGGCTTCATCGCCGGCATCGGTCTCGGAGCCACTACCGTCCCCGCCCAGACCGCCTCCTACCGCGACGTGGACCGAGCTGCAATCCCACGAGCAACGAGCGCCGTGCGCATCTTCCAGCAACTCGGCGGCTCCCTCGGCGCCGCGATCCTTGCCGTGGTGTTGCAGACCCAGATCGCCGCCGTCGCCTCCGACGGAGGAGCGCCGGCCGCGATAGCCGCAGCTTTCGGACAGACGTTCGTGTGGGCCCTCGCACTCGTGGCCGTCGCATTCATACCCGCGTTGTTCCTGCCCGCGACCCCGGCAACGCGACCGGACAACCGAGATGCGACTACGGAAAGGAGCGAAGCGGATGCCTAGCTACCGAGTCCTGATTACGGCGGAAGAGGCCGACGGACAATCCCGGACCTTTAAGAAGAACGTGCGCGCATACCGAGCAGAGGATGCGGTTGACATCGCCTGTGCTGGGCTTGCAGTCCACCGAGACATCGACCGTTCCGAAGGACCCGCGGGAACCTGGCAGTCCCAAGCACGCGGTATCCGGTCCGTCGTATCGTTCGATCACGCGTTGGAGGTCGTGGGCGCGCCTGGTGTATCGAGGATTGTCGAGCACCTCGTGGATGGCCGCCTTGATCTCGGCGGCGGACAGTCCCCGTCCGGGCAGACGCCGGGCGCACCCCCATCGTTGGAACAGGTCGATGTTCCATTGCTGCTCGAAGTGGCCGGGAATGCCGATGATCGGGGTCCCGACCGCCGCGGCCTGATACAGCGAGCCGATTCCCCCGTGGCAGATGACCAGATCGGCGAGTTTGGCCATCTCGCTGCCCGGTGCGACGGCTGCGATGTGCACGTTGGACGCGGATGGCAGCGACGCGATGTCGATGTGCGGGCCAACGGTGAACACTGCGGTCACCGGCATCGCTGCCAGTGCCTCGACCAATGTCGATGCGACCCAGTCTGGGCCGGTGCTACCGAACGTCGCGTACACCAGCGGCACGTCTCGCGGTCGGGTCGCGATCTCGGGAAGGTCGCCTTCGCCGGGCCAGACGAGTGGGCCGATGAACGGCAGGTCGGCAGGGAACCGGGTGGCGTCGAGGAGTTCCTTGACGTCGGTGACCAGTCCGATCTGGCCCCGAAAGAGGTCGGCAGCGTGTGCGACCGGTGGCGTACCGAAGCGGGCGGCAAGACGGTTCCACTGTTCGCGGAACGGGTCGCCGACGCCGCGGCGATGACGCCGCGCGACCTCCCGCTCCAGCAGTGGCGCGGGCAACCTGCGGGCCCACCGAGGCACCAAGCCCTCGGGAGCGCTGAGCCGACTACCGTAGAAATAGGTCGTCCACGTCGCGCCCACGATCCCGACATACGGCAGGTTCGCCACGTGTGTCGAGATGCGCAGCGTGGGTCGACAGTCACCGATCACCACCGCCGGGCTGAGGTCTGCGAACAGGCGCACCTCCGCCTTGACGTGCTCCGCGGCCTGCTCGACCGCGTCCTGCGCGGGAGTCTCGCCCTGGAACACCCGAAGACTCGCGATGTCGGTCGATGGCAGGTCGATCACCTCGAACCCGGCGCCGCTCGCAAGGTGCGTCAACACTCCGCCACGGCCTGCGAACGCGACCTGAGTCCCACGGTCCCGGACCGCCTCGGCGATCGCGACGGAGCGGGACACGTCTGCATAGCCGTCGCTGAACGGCGCGAACAGCGCCAGGTCGCCTGACTGCATGCCAATGACCATAACACCTAAAGTTTAGGTATCAGTGATTAGCCGCGGGCAGCAGCCGTTCGGCCACGGTGTCCCACCAGCGCAGTTCGGCGGCGGTGATCTCGACCCCTCCGTCGATGATGAGGGCACCGAATGCCGCCTTGCGCGCCACGTCTGAGCCCTCCGGCAGAGCCGCGAGCATTCCGTTCGCGTCCGCCCGCTGCCGTTCGATGCCGCTCAGCTGTTCACGCAACTGGTCCCTACGGCGGTCGATGAGCAACCGAAGGTCGGCGGCGGGCAGTCGCCAGCCGAAGAACAGCCGGATCATCGCCGGGTGCCGGAACGCCGGTGCCCGGGCTGGTTGCCGAAGCCAGTCGTCCAGTGCGCGCTCGCCTTCCGGCGTGATTCGGTATACCTGCCGTCCCCGTGAGCCTGGCTGGTCCGTCGAGGTCACCAAGCCGGCGGCCTCCAACTGTGTCAGCGCCGGGTAGATCTGACTGTCCGCGGCGGCCCAGAAGTTGGCGACCGTGTCGGCCGCCACGCGTCGCAGGTCGTAGCCGGACGCCTCGCCGAACGCGAGGAATCCGAGCATGGCGTACGCAGAGGGACTCAACCGGGGTTCCACGGACGAAGGTTACTCATCACCGGGCGCAGCCACCCGGGGAAGTCTGGCTTGTCGTCAGAGTCTGCGTTGCCGGGTGGTTCCGGAGATGTGGAGCTCCCACGTAAGGCTGGCGTTCCCGGGTGTGTCGCCGAGAGCGATGCCCGCGGCCAGGCGTCCTTGTTCGTGGAGGTCTTGCTTGATCGTGGTGATGCCTCGATCGAGGGCTTCGGGGATGGCGTCGAACCCGGTGAGGCTGACTTTCTCCGGGATGTCGAAGGCCTGCTGGTTCAGGTAGGTCAGGGCGCCGAGCGCGATCTCGTCGGACATGCAGATGATGGCGTCGGTGGCGGGGTGCTGCTCCATCAGCTCCTTGGCTGCGCCCTGGGCCCGGGTGCGGTTGTTCTCGCTCAAGATCAGGCACGGGGTTTGGGCGGGGTCGAGGTGGGCGTCTTTCAGGCTTGCTCGTATTCCGTCGAGGCGGGCTTGGGTGACCGGTAGGACGGCGGTGATGGCGGTCAGGCTCGCGGTGGCCGGCTGGCGAGCGGGATCGGTGGGAAACGCTATGACGGCGGGGCGTTCGGCTCCGTGCAGAGCCTCGGCCGAGACGGCTCGTGCGGCCGCCCGGTCGTCGATGCTGATGCAGGTCGTCCCCTCGATCGCGGGTCCGCCCTGGATCGCGATGGGCAGGCCGGTTGTGACTGCTTCGGCGAGGGTGGGGTCGTCCGGGGCGGTTGTCCAGAAGACGTAGCCGTCGATGTCTGCCGCGGTAATCGTTGCGGCGGGGTCCAGGTGCGCACTCGTCGGTAGCAGGACCATGCCTTTGCCTGCGGCGGCGCACACCTCGGCGACGCCGGCGAGGAACTGGGTCGCGCCTGGGTCGCGGAAGGCGTAGCTGAGGTGCTCGCTGACGACGACACCGATCAGACCGCTGTTGCCGGTTCGCAGCGTTCGGGCCGCGCGATGGGGGCGGTAGCCGAGTTCGGCCGCCGCGGCCTGGATCCTCGCCCGGCTGGCCGCGGAGACGCGGTCGGGGCTGGAGAAGGTGTAGGAGGCGACCATGACGGACAGTCCGGCCTTGGCGGCGACGTCCTTTAAGGTGGGGCGTCTGGCGGGTTGTGACACGTTCATCAGGCTAGTTCGATGCGGCGCACGGTGAGTCCTTCCAGCGGCGCGAGCCTGATGTCGCCGTCGGGCGGCAGCCGACGCCGCGCCCGGTCGGTGCTCAGCAGCAGTTGGGCGGCTGCTCCGGCCCGATATCTGGCCGGTTGTGTCGCGAAGTTGAGCACGGTGTCATAGCTGCCGGTGGTGGTGCGGTTGCGCACTCGCAGCAGACGGGGCGCCGGCCGGTCGACGCGGTGAGGCGCCACAGGTCGAGCCAGGTGGTCGTGCCGAAGCTCGATCAGGCGTCGGTAGTAGTGCAGCGTGGAGTCCGGGTTGCGCAGCTGTGCGTCGACGTTGAGCCGTGACGCGGCGCGGGTGATCGGGAGCCACGGGTCCCCGGTGGTGAAGCCGGCACCGGGTCCGGTCGATGCTGGGTCGTTCCACGGGATGGGGGCACGTTGGGGATCGCGGCCATTGCGGTCCACGACGCGGTCGGCTGGGATGTCGGCGTCGGGTAGTCCGAGTTCTTCGCCCTGGTAGAGGAATGTGGTGCCTCGAAGTGTCATCAGGAGCATGGCCAGCAGTTCGGCGCGGGCCAGGCCGTGGCCGTCGCCGTCCAGTCGGCTGGCCAGGCGTGGCTCGTCGTGGTTGGAGAAGAACCAGGCCGCTCGATCCGGGTCGGGAACCAGCGCGGCGTACTCGGTGAGGATGCCGTGCAACGCCTGTGATTCGGCCGCGGCCCTGGCGAACACGAAGTTGTGGGCCAGGTGCAGTTCGTCGTCGGCGAGGTAGGGCACGAGTTGGGCCTGATCGAACAGCCAGGTCTCGCCCACGGCGACCGTGTCGGGGTAGTCGTTGAGCACCCGGCGCACCTGGGCCAGCCGCGGATGGATGGTGGGCCAGTCCTGCTGACGCACCGGATGCCCGTCGATGTTGTTGCGCAGCAACGGGTCTTTGCCCAGTCGATTGATCGAATCGAGGCGCACCCCGTCGATCCCGCGGTCGAGCCAGTACCGCAGCACCTGTTCTTGGGCCTGGACGACGGCAGGGTTGTCCCAGTTCAGGTCGGGCTGCTGCGGCAGGTGCGAGTGCAGGTACCACTGGCCACTGCCGTCATCGAAGGTCCATGCGCGGGCTCCCGGCGGGAACCCCGCCGTCCAGTTGTTCGGGGGCCCGCCCTCGGGCGAACCCGGAGTCGGGCCGTCGCGCCAGACGTAGAAGTCCCGCATCGGACTCTCCCGCCCCGCCCGCGACTGCTGGAACCACGGGTGCCGGTCGCTGGTATGGCCAAGAACGATGTCGAACAGCACCTTGATCCCGCGGGCGTGGGCGGCCTCGATGAGGTGCTGGGCGTCGTCGTCGCTGCCGAACAGGGGGTCGACGCCACAGTGATCGCTGATGTCGTAGCCGAAGTCGACCATCGGCGAGGTAAAGATCGGCGAGAGCCACAGCGCGTCCACCCCCAGCCAGGCCAGATAGTCCAGCCGGTCGACCAGCCCGGGCAGGTCCCCGACACCGTCACCGTCGCTATCGGCGAAGCTGCGCGGGTAGACCTGGTAGACGACCGCTTGATGCCACCACGAGCTCATCTGTGTAACGATACATGTATCGTTACACAGATGCGTCGTTCGCCGCTCCGGCTTCCGGTTCTTGCCGTGTGTGCCTTCGTCTTCGTCAGCAGCGAACTGTTTCCGCTCAGCGCACTCCAGGCGATCTCATCCGACCTGAACGTCAGTGAAGCCGTCGCCGGCCTGCTGCTCAGCGGGTACGCCGCCGTCGTGGCGATCACCGTCGCGCCAACCATCCGCTGGACCCGCGGCTGGGATCGGCGCACCGTCCTGGTGTCGACGATGCTGCTCCTGGCCGGCAGCAGCCTGGTGAGCGCGGCGGCACAGTCCTACGGACAGTTGATGGCCTGCCGCCTGATCATGGCGCTCGGGCACGGATTGTTCTGGGCGAGCATCGGGTCGACCGCGGCACGCCTGGCCCCCGACGGCGCCACAGGACGCGCGACGGGCACGGTGTTCAGCGGGAACGCCCTCGCACTCATCGCCGGAGTTCCCGCCTTGAACGCCGTGGCGGCCGCGGACAGCTGGCGGCTCGCGAGCGCCACCGCGGGTATCGCCGCAGCACTTGCAGCCTGGCTGGTGCTGATCGTGCTGCCCCCGTTGCCCGCCCCCCAGAGTGTCGAGGCCCAGGGATCGTCCCTTGTCCGAACCCGCCCGACCCCAGGCCGTCGCGACGTGGTCGTGCTCAGCGCCTCCACCTTCGCATTGGTGACGGCCTACTTCGCCAGCTATACCTTCGTGACGCCGATTCTCACCGCCACCAACCTGAACGGAGCCGCACAGTCCATCACCTTGCTGGCTCTCGGCGTGCTCGGTCTGACCGGCATAGCAGCCACCGCCCGAACCGCCGACGCCCTACCGCTTCGCACTCTGGCCGCCCAGGTGACCGGAACAGGTCTGGCATTCGTGATCGCCACCCTCACCAGCGGCCGGCCATGGACTCTCAGCTGGCTGTGTCTGCTCGCCGCCGCGTACTCCGGACTCGCCGTCAGCTGGCAGAGCCTCGTGCTGAAGATCGCACGGCCCTGGGCAGACGCAGCATCCGCCGTCTACGTCATCGCCTTCCAAATCGGCATCGCGGCCGGACCTCTGATCGGAGGCGCAGCTCGCGCCCACGATGCCCGAAACACCTACCTCGTCTCCCTCGCCTTCGCCCTGCTCGGCTCCGCCGCCACCGCGACGCTGGCCCGATCATTGTCACGACCGGCAGCCGCCGAAGTCGGATAGGGAAAGCGTCCTCGCATCAGCTCATGCCGCGGCCATTCCAACTCACCGCCTAGCCCCTCGTGCTGCCAAATTGGTCGACTCACCTCGTTCGACTCACTCGCACGACGCCTGCCTAGCGATCCGCGCAGCCTGAGCGAGGCTGGCGACAACGCCCACTCTCACCGATAGCCCCATCACACCCGACTGCGGCAACCGGCGTCGCGAGCTCAATCCCGCGATCCGTAGCACACCTCGTGGATCTGCGATCCATCTGTCGATATCGCGGATTCCGTTTCAGATGGGCAGTCTGGCGGACAGCAGTCCACGAACCACGAATAGAGTTCAGCGGTGGGCTGGGAGCGCGCGCAGCGCGACTGCCTGGCTGGTGGCGAACAACGCGATGTCGATGGCCACAGCAAGAACCGCTAGCACGATGAGCAGAGTTGTCGCAGAGGCTGAGACAGACAGCACGGCGATGGCAGCGAACACGTTGACGATCATGACCAGACGAAGTGCCATGCGGAGGGAAAGACTGGAGAGCATCCAGCTAACGCCGGCCGCCCAGACGACCACCACGATCCCGGCCAGGGCAATCAGGAACGGGGACAAAGCGACACCGCGGGCGATCCGACCGGCGCCCAGCGCGACGGCAGTTCCCAGCACTGCGCAATACACCGCGTCCAGCCGCAGACTCCACCGTCCGAGCTTGTCACCGTCGATCCGTCGCGTCATCGACATCCTCCCCGATCAGTGGACCTCATGCGCTGGAGCTGTTGTGCCGGTGGGTGGGCGGCGCTGGTACCGATCGTTTCGGTCCCCGCGTGCTGGCAGCACCGAACGTTGACGACGCGTTGCCCTAAGGCGACTTTATCTTGCTCCGCCTTGACAGTGTCAATGTAGGGCTTGGATGCTGGGGTCACGTCGTCGACTCTGGATCGCGCCGGAGAATCATCCGGAGTGAGCGGCTACGTGGCGGTTTCGGTGTTGATGAAGCGGTGCAAGAGCTCAAGAAGACGGTGCTGGTCGTCCTGATCGAAATCCGCGAGTAGGTCTGCAGTCACCTTGGTCGCGATCTGCTCGGCCTTGGCGAACAGTCGCATGCCTTTGGCGGTAAGGGATACCGCGTGGGCGCGGCGGTCGGTCGGGTCGGGGTTGCGGCGACAGATTCCACGCTGTTCCAGCTCGTCCAGGGTGCGGCCGGTCGCGGATTTGTCGGCACCGAGGCGCTCGGTGAGGATGCGCTGGTTCACCGAGCCGTCCTGACTGAGCACGATGAGCACGCCGAAGTGCTTGCCCTGGATACCGAGCGGCTCTAGTGCGGTGTTGAAGGCGCGCGCTGCTTTGCTGTGAGCGTGCCGCAGCAGCGGGCCGACAGCGTATCCGGTGTTTCGTTCGGTCATCTGACGCGATCTTTCGTCAAGCAGGAGTCAACTGCGATTGATTCGATCGAGACTAGTTGACGGAGCTCCCATCTGGAATCTACTCTCGAATGAGAATAGATCGAATGAGATCAATTTGGTGATCGGAGCGTGCGAGGATGCGGCGGTTGGCGCGGCTCGTGGTGGCACGGCCTTGGTGGGTGATCGCCATCTGGCTGCTGCTCGCAGTGGCTGGAGCGCTGGGCGCCTCACGGGTAACCAGCAAGCTGACCCACGACTTCGGTCTCCCGGGCCAGGCCGGGTACGAGGCGAACCAGGCGATCGTCAGCCAGTTCGACAGCGGCGGGAACAACGCCCCCGTCCTCGTCATGGTGCATGGCACCACTGTCTCCGCTCCGATGGCCGAGGCGGTCACGGCAGTGGTCCGTCAGGCCACGCCGGGCGCGCGGATCGCGGCGTATCCCGATCAGCCGCAACTGCGTTCACGCGACGGCCGCACGGCGGTCATCCTTGTGTACCCACAACCGGGACCGCCCGCCGACCCCTATGCACACGCGCTCTCCGCGTTGCACGCGGCGGTACGGACGCTGCACCCGAACGGCGCGACGGTCACCGTCACCGGAGTGGACGCGGCGGCGGGTGGCGGCAATAAGGGAGTCGGCGTACTGGTCGAGGTCCTCTTCGGCGCGGCCGGAGCATTGGTAGTGCTGGTCTTGGTGTTCGGTTCCCTCCTCGCGTTGACACCGTTGATGATCGCCGCGGCATCGATCCTGACCAGCTTCCTCGCGCTGTGGGGGCTGACCGAGGTCATCAACGTGTCGTTCATCGTCCAGTACCTGCTGGCGTTGATCGGACTCGGCGTCGCGATCGACTACTCGCTGCTGATCGTCACCCGCTGGCGGGAGGAACGCGGCCGCGGGGCGAACAGAGCCGCGGCGGTCGAGACGGCGCTGGCCACGGCAGGGCGGTCGGTGCTGTTCTCGGGCGTCACCGTGGCTGTCAGCCTGGCCGCGCTCATCGCGCTGCCGGTGCCGTACCTGCGCAGCGTGGGGCTGACCGGGCTGCTGATCCCACTCGTCAGCGTGGCCGCGGCGCTCACCCTCCTCCCCGCGATCCTGAGCGTGGCCGGGTCCGCGTTGGAGTGGCCGGGGCGGCGCAGCAGCGATCCGGTCAGCCCGCTCTGGCAGGGCATCGCGCGGCTGGTCGTCCGGCGTCGCTGGTGGGCTGCAGCGGCATCGCTGGCGGCGCTGCTGGCGCTGGCCTGGCCGGTGCTCGGGCTCAACCTCGGTACCCCCAGCAACGCCTCACTCGCCTCCACGGGTGGCCCGGCCGCGACAGCGTTGAGCAGCCTCGATCGATCGGGTATCGGCGCGGGCCTCACCCGACCGATCGAGATCCTGACCTCCGACCCTGCCCGCGTGACCGTCGCCGTCCAACACATTCCAGGCGTCTGCGGAGTGATCGCACCTGCCAGCTGGGCACACGGTGCTGTGCGGGTCGTCGACGTGTGGACGAACGACGACACATCGAGTACGAGCGGCCAACACACGGCCGCCGCCGTCCGGGCTGCCGCCGAGCGCGCGGGTGCACGGGTGGGCGGTGGACCCGTGCAGACCAGTGACTTCATCCATGCCGTCTACGGCCATGGGTGGTGGATCCTCGGCCTGATCGTCGTCGTGACGTTCGCGCTGCTGGCGCGGGCACTGCACTCGATCGTGCTGCCGGTCAAGGCACTGCTGCTCAACACCGTCTCCGTCGCAGCCGCGTACGGCATCAGCGTCCTCATCTGGCAACACGGAGACGGCCTTCACCTGCTCTTCGACCAGCGGGCCAGCGACGCCATCACCGTGTGGGTGCCGGTCGCCGCCTTCGCGTTCCTGTTCGGGCTGTCCATGGACTACGAGGTCTTCCTACTCTCCCGCATCCGCGAGGAGCACGACGCCGGCCACGACACCGCGGCTGCCACCGTGCGCGGCGTGGCACGTACCGGACGGCTCGTCTCTTCCGCCGCCCTGATCCTGTTCCTCGCCTTTGTCGCGCTGTCCCGGGTTCCGGACACCGACGTCAAGATCCTCGCCACCACCCTGGCGCTCGGCATCGCGCTCGACGCAACCCTCGTCCGAGGCATACTCGCACCCGCGCTCGTCGCCGCACTCGGACCCGCCAACTGGTGGCCAACTCGACATACCCCCCAAGGAACGCCGCAGGCTGGCCACGACGTTGGGGCCGTGCCCACGAAAGCACCCGGGAACAGGTGAACACCAAACACGATCCGCGTCGGGCGGATGGCGCTGGTGTCGCGGCTGGAATCCAGTGGCCGGTCATGATGCCGCGTCGTCGCGATCGATCTCAGCAGGATTGGGCGACGTCGCCGTCGTGCGCTGCCACGTCGCAGCTCCCCTTGACAGTGTCAAGGCGGGGCTTGGATGCTGGGGGCATGTCGTCAACTCTGGATCACGCCGGAGAATCATCTCTGGCGCTCCGCGATGTCGACGCCGCCGGCGCGGGAGGTCGGGAGCGCCTCTTGCTGGCGGCGCGGTACGAACTCGCGGAGGTCGGAGTTGGCGCGGTCAGTCTGCGGTCGATCGCGCGTCGGGCTGGTGTCTCGCATGCTGCGCCCAAGCATCACTTCGGCGATCGTGCCGGACTGTTCACTGCATTGGCGACGGAGGGGTTCGGGCACCTGGCGACAAGCCTGCGGCAGGCGGCCTCGCAGGGACTACGCGGCCAGGATCTGTTGTCGGCACTCGGGCGGACGTACTTGGGGTGCGCGTTGGAGCAGCCGGCGTTGTTCGACCTGATGATCCGCCCCGAGCTGGTCCGTGATGACGACGCCCAGTTGCAGGCGGCGCAGCGGGACGCCTACGCCGTTTTGGGTGAGGCGGTCGGCGGCGGGCCAGTCAGATCGGCGGGTAACGCCGACCGGACGAACATCGCCTGGGCGTTCATCCACGGCCTGGCTGTCTTGGTGCGCACCGGAGCATTGGCCAGGGCCACCCGTGACGATCCACGAGTCCTGGATGAGATTGCCGACGACCTCATCCGGCACTTCTCGGCGGACCTGCTGAGGCGACCAAAAAGGCGTGGGCCGGGAATGACCAGCGAGAAGGGACCACGCTGATGGTGGCGACGATCGAACGGGGAACCGAGTCCGCGCAGCGGCCGTCGTTGCTGTTCGTGCATGGGGCCATGCATGGCGCCTGGTCGTGGGAGGAGCATTTCCTGCCTTACTTCGCCGAGCACGGCTGGCACGCCGTCGCCCTCGACCTGCGCGGGCACGGCGACACCCCCTCTGATCGGTCGGTGACGTGGGTGCGGATGACCGACTACGTCGCGGACCTCGCCTCGGTGGCGCAGGGTTTCTCACGGCCCCCGGTGATCATCGCGCACTCCCTGGGAGGTTTCGTGACCCAGCGCTACATGGAGGACCACCGAGCAGCCGCCGCGGTGCTCATCGGTTCGTTGCGCCCGTCAGGTTCCCTAAATCTGACCCTGCGTGCCGCACGTCACAGCCCGCTGAAGACCGCCCGGGTGTTCGTCACCTTCAAGCTCTTGACGCTGTTCGGCAGCCCGACGTCGGCCCGCTACTGGTTCCGTTCGGACGAGACCTCCGAAGAGGAGATGGCGACCTATGTCGACAAGCTGTGCGAGGAGAGCTTCCGGGCGGTCCTCGACACGATGGTGCGACCGGTCCGCACCCGCCGTGTCATCGGTACACCGATACTCGTCGTCGGCGGCGACCAGGATCGATCCTCGAGGCCCGCGGACCAACGAGTCACCAGCCGCAAGTACGGCGTCGAACCGGTAATCCTGCCTGGGCTGACCCACGACCTGATGATCGAGCCGGGCTGGGAGCACGCCGCGGACGTCATCATCGAATGGCTCGACACGCTCGCCTGAGCACTCGCCTGCGAACCAGCGGCGCCTGTGTGGCAGTGCGCGACAAGGGGTAACCGGGCGCACCGGTGAACCCGGAATGTCAGGCGACCGCCGCGATGAGAATCCACAGGCACAGCGCGACGAACGCGACCTGCTCACCACCACGGACCAGAACCCGCCGCAGATAGGTGCCGTCCTGATCGCCACGCTGATGGGCTTGATGGACATTGGCGGGAAACACCGCCAGCAGGAACAGCACCAGACACGCCGCCGCCCACGGCCGCAGCGGCGGGATCAGCACACCGATCCCGCCGGCCAGCTCGCACACCCCGCTGATCAAGACGACCATTTCGCGGGCCGGGATCGCGGGCGGCACCATCGCGACCAGGCCGCGGCGCCGCGCCGGAATGAACCGGGCCATCACCCCCATCGCGCACATCGCCACTGCCCCACTCACGGGGATCGTCACCGGGTCGCCGAACGGCGCCCACCCGGCGGCATGAAGGACGAGCGCGATCGCGGCGGCAGCAATGGTGACAACAAAGATCATGAGTTCCTCTGCTTCCTTGCCCGGTGATGACGCTCGGGCATCTACAACCGATCCACGCCGGCCAGCAGGATGGTCAGCCCGACCACGACAAGCGATACGACCAACACGCCGCCGCCGATGCGCACCGACCAGATCCACCGATTCGGCTCGGTCAAGCCCGGCTTCCACACCGAGCAGAAGAACCCCAGCGGCATGAGGATCGCGGCGGCCAGAACGCCGAACGGAGCCGCCTGCCAGCCAGGGTCGACCCCGGAGGTCCGCTGCAGCACGATGCACAGCAGCCCCAGCATCACCAAGACGCCTGCATGAGCATGCCCGGCACGGAAGAAGCTCCGCTGGAGCGGAGTCAGCGTCCGGTCGGTCGCCCTGCTCAGCAAGAACGCGCCACCGGCGGCGATCGTGACAACGGTCAGCACCGTCACGCCGGCGACGATCGACACGAGTGCGTCCACGAGATGCCTCCAACGATCGGATACCTCCACTATCTAGTATGGACACTACTACTATCCAGTACAAGGGCTTAGCCCGAGCGCGCAAGGAGTGGGATGAATTGCGGATTTCCGAACTGGCGGCGGCGACCGGCACTCCGGTCGCGACGTTGAAGTTCTACCTCCGCGAGGGGCTGCTGCCGAAAGGCGAGGCGACCGCGGCAACGCAGGCGACCTACGGGCAGGCCCATGTCGACCGGGTGCGGCTGATCGCCGCGCTGAGCAGCGTGCGCGAACTGCCCTTGGCCAAGGTGCGCGAGATCCTCGCCGTCGTCGACCAGCCGCCCAGCGACGTGGTGCACGCGACCGGGCAGGCCGTCGCCTCCCTCCCGCCCTACCCCGAACCGCAGGACCCAACGCTGGCCCGCGCCCGGAACGTCATCGAGGAGCTCGGGCTAGGGTTCGAACCCGACTACCCGGCGACCGCACAGTTGCAGGCAGCCCTCGATGCCCTCGACTCCGCGGGCCTGCCCTGGACACCCGAGATCGCGCGCAGGTATCTCGACCCGCTGATCGAGATCGGCCGCGACGAACTGGCACCCATGCAGCAGATGGGAGCCACCAGCGAGGCGGTCACCTACGCGGTACTCGGCACCGCCCTCTATGAACCACTCATCCTCGCCCTACGTCGGCTGGTCCACCACCACCTGCTGACCCAGCGCCGACAACCCCGGTGAAGGCGACTATTCATTTCAAGCTCCGGAAGCGCCTGACCTGTGGGGTCCTTGGCTCAGATTCGCCGGTCCGGCGGGGGCGGCACCGTAAGGCCAATGAGGTTTCGTCGTCGGGGCAGATGCAGGCGGCATCAGGACGTCAGAGCGCTGACCCTGGTATGTCCGTTCCTCGCTTCCCGGTGCGTGCTGCTATGCCTTGAGGATCTCGGTGATCCCTTTGCGGTAGGTCGTGACGGTGAAGTCGGGGAATCGAGTAGCGAACTTGGTGGAGTCGAAGATGTTGTCTTGGCGGTAGCGCGGCATGAGTTCGTTGGCTTCCTTGACCGAGGCGTTGACGAGGGCGCCGAGCTTGAAGACGGTCTCCGGGACCGTCGTGTACGGGATCTTCCTGCCGGTGACCTCTGAGGCGATGGCGATCATGTTGGCGTAGGTCTGACGGTCAGGGTCGATGGGCAGGTGCCAGGTCTGGCCGTAGGCGTCGGGGGTGTTGCCGATGAGTCCCATGGCGCGGCTGGCGTCGGGGGTCCAGATGATGCTGCGGCGGGTGTGGGCGCTGATCGGGACCATAGGGCGCTTGCCTTGGTTGATCCGGTCGAAGACGGCCGAGTTGGTCAGGCTCTTGGTCTTGCCGGGCCCGTAGAACTCCGGAGCGCGGCAGATCACCGCCTCGATGGTCCCCGCACGCATCTGGTCGAGGAGCATGGTCGCGATCTGCGCGCGAACGGTTGCTTTGCGTCCGATCGGCTCGAAGGCGGTGTCTTCGGTCTGGGGCGTCGAGGTGCGCGGGTACATGTAGGTGTTGTCGAAGAAGACGAGCTTGGTGCCGTGCTTCTGGCAGGCGGCGATGGTGTTGGTCATCATCACCGGGAACTGCTGCTCCCATAGGGCGGAGTCGATCGGCAAGCCGACTGTCAGGTAGGCGATGTCGCTGTCTTCGACGGCGGCCGCGGTGGCGTCGGCGTCCATCAGGTTGGCCTGGAAGAGTTGGTCGGTCTCGTGGACTTTGGTGGGGTGGCGGCTGACCAGGCGGAGGTCGTGGGTGATGTTGTCGTGGAGGTAGCGGGTGAGCTCTTCGGCGATCTGGCCGTTGGCTCCCAGGATGGTTTGCACGGGTGTTCCTTCAGGATCTGAGGCAGGATCTGGGCTACTTGACGCCGGGTAGGTGCTTGGCCAGGCGCAGTGCGCGGGTGGCGATGCGGGCGTAGGTCTTGGGGTTCAGGCCGTCGGGTGCGCCGACCGGGATCACTCGCTCGATCGCGATGGTCTGGGACTCGGTGTATTTGAGGATGCCGTGCTCGCCGTGGCGTCGTCCGAGGCCGCTGGCCTTCATGCCACCCATGGGGGCGTCCATGGAGCCCCAGGCGGCCGCGTAGGCGTCGTTGACGTTGACGGTGCCGGCCTCCAGCCGGGCGGCGACGCGGTAGCCGCGCTGCTCGTCGGAGGTCCAGACGCTGAAGTTGAGGCCGTACTCGCTGTCGTTGGCCTTCGCGATGGCCTCGTCCTCGTCCTCGACGCGGTAGAGCGAGACCAGCGGGCCGAAGGTCTCGTGGGCGTAGACCTCCATCTCCTCGATGACGCCGGCGAGGATGGTGGGCTCGTAGAAGTACGGGCCGAGGTCCGGCCGCACCTTGCCGCCCGCGAGCACGGTTGCGCCCTTGGCGACGGCGTCGTCGACGTGGCGGATGACGGTGTCGAGCTGCTTCTGCGAGACCAGGGAGCCCATGTCGGCGAAGTAGTCGATGGCCGAGGAGAGCTTCATCGCCTGGGTGGCTGCGGCGAACTTCGTGATGAACTCCTCCCAGATCACACCGGGTACGTAGATGCGCTCCATCGAGATGCACAGTTGCCCGGTGTTGGAGAAGCAGGCCCGCACCGAACCGGCGACGGCCTTGTCGACCTCGGCGTCGTCGAGGACGAGCAGCGCGTTCTTGCCGCCGAGTTCCATGGAGCAGTCGATGAGGTGCTCGCCGGCCTGGGCGGCGACCGTGCGGCCGACCGCGGTGGAGCCGGTGAACATGAGGAAGTCGGTGTTCTCGATGATGGGGGTGCCCAGCTCGGTGCCGGAGCCGGTGACGACCTGCACCAGGCCAGGCTGCATCCCGGCCTCTTCGAGCAGCTCAACGGCCCACAGCGCGGCATAGGGAGTCTGTGCGTCGGGCTTGGTGAGCACGGCGTTGCCGGCCACGATCGCGGGCAGCGCGTCGCTGATGCCCAGGGTGAGCGGATAGTTCCACGGCGAGATGACACCGACCAGGCCCTTGGGATGGTGCAACTCCCACACCTTGGTCAACGCTAGCTGCGCGCCCTGGCGACGCTGGGGCTTGAGATAGTCGGCGGCGGTGTGGGCGTAGTAGCGGGCGTTCATCGTGACGTCGAGGATCTCCTCGAACGCGTGACGGCGTGCCTTGCCGTTCTCGAGCTGGATCAGATCGAGGACCTCGTCCTGCCGCCTCAGCACCAGGTCATGAAAGCGCAACAGCACCGCGGTCCGCTCCTCGACCGGACGCTGCGCCCATGCCTTCTGAACGGCGCGGGCACGCTGCGCGGCCGCCGCGACGTCCTCGGGCGAGCAGTGCGGCACCTGGCCCAGCACTCCCCCGGTCATGGCGTTGGTGACGTCCTGGAACGCGTCCGGGTCGGCGGCGTGCACCCGGGCCGCCAGAGACGCCAGGCGTGCGGCGTCGATGTTGGGCGTGACGCCACTGGTGGTGGGCGATGTCGTTGTCATGGCTGAGTCACCTCGCCGGGATCGAGACCGGCACGGGGATGTGCAGGGCGTTCTGGCACTCGGTGAACACGTCGAAGCGGAGGACCTTGATCGGCTTGAGTGAGCGGATGTCGTCGCTGAGCCGGCCGGCGCCGAGCTCGAGGGCGACGTCGCGCGGGAGCAGGCGGCTGCCGGCGGCCAGGTTGTCGGTCTGGCTCAGCGTGGCGTTCCAGCCTCCGCCCAGCTGGGTGTAGGAGGTCAGGGTGGAGACGCTGGTGCCGGTGGGGATCTGCGTCTGCTTCGGGGTTGCCACGTCGAGGGCGATGTCGGTGCCGCCGTCGTCGTTCGCGACGCGTGCCGTGGTGCGGCGGGTGTCGATGTCGACGTCGATGTCGGTGACCCACTTGGGGAAGCCGTAGGCGTCGTGACCGCGGACCTGAGCGATCTCGGTGTTCACCGGGAGCGAGAGGACGTAGGCGTGCGTGGCGTCGTTCGCGAGCGAGGAGAGGACGTCCGCCGCGCCGAGCTTGCCGTGGCGTGCCGGGCGGACCGCGATGCCGACGGTCGCCTCGGTGTAGAAGTCGATGTCGCACACGTCGTAGCGGAAGAACACCACCGAGAACAGCCCGATACCGGGAGCGATCTGCAGCGGGTCGAGCTCGCCCGGCAGCCGCGAACGCAGCGCGCCCGTCGGGGCCAGATAGGTCAGCTGCGCCTTCGACATCGCGTAGTAGAAGTTCGGCGTCCGGGTCGGGCCGATCGTCGACTGCACCTCGGTCTTGGACAGGGTCCGGAAGAACTCGACACTGCGCACTCGTGGGTCCTTGGCGACCTCGTCCAGGTCGGTGTCCATCCGGTACCGATCGAACAGGCCGCCCTTCGGCACGGTCACCGTGCGGCCGCCGAGATCGACCTCGACGACGTCCTTGTTCGGGGCGGCTTTCGACGCTGTCATGGCAACTCCTCGCTTCGATGTATGCATTGCTTACATGCCACCGTAGGCTGCCATGTAATCAGAGTCAACATTGGCCCGGGGTGGACGCCGGAGACGGTGCGAGAAGATCTGGCGCACGATCGGCGTTTCCCCGCCGCGAGGGAGCGTCGCCCGGCAATGCTTGAACCTGGGCAACCGACAACGAGGCGACAAGGAGGGCCGCGATGTCAGCGAGCACGAAGAGCAGCTATCACCACGGCGACCTCCGGGCCGCGCTCATCACGACCGCCATGGGCATGCTCGAACGCGGCGAGTCCTTCTCGATCCGCGCCGTGGCCCGCGAGGCCGGCGTCTCGCCCACGGCCCCCTATCGCCACTTCCGCGAGCGCGACGCATTGGAGTCGGCCCTTGCCGCCCAAGGTCTTCGAGACCTCAAGGACGACCTGACCCGCGACCGCGAACTGCCTACCACCGTGGAGGAACTCGCAGACCTCGGTGTCGCCTATGTGGACTTCGCGCTGCGCCGGCCCGCGCTGTTCCGACTGATGTTCGGCAACGAGTGCGACCACGAGAGCGAAGAGCGGGTGCAAGCCGCCGCCGCGGTGCACGAGCTGCTCGCCAACGCCATCACCGGCGTGTTCCCCGACTCCGACCCGATCGACCTCGCACTCGGGGGCTGGGGGCTGGTGCACGGTCTGGCCTGCCTCTACCTGGACCGCAAGCTCACCGCGCCCTCGATCGACGACATCGCCGCGCAGGTGCGCTCGTCATTCATCTCCCTGCTCAACGCCCAATCGCAGCACTGAGGAGCACCGGGACAGCACGGAGAGCAGGGCGACCCTATCGCTGTCATTGACTTCCACCGAGTGGTCGCGTTACGGTCGATGTAAGCGATGCACACATTCGGTGTGCTGCCCTCTCGGAGCATCTAGCGCAGAGATGGAGACCATCATGACTGACCTGCCAGCACCCATCACCCCTTACCTCGAGCCTGCCGCGAAGGAACTGGCCGACGCGACCGATCCGCACCCGCGCATCTACGAGGTCCCACCCGAGGAAGGCCGCAAGATCCTCTCCGACCTGCAAAGCGGCGAGGGCGTCGACCGGCCGCAGGTCGACGAGGAATGGGTCGACGTCGACGCCGGCCAGTGGGGAACGGTCCGCACCCGCCTCATCAAGCCGAAGGGCGCCACCGGCCCGCTGCCCGTCGTCTTCTACATCCACGGCGCCGGATGGGTGTTCGGCGACGACAAGACCCACGACCGGCTCTTCCGGGAGCTGACCGTCGGCGCCGGCGCGGCCGGCGTCTTCCCGGTCTACGACCGGGCCCCGGAGAAGGGCTACCCTACCCAGGTCGAACAGAACTACGCCGTCGGCCAGTGGGTCCTCGCCCACGGCGCCGAACACGGCCTGGACACTACGCGCATCGCCGTCACCGGCGAATCGGTCGGCGGCTGCATGGCCACCGTCTTCGCACTGATGAACAAGGACCGCGGGGGCATCGACCTCAAGGCCCAGGTGCTCCTCTACCCCGTCACCAATGCCGACTTCGACACTCCCTCCTACCTGCAGTTCGCCGAGGGCTACTACCTCACCCGCGACGGGATGAAGTGGTTCTGGGACGCCTACACCACCGACCCCGCTCAGCGCGCCGAGAAGTACGCCTCCCCGCTGCAGGCCTCGCTCGACGACCTCAAGGGACTACCGACCACGCTCGTCATCACCGACGAGGCTGACGTGCTCCGCGACGAGGGCGAGAAGTACGCCAACAAGCTCCGCGAGGCCGGCGTCGACGTCACCTCGGTCCGGGTCGCCGGCATGGTCCACGACTTCCTGCTCCTGGACAGCCTGCGCGACACCAAGGCCGCCAACGTCGCCCGCCACCTCGCCGTCGACGCCCTCAAGACCGCCCTTCAGTAACGCTCGCACCGAACATGCCCTCTGGCTCTGGGGATCCCCAGAGCCAGAGGGCATCTCTCCCGAAGGAACAGCCATGACGAAGCGCATCTTGAACGTCGTCACGAACGTCGGCCACTACGACGATCCCGATCATCGGACCGGTCTGTGGCTCTCCGAGCTCACCCACGCCTGGCACGTCTTCGAGGAGGCCGGCTT
>NZ_JASGET010000017.1:0-51845 GCF_047606145.1 Nocardioides sp. | reverse complement strand
CTGGTCGCGGCGGCGCGGGCGGCACTGCTGGCGACCCCCGAGGCGGCGGTCGCCCGGGCCTTCGGCGAGCCGGAGCTGCTGACCGCGCCGGTGTCCTGCGATGGAGCGTCGAGCGCGGAGTTCCTGGTGGTGGCGGGCGAGACCTACTGGAAGGCGGCGGTCTCGTCCACCGGCGTCACGCTCAGCGCTCACCCCACCGACGCCTATCCGCGGCTCGGCTACCTGGCGGCCGAGCTGTCGCCCGCGGAGGGCCGAGGTTGACCTCCTCGAACATATGTTCGATCCTTAGGTGTGGGCACAGTTGCGGAGGCGATCCGGCCGCACCGGCGCGAGGCGGAGATCGAGCAGCTCCGCGCCCGGATGCGCCGGCTGGAGCGGGCCAGCACCGGGCGTGAGCTGACCACCCACCCGGTGCTGGCGGACCTGCTGCGGCTGCGGACGGGGAGTGCGTACGCCGTCGGCGACGTCGGGCTGGCCCTGTTGCTGCTCGCCGGACCGTCGGCGGCGGGCGAGTGGTGCGCGGTGATCGGCGAGCCGGACCTCGGCGTGCTGGCGGCCGCCGAGACCGGGGTCAACCTGGAGCGCACCATCCTGGTGCCGCAGCCGGGGGAGTGCTGGGTGGAGGCGACGGCGGCGCTCATCGACGTGGCCACGCTGGTGGTGCTGCGTCCGCCGGGGAGGGTCCCGGTCGGGCTCGCCGAGCGGCTGGCGGCGAGGTTGCGCGCCCGGGACGCGGCCCTGGTCTGCCTCGGCCGGGACTGGCCCCGGGCGGAGGCCCGGGTCACGCTGGGCGATCCCCGGTGGGTCGGTCCGGGACAGGGCGAGGGGCATCTGCGGGCGCGCCGGGTGGAGGTCGAGGTGCGCCGCGGCACCGCACCCGCCCGGCGTACGACGCTGTGGTTCCCGTCGGTCGAGGGCCGGATCATGCGCGCCGAGTCCGAGGCGTCCGGCGCCGTCGGTCCGGGGCTCCGGGAGGTCGGCTGATGCGGATCATGGTGGTGTGGTGCGCCGACTGGTCGGTCGCCGCGGCGCTCGCCGCGGCCGGCCTGCCCCGGCACCTGCCGGCGGCGGTCTTCGGTGGCGCCGGCGGGACGAACCTGGTCCACGCCTGCAACGAGGCGGCCCGCTCGTTCGGGATCCGCCGCCGGATGCGCCGCCGCGACGCCCAGTCGCGCTGCCCGGAGCTGGTGGTCCTCCGGGCCGACGAGGCGGGCGAGGCCCGCGCCTTCGAGGAGGTGCTGACGGCGCTCGAACAGATCCGGCCCGGGGTGAGGCCGCTGCGGCCCGGGCTGGTCGCCCTGCGTTCCCCCGCGCGGTACTACGGCGGCGAGGCCGAGGCCGCGGCGGTGCTCGCCGAGTGCGTGGTCGAGGTCGGTGTCTGGGATGTGCGGATCGGCGTCGCCGACGAGCTCTTCACCGCCGAGCAGGCCGCGCGCCAGGCGAGGGTGCAGGACAGTCGCATCGTCCCGGCCGGGGAGTCGGCCGACTTCCTGCGCGGACTGCCGGTCGAGGTGATCGCCGAGGAGGAGACGGTCGGTCTGCTGCGCCGGCTCGGGCTGCCCCGGCTGGGCGATCTCGCCGACCTCCCGCCGACCGACATCAGGGCCCGCTTCGGTGCCCAGGCGGCCTGGGTACGGGAGGTGATCGCCGGCGCCGGCCGCCGTCCGCTGACCGGCCGTACGCCGCCTCCGGAGCTGGCCTGCGAGATCGGCTTCGAGCCGCCGCTGACCTCGGCGGAGACGGTCTGCTTCAGCTCACGGCGGACGGCGGAGCTGTTCATCGCCGGCCTCGACCGGCGCCGGTTGGTGGCGACCGAGGTGATCATCGAGGTGGAGACCGAGCGGGGTGGCGGAGCCGGCTCCGCGGCGGCCTCGATCCGACGCTGGCTGCACCCGCGCTGGTTCACCTCCACCGACCTGATCGATCGGCTGCACTGGCAGATCGGCGGGCAGACAGATGGGCGGCCGGGCGGGCGGCGGCGTGCCGGCGAGATCGCCTCCGCCATCACCCGGGTGCGGTTCGTGCCCGGCGAGGTCGTTCCCGAGTCGGTGCACGCCGATGGCCTGTGGGGTGGTACCGACGCCCGGGTGGAGCGCGGCGTCGCCCGGGTGCAGGGGATGCTCGGGCCGGACGCGGTGGTGGCGCCGATGCTCCAGGGCGGTCGGTCCCCCGGTGACCGGCAGGCCGTCCGCTCCTGGGGTGCGCTCCGGCCGGGTGGACCGGGTGAGGGCGGGCTGCGGGACCCGGCCCTGCCCTGGCCGGGCAGCATCCCGCCGCCGGCACCGGCCCGGGTGCTGGCCGAGCCGTGGCCGGCCGAGGTGGCCGACGCCTCCGGCCGCCCGGTCGTCGTACGCGTCCGGGGAGGCGTGAGCGGCGAGCCCTCCCGGTTCCGGACCGCGCCGGGCGAGCGGTGGCAGCCGGTCGCCGCCTGGGCAGGTCCCTGGCCGGTCACCGAGCAGTGGTGGGAGCCGGGCGGGGGACGGCGGATCGCACGCTTCCAGCTGGTCGGGGTGGACGGTCGCGCCTGGTTGCTTCGCTACGACTGCGACGGTCCAGGTGGCCCAGCGTGGGCCACCGAGGCGGCCTACGACTGAGGGGGTGAGGCGATGGGATGGGACAACCCGAACATCGGGTGGAAGGAGATGGAGCGGAGGCTCTCCGGCCGGCCGCTGCCGAGTGATCCGTACGGCGACGCGCCGATCTCGCGGCGCAAGAGGCGGCCCGCCGCCGTACCGCCCGCCGAGCCGACGGAGCCGACCGGGTCCGCTGAGCCGATCGGACCGACCGAGCCGCCGGTGCCGTACGCCGAGCTGCACGCCCACTCCGACTTCAGCTTCCTGGACGGGGCCAGCAGCCCGGCGGCGCTGGTCGAGCAGGCGGTCGCGCTGCGGCTGGAGGGACTGGCGCTCACCGACCATGACGGCTTCTACGGCGCGCCGGCGTTCGCCGAGGCCGCCGCGTCGCATCCGGAGCTGCGCACCATCTACGGCGCCGAGCTGTCGCTCGGGCTGTCGGCACCACAGCAGGGCGTCGCCGACCCCGAGGGCACCCATCTGCTGGTGCTGGCCCGTGGCGTCCCCGGCTATCGCAGCCTGGCCGCCGCGATCACCGAGGCGCAGCTGCGTGGCGACGAGAAGGGCCGTCCGCGCTACGACCTCGACGAGCTCGCCGCGCACGCCCGGCACAGCGACGACTGGCTGATCCTGACCGGCTGCCGCAAGGGACACCTGCGGCAGGCGCTGGCTGCCGGCGGACCCCGCGCGGGGGCACGGGCGATCGGGGAGCTGGTGGAGATGTTCGGCGCGGCGAACCTCGCCGTCGAGCTGACCGACCACCGTCATCCGACCGACAGCGCCGACAACGACCTGGTGGCCGGTATCGCTGCCGAGCATCGGCTGCCGACGGTGGCGACCGGCAACGTCCACTACGCGACTCCCGAGCGACACCGGCTCGCCGATGCGATGGCCGCGGTGCGGGCCCGACGCTCACTGGGCGAGATCGCCGGCTGGCTGCCGGCGGCGCCCTCGGCGCATCTGCGCAGCGGTGCCGAGATGGAGCGTCTCTTCCGGCGCTACCCGGGTGCGGTGGCCCGCTCGGTCGAGCTGGCGGCCGGGTGTGCCTTCGACCTGCGCAAGGCCTCGCCGCATCTGCCCAAGCGGGGCATCCCGGCCGGGCACACCGCGGTCAGCTGGCTGCGGGAGCTGACCGAGCGTGGCTTCGCGCTCCGCTATGTCGACGCGAACCCGGGCGACCCCACGTTCGTCGCGGCCGCCCGGGAGCGGATCGAGGAGGAGCTGGCGACCATCGAGAAGCTCGACTTCTGCGGCTACTTCGTGATCGTGCACGACATCGTCGCCTATGCCCGGGACCGGCGGATCCTGTGTCAGGGCCGGGGGAGCGCCGCCGCCAGTGCGGTCTGTTACGCGCTCGGGATCACCGCCGTCGATCCGGTCTACTACGAGCTGCCGTTCGCCCGGTTCATCTCCGACAACCGCGAGGAGCCGCCCGACATCGACGTCGACTTCGACTCCGATCGCCGGGAGGAGGTGATCGGCTGGGTCTACGACACCTACGGTCGGCACAACGCCGCCCAGGTCGCCAACGTCATCAGCTACCGGCCGAAGATGGCGGTGCGGGACGCGGCCAAGGCACTCGGACACTCGCCGGGGCAGCAGGACGCCTGGTCCAAGCGGGTGCACAGCTGGTCCCAGGTGGAGGACGGCGGGGTCGACGAGGACGGAGCCGAGGATCGGGCCGGCCACCGGTCCGAGGGCAGAGGGTCCGGTGGCAGAGGGTCCGATGGGCAGGACGACCTGGCCATCCCCGAGCCGGTGCTGGCGCTCGCCCGGGAGTTCCACGGCGCCCCGCGCCATCTCGGCATCCACTCCGGCGGGATGATCCTCACCGAGGAGCCGTTGGGCGAGGTCTGCCCGATCGAGCGCGCTCGGATGCCGGGCCGCACCGTGATCCAGTGGGACAAGGACGCCGCGGAGTTCATGGGGCTGGTCAAGTTCGACCTGCTCGGGTTGGGGATGCTCGCCGCACTCGACCACATCATGCGGATCGTCGCGCAGCGGTGCGGTGAGTCCTGGGAGCTGGCCAGCATCCCGAAGGAGGAGCCGGCGGTCTACGACATGCTCTGTCGCGCCGACTCGATCGGCGTCTTCCAGGTGGAGAGCAGGGCCCAGATCGGGACCCTTCCCCGGCTGCTGCCGCGTTGCTTCTACGATCTGGCGATCGAGATCGCGTTGATCAGGCCCGGCCCGATCCAGGGCGGCGCGGTGCATCCCTACGTACGCCGGGCCACCGGCCGCGAGCCGGAGAGCTACGCCCACCAGCTGCTGGAGCCGGTGCTGCGGCGGACCAGGGGAGTGCCGCTCTTCCAGGAGCAGCTGATGGAGATGGGCCGGGTGCTCGGCGACTTCAGCGTCGACGACGCCGACCTGCTGCGCCGGGCGATGGGCTCCAAGCGGGGTGTGGAACGCATCGAGTCACTGCGCAGACAGCTCCTCGACGGGATGCGGGAGAAGGGGCTGAGCGAACAGCAGGCCGGGGCGATCTACACCCAGATCGTCTCGTTCGCGAGCTTCGGCTTCGCGGAGTCGCACGCGCTCAGCTTCGCCAAGCTGGTCTACGCCTCCTCCTGGCTCAAGCTGCACTACCCCGGCGCCTTCCTGGCCGGGCTGCTGCGAGCACAGCCGATGGGCTTCTACTCGGCGCAGTCGCTGACCCAGGACGCCCGCCGGCACGGCGTACGGGTACGACGGCCGGACCTGCTGCGCTCGGCCGAGGCCGCGGATCTCGAGCCCCTGGCCGGCCCGGCCGGCCCGGCCGGCCCCGACTCGTCCGCGGGGCGGGAGGAGTGCCTGGGCGATCATCTGGGAGGTCCCACCGACTGGGTGCCCGGCACACCCGATCCGACGCCCGAGCACCGTCGCGACGCCGGCCTCGCCGTCCGGCTCGGCCTGGGCTCGGTGCGCGGGATCGGCCAGGAGGTGGCGGCCCGGATCGTGGCGGCGCGGGCCGAGCGGAGCTTCACCGACCCGCTCGACCTCTCCCGCCGGGCCGGGCTGGACCGGGCGCAGCTGGAGGCGTTGGCCACCGCCGGCGCACTCGACGAGGCCTTCGGGCTGACCCGTCGGCAGGCGCTGTGGCAGTCCGGGTGGACCGAGACCGAGGAGCAGCTGCCCGGGCTGCGACTCAGCGGCGAGGTGCCGCTGCTGCCGGAGATGAACGAGGTGGAGACCACCCTCGCCGACCTGTGGGCGACCGGGGTGACCACCGGCTCGCATCCGTTCGCACATCTGCGCGCGCGGCTGAGCGCGGCCGGGATCCCGACGGTGGCGGAGCTGGCCCGGGTGGAGGCCGGCCGACGGCTGACGGTGGCGGGACTCATCACCCACCGGCAGCGGCCGGGTACGGCGGGCGGGGTGACCTTCCTCAACCTCGAGGACGAGACCGGGATGCTCAACGTCATCTGCACCGCCGGGCTGTGGCATCGCCACCGCAAGGTGGCGGTCTCGGCCAGCGCGATGCTGATCCGCGGCATGCTGGAGCGCAACGACGGCGTCACCAACCTGGTGGCCGACCGGCTCTCGACGCTCGACGAGCTCCATCCCGAGGCGGCCCGGGCGCTCGCGGCGCGGCATCGCTCCCGGGACTTCAGGTAGTTCGACCGGTGGCCGCGCCGTCGAGCCGATCGTCCTCGGGGAGCTGCTGCGCGCCCGAGCCCTGGTCCAGGGCCGATCTCGCGCGTGCGGGCCTTCGCGTCGGTCCGCGCGAACCTCGCGCGACAATGGGGCGTGCCCTCCACCCTGCCGCCCGGCGACCCCGTGCCCGACGACGGCGGCCTGCCGGCGGGGGCGCTCGAGGCGGTGGGCTCCCACGGCTTCGGCTGCTACGTGCACGTGCCGTTCTGCACGGTGCGCTGCGGCTACTGCGACTTCAACACCTACACCGCGACCGACCTGGGCCTCACCTCGTCCGGGGGTGCGGTCACCAGGGCGGCGTACGCCGACCAGGCGATCGCCGAGATCAGGCTCGCCCGCCGGGTGCTCGGTGAGCGCGACCTGCCGGTAGAGACGGTCTTCTTCGGCGGTGGTACGCCGACCCTGCTGCCGCCGGCCGACCTGACCGCGATGCTCGGTGCGATCGGAGCCGAGTTCGGGCTCGCCCACGACGCGGAGGTGACCACCGAGGCGAACCCGGACAGCGTCGGCCCGGCCGAGCTGGCCGCGCTGCGCGAGGGCGGCCTCACCAGGATCTCCTTCGGCATGCAGTCGGCGGTCCCGCACGTGCTGGCGACCCTCGACCGCACCCATGACCCCGACCGGGTGCCGCGGGTGGTCGAGTGGGCCCGCGCCGCCGGGTTCGAGCAGGTCTCGCTCGATCTGATCTACGGCACGCCGGGGGAGAGCCTGGCCGACTGGCGGACCTCGGTGCGGGCCGCGCTCGACTGCGAGCCCGACCACGTCTCGGCGTACTCGCTGATCGTCGAGGACGGCACCGCGCTGGCCCGCCGGGTCCGCCGCGGCGAGCTGCCGATGCCCGACGAGGACGACCTGGCCGACAAGTACCTGCTGACCGACGAGCTGCTCCGGGCGGCCGGACTGGAGTGGTACGAGGTGTCCAACTGGGCGAGCGGCCGGGCACAGCGCTGCCGGCACAACCTGCTCTACTGGCGCGGCGGTGACTGGTGGGGGATCGGACCCGGGGCGCACAGCCATGTCGGCGGCGTGCGGTGGTGGAACCGCAAGCATCCGGCCGCGTACGCCGAGCGGGTCGAGGCCGGCCTCAGCCCCGCCCAGGCGCGGGAGGTGCTGGGCGCCGAGGACCGGCGGGTGGAGCGGGTGCTGCTGGAGCTGCGACTGGCCGACGGCCTGCCGGTGGACGCGCTCGACGAGGCCGGTCGCGCCGAGCTGCCGGTGCAGGTCGAACGCGGCCTGGTCACCCGTACCGCGGACCGGCTGGTGCTCACCGACGCCGGCCGGCTGCTCGCCGACGGCGTGGTGCGTGACCTGCTGCCCTGACCGGTTGCCCTGACCGGTGACCGGGACGGCAGGTCAGGGGAGGACCCGGGGCGTCCCCGATGGCTCGGCGCACCACGGCGACGCATGCTGGAGCCATGACAGCAACCACTCTCTCCCGCCCCCGCCAGGGGCGCTGGATCGCCGGGGTCTGCGCCGGCCTCGCCCGCCGGTTCGGCCTGGACCCGAACGTCGTCCGGATCATCGCGGTCGTCTCCTGCCTGCTGCCCGGGCCGCAGTTCATCGCCTATATCGTCTTGTGGCTGCTGATGCCCGAGGACGACACGGCGTGACGACCACGACGCCGGTGCCCGGCGTGCCGACCTGACGCCCGGGCCCGGGCTACCGTGTCCGGGTGGCTGATCGATATGGCAACGACGTCCTCGCCGGTGACTGGCGCAAGCCGAAGCGTGGCCGGGCGGTCGAGACGCCCGCCGAGTACGGTGCGGTCGTCGAGGAGGTCGAGACCGACTTCGTCGGCGAGATCGTCAAGGTCGATCGCGACCTGTACACCGTCACCCTCGAGGACCGGCGCCGCAAGCGCCGTACCTTCCCGCTCGGGCCGGGCTTCCTGCTGGAGGGCCGACCGGTCATCCTGACGCCGCCGGTGGTCGCGGTCACGGCGCCCAAGCCGAGCAGGACGGCCTCGGGATCGGTCGCGGTGGCCGATGCGCGAGCCCGGGTCGCACGCGCCTCCCGGATCTTCGTCGAGGGCCGGCACGACGCCGAGCTGGTGGAGAAGGTCTGGGGCGACGACCTACGGATCGAGGGCGTCGTGGTGGAGTACCTCGGCGGCGTGGACGACCTCGCCGACCACCTGCGCGACTTCGAGCCCGGTCCGCAGCGCAAGGTCGGCGTACTCGTCGACCACCTGGTCACGGGCTCCAAGGAGGCCCGGATCGCGGAGTCCATCCGGCGCTCGGCGGTCGGGCAGCACGTCTTGATCGTGGGGCACCCGTTCATCGACATCTGGCAGGCGATCAAGCCGGACCGGGTGGGGTTGGCGGAGTGGCCGCAGATCCCGCGCAGCATCGAGTGGAAGAAGGGCATCTGCCAGCACCTGGGCTGGCCGCACCGCGACCAGGCCGACATCGCGCGTGCCTGGAAGCGGCTGCTCTCGACGGTGAGCTCCTGGAGCGACCTGGATCCGGCGCTGCTGGGCCGGGTCGAGGAGCTGATCGACTTCGTCACCGCGGAGTAGCTTTCGCCGCACCGTCACCGGGCGGCGGCCACCTCCACCAGGAGCGTCGTCCCGTTGAGCGTCACCCGATCGCCGAGGACCTCCAGCATCTCCCGGGATGGCTCGACGACCTCGACCCTGGCTCCCCGTCGTACGAGCGGCAACGTCGCGCGTCCGGTGCCGGCGCCCACGTCGAGCACGCGACCGTCGAGGCGTGCGCCCGCCGCGTGGCGAATGTCGTCGAAGAGCCGGCTCGGGAACTCCGGCCGCCAACGCTCGTAGTCATCGGCGGCACGTTCGAACGAGCGCGCCCGCCGCGTCCTGTCGGCTGGGTCCATGCCATCCACACCGATAGGACATCATCTGCGGCCGCGACCCGGTGTGCCGCCGCGCCCTCAGGTCGCGGACCGTCGAGCCGGCCGATCGGTGCCCTCGCGATCGGTGCCCGCCGTCGGTCGAGTAGCCCGTCGTGAGGAACGAGCCAGGGCGTATCGAGACCGTGCGAGACCGGCGCGGAATCTGTGGGGCACCTCTCGCTGTTGTGGGTGACTGCGATGACGAACCAGCCACCGAGCCCACCGGGCGCGACCACACCACGCGCCACCACAGCAGACGGATTCCGAGTGCTCGGCGTGGCGATCCGCCGAGAGCCGTGGGTCTTCACCCTCTCGACCCTGGGCAGTGCGCTCTTCGGCGCGCTCACCGTCGCCGACGCATGGGTGCTCGGCTGGTCGACCGACCACGTCATCCTGCCGGCGTTCCGCGACGGTGAGATCGGGGCGGGCTGGCTGGTGGCGGTGGTGGCGCTCTTCGTCGCGGTGGCGATCCTGCGGGCCGTCGGCGTGGTCGCCCGGCGACTCGGCGCGGGCATCATGCAGTACCGGATGCAGGCGCACTACCGACGCGCGGTCACGCGCAGCTATCTTCGGCTGCCGCTCTCCTGGCACCACCGGCATCCGACCGGCCAGCTGCTCTCGATCGCCAACTCCGACGTCGAGGCCGCGTGGGCACCGATCGCGCCGCTGCCGATGGCGGTCGGCACCATCGCGATGATGGTGATCGCGGTGGTGCAGATGTTCCTGGCCGACATCGTGCTCGCAATGATCGGGCTGTTGGTCTTCCCCGCGGTCATCGCCACGAACCTGATCTATCAGCGACTCAGCTCTCCGCTGATGACCCGTGCCCAGCAGCTGCGCGCCGAGCTGAGCGGGATCGCGCACGAGTCCTTCGACGGCGCCCTGGTGGTCAAGACGCTGGGTCGCGAGGACGAGGAGACGGGCAGGTTCGGCGCCAAGGCGCGCGAGCTGCGCGACGTCAACATCCGTGCCGGCCGGTTGCGAGCCGCCTTCGACCCGAGCCTGGCGGCGCTGCCCGAGCTCGGCGTGCTCGTCGTGCTGGCGGTGGGCGTGGCCCGGGTCCTGGCCGGGGCCGCCGTGGCCGGCGACGTCGTCCAGGTCGCCTACCTGCTCACCATCGTGGCCTTCCCGATCAGGTCGCTGGGCTGGCTGCTGGGCGAGTTCCCGCGCAGCGTGGTCGGCTACCGCCGGGTGCGGTCGGTGCTCGACAGTCCCGGCGCGATGGAGTACGGCGCGATGGGGTACGGCGATCGGCGGACGAGCGGCGACGGTGCTCGGCTCGAGCTGGAGGCGGTCGGCTATTCCTATGCCGACACCCGCCAGGAGGCCAGCCCGGAGACCAGCCCGGAGACCAGCCCGGACGTCGGCCCCGATGCCGACGGCCCCGACGACCACGGCCTGCTCGACCGGGTGGACCTGGTGGTCGAACCGGGCCGCACCGTGGCGATCGTCGGCCCGACCGCCTCCGGCAAGAGCACCCTGACGATGTTGCTCACCCGGCTGATGGATCCGGTGCGTGGCCGGATCCGGCTCGACGGCATCGATCTGCGCGACCTCTCGCCGGGTGCGCTCGCCGAGGCGGTGGCGCTCGTCCCGCAGACCGCGTTCATCTTCGACGACACCGTCCGGGGCAACGTCGTCCTCGACCGGGCCGTCGACGACGAGGCGGTGTGGGAGGCGCTGCGGATCGCCCAGGCGGACGGCTTCGTCGCCGCTCTGCCCGACGGTCTGGAGGCGCGCCTGGGGGAGCGCGGCGCCAGCCTGTCCGGCGGCCAGCGACAGCGGATCGCCCTCGCCCGGGCACTGGTACGCCGCCCGCGGCTGCTGATCCTGGACGACGCGACGTCTGCGGTCGACCCGGAGGTCGAGCAGCGCATCCTGGCCTCGCTCCGCGACGCCGACGCGGGGCGGGCCACCCTGGTCGTGGTCGCCTACCGCCGGGCGACCATCGCGCTCGCCGACGAGGTGGTCCATCTCGAGGGCGGCGAGGTGGTCGACCACGGCACCCATGACGACCTCCTGGCCCGCGATCCGGGCTACGCCCGGCTGGTCAACGCCTACCAGCCCGAGGAGGTGGAGACCCGGTGACGAGCCCCACCTCGACCACGCCGTCCTCGACGGGCCCCGCGACGACCGGCGTCGACTCGGGGGAGTCGCTCGGCGCGATGGCGACCATCCGCCGTGGGCTGCGGTACTCCCCGGAGCTCGCCGAGGGCATCGGCGTGACGCTGGCGCTGGCCGTGCTGGCGAGCATCGGCCAGGTCGTCGTACCGGTGGCGGTGCAGCAGACCCTCGACCATGGGCTGCACGGCGACCACGGTGCCGACGTCAGCTTCGTGGTGCTGGCCGGCGTCTGTGCGGCGGCCGCGATCGCGATCACCGGGATCGCGTCGTACCTGATGACCCGACGCCTGTTCACCGCCTCCGAGCGTGGGCTGGCGACACTGCGCACCAAGGCGTTCCGCCATGTCCACGAGCTGCCGATGCTGACCCAGGCCAGTGAGCACCGCGGTGCGCTGGTCTCCCGGGTGACCAGCGACGTCGATCAGATCAGCCAGTTCATCGTGTACGGCGGCCTGCTCTTCGTGGTCAGCATCGGCCAGATGCTCATCGCCACCGTCGTGATGGTGGTCTACTCCTGGCAGCTCGCGCTGGTGGTCTGGGCCTGCTTCGGTCCGCTCTTCGCCAGCCTGCGGTTCTTCCAGCGCAAGCTGGCCAGCGCCTACACCCATGCCCGCCGCCAGGTCGGCGCGATGCTCTCCGCGATCGCGGAGCCCGTCGTCGGAGCGGCCGTGGTCAAGGCGCACGCGATCGCCGACCGTACCCAGCAGCGCATCGACCGTGAGGTCGAGGCGACCCAGCTCGCGCAGACCCGCGCGCAGGGCTTCACCGCCTCGTTCTTCAGCCTCGGGGGCCTCTCCGGCGGGCTCGCCAACGCCGGGGTGATCGTCGTCGGCGTCCTGCTCGGCCTGGCCGGCGATCTGAGCGCCGGCAAGGTGCTCGCCTTCGCCTTCCTGGTCACGCTGTTCGTCGGTCCGGTGCAGACCGGGTCGCAGATCCTCACCGACGCCCAGAACGCGATCGCGTCGTGGCGCCGGGTGATCGGCATCCTCGACACGCCGGCCGATCTGAGCCCACCCGACGCGGCCACCGGTGAGATCGGCGAGATCGGCCAGATCGGTGAGACCGGCCAGGACAGGCAGGACAGGCAGGACAGGGCGGTGGCGCTGCCACGCGGCCCGATCGCGGTCACCTTCGACCGGGTCGGCTTCGCCTATCCGGGCGCGGCCCCGGTGCTGCACGACGTCAGCCTCGAGCTGGCGGCCGGCACGCGGGTCGCGGTGGTGGGCGAGACCGGTTCGGGGAAGTCGACCCTGGCCAAGCTGCTCACCCGGCTGATGGATCCGACGTGCGGCCGGATCCTGTTGGACGGCGTCGATCTGCGCCGGATCGGCTTCGACTCGCTCCGGCGCGGTGTGGTGCTGGTGCCGCAGGAGGGCTTCCTGTTCGACGACACCGTGGCGGCCAACGTGCGCTACGGCCGGCTCGAGGCCACCGAGGCGGAGATCGAGCGGGCGGCGGCGACCCTGGGCCTGGCCGACTGGCTCGACCGACTGCCCGCGGGTGTGCGGACCCGGGTGGGCCAGCGCGGTGAGTCGCTGAGCGCCGGCGAGCGTCAGTTGGTGGCGCTGCTGCGCGCTCAGCTCGCCGATCCGGACCTGCTCGTCCTGGACGAGGCCACCTCGGCGGTCGACCCCGAGCTGGAGGTCCGGATCGGTCGGGCGTTGGAGCGGCTGCAGGCCGGCCGTACCTCGGTCACCATCGCGCACCGGCTCTCCACGGCGGAGGTCGCCGACGAGGTGGTGGTCGTCGACGCCGGCCGGATCGTCCAGCGTGGGCCGCACTCCCGACTGGTCGCCGAGGTCGGCTCCGTCTATGCCCGGCTGCACGCGTCCTGGACGGCACAGCACACCGCCGAGCCGTCCCGGGCGAGGGCAGCGGAGTGAGACGCGCGGGAGTGGAGGGGGCCAGGACCGGCCGGGACCGGTTCAGTGCGAGGGCGGTGTCACCGGCAGCGGCAGGTGCATCGACATCACCGCCAGCTCGCCGTTCGTCTCGCTGACCCCGTGCACGGTGTTCGGCGAGATGATCAGCACGTCGCCCTTGGCGATCCGGTACGGCGTGGCGTCCACGCAGTCGCGGGCGCTCAGGTTCGGCCCGTGCCGCTCGGGGTCGACCAGCGAGCCGCCCAGCAGCATCGTTCCCTCGCCGTCGACGACGACGTAGATCTCGTACTGGTCCTCGTGCAGGTTGTAGCCGTCGGCCGGCTTCGCGCGGGACTCCAGCATCAGCTCGAAATGGCCGATGCGGAGCATCTCGGTGATGAACGGTGGCCGCGGCGTCCAGGTCTCGCCGCGGAGCTCGGCGGCACGCCCGTCGGCCACCACCCGCTCGATCTCGGCGGCGCGCACGATGACCGGCGCGACGCCGGCGTCGTCGGGGTGTGCGGCGGGGATGACGGGCTCGCCGGGCTTCAGCGCGGTCGGCTCACTCATGGTCGGGCTCCTTCGAGTCGTGTGATGTCGTGCCACTCCTGGCGACGTCGTGCCTGGTCGTCGGGGTCGGGCACCGGCGCTGCGGCGAGCAGCGCCCGGGTGTACGGCGCGCTCGGCGCGTCGCAGATCTGGGTGGCGGGGCCGTGCTCGACGACCTGGCCGGCGCGCAGGACGAGGATCTCGTCGCTGAGGTAGCGCACCACGCCGAGATCGTGGGAGATGAACAGATAGCTCAGCCCGCGGCGCCGCTGCAGCTCGACCAGGAGGTTGAGGACCTGGGCCTGGACGGAGAGGTCGAGGGCACTGGTGGGCTCGTCGCAGACGATGAACTCGGGGTCCATGACCAGGGCGCGGGCGATGGCGATCCGCTGCCGCTGACCACCCGAGAACTGGGCCGGGTACCGGTCGGCGGCACTGCTGGGCAGGCCCACGTCGGTCAGCGCGTGCTCGACCCGCTCGTCGATCTCGGCGCGGTCCAGCCGCAGGTTGTAGCGCAATGCCTCGGTCAGGGTGTCCCGGATCGTGCAGGCGGGGTTCATCGAGCCGTAGGGGTCCTGGAAGACCACCTGCAGCCGTCGGGAGAGCAGCTTGCGCTCCGCTCGGGAGGTGCGGGTGATGTCCTGGCCGTCGAAGACGACCCGGCCGCCGGTGGCCGGGGTCAGCCCCAGGAGGACCGAGCCGATGGTCGTCTTCCCCGAGCCCGACTCGCCGACCAGCCCCAGCGTCGTACCCCGGGCGACGGAGAAGCTCACCTGGTCGACCGCGGTGAAGACCCGCCGGCGCCGGCCCTGGTAGTCGACCCGCAGGTCGGTGACCGCGAGCAGGTCGTCGCGCTGTCCGGTCACCTGGTGAGTCTCGGTCATGCCGATCTCCCGTCGAATCGTTCGCCGGTCCGCACGCATCGGGCCGTCCGGCCCGCGGTCGGCTCGACGAGGGGGATCGGCGCGGCGCGACAGGCGTCGATCACCAGTGGGCAGCGGTTCTGGAAGTGGCAGCCGACGGGCCACTCGGTCGGCTGCGGCACGCTGCCGGGCAGCGCCGGCAGCGGTTGGCCGCGTACGCCGCGGTGCGGATCGGACCTGAGCAGGCCGGCCGTGTAGGGGTGGAGCGGGCCGCGGACCATCGCTCGCACGTCGGCGCGTTCCACGGTCTCGCCCGCGTACATCACCACCGCCCGTTCGCACAGGTCGGCGAGCACGCCCCAGTCGTGGGTGATGAGGACGACCGCCGTGCCGCTGTGCTGCAGGTCGCGCAGCAGCTCCAGGATCTCGGCCTGCACCGTGACGTCGAGTGCGGTGGTGGGCTCGTCGGCGATCACCAGCTCCGGACCGCCGGCCAGCGCGGCCGCGATCCCGATCCGTTGCGCCATCCCGCCGGAGAGCTGGTGCGGGTAGCTCTTCGCCACGCGATCCGGCTGCGGCAGCCTGACCCGTTCGAAGAGCTCGAGCGCCCGCTGCCGGGCGGTCGCGCGGCCGCAGCCGGTCGCGCGGCGTACCGCCTCGGCGACCTGCGAGCCGGCGGTGAAGCTGGGGTCCAGGCTGGCGATCGGATCCTGCGAGATCCAACCGATCCGGGAGCGTCGCACCGCGCGCAGGGCCGAGGAGGAGACGGTGGTCAGGTCGGTGCCGTCGAACCAGACCTGGCCGGTGCTGATCCTGCCGCCGACCGGAAGCAGACCGAGGATGGAGGCGGCGGTGACGGTCTTGCCGCAGCCGCTCTCGCCGACCAGGCCGACGGCCTCGCCGGGCCTGACGTCGAAGCTGACGCCCCGGATCAGGTCGGTCGGCGTGTCGTCGATCGGGACCGTCACCGTCAGGTCGCGCACCGCCAACAGGACGTCGGTGGGCGGGGGACCGGCGGCAGGCTCGGTGATGGCAGAGTCACCGGCCACCGCGACCCGGGCCTGCTGTCCCACGGTGGTCGTGAGCGTCCGTCGCCGCGGCCGGGTCGAGGACGCCGGCGCCTGCTGGTACCGCTCGGCCAGGGCGTCTCGGACGCCGTCGGCGGCCAGGTTCAGCGCGATGATGAAGGTGATGATGATGAAGCCCGAGGGCACCAACAGCCAGGGCTGCACCCCGAGGTTGCGGGACGCCTCGGCGACCAGGTTGCCCCAGCTGGCCGTGGTGGTGCCGACGCCGAGGAAGCCGAGCCCGGTCTCCATCAGCACCGCTCCGGCGGCGAAGGTGGAGATCTGCACCAGCGCGGTCCCGGTCACCTTCGGCAGCACATGCCGCACGATGATCACCCGGTCGCTCAGACCCGAGCTGACCGCGGCGCGGACGTACAGCTCCTCGCGTACGCCGAGGGTCACCGATCGGACCACCCGGGCGAGTCCCGGAGCCGCCAGCAGGCCCATGGCCGCCATCGCCGCGGTCTCGTTGCCCGGGAAGATCGCCAGCACGACGAGCAGCACGATCATCACCGGGATGGCGAAGAGCAGGTCGGCTGACTTGAGCACGAACCGGTCGAACCGGCCGCGGCGGTAGCCGGCGACCATGCCGGCGGGCACCCCGATCACCGCGAACACGCCGGTGGCGGTGAGGACGCCGAGCAGGGTGACCCGGCCGCCGTACAGGATCCGGCTGAAGACGTCCTTGCCGAGCTCGCCGGCACCGAGCCAGTGCTGGCCGCTCGGCCCGGTCAGTGCCGCGCTCAGCTCCTGATGCTCGGCGCCGTAGGGGGCGAGCACGCCGGCGAAGATCGTCCCGATCACGATCAGGGCGAGATAGACGAGGGCGATCATCGCCACCGGCTTGCGGATCAGCCGGGCTCCGAAGCCGGTCCGTCGGGTCGTGCCCCGCCGCGAGGTGGTCGACATGTCGGCCGGCAGCTCGCCGGTGCCGGGTGCCGTGGTCATGACCGCACCTTCGGGTTGACCAGCGAATAGCTGAACTCGATCACCAGGTTGATCACCATCACCACCATCGTGAAGACGACGGTGAGACCCTGGATCATCGGGATGTCGTGGCTGGCGGTCGAGCTCACCGCCAGGCCGCCGAGTCCCGGCAGCACGAACACGGTCTCGGCCAGGACGGTGCCGCCGAGCAGCACCACCGCGATGATGCCGAGCATCGTGATGATCGGCGCGGCCGCGTTGCGCAGGACGTGCTTGAGCAGGATCTCGCGCGGGGACGCGCCCCGCGCCCGCAGCACGCGCACGTACTCCCGGCCGAGCTCGGTCAGCACGCCGTCGCGGATCTGTTTCGCCACCGGGGCCGCGGCCGGGATGGCGAGGGTGAGGACCGGCAGGACCAGCGACTGGAGCCACTGCGCCGGCGACTGGCCGAGCGGGACGTAGCCGGTGGCCGGGAAGATCTGCAGGCGCACCGCGAAGGTGGAGACCAGCACGAGGGCGAACCAGAAGTTGGGGACCGCGATCCCGATCAGCGAGATCACGTCGACGACCTTGCCCAGCCACCCGCCGCGGACGGCGCTGATCAGGCCCAGACCGATCCCGAGCACCGCCGCGACCGCGACCGCGCCGACGATGAGGCTGACGGTGACGCCGATCCGACCGGCAATGGCGCTGGTGACCGACTGACCGGTGATGATCGACTCGCCGAGCTGGCCGTGCAGGGCGGCGGAGAGCCAGTGCCAGTAGCGGACCGGAAGCGGCTCGTCCAGACCGAGCTGCTTGTTCAGCGCGGCCACCTGCGCCTGAGAGGCGCTGGCGCCCAGGATCGTACGGGCCGGGTTGCCCGGAACCAGCGCGGAGAGCACGAACGTCACCGCCGAGACGGCGAGCAGCACCGGTACGGCGCCGCACACCCAGCGCCACAGGATCTTCAGCATGTCCGAGCACCTCCCGCATCCGCCGCGTCCACTGGCTCGCCGGCCTCCACCGACGGTCGGGCACCGGTGACCAGGTCCGCCGCGCGCTCGCCGATCATCACCGCGCTCAGGTGCGTGTTGGCGCGCGGGATGGTGGGGGCGACCGACAGGTCCGCGACGCTCAGCCCGTCGACACCGCGCACCCGCAGATCGGTGTCGACGACGGCGTGCTCGTCGTCGGCGCCGCCCATCGGGGCGCTGCAGCTCACGTGCGCGGTGTCGTGTGCGTGTCCGCGGATCCAGGCGTCGACCGCGGCGTCGTCGTCGACGGCGGGCAGCTCGCCACCGTCCATGCCGAGCACGGCCCGCAGCGGGGTCTCGCCGATCGCGGCGGTCAGCATCGGCACCGCCTGGCGGAACATGGCGCGCAACGCGGCCAGGTCCCGCTCGTCGCCGAGCAGATCGAGCTCGACGTCCGGCAGTGCCCGCGGGTCGGTGTCGGTCACGGTGAGCCGGCCGCGGGAGAAGCACTCGGCGACCTTGCAGAGCAGCCCGCCGACGGGGGCTCCGGTCTGCGGGACGTTGACGGTGGTCATGATGACGTCGCCGGCGCCGCCGAGGCCGGTGGTCTGCCGGATGGTGACGTTCCCGCGCTGACCCGAGAGCGAGCCGACGCCGTGGTCGAGCACCAGGCCGAACTCGTAGCCGACGTGGTCCTGGATCCTGCGGCCGACCGGAAGATCGGCGACCACGTCCCGGCCGAGCGTCGCCAGATCCTCCGCCGGGCCGATCCCGGAGCGCAGCAGCACGCCCGGGGTGAGGAGGGTGCCCCCGCAGAGGACGACGTGGTCGGCCCCGATGTCATGGACCTCGTCACCGATCAGCGCCCGGACCCCGACCGCGCGGCCGTGGTCGACCAGGACCTGGTCGACCAGGGCGCCACCCTGGATGGTGAGGTTCGAGCGCTGCCGGGCGGGCTCCAGGTAGCCGTCGTTGCTGGTCACCCGGACGCCGAGGCCGAGGTTGTAGGCGCTCGCCGACGCTCCGGTCCGGCCCGGCTCGTGATAGTCCGGCACCCAGTCCAGGCCGGAGGCCACCGCGGCCTGGGCCACGGCCTGGTCGACGGTGCCCCAGAACTGGCGCGGCATCCGCACGATGGGGACAGGGCCGGCGTCACCGTGGTAGTCGGCGTCGCCGAAGTCGACGTCGTTCTCCAGCCGGTTGAAGTAGGGGAGCACGTCGGCGGCACCCCAGCCCTTGCAGCCCGCGGCGGCCCAGTCGTCGAACTCCTCCAGCGGCGGTCGGATGGCGAAGCAGCCGTTGATCGTCGAGGTACCGCCCAGCCCGCGTCCACGCAGGTACTCGGTCGGTGGCCCGCCGGCGAACCGGCGGGCCCGTTGGCCGGCCCACAGGAACTGGCTGGGCAGCTCGTCGACGTGCAGCTCGAACTGTTTGAACGGATGCCGCAGCGAGTCGGGCAGGGCGGCCGAGCGCCAGTCCTCGCCGGCCTCGAGCAGGCAGACCTGCACCCCGCGCTCGCTCAGCCGGCCGGCGACGGCGGCGCCGGCGGAGCCGCCGCCCACGACGACTACCTCGTAGCAGGAGCGCAGCTGCGGCGCGGTGGTGACCGTGTGTGTCATCTCGATGGGTTTCCCTCGGTGGTCGGTCGGCTCGGTCGGCTCGGTCGGCTAGGTCAGCTCGGTCAGGCGGTCTGGTGGAACATCAACGGGCTCGCGTACGGCGCCCCGACACTGGTGGCGACACCTCCCAGGTCGTCGGCCGCGAAGTAGATCACCGGTGCGAAGGCGATCGGTGCGAACCACGCGTTCTTGACCAGGTACTCCTGCATCTGCTGGTCGAGCTTCGCGCGGGCGGTCTCGTCGGCGGCCGCCGCCCGGTGCCACAGCGTCTCCAGCTTCTTCGAGCGCGAGCCGAAGCCGTTGAACGCCTGCGATCCGGGCATGAAGAGGTCCAGCCCCTGTTGGTACATGGTGTTGCCGTCGTACCCGCCGACCCAGGCCGGATAGGTCTTGTTGGTCGCATCGTCGGTGTAGGTCCCGAGATCGCTCTTCACGTCCACCGTGCAGTTGATGCCGATCTTGGCCAGTTGCCCCTTGACCGCGTCGGCGACCTGGTCGAAGCCGGCGAAGGAGGCGGCAAGCAGCTTCAGCTCGAAGCCGTCCGGGTATCCGGCCTCGCCGAGCAGCTGCTTGGCCTTGTCCACGTCGTAGGAGTAGTAGTCGGCATAGCCGGCGGAGTAGCCGTCCCCGCCCTTGGCGATGGTCTCGTCCGTCTCCACCCCGTAGCTGCCGAAGACGGCGCTGGTGACGCTGTCGCGGTCCAGCGCGTAGTTGATCGCCTGCCGCACCCGGACGTCGCCGAGCGGCTTGCAGACCTCGCCACCGCGGTCGATGAGGAAGACGCCGGTCATGATCGCCGGATTGGCGACGATCTGCAGGCCTGCGCTCTTGGCCTGCGCGGCCATGCTTCCGTTGCCCTTGAACAGCGCGACCTGGCCGGTCTTGGCGGCGTTGAGCGCGGCCTGGCTGTCGGCGATGATCCGGATGACGACCTTGTCGTAGTACTGCTGCGAGGTGTCGTAGTAGCTCGGGTTGGCCTCGTAGGTGTAGTGGTCGCCGGCGACCGAGTCGTCGCCGTTGTAGACATAAGGACCGGCGCCGTGGCTCTGGCCGGTGATGGAGAGTGCCTGGGGGTTGGCCAGGCCGGTCGGGCTGATGACCTGCCCGATCGGGTACTTCTGGGTCAGCAGGGTCGGCAGTGCCGGGTTCGGTGTCGACGACCTGATCGACACCGTGAGCTTGTCGACGGCCGCGAAGGTCATGCCCTCCAGCAGCGCCGCGTGCGCGCCCTTGCCGTCGCGAACGTACTCGAGGGAGGCCTTGACCGCTGCCGCGTCGAGGGCGTCGCCGTCGCAGAAGGTGACGCCCGAGCGCAGCGTGAGGTCGAGCCGGGTGTTGCCCTTGCCGACGAACTTGTACGACGTGGCGAGCCGTGGCTTGACGCTGCCGTCGGAGTCGAGCAGCAGCAGCGGGTCGTAGGCCAGCTGGCTGAAGTCGGTGTAGTTGTGGTCGAGGATGCCCGGGTTGAGCGAGGACGGCGGTTGCTGCTCGGCGAAGGTGAGGGTCCCGCCCTTGACGATCTTGCTGCCGGTCGGACTCGAGGACGAGGTCTGCGCGCCGCAGCCCATCAGCAGCGCGGCGGTGCCGCCGAGGGAGAGCCCGAGGACCGAACGGCGGGAAAGACCGAGCGTGGGATGAGTGTTGTGCATCGGGCTCTGCTCCTGTCGCGGCCTGTGCCGCACGCGTAATTGATCTACAAAATTGTGGAACGATGTGACTGGTGTCACGCATTGAACAACAACCCTTGACTGACGTCAAGGAAAGTGAGGGTGCATCTCACCGACTGGTTGCGCATCTCAGCGCTTGACCCGCCGGCGCCCTAGGGATGGGCCGCGGACGAGCCCACCAACGGCCCTGCCGGCAGTTGGCCGGCGATGCGACGTGCCGCACGCAGCACGAGTGCCACGCTGAGCAGGGTGGGGTTGGCGCCGGTGGCGGTGGGGATGATGCCGTTGCCGCCGAGGTAGAGGTTCGTCAGGGACCAGACCCGACCGTCGCTGTCGCACACCGAGGTTCCGTCGTCGGCCGTTCCCATCCGGAAGGTGCCCTGGAAGTGCTGCGAGCTGCCCGGCTCGAGGAGGATCGGCTCCGCCTCCGGCACGAGCGGCTCGATCGCCCGGCGGGTACGCCGGAGGGTGTCTCGGGCGCGCTCGAGGTTCGCCTCGTCCCGGGCGCTGAACCCGTAGGAGATCGAGATCGCCGGCATGCCGAACGCGTCGGGGACCGCGTCGTCGAAGCTCACCGCGTCCTGGTGGCGAATGTCCTTGGGCACCAGCAGCGCCAGGCTGACCGAGGGCGACCGGGCGTCGTGGTCGTCGTGGTCGATATCGGTGTCGCCGTGGATCATGATCGGTCCATGGAAGGGGTGCGCCTCGGAGAGCGGCATCCACAGCGCATCGAGCAGTTCCCCGCCACCGGGATGAGCCTCGCCGGGTTCGTGGTCGGCCGCAGGTCCGGTGGGTACGACGAGCCAGGTGTGGTCGTTGAGATAGTGCCCGAGCGCCGGTGGCCTGATGCCGGAGGCCCAGAGCAGCTGGGGGGTGCGGAGCGAGTCGGCCGCGACCAGCACCGCGGCGGCGCGGGTCGTCCATCGTTCCCCGGTGCGCCGATCCTCGAGCTCGACGCCGGTCACCCGGGCTCCGTCGGTGTCGATGCGCCGGGCGAGCGTATCCGGCCGGATGGTGATGCGCTCGGCGCCCGCCCCGGCGGCCTCGAGGATGTCGGCGGGTCCGGTCCAGTGCTGTCGCCCGCTGTCGTCGACGTCCACGGCGAGCGGCATCGGCTGCGGGCCTCGCCCCTCGGGGAAGCCCGGATACTCCCTCGCCAGTGCGTCCACGATCCGGGCACGCACGGATCGTGCGGGCAGCGCCGACTGGGTCACCCGCAGCAGGGCGCGGGCGTCGTCGAGGCACTCGTCCAGCTCGGCGTCGGAGAGCTGCGGAGGACGCTCGGCGCCATAGGGCCACGGGCAGGCGCCGGTCCAGAGCACGCCCATGCCGCCGACGCCGGCGGCCATCGCCGCCGCCCGCAGGTCGACTCGCTGTCGATCGGGCGCGGCTGATACATCGGCTGATACATCGGCTGAGGCACCGGCTGAGGCACCGGCTGAGACACCAGCTGGGGCACCGGCTGCGGAGTCGGGCCGATTGTGCTCGACCAGGAACGTCCCGGGGAAGGCGAGTCGATCCGAACCCACCGGGTTCGTCCCGATGGCGCGATCCTCGATGCCGCTGGGTGGGTAGTCGCGGGCCACCGGCCCCTGCAGGCGGCGCAACACGGTGGCGAGCTGATCGTCGGCGAGGTGGCGCTGGTTTCGGCCGGGCGGATCGGTGAGCGCCGGCCCGACCTCGACGATGAGCACCCGTGCGGTGGGGTCGCGGCGGACGATCTCGACTGCGGCGGCGCTGCCGACCGGACCGCTTCCGACGATCAGGACGTCGGTCTCTTCGGGTCGTTCGTGACAGACCCGAGGGTGCTGTGGCATGCGGGAATCTCCCTGTGGCATGGGCGTCCGGTGGACGGCATCGTGCGGACGCGCACCGCACCGGGCGTACGTCACCGGTTCGGCGCGAGTGTGAGCGGTGCCACTCATCGAATCAGGGGCATCGGCACATGTCAATGAAATGTACCTACAGGATTACAAAAAGATTCCGGCGGTCGGGACGCTGCTGCGGGGGCCAGCCCACGGGGCCTGACCACGGGGGCGGATAATGACCCGGTGACCTCCTTGGACCCGGCCATCGCCGCACGCCTCAAGCGGGACCCGCAGGGTCTCGTGCCGGCGGTGGTGCAGCAGCACGACACCGGTGAGGTGCTGATGCTCGGCTACATGGACGACGAGGCGCTGGCCCGCACGTTGAGCACCGGGCGGGCGACGTACTGGTCCCGCAGCCGCGGGGAGTACTGGGTCAAGGGCGAGACGTCCGGTCACCGGCAGCAGGTCATGGAGGTGCGGCTGGACTGCGACGGCGACACCCTGTTGGTCAAGGTCGACCAGGAGGGCCCGGCCTGTCACACCGGAGACCACACCTGCTTCGACGCGGGCCTGCTCGATGGCTGATGACCGGGTGGACGACCAGGTGAGCGACGGCGCGGAGCCAGCCGATCCGTCGCCCGATCAGGCGTCCGACGATGCGGCACCGGGCGACCGGAGGCGCTCGCGCCGGAGGTCGTTCGGCCCGGTCGTCCTGGTCGGTCTGGTCGGCGCCGGGGCGGCGGCGATGGCCGGCAGCAAGGACTGGGTGAGCCCGAAGCCGTCGAGCACCAAGGCGATGCTGGACGCGTACGGCGTGACGCTGGACGCGCCGGCGGTGACGGCACTCGCCCTGGTCTCCCTGGCGGCGTGGGGCGCCGCACTCGTCACCCGGGGCTGGGTGCGACGGGTGATCCTGCTGCTCGCCGCGCTGGCCGCGCTGGTGAACCTGCCGATCGCCGTGCAGGCGGCCCGGTCGGTCAGCGATACGGTGACCGGCAGCAGCGGCGCTCACGGCGAGCTCGAGTCGGTGACCGGCTACTCCTGGACGCCGTGGCCGTGGTTCGCCGGGGTCGGACTGGTGTTGACCCTGGTGGCTGCCGTGCTCGGTGTCCTGCTGGCGCGGTCCTGGCCCGAGATGGGCAGCAAGTACGACGCCCCGGCCGGTGCCGCTCCGGCTCCCGCGGTTCCGCTGGAGGAGCAGTCCAACCTGGAGCTGTGGAAGGCACTCGAAGACGGCCGTGACCCGACCCAGGATGCGACCCAGGATGCGACCCGTGCGGAGAATCCGGGCGAGCACTGAATAGACTTGTGCCATTCGTGAGCCGGTGACCTCACCCCCTCACGTCGCCGGTGCCCGCCGGCACAGCCCATGCCCCGTTCGAAGGAGACCGCGCATGTCCGACAACCACGGCAACACCCCGGCCGCGTGGAGCGCCGTGGCGGTCGCGCTGCTCGGCTTCGTGATCGGCTGCGTCGGGATCATGCTCGAGCCGGTCAACTGGGTGATCTTCGCCATCGGCGCCGTCGTCGTGGTCGCCGCCGGTGTCCTGTTCGTGGTGATGGCGCGACTCGGCTACCACGCCGAGGGCCACTGAGCCGCGTGGGTGAGCAGCAGATGAGCAACCGATGAGCGGTCCGCAGGCGGGTGCGCTGGCCGGCGATGTGCTGACCGATCTCGTCGCCGGGGCCCGCGCCGACTTCGAGGAGCGCCGTACCAGGGTGAGCACGGCGGATCTGCGCGCCGCGCTCGCCGACGTGGACCCGCCGCGCGACCCCATGCCGCACCTGCGCGGTCGGGGCAGCAGTGTGATCGCCGAGGTCAAGCGGAAGAGCCCGAGCAAGGGCGCGCTGGCCGACATCCCGGACCCGGCGGCGTTGGCAGGTGCCTATGCGGCCGGGGGAGCGGCGGCGATCAGCGTGCTCACCGAGGGGCGTCGCTTCGGCGGCAGCCTCGAGGACCTGCGGGCGGTGCGCGCGCGTGTCGACGTGCCGTTGCTGCGCAAGGACTTCATCGTCGACTCCTACCAGCTGCTCGAGGCCCGCGCCGCCGGCGCCGACCTGGCGTTGCTGATCGTGGCGGCGCTCGGCGACGACCAGCTGCGCCGGCTCCACGACGAGGCCCGTGCCCTGGGACTGACCGTGCTGGTGGAGACCCACGACGAGGCCGAGATCGAGCGGGCGGTGGACCTCGGCGCGGAGCTGATCGGCGTCAACGCCCGCAACCTCAAGACCCTCACCGTCGACGCGGACCTCTTCGCTCGACTGGCACCCTTGATCCCCGAGCAGTGCGTGAAGGTGGCCGAGTCGGGCATCTTCACGCGCGGCGATGTCCAACGCTTCGTCACCCAGGGCGCGCGCGCCGTACTCGTCGGCGAGGCGCTGGTCAAGGACGGCGACCCCGCGGCAGCGGTCCGCGGCTTCACCGGTCTGACGGCCTGATCCGTCCTGATCCGGCCCGATCCGTATCGTGAGAGAGCAGCATGACGACCGACCCCATGACCTCACCTAACCCGAGCAGTCTGTCCGAGGCCGACGCCGCGGGATGGTACGGCGGCCGAGCCGACGGGTTCGGCGGACGGTTCATGCCCGAGGCGCTGATGAAGGCGCTCGACGAGCTCGATCTGGCCTGGCGTGAGGCGAAGGCCGACGCCGAGTTCATGACGCAGTTCGAGACGATCTGCCGGGACTACGCCAACCTGCCCAGCCCGCTCTACCACGCGACCCGGCTCAGCGAGCGGCTCGGCGTCCGCGTGCTGCTCAAGCGCGAGGACCTCAACCACACCGGGGCCCACAAGATCCGCAACGTGCTCGGCCAGGCGCTGCTCACCAAGCGGATGGGCAAGCCCCGGGTGATCGCCGAGACCGGCGCCGGTCAGCACGGCGTGGCGAGCGCGACCGCGGCGGCGTACTTCGGCCTCGACTGCACCGTCTACATGGGGAAGGTCGACACCGAGCGGCAGGCCCTCAACGTCGCCCGGATGCAGTTGCTCGGCGCCGAGGTGATCCCGGTCGACTCCGGCTCGGCCACGCTCAAGGACGCGATCAACGAGGCGCTCCGGGACTGGGTGGCCAGCGTGGAGCGGACCGCCTACCTGTTCGGCACGGCGGCCGGGCCGCACCCGTTCCCGACGCTGGTCCGCGACCTGGTGCGCGGCATCGGCGACGAGGCCCGGGCCCAGTGCCTGGCCGGCTACGGCCGGCTGCCCGACGCGGTCGCCGCGTGTGTCGGCGGCGGCTCGAACGCGATCGGGCTGTTCAGCGCGTTCCTTGACGACGCCGAGGTGGAGGTCCTCGGCTTCGAGGCCGGCGGGGACGGCTTCGAGACCGGTCGGCACGCGGCCACGATCGAAGCCGGCGACGAGGGCGTGCTGCACGGCGCCCGCACCTACGTGCTGCAGGACGAGGACGGTCAGACCATCGAGTCGCACTCGATCTCGGCCGGGCTCGACTACCCGGGCGTCGGCCCGCAGCACGCCTGGCTGGCCAAGTCGGGCCGGGCCCGCTACGCCTCGGTCACCGACGCCGAGGCGATGGACGCCTTCGCCCTGCTCGCCCGCACCGAGGGCATCATCCCGGCCGTCGAGTCCGCGCACGCCGTCGCCGGCGCCGTCCGGGTCGCGCCGCGGCTGCGGGAGCGGTACGGCGAGGACGCGACCATCCTGGTGAGCCTCTCCGGCCGCGGGGACAAGGACATGGAGACGGCGGTGGAGTGGTTCAAGCTGGGGGGGCGGAAGTGAGCACGAGCTTCGCCTTCGAGGCGGCGAAGGCGGAGGGCCGGGCCGCCCTGGTGGGGTATCTGCCGGCGTGCTTCCCGAGCGTGGAGGTCTCCATCGAGGCTCTCAAGGTCATGGCCGGGGCGGGCTGCGACCTCATCGAGCTCGGCCTGCCCTACAGCGACCCGGTGATGGACGGCCCCACCATCCAGGCGGCGGTCCAGCAGACACTCGACGCCGGAGCACGCGTCGACGACGTCTTCCGGGTCCTCGAGGCGGTGGCGGCCACCGGTACGCCGACGGTGATCATGACCGCCTGGAACCCGGTCGAGCGCCGGGGCGTGGAGCGCTTCGCGCAACAGTTGCACGATGCCGGCGGAGCCGGTCTGATCACGCCGGACGTCACCCCGGAGGCGGTGCCGGAGTGGAGCGCGGCCGCCGACGCCCGCGGACTGGACAAGATCTTCCTGGTCGCACCGAGCAGCACCGACGAGCGGATCGCGATGACCACCGCGGCCTGCCGCGGCTTCGTCTACGCCACCGCGGTGATGGGGGTGACCGGGGCCCGCGCGACCACCTCCGAGCTGGCCGCCCCGCTGGTGGCCCGCACCCGGAGCCTGGCACCGGCGGGGCTGCCGGTCGGCGTCGGGCTGGGCATCAGCAACGGCGACCAGGCCGCCGAGGTGGCCGAGTACGCCGATGGCGTCATCGTCGGCTCGGCGCTCGTCCGTGCCGTCCTGGACCATCCCGGTGACCGGACCGGCGCGCTGGCCGCGCTCTCCCGGCTGACCGAGGATCTGGCCGACGGCGTACGTCGGGGGGTGCGGTCGTGACGGTGCTGTCGATCCCCAGCCCCAGCTCGGGCGTCTGGGACCTGGGCCCGATCCCGATCCGCGGCTACGCGCTGGCCATCGTGCTCGGCATCGTGGTCGCGGTCTGGGCCGCCGAGCGCCGCTGGGTGGCCCGTGGTGGCCGCGCCGGTGAGATCCAGGACATCGCACTGTGGGCGGTCCCGTTCGGCCTGGTCGGCGGGCGGCTCTACCACGTCATCACCGATCACGACCTCTACTTCGGCGCCGGCCGCAACCCGTGGCGGGCGTTCGCGGTCTGGGAGGGCGGACTCGGCGTCTGGGGCGCCATCGCGCTCGGCGCGGTCGGGGCGCTGATCGGCGCGCGGCGCAAGGGCATCAGGTTCTGGCCACTGCTGGACGCGATCGCGCCTGCCTGCCTGCTGGCCCAGGGCATCGGCCGGTGGGGGAACTGGTTCAACCAGGAGCTCTACGGCAAGCCGACGGATCTGCCCTGGGGCCTGGAGATCGACCCGTCGAAGTACCCCGACGGCCCCGACCAGTTCCCGGCCGGCACCACCTTCCACCCCACCTTCTTGTACGAGTGCCTGTGGGACGTCGCGATGTTCTTCGCGGTCACCTGGGTGGACCGCCGGTTCAAGCTCGGCGGCGGTCGGGTGCTCGCGCTCTACGTGATGGCCTACTGCCTCGGCCGCGGCGCCATCGAGACCCTGCGGATCGACAACGTGGAGCTGCACGACGTCCTCGGCCTGCGGTGGAGCGACTGGATGGCGATCATCCTCTTCGTCGCGGCGGCCGTCTTCTTCGTCTGGACCACCGTCCGCGGCCGCGGCAAGCGCGAGGCCTCGGTCTACGTCGACGGCCGCGCCCCCGCCGAGTCGGTCGCCGGAACCGCCGAATCCGTCGACGGAACCGCCGAGTCGGTCGGTGGAACGGGCGAGTCGGTCGACGCGACCGAGTCGAAGCCTCCTAGAGGAGACTGACTCACCCGTCGAGATGCGGGGTGGCGGTCAGGGAGACGAGCCGCTGGGGAGTGCCCGGGATGGTGACGGTGCCGTCGATGCGGCGACCGCCGGTGCCGTCGACGGTGTACGTCGCGGTGTAGCTGACGTCGACGTGTGGATGAAAGGTGTCCTTCGTCAGGTACCGATGCGTGATGTCGCGCGGCAGATGGGCTTGGGTCGAATACGGGTCGCCCGCCTTCGTCGTGGTGAGGGTCCGGCCGTCACCGAAGACCCAGCGGTACCGGGCGGGCCTGATGTGGAACGTGATGTGGTGGCCGAGGAGAGTCACCGAGCGGGCGAACGGTCTGCGCGTGGTGTAGAAGATCGTGTCGAAGTTGACCAGGGTCCGGCCGTCGGGCGGTTGGATCTTCAGCGGTGCCTCCGGCATCGGGAGGCGACGGAACGCTTCGATCACCATGCCGACCGTCAGCATCGCCTCATCGTCCTCATCGTGCTTCGCTGCCATGAGCTGACACGACGTTGGCGTGCCGCCGGCCTGGAGAGCGGTCATCGAGACCAGCGAACTCGCGTCGGTGGTCGGGAACCACGACGTGGTGGTTCCATCGCCGCACGTCGACGGTGCGCAGCCTCCCGCCTGCTGGAGCTCGCAGGTCGTACTGGGCGAGGAGTAGTCGAATCCGGTCGATGTGGATCGGCTGTCTCCCGAGCGTGGCGGCCGGAAGGTGCCGCTATCGAATTGGGTGATCTTCACCCACACACCGGTGTCGTCGCTTCCCGCGTCAGAGGAGCCGCCGCCGTAAGCAATCCGAGGCTCGAGAGCAAAGGCGATCAATAGCGCTCCGACTACCGAGGCTCGGGCGATTGACACCATCGGCCAAGACCTCATTGCGTCCCCAGCCGCGCGATCTTCCAGCCCGACTTGGTGGGCATCAGGTTGATGATCGACGCCTGCTTGCCACCGTGATGCTCGACATCCCGTTTGCCGGGGATGACGATCGTCTCGGGTGCTACATGCAACCTGAGGTGGATGACTGCCACGCGCTGTTCGCCGTTGATGAGCCAGAGCTTCCCGGTGATGGACCGTATGGACCACGTGGACCCTCGGATGTCGCCCCCGCGGCGCTTGACGCTCCTAATGAACGCGAGCGCTCCCTTGCATCCGGCGCACACCGGATGGAAGAGCTTCGCCAGCGCGGGTGGGTCGAGATTCGCTATCGCGTAGTTCGCGGTGGCGACGAAGTAGCGGGTGAAGGCCTTCGCGCCGACGAGGGTGTGCTTGCGGGCCGCCGCCGGCATCGCGGGCGGCAGCGGGGAGGCAGGGGCCGAGCTGCGCGGGGAGGGGGTGGGGTCGACCACCGGGGAGACCGTCGCGGAGGACGCTGTCGGCGGTCCGCTCGATGTTGGGTCGCCGCCGCACGCGCTCACCGGCGCCGAGAGGACGAGCAGCAGCCCGATCACGGAGAACGACGTACGCCTCATTGCTGTGCCTCCCGAGAAGTGCGCGGGCGTAGCTCTGGTGAAGTATCGGCCGAGCCGTGATGCCTTGGCTACCCCGAGGCGGTGGGCTGTGGATACCGGTGTCGGGTCAGGTCTCGATGTCGTCGAGACGACTGATGACGGTCTCGAGCAGGCGAGCGAGCTCCTGACGCTCGCCGTTGGTGAGATCCTGCAGCACGTCGGACTCGACCACGTTCGAGCCCTGGATCGCGGAGCTGAACAGCTGCCAGCCGTCGTCGGTGAGGCCGACGAGCACGCGCGTGCGGTTCGTCGCGTCCGGGGTACGCCGTACCAGCCCACGTTCGCTGAGCTTGTCCAGTCGATGCGTCATCGAGGAGGGGGCGATGCTCGTCAGATCGGCCAGCTGGCTCGGGGTGAGGGCATCGCCGGCCTTGGCGAGCGCGGCGATCACACCCCACTCGCCGGCCGTCAGGTCCAGGTCGGCGAGCTGGCGGGCGTACCACTGGTCGAGCTTCTTGTTCAGACTGTGCACAGCGGTGATGACCTGCTGCACGGATTCGTCGCCGCCGGCCGCGACGTAGGTCTCGACCGCCTGTCGATAGAGCTCTCGCGTGCTCGGGCCTCTTCGTGCCATGCGGGAATTCTCCCACGCTCTCTTCGGTTGCTAATATTTCGACGTCGAAATCTTTGAACGCGAAGGGCGTTCGGAAGGGAAGGTGCCCCGTGCGTGCGAGGCTGCTCGTGCTCGCATCGGCGATCGGATCGCTCGGGTGGGGCGCCGTACTGCCCTATCAGTACGCCTACGCGAACGAGACCCGGGGCTGGGGCACGCTGGTGGCGACGGGTGCCGCGTCGTTGTTCTCGGTCGGCGCCCTGGTGGCGGCACCGCTGGCCGGACGGCTGGCCGACCGGTTCAACCCGGTGGCGGTCGCGGTGGTGGCACAGGTGCTCGGGGCGGCTGCGGTGGGCTCGCTCGTCCTGGTGGGCACGCCGGCGCTGTTCCTGGCGGGCATGCTCGTCTTCGGGCTCGGCCTGGCGGCCGCGATGCCGGCCAAGCAGGTGCTGGCGCTGCGCTGGTCCGACAGCGCGGACCGACGCAAGATCTTCGCCTACAAGTTCACCGCCGAGGCGCTCGGCATGGCGGCGGGGGCGTTCCTCGCCGGGCTGGTGGTCGACCTGGGGCGCAGCGACGGGCTGGACCCCGGCTTCCTGATGGCGGCCGGCGGGTTCCTGGCCTCCGCGGTCGTGATCGGGTGGGCCGGACGGCTGCGGACCGCAGGGTCGGAGGTGGAGTCGACGCTCGTCACCGGCGACGGCGCCGCGCGCTCGGTGATGAACCAGCGTCGCTCCGGCGTGGTACGGGCGATCCTCGCCGAGCCCGCGCTGCGCTGGACGATGGTGGTCACCATCGCCCTCGGGCTCGGGTTCTACGCCCAGTTCGAGTCCGGGCTGCCGGCGTACGCCATCACCATGCTCCACGTGGACCCGTCGGTGATCGGCACCGCGGCGGCGGTGAACTGCCTGGTGGTCGTGGTGCTGCAGGTCGTGGTGGTGCGGCTGACCGCGAAGCGGAGCGCGCCGTTGCTGCTGATGGCGGTCGGCGGCGTCTGGGTGGTGTCCTGGCTGTTGTTGGCGGTGGCGCAGCTCGCCCCCGGCATCGCGTCGGTCATGTTCATCACGACGTACGCCGTCTTCGCGGTGGGTGAGACCCTGTACAGCCCGGTGCTCAACCCGCTGACCGCGTCGCTGGCGCCGGCCGGGATGGTCGGCCAGATGCTCGGCACGATGTCCGCGCTGCAGACCGCGTTCTCCGCCGTCGGGCCGCTGCTCGCCGGGGTGCTGCTCGGGTCCGGCCTGGGTCAGCTCTTCCTGTTGCTCCATCTGGCCATCAGCGCGGTGGCGGTCGTCGCCGCCTGGCGCGTGCATCGGGCACTGGTCGAGCGGGAGCGCCGAGCGGTCGGCTCCGCGGTCGGCTCCGGCGAGCCGGGGAAGACGGAGCCCGGACCCGCGGAACCCGGCCGCCTGATCGGCGCGTGAGGGCTCGAACCCGCGGCCGGCTCGTCATAGCATCGTGCCGGGTCCGTGCTCCTGTCCGGGCCGGATCCATGCCGTGTCCGGGCCGCGTGGGTGCCCGATCTCCTGCCCGGTGTCGTGCCCGATGTCCATGAACGGCGCCTGCGTGGCTCAGCCGTGTCACATGCTGGTAACGTTTCGTCACAGCTAGGGCCAATGCCGTCCCCTGCAACCTGCCTTTGCCAAACGGTACGGCGCGAACCCTATGGAGCCGGCGGTCCTGCCGCTGGTCTTCACGAGTGCGCCGTGCATGGACAGATGACGGGAGACCACGGTGCCCTACGAGCACTCCTACCCCGCGGCCCAGGGCCTCTACGATCCGCGGTTCGAGAAGGACGCCTGCGGTGTCGCCTTCGTCGCCAGCCTGACCGGTGAGCCGACCCACAAGATCGTCCAGCAGGGCGTCCGTGCCCTGCTCAACCTGGACCACCGCGGCGCCGCTGGCGCGGAGACGAACTCCGGTGATGGTGCCGGCATCCTGATCGGCGTCCCGGACGCGTTCCTGCGCGCCGTGGTGGACTTCGAGCTGCCCAGCGAGCGTTCCTATGCCGTCGGGACCGCCTTCCTGCCCGGCGATGCCGACGCGGTCGAGGCGAGCGTCAAGCAGATCGAGGAGCTCGCCACCGAGGAGGGCCTGGAGGTGCTCGGCTGGCGCGATGTCCCGGTCGTCCCGGACACCCTGGGCGCCACCGCGCGCGCGGTGATGCCGACCTTCCGGCAGCTCTTCGTCGCCGGCGCCAAGCAGCGGGTCGCCGGGATGGCGTTGGAGCGGATGGCGTTCTGCCTGCGCAAGCGCGCCGAGCGGGAGACCGACGTCTACTTCCCGTCGCTGTCCAGCCGCACCCTGATCTACAAGGGCATGCTCACCACCACCCAGTTGGCCGAGGTCTTCCCCGACCTGACCGACGAGCGGGTCGCCTCTGCGATCGCGGTGGTGCACTCGCGCTTCTCCACGAACACCTTCCCGAGCTGGCCGCTGAGCCACCCGTTCCGCTACATCGCGCACAACGGCGAGATCAACACCGTGATGGGCAACCGCAACTGGATGCGGGCCCGGGAGGCGCTGCTCGCCTCCGACCTGATCCCGGGCGACCTCGAGCGGCTCTATCCGATCTGCACCCCGGGTGCCTCGGACTCGGCCTCGTTCGACGAGGTGCTCGAGCTGCTCCACCTCGGTGGTCGCAGCCTCCCGCACGCGGTGCTGATGATGATCCCGGAGGCCTGGGAGAACCACACCGAGATGGACCCCAAGCTGCGGTCGTTCTACGAGTTCCACGCCAGCCTGATGGAGCCCTGGGACGGCCCCGCGTCGGTCGTCTTCACCGACGGCAGCCAGGTGGGCGCCGTACTCGATCGCAACGGCCTGCGGCCCTCGCGATTCTGGGTGACCGACGACGGGCTCGTCGTGCTCGCCTCCGAGGCCGGGGTGCTCGATGACATCGATCCGGCCACGGTGATCCGCAAGGGCCGGGTGCAGCCGGGCCGGATGTTCCTGGTCGACACCGTCGAGCACCGCATCATCGAGGACGACGAGATCAAGTCCCGGCTGGCCGACGAGCAGCCGTACGGCGAGTGGCTGCACGCCGGCCTGGTGCACCTGGCCGACATCCCCGAGCGCGAGCACATCGTGCACACCCACGCCTCGGTCACCCGGCGCCAGCAGGTCTTCGGCTACACCGAGGAGGACCTGCGGGTGCTGCTCGCGCCGATGGGGAACACCGGCGCCGAGCCGATCGGCTCGATGGGCACCGACTCGCCGATCGCCGCGCTCAGCGCCAAGCCGCGGATGCTCTTCGACTACTTCAGCCAGCTGTTCGCCCAGGTCACCAATCCGCCACTGGACGCGATCCGCGAGGAGCTGGTCACCTCGCTGTTCGGCACCATCGGGCCGGAGGCGAACCTGCTGCACCCCACGCCGGCGTCGTGTCGTCAGATCGTGCTGCCGTTCCCGGTGATCTCCAACGACGACCTCGCCAAGATCCGGCACGTCAACCACGAGGGTGACATGCCCGGGTTCGCCGTCCACGTCTCTCGCGGTCTGTACGACGTCCAGGGCGGTGGCCAGGCGATGGCGGCGCGACTCGACGAGATCTGCGGCGAGGTGTCGGCCGCGATCGCCGACGGCGCCCGGATCATCGTGCTCTCCGACCGGCACTCCACCCAGGAGCTCGCGCCGATCCCGTCGCTGCTGCTCACCGCGGCCGTCCACCACCACCTGGTCCGGGAGAAGACCCGCAGCCAGGTGGGGCTGCTCATCGAGGCGGGCGACGTGCGCGAGGTGCACCACGTGGCCCTGCTCATCGGCTACGGCGCGGCGGCGGTCAACCCGTATCTGGCGATCGAGTCTGTGGAGGATCTCGCCTACGAGGGCTACTACGTCTCCGCGGAGCCGGAGAAGGCGATGGCGAACGCCATCAAGGCGCTCGGCAAGGGCGTGCTGAAGGTGATGTCGAAGATCGGCGTGTCCACCGTCGCCTCCTACACCGGCGCCCAGATCTTCGAGTGCGTCGGGCTGTCCGCCGAGGTGATCGACACCTACTTCACCGGCACCACCTCCAAGCTCGGCGGCGTCGGTCTCGACGTGATCGCCGAGGAGGTCGCCAAGCGGCACGCCACCGCCTACCCGCGCGACGGCGTGGCGCCGGCGCACCGGGAGCTGCCGATCGGCGGGGAGTACCAGTGGCGGCGCGAGGGCGAGCCGCACCTGTTCGACCCCGAGACCGTCTTCCGGCTGCAGCACGCCACCCGGGCCGGTCGCTACGACATCTTCAAGCAGTACACCGCCCGGGTGAACGAGCAGTCGACGCGTCTGATGACGCTGCGCGGGCTGTTCCGGTTCAAGGGTGTCGACGAGTCCGGCCGGCCGCCGATCCCGATCGACCAGGTCGAGCCGGTCGAGGAGATCGTCAAGCGGTTCTCCACCGGCGCGATGTCGTACGGCTCGATCTCGCGCGAGGCGCACGAGACGCTGGCCATCGCGATGAACCAGCTCGGCGGGAAGTCGAACACCGGCGAGGGCGGCGAGGACCCGGAGCGGCTCTACGATCCGACCCGTCGGTCGGCGATCAAGCAGGTCGCCTCCGGCCGGTTCGGCGTGACGGCCGAGTACCTGACCAACGCCGACGACATCCAGATCAAGATGGCGCAGGGTGCCAAGCCCGGCGAGGGCGGTCAGCTGCCCGGGCACAAGGTCTACCCGTGGGTCGCCAAGACCCGGCACTCCACGCCGGGTGTCGGGCTGATCTCGCCGCCGCCGCACCACGACATCTACTCGATCGAGGATCTCGCCCAGCTGATCCACGACCTGAAGAACGCCAACCCGTCGGCGCGGATCCACGTCAAGCTGGTCGCCGAGGTCGGAGTGGGCACGGTGGCGGCCGGGGTGAGCAAGGCCCACGCGGACGTCGTACTCATCTCCGGGCACGACGGCGGCACCGGTGCCTCGCCGCTCACCTCGCTCAAGCACGCCGGCGGGCCCTGGGAGCTCGGCCTGGCCGAGGCGCAGCAGACGCTGCTGCTCAACGGGCTGCGCGACCGCATCGTGGTGCAGACCGACGGTCAGCTCAAGACCGGCCGGGACGTCGTGGTCGCCGCGCTGTTGGGCGCGGAGGAGTTCGGCTTCGCCACCGCGCCGCTGGTGGTCTCGGGCTGCATCATGATGCGGGTCTGCCACCTGGACACCTGCCCGGTCGGGGTCGCCACCCAGAACCCGGTGCTGCGCGAGCGGTTCTCCGGCAAGGCCGAGTACGTGGTGAACTTCATGCGCTACATCGCCGAGGAGGTCCGCGAGCTCCTCGCCGAGCTCGGGTTCCGCTCCATCGAGGAGGCCGTCGGCCACGCCGAGCTGCTCGACACCCGGGCCGCGGTCGAGCACTGGAAGGCGGCCGGTCTCGACCTGGCGCCGGTCTTCCACACCCCGCAGCTGCCCGAGCAGTTCGCCGGCCAGGACCTGTTCCACACCAAGCCCCAGGACCACGGCCTGGAGCGCTCCCTGGACGTCACCCAGCTCGTGCCGCTGGCCGAGCCCGCGCTGGAGCGGGGTGAGCCGGTGCGCGCGCAGCTGTCGATCCGCAACGTCAACCGCACCGTCGGCACGATCCTGGGCCACGAGGTGACCAAGCGCTACCGAGGCGAGGGGCTGCCGGACGGCACCATCGACATCACCTTCACCGGTTCGGCCGGGCAGTCCTTCGGGGCGTTCGTGCCGTGCGGGATCACGCTCCGACTCGAGGGCGACGCCAACGACTACGTCGGCAAGGGTCTCTCCGGCGGCCGGATCGCGATCCGGCCGGATCGCGAGGCGAGGTTCGCGCCGGAGCGGCACATCATCGCCGGCAACACCCTCGCCTACGGCGCGACCTCCGGGCAGATCTTCGTGCGCGGGGGCGTGGGGGAGCGGTGCTGCGTGCGCAACTCCGGCGCGTCGGTGGTGACCGAGGGCGTCGGGGACCACGGCTGCGAGTACATGACCGGCGGCCGGGTGGTCGTGCTCGGCAAGACCGGGCGCAACTTCGCGGCGGGCATGTCGGGTGGCATCGCGTGGGTGCTCGATCTCAAGCACCACCGGGTCAACCCGGAACTGGTCGAGCTCACCGAGGTCGACCCCAAGCACGCCGCCGACCTGGAGGCACTCGTGCGGGCACACCACGAGGAGACCGGTTCCGAGGTGGCCGGGGCGCTGCTGGCCGACTGGCCGGCCGCGATGGCCCGATTCACCCAGGTCATGCCGAGCGACTACAAGCGGGTCCTGGAGGCCCAGGAGGAGGCCCTCGAGGAGGGACTCGACGAGGACGAGGCCGCGCAGCGGATCATGGAGGTGCTCCATGGCTGAGGAGTGCCCCGTGCGTACGCCGGCGACGGCCCGCGCCTCGTCGTACTCGATCCTCCGCGGCCGGTTGCGCCGCCCATCTGGCAAGGAGCTGAACCATGGCTGACCCCAAGGGGTTCCTCAAGCACGGTCGCGAGGTCGCCGAGCGGCGCCCGGTGGCCGAGCGCATCGGGGACTGGCAGGAGGTCTACCCGGGAGGACCCGGCAAGGCGCTGCTGCCCATCATCGCCACCCAGGCCAGCCGCTGCATGGACTGCGGCATCCCGTTCTGCCATCAGGGCTGCCCGCTGGGCAACCTCATCCCGGAGTGGAACGACCTGGTGTATCGGGGCGACTGGGAGGGTGCGGCCGAGCGGCTGCACGCGACCAACAACTTCCCCGAGTTCACCGGTCGGCTCTGCCCGGCACCGTGCGAGACCGCGTGCGTGCTCGGCATCAACCAGGACCCGGTGACGATCAAGAACGTCGAGGTCTCCATCATCGACCGGGCCTGGGCGGCCGGGCACGTCCGGCCGCAGCCGCCGGAGTGGCTCTCCGGCAAGGCCGTCGCGGTGATCGGCTCCGGCCCGGCCGGGCTGGCGGCCGCGCAGCAGCTCACCCGGGCCGGCCACACCGTGGCCGTCTACGAGCGGGCCGACGCCATCGGCGGACTGCTGCGCTACGGCATCCCCGAGTTCAAGATGGAGAAGGCGGAGGTGGACCAGCGGCTCGGCCAGATGAGGCGTGAGGGCACCGTCTTCCGGACCGGCGTCGACGTCGGCGTCGACCTCACCGGCGAGACCCTGCGCGACCGGTACGACGCGGTCGTGCTCGCCATCGGCTCCACCCTGCCGCGCGACCTGGACGTGCCCGGTCGCGAGCTCGCCGGGATCCACCAGGCGATGGAGTACCTGCCGCAGGCCAACCGGGTCGCCCGCGGGGAGAGCGTCGAGGACCAGATCGTCGCCACCGGCAAGCACGTGGTGATCATCGGCGGCGGCGACACCGGCGCCGACTGCCTGGGCACGGCGACCCGTCAGGGCGCGCGCTCGGTGACGCAGCTGGAGATCATGCCCGAGCCCCCGGTCGATCGCCCGGCCGGCCAGCCGTGGCCGACGTACCCGATGATCTTCCGGGTCTCCTCCGCCCACGAGGAGAACGGCGATCGGGTCTACGCCGCCTCCACCAAGGAGTTCCTCGGCGACGCCGACGGCAACGTCCGCGCGCTGAAGCTGGTCGAGGTCACCTTCGCCGACGGCCGGCTCGCCGAGGTGCCCGGCACCGAGCGGGAGATCCTGGCCGACCTGGTGCTGTTCGCGATGGGCTTCGTCGGCCCGCAGCGTGAAGGACTGGTCGAGCAGCTCGGCGTCGAGCTCGACGGCCGCGGCAACATCGTGCGCGACGCGGCCTACGAGACCACCGTCCCGGGCGTCTTCGTCGCCGGCGACGCCGGCCGCGGTCAGTCGCTCATCGTGTGGGCGATCGCGGAGGGCCGCTCGGCCGCCGCAGCGGTCGACGAGTACCTCACCGGCTCGACGGCGCTGCCCGCTCCGATCCGTCCCACCGATCGGCCGCTGGTGGTCTGAGCCTCACCACCGCCGACTCGGCGCATCCGGCACGCTCGGGTACGCCGAGTCGGCGTTGCGTTCGGCCGGCACCGGGCGGTTCGCCGTACGGCGGCACGATTGTGTCGAACCGAACGACCACCGGGTCGTCCCGGGTCCACATCAGGGATCGGCGACCCGCTCGGCACCTGCCTGGACGCCCGCCCATGGTGGGCGGGCGCCCAACGGCGTTACCGCCGTCCGGCCGCGCCGAGCTCAGTTACCGCTCGTCGGCGTGAGCACGATGTCGCCGGTGTAGGTCTGGCCGGCCGCGATCGGCGTCTCGACGCCGTCCACGGTCATGGTCACGCTCCGGCCGGAGCGCCCGACGATGTGTGAGCCCTTCGCCATGGTGAGCGAGGTCAGGTGCGACTCACCGGTGACGGTCCAGGTCGATCGGTGCGCAAGCGAGACCACCACGCCGTTGTTGACCGGCGTGGTCACGGTGTTGTCGACCTCGCCGACCTCCTGGTAGGTGTCCTCGGTGACCGCGTCCACCCGGTGCTTGGTCCGGCTGGCCGAGACGACGCCGGCCAGCGAGGACCGGTCCAGGTTGACCACCAGATTCTTCGCGGTGTCGAACAGGCCGTTGTAGAAGTCGCCCTTCAGGTTCATGTGGGAGACGTTGGCGATCGCGTCGCCGGTGTCGCCATCGTGCACAGCGGTGATGTCGAAGGAGTCATCCTTGGTCGGGTCGCCGGTGGGATCGGAGTAGGTCTGCGGCCCCTTGAAGCCCTGGGTGTCGGCCTCCATCAACTGGAAGAGCACCCCGGTTCCCGAGCGCACCGTGGCACCGTGGGCGCCGTCGAGGTTGAGCACCACGTGGTCGCCCTTGTCCAGGAACGAGGTCTCGCCGGTGCGCAACTTGGTGCCGCCGGCGATGGTGGTGGTGCCGGCATTGATGTTGGCATTGCTGCCGCCGTGCCACATGAAGCCGAATCGATCCGAGCGCAGCGTGTTCGACTTTGCCTTGATCTTGGCGATCTCGCGCTTGGTCAGGCCGAGGTCGAGGTCCTTGTTCAGGGATTTCACCGTGGCGCGGCCGGAGTCGCCGAAGTAGTAGTCACCACCGGTGCTGATGCCGATGTAGTCGTTGGTGCGGATGGTGCTGCCGTAGGACTTCACGGCGACGTTGTTCTGGCCGTCGGCGTAGAACCCGTATCCCTCGTCGCGGGTGGTGGCGGTGGTGTCGATGGCGGTCAACTGGCTGTTGGAGGTGCTGTCGGTCGACAACACGCCCCAGCCGGTGCTCGACACCTTGCTGTTGATGTAGGTCGCATGCGTGTTCGCCCCCAGCATGTTGGTGGCGCGGACGTTGCCGACGATGCCCAGCAGCCACGGTGCCTGGCGCATGTCGGTGCCGGAGAACACGTAGTCGTCGGGCAGCGTGCCGTCGTGGGTGGCGATGTCGGAGTCCTTCACCACCAGGTTGCTGCCGTCGGTCGCGACGATGCCGGTGCGGACGGCGCCGTGGTTGTCGATGTGCGCGTGGTCGACGGTGAGCCGGGTGTCGTCGCCCGAGGCGCGTAGCGCCGCGCCCATGCCGATGAAGTCGTAGCGGCCGTTGCCGGTGAAGTCGAAGTCGGAGTCGTTGACGGCGTAGTCGCCGTCGGTCACCAGGATGCCGTTGTAGCCCTCTCCGGTGGAGGTCAGCCGGACCCGATCGGCCGAGTTCGCGTCGTAGCTGCCGCCCACGATGTTGGAGGTCACCGACTTCGATTCGTCGATCCCGTTCTCGCCGACGTAGAGCGCCTGCCGGAAGGGGTAGGCGACGCCCTGCCAGGTCAGGTCGTTGGCGTCGGTGAGCACCAGTTCGACCTCGCCCTGGTAGGTGCCGGGGACCAGGACGGGCTCCAGCTGCGAGGCCGAGGTGTAGGCCTGGGCGGTCTCCACGCCGTCGACGGTGATCGTCAGGCGCTCGCCATCGGGGACGGTGATGAAGCCACCGTCGTCGATCACCAGGGAGGACACCTCGGTGGTCTGGTCCAGTTCGTAGCCGTCCGCGGTGATGGTGAGAGTGTCGCCGTCGGCGGCGGTCGCCGCCGGGGCGTAGACGAGGCCGGCGGTGACCAGACAGGCGCTGGCCAGCCAGACGGGCGTGCGCCACCGGTGGCCGGTGGAGGGAGCGAGTGGACGTTGCGACATTGACACTCCTGTCGACACTAATGGACGTAAGCCCTCGAGGCGTCGATGCGAGCGGCGGTTCCGAGAGCACTTGCTCACGCTCCACAGCACCTGTCCCGAGACCTCGAGGCCAGAGATGATGTGAGCGCGGTCACGATCAGCCAAGCACTGGTGATGAAAAGTGTCGACAGAAATGCGGAGATGTCCACGTCGTGAGACAAGATTTGACGGTGTCGCCCGTTCCGGACCGGGGTCGACCGGCGGGGTTGCGGCGATGACGTGGCTCCGATCGAGGTTCCTCGTCGTGCGGAGGCCGCCCGGCGGGGAGCACGGCCGACTCTCGTTTGGAACGTTCAACTCCGCTAGGGTGGAGCCGTGAGGAGAGCGAAGATCGTCTGCACCCTGGGTCCGGCCGTCGGGACCGAGCGCCGGATCCGCGAGCTCGTGTACGCCGGCATGGACGTCGCCCGTCTCAACATGAGCCACGGCAGCCAGGACGAGCACGCCGAGCGCTACCGGATGGTACGGGAGGCGGCCGACGCCAGCGGCCGAGGGGTCGGCATCTTCGCCGATCTGCAGGGGCCGAAGATTCGGCTGGAGACGTTCGCCGACGGCAGCGCCACCCTGCGCCGTGGCCAGGTGTGGACCATCACCACCCAGGACGTGCCGGGCGACGCGGAGATCTGCGGGACGACGTACAAGGGGCTGCCCGGCGACGTCAACGCCGGCGACCCGATCCTGATCGACGACGGCAAGATCCGGCTCCGGGTCACCGACGTCACCGAGACCGACGTCGTCACCGAGGTCCTGGTCGGAGGCCCGGTGAGCAACCACAAGGGCATCAACCTGCCGGGGGTGGCCGTCTCGGTGCCGGCGCTGTCGGAGAAGGACGCCGACGACCTGCGCTTCGCGCTGCGCCTGGGCGTGGACTTCGTCGCGCTGAGCTTCGTGCGTGACGCCTCGGACGCCGAGGACGTGCGCAAGATCATGCGCGAGGAGGGCCGGCTGGTGCCGGTCATCGCCAAGATCGAGAAGCCACAGGCGATCGAGAACCTCGACGAGGTCATCGCCGCCTTCGACATGTTCATGGTCGCCCGCGGTGACCTCGGCGTGGAGTGCCCGCTGGAGGACGTGCCGTTCCTGCAGAAGCGGATCGTCGAGCTCGCCCGGCTCAACGCCAAGCCGGTCATCGTGGCCACCCAGATGCTCGACTCGATGGTCGCCAACCCGGCGCCGACGCGGGCCGAGGCCAACGACGTCGCCAACGCGGTGCTGGACGGCGCCGACGCGGTGATGCTCTCGGCGGAGACGAGCGTGGGCGACTATCCGATCCACACCGTCGAGACGATGGCTCGGATCATCAGCGCCACCGAGACCCATGCCTTCTCCAGCGACAGCCGGGTCGGGCACCTGAGCAGCATCGAATGGAACCCGCACACCAGGTCGGGGGTCATCGCGAAGGCGGCCGAGGAGGTCGCCGAGCGGGTGGAGGCCAAGTATCTGGTCGCCTTCACCACCTCGGGCGACTCGGCACGTCGGCTGTCCCGGCTGCGCGGTCCGATCCCGGTGCTCGCGTTCACGCCGTTCCCCGCGGTCCGCTCCCAGCTGGCCCTGAACTGGGGCGTGGAGACGTTCAAGACCGACGAGGTCGAGCACACCGACGAGATGGTCCGGCAGGTCGACGAGCAGCTGCTCCAGACCGGCCACGTGGTCGAGGGCGACCTGGTGGTCATCATCGCAGGGTCGCCGCCGGGCATTCCCGGGTCGACCAACGCGCTCCGGATCCACCGGATGGGAGATGCGATCAACGAGGTGGCTCCGGCGTACCGGCGCAACTGACGCCGATCACGGACGTCAGGTGCTCACTGCTCGGGGCCGATGAGGGCGTCGAGGCGAGCGGCCTCCCCGGCGCGGGACACGGCGATGGTCCTCCATTCGTACGTCTTCGTACGTCGCCACGAGAGGCCCCGGCCAGGTCGAGCGCCCACGCGCACGGCTCCCGGATGTCGTCGGAACGGTTGGTGAACTCCCAGCGCCCGTACTCGTAGCGCCTGCGTTCGCCCGCGACCAGGCGTGACGCCCCGTTGTGAGGTCGGCATCGTCGCACCTCGGACACGGCGGCGAGATGCGTCTTGCCCGCGTGGGAGCCCCGCCGTTGGTACGGGCGACGCCACCGGCGGATCGTCTTGACCGCAACCCGATGAGCTGCCGCGTTGTCGGCGTCGCTCACGCCCGCACTCGACGCGCGTGGCGCGCTGTCGACGATCGACCGGGACCGGACGTGTGGCACGTGCCGATCATTCCGCCGACCGCTGACAACCGGTATCCCGGGTGTGCCGGGTGTGGGACTTGAACCCACACGCCCTCTCGGGCAACGAGGTTTGAGCTCGCAGCGTCTGCCGATTCCGCCAACCCGGCCAAGCAGGCCAAACCTACCGGACGCCGACCTCGTCGGCCCAACCGCCTCGGCTTCGATGCCATAGGCTGGGACCGTGCCCGAAATCAGCGCCGGCCTCGCGTCCACCACCTCAGGCGTCTCAGCACGCCGTACCGTCGTCATCGCCGAGGACGAGGTCCTGATCCGGATGGACCTCGCGGAGATGCTGGCCGAGGAGGGGTACGACGTCGTCGGCGAGGCCGGCGACGGCCAGACCGCCATCGACCTCGCCACCACCCACCGGCCGGACCTGGTGATCCTGGACGTCAAGATGCCGATCCTGGACGGGATCGCCGCCGCGGAGTCGATCGCCCGGGGCCGGATCGCCCCGGTGGTGATGCTCACCGCCTTCTCCCAGCGCGAGCTGGTCGAGCGTGCCCGCGACGCCGGCGCGATGGCCTACCTGGTCAAGCCGTTCACCATCGGTGACCTGTTGCCCGCGATCGAGCTCGCGGTCAGCAGGTTCCAGGAGATCGCCGCGCTCGAGCGGGAGGTGGCGGGGCTGACCGAGCGGCTGGAGTCGCGCAAGGCGATCGACCGCGCGAAGGGCATCCTGCAGTCCCAGCTCGGCATCTCCGAGCCCGACTCCTTCCGCTGGATCCAGAAGACCGCGATGGACCTGCGGATGTCGATGCGTCAGGTCGCCGAGGGCGTCGTCGAGCACGGCCTCAGCGTGAGCGGCACCACCGCGGAGACGGCCGAGTAGCGCCGCCTTGCGCCGGCCGGCGCGGCCGGCGCAAGGCGGCGCAAGGGCGGCCGGCTCAGGAGACGCCGAGGTAGGCCTCCTTGATGGCCGGGTTGGCGAGCATCTCTCCGCCGGTGCCGGAGTGGGTGATCTTGCCGGTCTCCAGCACGTAGGCCCGGTCGGCGAGAGCCAGGGCCTGGTTGGCGTTCTGCTCCACCAGCAGCACGGTGGTGCCCTGCTCGTTGACCTGGCTGATGATGGCGAAGACCTGCCGGATGAACTGTGGTGCGAGTCCCATCGAGGGCTCGTCCAGCAGCAGGATCCGCGGTCGTGACATCAGGGCCCGGCCGATGGCGAGCATCTGCTGCTCCCCACCGGACATGGTGCCGCCCTTCTGCTTGAGCCGCTCCTTGACCCGCGGGAACAGGTCGAAGACGCGGTCGAGATCCTCAGCGATGCCGGCCCTGTCCTTGCGGCCGTAGGCGCCCATGTCGAGGTTCTCCATCACCGTCATCGCCGGGAAGATGCCGCGCCCCTCCGGCGCGAGTGAGATCCCGCGCTCCACGCGCTTGTGGCCCTTGAGCTTGGTGATGTCCTCGCCCTCGAGCCGGATCGACCCGTGCGACAGGCTCAACAGGCCGGCGATCGCCCGCATCGTGCTGGTCTTGCCGGCGCCGTTGGCTCCGATCAGGGTGACGATCTCGCCCTCGTCCACGGTGATCGACAGGCTCTCGATGGCCTGGATCCGGCCGTAGTGGACCGACATGTCGGTGATCTCAAGCAGCGCCACCGTCGGCCTCCTCTCCCAGGTAGGCGGAGATGACGGCCGGGTTGTCCCGGATCTCCGCGGGCGTGCCCTCGGCGAGCAGCTTCCCGAACTCCAGTACGACGATCCGGTCGGTCACGCCCATCACCAGCCGCATGTCGTGCTCGATGAGCAGGACCGTGTAGCCGTCGTCCCTGATGGTGCGGATGAGCTCCATCAGGTTGTCCTTCTCGGCGGGGTTGAACCCGGCCGCCGGCTCGTCGAGACAGAGCAGCTTGGGATCGGTCGCCAGTGCTCGAGCGATCTCCAGGCGACGCTGGTGGCCATAGGGGAGCGCGCTCGCCTTGGTCATCGCGGCGTCGGCGATGCCGACGAAGTCGAGCAGCGCCATCCCACGATCGATGGTCGTCTTCTCCTCACGCTGGTACCGCGGCAGCCCGAGCATGGCGCCGAACAGGCTGGTCCGGTGTCGGGTGTCGAGGCCGACGGCCACGTTCTCCAGGGCGGTCATCTCGCCCCACAGTCGGATGTTCTGGAACGTGCGGGCGAGTCCCATCCGGGTGATGGTGTGCTGCTTCTTCCGGACCAGGGACCTCCCCTCCAGCCGGACGTCGCCTCCGGAGGGACGGTAGACGCCGGTCATGGCGTTGAAGCAGGTCGTCTTGCCGGCGCCGTTCGGCCCGATCAGGCCGAGGATCTCGCCGCGCCTGATCTCGAAGCTGACCGAGTCGAGTGCGGTCAGTCCGCCGAAGGTGACCGACAGGTTCTCGATCTCGACCAGCGTCTCGCCGACCTCGACGTGGATCTCGCGCTCCGGCGCGGCCTTCTCGGCCACCTCCGAGTCGAGCGGGGGCGGGGCGTCCGGCTCGACCTTGTCGAGGAACTCCGGTGGGGGAGTCTCGCTCACGATGGGACCTCCTCGGCCTTCTCGGTGGTACGTCGCTGCGACAGCTCGGCCACCATGGCCCGGGCTCGCCGCCCGAACTTGAGCAGATGCGACTTGGCCCCGATCAGGCCCTGGGGACGGAAGATCATCAGCAGCACCAGCGCGACGCCGAAGATCAGATACTTGTAGTCGGCGATCGAGGTGAACCGCAGCGGGATGTAGGAGATCAGCGCGCCCCCGATGATCACGCCGACCTTGTTGCCCGAGCCGCCCAGGATCACCGCGCAGAGGAAGAGCACCGAGGTCACCACGTCGAACTTCTGGTTGTTCACGAACCCGACCTCTCCGGCGAAGAGCGCGCCCGACAGCCCGCCGATCGCCGCACCGGTGGCGAACGCCCAGATCTTGAACTTGAAGGTCGGCACTCCCATGATCTCGGCCGCGTCCTCGTCCTCTCGGATGGCGATCCAGGCGCGACCGACGCGGCTGCGCTCGACATTGCCGAGCAGCATCATCACCAGCACGATGATGACGACCGTGAGCATGTACCACGGCGTACCGTGCGAGTTGGTGAACAACGAGCCGGAGTCGCTGCCGTCGCAGAGCCAGGCCTTGCCGTCGCAGGACCCCGGTGGGCTGCCGACCTCCTTGAAGCCCTGCTGCCCGCGCATGGCCGGGATGATGGTGGCCAGCAGTCGGATGATCTCGCCGAACCCGAGCGTGACGATCGCCAGATAGTCGCCGCGCAGCCGCAGCGTCGGGATGCCGAGCGCCACGCCGAAGACCACGGTGACGACCATGGCCAGCGGCAGCGTCCACAGGTAGGGGATGTGCACCATCGAGGAGTCCGGACTCGTCCACAGCGCGGCCACGTAGGAGCCGACCGCGAAGAAGCCGACGTACCCGAGGTCGAGCAGGCCCGCCATCCCCACCACCACGTTCAGGCCGAGCGCGACCAGGGCGAAGCGGGCCATGTCGAAGCAGGCCAGCGGCCAGTCGTTGCCGGGCTCGGTGGTGATCAGCGGAGGATTGATGACCGGCAGGAAGAAGAGCACCACCACGATCGGCGAGAGGTAGAGCCACTGCCGGGTGCGCGGCTGGGACTCCCACCAGCTCGACAGTCCGGCGAAGCGCGAGGGGGAGGTGGCGCGTGCGGCGAGCTGATCCAGGTGCTCCTGGTCGGTGCCGCTGCCCGGTGGGGTCGTCATGCGCGTGCCTTTCCGAGATCGGAGCCCAGCAGACCGGTCGGTCGCACCATCAGGATCAGCACCAGGACGACGAAGCTGACCACGTCGGTCCACTGCGAGTCACCCAGCAGGATCTGGCCGTAGTTGCCGATCAGGCCGAGCAGCAGGCCGCCGACCAGGGCACCGCGAATGTTGCCGATGCCGCCGAGCACCGCGGCGGTGAAGGCCTTGATGCCGAGGATGAAGCCGCCGTTGTAGATCACCCCGGAGGGGACCTGCATGACGTAGAAGACGGCGGCGGCCCCGGCCAGCAGGCCGCCGATGATGAAGGTGGTGACGATGATCCGCTCCCGGTCGACACCCATCAGGGTGGCGGTGTCGGGATCCTGCGCCACCGCGCGGATGCCGCGACCCAGCCGGGAACGACGGACGAACTGGTCGACGATGACCATCATCGCCACCGCCGCCACCACGATGATCACCTGGTAGTTGTAGATCGGCGTGCCGAAGACACTGGCGTACCAGCCGAGGATCTTGACCTGTTCGGGCTTGAACATCACGATCGCGGACTCGGCGCTCGCGCCGCGCCACAGGTAGATCAGGTACTGGATGGCGAACGAGGCACCGATCGCGGTGATCAGGAACGAGAGCCGTGAGGCGTTACGCGTTCGCAGCGGCTTGTAGGCGGCACGTTCCAGGAGGAACGCGACCGCCGCCGAGGTGGCCATCGCGGCCACCGCGGCGGCCAGCAGACAGCCGATCAGCTGATACAGCGGCATGGAGAGCAGCGAGGGCCCGAAGCCGAGTGCGCTGAGGGTGAACACGCAGGCGTAGGCACCGGCGATGAACACCTCGGAGTGGGCGAAGTTGATCAGGTTCAGCACGCCGTAGACGAGGGTGTAGCCGAGCGCGACGAGCGCGTAGATCGAGCCGAAGGTCAGCCCGTCGACCGTCACGCTCCAGAAGTTCTGACCGAGCGAACCCCAGTCCAGGCTGATCCATTGGTTGCTGTCGACGAGGGGGAGTATCACAAGCCGTTCCTCACTTATCGCAGTGCGACGGTGGCCGAGCGAGGGGAAGGGGATCGCCCGGTACGTGGACGATCCCCTTCCCCGTGATGACTGGTCCGGCGGTCAGCCGATGGAGCCGACGGAGACGATCTTGCCGTCCTGGACCTTGTAGCCGAAGACGGGCGTCTCGGCGAGCTCGCCGGTCGAGTCCCACTTCAGCTTCTTGCTGAGGCCCTGGCCGTTGTAGTCGGTCACGTAGCTGAGCAGCTTCGCGCGGGTGGTGTCGCCGGCGTCGATGCCCTTGAGCAGCACGGTGGCGGCGTCGTACGCCTCCACCGAGTAGGTGCCCGGCTCGGCGTTGAACATCGACTTGTAGGTCTTGGCGAACGACGGGATCAGGTCACCGGGCAGGCAGGGGCAGGTGAAGTAGGCGTTGCTCGACGCGGAGCCGGCCAGCTTGATGAACTGGTCGTCCTTCACCCCGTCCGGACCGATGAAGGCGCCGGTGTAGCCCTTGTTGACCAGCTGCTGGTCCAGCGGCGCGCCCTCGGCGTAGTAACCGGAGTAGAAGACCGCGTCGGGATCGGCGTTCATCACCTTCGAGACCACCGCGGAGAAGTCCTTCTGCCCGGTGGTCACCTTGTCGGTGCCGGCGACCTTGTCGCCGAGCGCCTTCTGCGCGGTCTTGGAGAGTCCGATGCCGTAGTCGGAGTCGTCCTGGATGACGTAGACGCTCTTGGCGCCGAGCTTGTCGGCCAGGTCTGCCACCGCGGGACCCTGCACGTTGTCGTTGCCCAGCGCCCGGAAGAAGGTCTTCCAGCCGTTCTGGGTGAGCTCCGGGTTGGTGGCCGACGGCGTGATGTGCACCAGGCCGGCCTGCTCGAAGATGTTGCCGGTGGCCTGCGACTCGCCGGAGAACGGCAGCCCGACGACACCGATGATGTCGCTGTCGTTGGTGGCTTGGGTGACCGGCCCGGTGGCCTTGTTCGGGTCGCCCTCGGTGTCGTACTTCTTGAACTGGACCTGGCAGTTCGGGTTGTTCTTGTTGTGCTCGGTGATGGCCTGCTGCACGCCGTTGTAGATGTTGATGCCGAGCTGGGCGTTCGGACCGGTCTCGGCGCCGATGTAGGCGAGCGTGGTCGACGAGTCGCAGGTGGCCTTGCCGTCACCGGCCGGGTCGGCGGCGTCCTTGGGCACGGTGACGCTCGTCTCGACGGCAAGGTCGTTGAGGCCGCTGCTGCTGGTGCCGCCGCTGCTACCTCCGCTGGAGTCGCTGTCCGTCGCGGCCGTGCCGCATGCCGCTGCGACGAGCGCGACGGCGCCGACCGCAGCCGCGAGCTTGATGGTTGGGCGCATCTGGTCTCCGTGTGTCAGCCCCAGAGCTCGGCTCCGGGGATCGGATGGTGGGCCACGGCACCGCGGCCGACAGGCCACGCGTACCGGTGTGGGGGAGCATTCGCCGCTGTGGTGGGCCTGTCAAGGCGACCGGCCGGATTGTCGCCGAGTCGTCACAAAGCGCGATGTGTCGAAATATCGCGGTGACCCTCCGGGCCGCGAACGACGGCATCCGGCTCAGAGCACCTTCGACAGGAATGCCTTCGTGCGCTCGTGACGCGGCTCGGCGAGCACGCTCCGGGGGTCGCCCTCCTCGACGATCACGCCGCCGTCCATGAAGACCAGCCGGTCGCCGACCTCTCGGGCGAAGCCCATCTCGTGGGTCACGACCATCATGGTCATCCCCTCGGCGGCGAGCTCGCGCATGATGGCGAGCACGTCGCCCACCAGCTCTGGGTCCAGCGCGGAGGTGGGCTCGTCGAAGAGCATCATGTCGGGGTCCATCGACAGCGCGCGGGCGATGGCGACGCGTTGCTGCTGCCCGCCGGAGAGGTGTGCGGGGTAGGCGTCCTCCTTCTCCGCGAGGCCGACCTTGACCAGGTTGGCCCGGGCGATCTCGACGGCCTCGGCCTTGGAGCGCCTCTTGACCCGCTGTTGGGCGATGCACAGATTGCGCAGCACCGTCATGTGCGGGAACAGGTTGAACTGCTGGAAGACCATCCCGATCCTGGTCCGGATCTGATCCAGCTCGGCGTCGGGGTGGGTGACATCGACCCCCTCGATGAGGATCTGTCCCGAGGTCGGGTCCTCCAGCCGGTTGATGCAGCGCAACAGGGTCGACTTGCCCGACCCGGACGGGCCGATCACGCAGACCACCTCGCCGAGCGCGACCCGGAAGTCGATCCCGGTGAGCACCTCGTGGCTGCCGAAGGACTTGTGCAGATCGCGTACGTCGATCGCAGGTACGCCGGCCGTCCCACCCCAGGTCTGGGTAGCGGGGTTCGTCATCGTGCTCTCCTCTGTCGGCGCTCGAGCCAGGCGACCAGCTGGGTAAGCGGCAGGGTGATCGCCAGGTAGAGGAAGGCGGCCATGATGAGGCTGGTGGAGGTCCCGCTGGAGGGGCCGCTGGTGAGCATGTCCCGGGCGACGTTCGTCAGCTCACGACCGTTCACGGTGGAGCCCAGCACGGCGATCAGCGAGGTGTCCTTGATCAGCAGCACCAACTCGTTGGTCAGCGGCGGGATGATCACCCGGAACGCCTGGGGCAGCACGATCGAGACCATCGTCTTCGTCGGACTCATCCCGAGCGACCGCGCGGCCTCGGTCTGGCCCTTGGGGACCGCCTGGATCCCCGCCCTGAGAGTCTCGGCCATATAGGCGGCCGCCACCAGGATCAGTCCCACCGCGCCGGAGCCGAGGCCGCCGCCGGGCGGGGTCCAGCCGAACGCGATCGGAACGCCGAAGCCGACGAGCAGGATCGTCACCAGAGCCGGCAGTCCGCGGAACAACTCGATGTAGCCGGTCGCCAGCCAGCGATACACGGCGACGTCGGAGAGCTTCATCAGCGCCAGCACGATCGCGAACGCCAGCCCGCCGACGAAGGCGGCCGCGGTGCAGATGATGGTGTTCTTCACGCCGGTGAGGATCAGGTCGTGCCAGTTGTGCTTGAGACCGTCGACGTTGAAGAACGTCTGCTGCACCTTCGTCCAGTCGACGGAGGCGACGACCCACGCCAACACCGCGATCAGGACGACGTAGAGGACCAGCTGGCGCGCCAGGCGCCGCTGGCGCACCGTCAGTTGCATGCTCATCGGTGGTGGCGGCTCAGCTGACCTTGAAGTAGGTGTTGTAGAGCTTCTTGTAGGTCCCGTCCGACTTCATCGCGTCGAGCTGTTCGTCGACCGCGTCGATCAGCGCGGTGTTGCCCTTCTTCGCGGCCAGCCCGTACTCCTCGTTGGTGTCGAACTTCTGCACGATCTGGTAGCCCCCCGCCTGCTGGTGGGTCAGGTTCACCGGCAGGTCCTGGAGCAGCGCGTCGACCTGGCCGGCCTTGAGTGCGGAGAACTCCTCCGCGTCGCTGGGGAAGCTCACGATCGAGGCGCCGGAGGCGTGCTCGGTGGCGTAGTCCTTGCCGGTGGTGCCCTGCTGGACGCCCACCTTCTTGCCGTCCAGGTCGTCGATGGAGGTGATCGAGGAGCCGTCCGGGACGAGCAGCGACTGCTCGGAGTCGTAGTAGCCCTCGGAGAACTCGAGGTTCTTCTTCCGGTCGTCGGTGATGGTCAACGCGCTGGCGACCAGGTCGCAAGTGCCGGCGTTGAGCGTCAGCCCGCTCTGCAGGCCGTCGAAGTCCTGGTCGCTGATCACCAGCTTGAGCCCGAGACCCTTCGCGATCTGGGAGACGATGTCGACGTCGAAGCCCTTGAACCCGGTGGCGGAGCTCTTGTCGAAGTCCTCGAACGGTGCATACGGCACGTCGCTGCAGACCGTCAGCGTGCCGGACTTGACCAGGTCGAGCGAGGAGGACGCGCCCGAGCTGGCGCCCGACCCGCTGCCGGAATCGCTGGCGGTGTCATCGGAGCCGCCGCAGGCGGCGAGGGGCAGACAGAGCAGGGCGGCGGAGGCCACGGCGACCAGAGAGCGCTTCATCATGCTTGCGCACTCTAGACCCCTCGCAGGCCGGTGGAACCCCGTCGCGCGGCCTGGATCACCATGGTTAAGAGATGGAAACTCTTCCGTAACCTGCAGCCCCGCGGGCAACGGCAGACTTTGCCTGACAACATGGTGAACGAAGTGGTTGACGGCTATACCATGGCCGCTGGGCGGCGTACGCTGACGCCGATGCGGCCACCGAATCGGTGGCCGGAGTCCTGATTGGGCGTTGTTTCCATCGAGATGATGCCGGTTCAGGATCGATCCAGCGCTCGTTGAGAACGCGCCACCAGGGCCGAGCACAGGGAGGTCGCAGTGAGGTTGCCGACGTACGGCGGGATCGGTCGATGAGTCGCACCGCCGTGACGATGCGAGAGGCACATCTCGGCGACACCCGGTTCCTGCAGGGCCTGTGGCAGGACAGTCTGCGCCGGGCCGACGCCGCCGATCAGGTCATCGACCTGGAGCTCATCGTCAAGACGGCCGCCGGGTCGCCGGAGCAGCGCCTGCTGATCGCCGAGTACGACGGCGTGCCCGCGGGAGCGGTCTTCCTACGGGCGACCACCTTCGGACCGCTCAACCTCGAGCCGGCGCTGCAGATCATCGCTCCGCACGTGGTCCCACCGATGCGCCGACATGGCGTCGGCCGGGCGCTGATGGACGCCGCGGTGGCCTTCGCCGAGGAGCTCGGCATCCCGACAGTGAGCTCCGCCGCGCTCGCCGGCTCGCGGGACGGCAACCGCTTCCTCGCCCGGCTCGGCTTCGGGCCACAGGCGACGCTGCGGCAGGCGCCGACCGCCACCGTGCGCGGCCGGCTGACCGCCTCGCGCCCG
>NZ_JASGET010000016.1:0-4323 GCF_047606145.1 Nocardioides sp. | reverse complement strand
GGCGACCGGGTGGCGGTGATGAGCGCGGGCGAGCTGCAACAGGTGGCCACCCCGCTGGAGCTCTACCGCAGGCCGGCGAACCTCTTCGTCGCCGGGTTCATCGGCAGCCCGCAGATGAACCTCATCGAGGCCAAGCCGGTGGGCGGCCAGGCGACGATCGGCGACTACCAGGTCCCCGCCGATGCCACCGCGCTCGGTCGGGCGAGCGGCACCGTCACGGTCGGCGTACGACCGGAGGCGTGGCGGCTGGCCGGCCCGGCCGAGGGCGGGCTGCCGGTGCGAGTGACGGTGGTCGAGGAGCTCGGCTCGGACTCCTACGTCTACGGCACCTGTGACGTCGAGGGCACGCCGTCGACGATCATCGTGCGGGTCTCGGCCAAGGACCAGGTCGGCAAGGGGGAGACGATCCACGTCACCACCGACGCCAGCGAGGTGCACGTCTTCGACACCACCTCCGGCCTGCGCCTGAGCGAGTAGCCGCGGGCTACTCGCCCTGCCGGTTGATCCGGGCGAGCATCCGGTTGTACGCCGCCAGCGCCTCGTCGCTGTCCACCTCGTAGGTCGCCTCACCCGCCTCGTCGGTGCCGGCGTGCTCCGGGTCCTCGTCGGCGAACCGCTGGCGGCGTACGGACTCCAGCAGCGTGCCGGTCATTCGGGCGCGACGCGTGGGCGAGGTGATCACCGCGATCACCAGCCCCATCGCGATGAACATCATGCCGCCGTCGCCGCCGGCCCACATCAGCGAGCCGGCGGTCTGGATGTCGGCGACCGGATCCAGGGCCCAGGACGGGCGCATCGAGGAGTAGACCGGGTACATGTCGTGCTCGGTCTGCAGCATGGTGATGCCGACGATGGTGTCCGGGATCATGCCGACCACCAGCAGCGCGATCCGGCCGAGGTAGGGCAGGTCGGAGCGGACCGGCTCCTCGCCGATCAGGGGCAGCAGGAACAGGTAGCCCGCCACCACGTAGACCAGCTGCTCCCCGCCCATCAGGGTGGAGTTGGTGGCCATCCGGTCCATGAAGTCGGTCAGGTGGGTGCCGACGATGACCACCGTGTAGACCACCACGCCGGTCACCGGGGAGAACAGGATCGCGAACGGCCAGGCCCGCAGCAGCCGGCGTGCGGCCGGCTCCCGGTCGCCACAGGCCTCGACCAGCACGGTGAGCGGGTGACCCAGCACCAGCAGCGCCGGCACCACCATGATCAGGATCAGATGCAGCACCATGTGCACCCAGGCCAGCGCCATCGCGTAGCCGCCGATCGCGGAGGCCGTCGTCAGCCACAGCAGTGCCAGGCCGCTCAGGAAGCTCGCCACCCGCCAGCGCGGGACGGTGGAGCCGGGACCGGCCAGGTTGCGACCGGCGAGATAGCCGCCGGCCAGCACGACACAGGCGATCAGCCAGATCGGCTGCAGACTCCAGGTGCCGAAGAGCTCGCTCCAGCCCAGCGGCGCCAGCTCGGACATGCCGGACATGCCATGGTCGTGCATGAGCGCAACGGTAGTCCCCGATCGCGCGGGGCCGGCGCCGGGGCAGACGCCGGGGCAGTTTCACCGGTTCACCGGTGAAACTGGCACTTCCTGCGCGTTGCAACCCGCGAGAAGTGGCAGTTTCGCGCAGGAAGTACCGCGCTCAGCGGGCGCGATCGGCGGTGCGGCGTACGACGCGGACAAACCGCTCCCACAGCGGGACCGGCAGGTCGTGGCCCATGCCGTCGATCAGCATCAGCTCGGCGCGGGGGATGGCCACGGCGGTGGCGCGGCCGCCGGAGACGTGCACCATCTTGTCGGCCAGGCCGTGGACCACCGCGGCCGGGACGTCGAGCCGGCCGAGGTCCGCGGTGCGGTCGGGCTGGGTGAGGACGGCGAGCATCTGCCGCGCGGTCCCGTCCGGGTGGATGCCGCGCGCCCAGGTCGCGACCGCACGCCGGCGCACCGAGTCCTCTGGCTCGGGGTAGCCGGGCGAGCCGGTCAGCCGGGCGCCGACCAGCGAGCGCTCGACGTACTCCTGCTCGCCGGCGGGCGGCCGCCGCAGCATCTGCGGGTAGATCGACGGATGCTGGTAGCCGACGCTGCGACGACCGGTGGTGGACATCGTCGAGACCAACGAGGCCACCCGGTCCGGGTGTGCGATGGCCAGGGTCTGGACGATCATCCCGCCCATCGAGACCCCGAAGAGGTGCGCTCGCTCGATGCCGAGGTGGTCCAGCAGCCCGGCCGCGTCGTCGGCCAGGTCGCTCATCGCGTACGGCGCCCGCACCCGCAGTCCCGCGAACGCGCCGGCGAGGTGACTCACGCCGACGTCGCCGGTGAGGATGGTGGAGCGGCCGGTGTCGCGATTGTCATAGCGGACGACGTAGAACCCGGCCGCCGCCAGCAACTGGCACAGTCCCTCGTCCCACCAGAGCATCGGGCCGCCGAGGCCCATCACCAGCAGCAGCGGGTCACCCGCCGGGTCGCCGAAGGTCTGGTAGCACAGCTGGATGCCACCTCCGACCGGAGCGACCTGTTCGGCGGAGACGGCGACCGGATCGGCACCGGGGGCACCGGGGGTCGAGGTCACGCGCTCAGCCCGCGAAGTCGATGGCCGAGTAGGCCTGGAGCTTGGAGAGCTGGTGCTCGGAGGTGACCCGGCGGATCGTGCCGGAGCGGGACCGCATCACCAGCGACTCGGTGACCACGGCACCTCCCGGACCGTAGTGCACGCCGCGCATCAGGTCGCCGTCGGTGATCCCGGTGGCCACGAAGAAGCAGTCGTCGCCGGTGACCAGTTGGTCGGTGGTGAGCACGAAGTCGGGGTCCAGGTTGTGCCCGGCGTCGAGCGCCTTGGCGCGCTCGTCGTCGTCCTTGGGCCACAGCCGGCCCTGGATGGTGCCGCCCAGCGCCTTCATCGCGCACGCCGCGACGATGCCCTCCGGGGTGCCGCCGATGCCGAGCAGCAGGTCGGCGCCGCGGCCGACCCGGGCGGCGGAGATCGCACCGGCGACGTCGCCGTCGGTGATGAAGCGGATCCGGGCGCCGGCGGCGCGGATGTCCTCGACGAGCTGGGCGTGACGAGGCCGGTCGAGCACGATCACGGTCACGTCGGAGGGCTTGCTGCCCTTGGCCTTGGCCACCGCGTCGATGTTGGCCGCGACCGGGAGCCGGATGTCGACCATGTCGGCCGCCTCGGGACCGGTGACCAGCTTCTCCATGTAGAAGACCGCGCTCGGGTCGTACATCGAGCCGCGCGGCGCCACCGCCATCACCGAGACCGCGTTGCTCATCCCCTTGGCGGTCAGGGTGGTGCCGTCGATCGGATCGACCGCGACGTCACAGGCCGGACCGGTGCCATCGCCGACCTTCTCGCCGTTGAAGAGCATCGGGGCGTTGTCCTTCTCGCCCTCGCCGATCACCACCGTGCCGTCCATCGCGACCGTCGAGATCAGCACCCGCATCGCGTTGACGGCGACGCCGTCGGCACCGTTCTTGTCGCCTCGGCCCACCCAACGCGCCGCCGCCATCGCGGCGGCCTCGGTGACCCGCACCAGCTCCAGCGCGAGGTTGCGGTCGGGGGCGGTGGGCGCGACGTCCAGCGCGGACGGCAGCGAGGAGTCGGTCATGGGCGTGACTCTATCGGTCACCGAGTGGGCATACCGGCGTCATAGACGGTGACCTCGGTCGCCTTGACCGTGAACGTCACCTCCCGGCCCGGTGTTAGCCCGAGGTCGGCGACCGCCGCAGGGGTGACGTCGGCGGCCAGCGGTACGCCGCCGGTGCGTGACTCCGCGCGGATCCGGACCCGGTCGCCGAGCGGTTCCAGGTCGGTGAGCCGCATCGCGAAGGCATTGCGCGGGCTGCCGCCCGGGTCGTGGTGGTGGACGGCGACGGCCGACGGCCGGAACAGCGCCGCGGCCGTGGACCCGGTGGCCAGCGAGCCGTCCGGCAGACCGGTGACCGGCTCGCCGGCGTCGGGTCGCAGGTGGGCCCCGTCCCAGATCCCGCGTACCAGGTTGAGCCCGGCCAGCCGAGCCGCGAACGGCGAACGCGGCGCGGTCAGCACCTGGTTGGTCGGCCCCTGCTCGACCACCCGACCGTGGTCGATGACGACCACCCGGTCGGCGAGCAGCAGCGCATCCAGCACGTCGTGGGTGACGATCAGCACCGTCCGATCGGCCAGTACGGTGCGCAGCGTCTGGCGCAGCGCCGGGGTGACGTCGACGTCGAGGGCGGCCATCGGCTCGTCGAGGAGCAGCAGCTCCGGCTCCGCGGCCAGCGCGCGGGCCACCGCGACCCGCTGGGCCTGGCCGCCGGAGAGCTGGGCGGGGCGGCGGCGAGCGAGG
>NZ_JASGET010000015.1:0-27953 GCF_047606145.1 Nocardioides sp. | reverse complement strand
GCCTGGCTCCACATCATCTGGCACTGCTGGCAAGACGACCTCGCCTACGACCCCGCCCGACACCGCGCCCTGCAACGCTTCCTCGCCAGCCAGACCGGGGCGGCTTGACATAGGGCTTCTCATCCGCCGAGCCGCTCGACCACAAACCGCTCGATGCGGTCGCCGAGCGTCGCGGCGGCGGTGGAGCGCGGGTCCGCGTTGCTGGCGTGGATCTCCAGCACCGGGATCCCCGCCTCCTCGAGCCGGCGAGTGGTGAAGTGGGCGCCGGGACGGTCCTCGGCGACCAGATGGACGACGCCGTCGACCCCGTGCAGCCGCGCCTCCTTGAGGTACCACTCGTCGGCCCACCCGGGCATGTAGAGCTGGTCGGTGAAGCCGGTGAACCGCGCCGCGAGGGCACGCAGTGGATCGGCTCCGTAGCGGGGGTATCCGTCCGCGGCGATGGCCAGGTACATCGACCAGACGAAGACCGCTCCGTGGTCCCGCTCGAAGCGGCGATACAGGTCGAGGTCGAACCAGAGCCCGCGCCCCACCCACATCAGCCGGAGCCGCTCGGCGTGGCAGACCGCGCGGCCGTCCCGGACCGCCCGCTGGAGCTCGTCGTGGAAGGCGTGGGCGGCGTCGACGGCCCACTGGGTGCCGCGATGCCATTGCGGGATCATCACCGAGTTGATGCTGTCGTGGACGCTCACCGGCATCGGCCGTGCCGCCGCCAGCAGGTCGCGTGAGCGACGGTTCCACTCGGCCTGTTCGTTGACCAGGCGCATGACGTCGGCGAGCCGGTCCGGTTCGAAGCGGCGGCCGGTACGACGCTCCAGCAGAGCGATGAGCCGGTCGCACTCGGCCACCATCAGGTCGATCCGGTCCGGGCCGAACGCCTCCTCCCAGCGGTGCGGGACCAGCTCCCACCAGCGTGACGGGGCCTGGGCGGAGGCGGTCCGCTCGAACGGGAAGAACTCGGTCGTCGATCCGTCGGCGTGCTCCGCCCACAGATCGAAGACCTTGCGCGCCCCGTCCCCGGCGAGCTCGGCGACGACCAGGTCCGGTCGCGGCAGGCCGCCCCAGGGAGCGATGTCCTCGGGGAGATCGACCGACCCGAGCGGGATCGCGTCGTATTGTCGCGAGTCGTCCGGATGCCCTCCGGCGCGCAGCCGGTCGAGGCTCCGGTCGGCCAGTCGCTTGGCGCTGACCAGCGAGGCCCACCACTGGTTGACCACGTAGGGGACCCCCATGGCGCGCAGGATCTCCTGTGGAGCGTCGGCGTTGACCAGGGCGAAGTACTCGCCGTCCTCGACGACCCGGCGGCGCAGGTCGGCGAACCACTCCTTCTGGTGTGCGCTGGCGGCCCGCGCGGTCCGGGCCGTCACCGCGCCGCCCCCGAGGTCGCGGCCGCCAGCGAGTCGAGCGCGGTGGCCAACCGGTCCTCGTCGGGTTCCAGTCCCTGGTCGCGCAGCATCATGACCGGTACGCCGAGACGCTCGCGCAACAGCGGGAAGTCCCACAGCGGCGCCTCGTCATGGCGCCGGACCCAGCTGAGACCGGCTCGAGCGCCACTGGCTCGGGCCAGGCCGGCGGCCCATTCGGCTCGCGCGGCGGCGGAGGCGGTGGCGCTGTCCGGGCCGCGGTCCCGGTACGCCCGGGCGATCGCCAGGTATCCCTCGTCGGCCACCATGGCCGGGTCCAGGTCGACGTTCAGCGCGAGCGCACCTCGGTCGTGGTCCTCGGCCACGACGCTCCAGCCCCGTGCCTCGATCGCCCGGTAGACCGCGGGGCCGTCGTGGGCACTGCCGGAGAGGAAGAGCCGGGGACGCTCCTCGGCCGGGCCCGCCGAGGAGATCCGCGCCTCGATCAGGGCGAGTGCCCGATCGGGCGGGAGCGTCTCGGCGGCGGCGTAGAGCTCGAGTGCCTCGCTCCCGCGGACCCGGCCCCGGGCACGCAGGCCCTGCAGCCTGCCGAGAGCCTCGCGGACGGCGGCCCGCCGGGCGGTGGCCTCGACCAGGGCCTCCGCGCGCACCGCGATCCCGGTCCAGCGGGCAAGCACGTCGGCGAGTCGTTCGAGCTGGGCGACGTCGTACCGCAACGTGCTGGCGCGTGGCAGGTGCACCAGGTCGAGGAGGTGGACGGGTGGCAGGCGCTCGTCCCGGGTCGCCAGCTCGCGCAGGACGTAGTAGATCCGCAGCGACGCCTCCCGGTCGCGGGAGCAGACGATCCCGGCCAGCTCTCCGCCCTCGGCCAGCTGCCCGGCCAGCAGCCCAGCGAGCAGGGCCACCGCGGCGGGGTCGACGGCCCCGAGCAACTCCTCGGCTCGGTGGCCGGGCACGGTCGTGTCCACCGCGCTCAACCGCACCGGGATCGCCCCGGTGGCGAGCACGAGCTCACCGGGGACGTCGGCGCCGATGAGGCCGATGCGCGGCGGTCGCGAGTCCGTCCTCACACGACACCCGCGCCGCGCAGCTCGGCCACGCGCGCCGCGTCGTACCCGAGCAGCTCGGCGAGGACCTGCTCGGTGTTCTCGCCCAGGTGTGGTGCCGGTCGGTCGAGCGAGGTGTCGGAGTCGGAGAGCAGGAACGGGATGCCGGGTCCGTAGACCTCGGCGCCGGTCGTCCCGTCCGGAAGCCTGAGCGGGACCACCTCGCTGCGTTTGAGCACCCGCGGGTCGCGGACGGCCTCGCCGGGCTCGCGGACCGGTGCGACCGGCACCTGCTGCGACCCGAGCGCGGCGAGCACCTCGCCCAGGGCGAGGCTCCGGGCCCAGTCCGAGATCAGCTGGTGCAGCTCCTCCGCGTGGCGGACACGCTGGTCGCGCCGGTGGAACCGGTCGTCGTCGACGAGGTCCGGCTGCCCGATTGCGCGCAGCACGCCATGGGCGAACTTGTCGGCCGGGGCGCAGATGGCGAACCAGCCGTCCGCGGCGCGGAACAGGCCGAACGGGGCGAGTCGTGGCACGTGGTCGCCGGTGCGGTACTCCAGCCCGATCTCGCTGTAGGCGTCGAACGGCTCGGCGGCGACCAGTGAGGTCAGCGAGCCCAGCATCGAGACGTCGACGTGCTGGCCCGAGCCGGTCGTCCGGCGCTGGTGGAAGGCCCCGAGGGTCCCGATCACCGCGAAGAGCGGGGCGACCAGGTCCCCGACCGGGACGCCGAACCTGACCGGTCCGCCACCGGGCTCACCGGCGGTCATCATCATCCCGCTGAGCGCCTGGATGATGGTGTCCATCGCGCGGTCCTCACCGCCGTCGGAGCCGAAGCCGCTGATCGAGGTGTAGACGATCCGGGGGTTCACCTCGCGGAGGCGGGAGTAGTCGATGCCCAGTCGCCGGGTGACGCCGGCACTGAAGTTCTCGACCACGATGTCGGCGTGCCGGGCGAGATCGAGGAAGACCGCCCGGCCACGAGGATCCTTCAGGTCCAGCGTCATCGATTCCTTGTTGCGGCCACGGGAGAGGATCGAGACCGAGAGGTTCGACTCCGCACCGCGAGCCAGCGAGAGCCCATCGGAGGTAAGGTAGGGGGAGTTGTTGCGTGCGGCGTCTCCGCCGGTGGCCGGGTTCTCGATCTTGATGATCCGAGCCCCGAGTCCGGCCAACAGGAGGGTGGCGTAGGGGCCGGCCAGCGCGGTGGTCAGGTCCAGGACGACGACGCCGTCCAACGGTCGAGTGCTCAACGTCTTTCCTCGTGATCCTAGGTACGGGGCTGCCGGTGACCGGGCGTCGAGACCAGCAGCCTGTCCTCGGCCCAGGCGAACTCGGTGTCGAACCCGGCGCGGCGGGAGATGTCGGCGATGTAGTCGGCGACCGGTGCCGCGGCTCGCTCATCGGTCAGCGGCACCGGCCGTGCGTCGTCGTCGATCCAGCAGGGTCGGAGGGCCACCTCGGTGAGACGACTGTCGGCGAAGCTGCACCAGGCGATCGCCGTGTTCCGGCTCTCCGGGTGGAACGGGTAGGTCGGCATCCGTGGGTCCGGGGCGAAGCCGAACATCTGGAGCCTGCGCTCGGCCCAGGCCCGCCGCTCGGCGGAGTCGCCGCCGCCGTTGAGTGCTCGCGTCACGGTGACGAAGTTCCCGAGGCCGTGGAAGATCGGCACGCCGCGGTAGATCTCGACACCACGCATGATGTGCGCGTGGTGACCGACCACGAGGTCCGCGCCGGCGTCGACCGCCGCGTGCGTCAACGGCACCTCGTAGTCGGCGAGCACCGCCGGGGTGTGGCCGATCCCCTTGTGCAGGGCGACCACGGTGACGTCGACCTGGTCGCGCAACGCCGCGATGTCGCGCGCCATCTCGCGCTGGCTGTCGGGAGCGACGAAGGTGTAGACGGTCGGTGGGCCTCCCGGCGTGGCCGAGTCCAACTCGTAGTGGGTCAGCACCTTGACGTAGGCGGCACCGGCCTTCTGCGAGGCTGCCCACGCCTCGCGCGGGCCGACGCAGTTGTAGCTGAGGACACCCACGGTGGTCCCTCCGGCCGAGAGCAGCGCGGGTCGCCGGGCCGCGGCCAGGTCCGGCCCGGCCCCGGCGGTGCGCAGACCGGCGGCCCGCGCATGATGCACCGTGTCGCGCACCCCGTCGGCACCCGCGTCGTAGACGTGGTTGCCGGCGAGGGTCACGATGTCGAACCCCGCCTCGGCCACCGCGGTCAGGGCACCCGGATCGGCCGGTGGCGCCGGGACGTCGAGACTCGCCTGGACATCGCTGTGCGAGTGCGGCACCTCGATGTGGCCGATCGTGACGTCGGCGGCGCTCAGCACCGGTCGGCTCGGCGCCAGGAACGAGGCCGGATCCGGTTCGTCGAGCACGAGGTCGCCGACCGCCGCCACCGTGATGCTCACGCCTGCACCCGTCGAGCGCTGGTCTCGCCCCGGGAGCGGCTCAGGAAGGCGCGCAGGCGCTCGGTCCGTGGCCGCTCGAAGATCTGCTCGGCGGTGCCCTCCTCGACGATGCCACCCTGGTCGATGAAGACCACCCGGTCTCCCATCTGTCGGGCGAACGCCATCTCGTGGGTCACGACGATCATCGTCATGCCGACCCGGGCCAGGTCCCGCAGCACGGTGAGCACCTCGTCGACCAGCTCGGGGTCCAGCGCCGAGGTCGGCTCGTCGAAGAGCATGATCCGCGGATGCGGGGCGAGGGCTCGGGCGATCGCCACCCGCTGCTGCTGACCGCCGGAGAGCTCGCGCGGGTGCGCATGCGCCTTGTCGCCGAGACCGACCCGATCGAGCAGCTCCCGGCCGCGGGCGTGCGCCGCGTCGCGTGTGGAACCGTGCACCATGACCTGCGGCCGGGCGATGTTCTCCAGGACCGTCCAATGCGGGAACAGGTTGAACTGCTGGAAGACCATCCCCATCCGGCGCCGCTGACGGGCGACCCGAGCGGGGTCGAGCGTGCGCAGGCCACCGCGGTGCTGCTGGTAGCCGAGCAGCTCGCCGTCGAGGAACATCGATCCGCCCTGGATGGACTCCAGTTGATGCACGCAGCGGACCAGGGTCGACTTGCCCGAGCCGGAGGGTCCGATGACCACGACGACCTCCCCCTCGTGCACCGTGAGGTCGACGCCGTGCAGGACCTCCCGGTCGCCGAAGGTCTTGCGCAGACCTCGGACCTGCAGGACCGGACGTGGATCGGTCGCGGTCATCGGCTGCCTCCCGGACGAGCGGTGCGTCGTCGCGTGCGGGTGTCCTGGAAGCCTCGGCCGTAGCGTCGCTCCAGCGTCCGCTGGACGTAGGTGAGGGCGGTGATCACCACGAGGTACCACAGGCACGCGACGACCAGCATGGGGACGATCTGGTAGGTGCGGTCGGCGATGACCTGCACCGAGAAGAGCAGGTCGCTCATCGCGATGACGCTCACCAGTGAGGTGCCCTTGACGGTGGAGATGAACTCGTTGCCGAACGGCGGCAGGATCACCCGCATCGCCTGGGGCACGATCACCCGCAGGAACGTCTGGCGCGGGGTCATCCCGACCGCCTTCGCCGCGTCGATCTGGCCCGGTGGGACCGAGGTGATCCCGGATCTGACGATCTCGGCGATGTAGGCGGACTCGTGCAGGGTGAGCCCGATGATGGCCGCCGACAGAGGGGTGATCAGGCTGGTGGTGGTCCACTGCGGACCGTGGCCACCGGGGAGCCCGATGGTCGGGATGAGATAGCCGAGGTTGAACCAGAAGATGAGCTGCACCAACGGCGGGATCGAGCGGAAGACCGCGATGTAGGCCTGGGCGGCCAGTCGCGCCGGAGCGAAGCCGGAGAGCCGGCCGAGTGCGAGCACCGTCCCGAGCACCGTCCCGAGGCCGATCGCCAGCACGGCCAGCAGCACCGACATCGCGAGGCCCTCGAGCACGCTCGGATAGAAGAGATAGTCCGCGACGACATCCCACTCGAATCGCGGGTTGAGCGCGAGGAAGAGGGCCAACGCCACCGTGACGAGCACCAGGGCGATGGTGCCGCCCCAGCGCCAGGGGTGGAATCGGTCGCGACTCTCGGCGACGTCGATGTCCCACGGCACCGGATCGAGGGCCTTCTGGGTGGTGCGCACGGCGGCTCTCGTCGTACCGGTCACTGGTCGACCGTCGGGTTGAGGACCGGCTTGTCCACGGCGACGTCTTCGAGCCCGTACTTCTTGACGATCTCGGCGTACTCGCCGTCCTTGAAGATCGCCTGGAACGCCTTGAGCATCACCTCGCCCATGCCGAGGTTCTTGGGGGTGAGCAGGACGAGCTTGTCCTCTCCGGCACCCTGAGCGTTGGTCTGGACGACGTAGCGCCACTGGCTCTTCTGCTGCCTCATGACGTCGAGCGCCCCCGCCTGCGTGGTGGCTGCGCTCTCGGCGCGCCCGGACTTGACCGCGAGGATCGTGGCGTTGGTGTCGGCGAGGCCGAGGAACTTCACCGGGGACTTGCCCTGCTTCTCGCACCATGTGCTGAGCAGGGTCGCCTGGGTCTCGGTGATCGACCCCTTGGCGCCGGCCGTGGTCGTGCCGCACAGGCCGGCGGTGTCGTCGACATCGCTGTCCGCGGGGACGAGATAGGACGTGCGACTCGTCAGCCACTCGACGCCGTCGAAGCTCGCGAGTCGGTCGGAGGTCGCGGAGACCGGTCCGTTGAAGGCGTCGTAGCGCCCGGCCTGCATGCCGCTGATCATCTGGGGCAGGTCATCGGCGAGCGTGATCTTGATCGGCACTCCGAGTTGCTTGGACAGGGCGGCCTGGAGGTCGGGATCGATGCCGGTGATCGTCTTGCCGTCGGCCGCAACGGTCCGATAGGGCGGATGGGAGTCGCCGGCGAAGACGAGCTCGTCCTTCTTCTTGACCGCCGCCGGCAGCTGGTCGTAGAGCGGCGCACTCGTGTCGACCTTGCTCAGTCCGTCCGAGGACTGGGCCGAGCTGCTCGCTCCGCCGCAGCCGCTGACCAGCAGCACCAGCGCCGCCGTCGCGGTCAGCACCGTCAATCTCTTCATCGCTCTCCTCGATCCCTCTCGTTGCCGGTCGGCGGCGCAGAGCTGTGATCCGCGTCTCAGAAACATTAGGCAAATTAGTGACGAGCGTCAACAGATAGCATCTTAAATCCGCGATCGGAGAGGCTGGCGCCGGCCGACCGAGCGCGCTGGTGTGTCGGTTCGGTGCCGGCGGGGCGGTCTCAGAGGGTTGCGCCGAGCCCCAGATCGTGGGCCTCGGCGAGGCTCGCGTAGTCCGGCGCGTGCCGACGTACCGCGGTTCGGATGCGCGCGAGAGCAGGAGCCGCCAGGCCGCCGTACAACTCCTCGAATGAGGCGCGGGCGCGCTCGCGCGGCCAGTCCGAGGGCAGCAGCGCGAGCGGCAGGCCGGGATCGAGCGTGGGCACCAGCCGCCAGACGTTGACGAGCTGGGTGCGCCACACCAGGGCCTCGGCCTCGCTGAACCTCCCCGAGCGGAGTCGGACGAGCACGGGCTCGCAGGCGAGCAGGAAGTCGTCGTACAGCGAGCGGATCGCGGTCAGGTCCCAGGCATCGGTGGGCGCGCCGTAGGCCTGACCGGCCGCCTTGAGATCGGCTTCGAAGACGGACGCGGAGCCGACCTCCAAGCGCGAGAGCAACGCCTGTACGGCGGCCGTCTCCGGCTCCGGGGAGATCCACAGCCCGTCGTACCAGGGCGCGAACCCGAGCCACTGCAGCCCGGTGCGCAGCTTGTGCCGGACCGCGCGTTGGTCCTCGGGGATGGAGAAGGCCACGCAGAGCCAGCGCGGCGGCCTGTCGGCGCCGGTGCGGTGGCGGCCGAAGGTCCGCATCCGTTCGAGACCGGTGCCGAGTCGGCGCCGCATCCAGGGGGTGAGCTGATAGAGGGTGCGGCGGCCCTCCTTGAGCACCGTCACGCGTTCGTCGCGGGCCAGGCGGGTCAGCATCGTCCGCGCCCCGGACTGGCTGATGCCGAACTCGGCCGCCAGGTCCACCAGGGCTCCGGACGGGGCCCGCGCGCCCGGCTCGAGCCAGTAGTCGGCGAGCATGGTGAGCAGCATCTGACGCGAGCGCGGTCCGTCGGCGACCACCGCGCGGAGTCCTTCGAGGAAATCGACCGGCGGGTCGTCGTGAGGCTGAGGGGAGAGGTCGGCACCTGTCATCTCGCGCATCCTAGGTGACGACCGGCACCGGAACGCCGAGTATCCGTGGTGACCGACTTCCTGGTGGCCGCTTCGGTCAGGTGCACCTCCCGCTACCACGACCGCAGCGTCCTGTCCCATGTCCGGTACCGGATTTCGAACCTTACAGCCGCAGATTGTAAGGTCTCCGGCGGTGGCGTGTCCGAGCGGCCGATGGTGCAGCACTCGAAATGCTGTGTAGGGAGACCTACCGAGGGTTCAAATCCCTCCGCCACCGCCCAGGGCCCCGACCAGATCGGGGGCCGGCAAGTGACGAAGGTCCGTTCCGGAGAGTCTCCGGGACGGACCTTCGCCGTTCGTGGCTCGACGGCGTTCCCGGCCGTTGTGACGGCTCCGTCCGTCGGCCTGGCCGGCGTGTCCTCGATCGGGCTCGAAGCACCGCGATGGCGACGAGTCGGGGCCCGGCCGCTGATCCGTCGAGCGTGCCCGTGAGGATGGCGTGAGGACCGTGCGATGAAGCCGTGAGAGGCGGCCGACGGGACCGCTTTCTGGCGTTGACTCGTCGATCGTCCGGCGGAGAGCCGCCGGGTCGCTGGGGCCGCGCCTGGCCCCGCTGTCTGTGATGGAGTTCGCCGTGGCCGACTTCTGGGCCGTCGTGGTGACGGCCGTGGTCTTCGCCGTCTTCGCCCTCGTGACCTGGGGGGTGGGAAAGCTGTGAATGCGGTCAACGCCGTGGGGCTCGCCCTCTCGGTCCTGGCGACGATCTACCTCGTCCTCGCCCTCATCAAGCCGGAGCGGTTCTGATGAGCGACACCTGGGCAGGCATCTTCTTCCTGCTGACCCTGGTCGGTGCACTCGCCGCGGTGCACCGCCCGCTGGGCGACTACATGGCACGGGTCCTGACCGGCACCCGTCATCTCGTGATCGAGCGAGGTCTCTACCGGGCCGCGGGCGTCAACCCGCAGGCCGACCAGACCTGGAGCCGGTATCTGCGGTCGGTGCTGGCCTTCAGCCTGGTCGCGGTGCTGTTCCTGTACGCCTTCCTGCGGATCCAGCACCACCTGTGGCCGCCGTACGACGTGCCCCAGATGACGGCCGACCAGTCCTTCAACACCGCCGCCAGCTTCGTCACCAACACCAACTGGCAGTCCTACTACGGGGAGAGCGCGCTGGGCTACGTCGTGCAGATGGCCGGCCTGGCGGTGCAGAACTTCGTCTCCGCGGCGGTGGGCATCGCCGTGGCGGTCGCGCTGGTCCGCGGCTTCGCCCGTCACCGCACCGATCGACTCGGCAACTTCTGGGTCGATCTGACCCGGATCTGCCTACGGATCCTGCTGCCGATCAGCATCGTGTTCGCGATCGTGTTCGTCGCCTCCGGGATGATCCAGAACCTGCACGACTTCCAGACGGTCCACACGCTCAGCGGCGGCACGCAGACGGTGCCCGGCGGGCCGGTCGCCTCCCAGGAGGCCATCAAGGAGCTCGGCACGAACGGCGGTGGCTTCTTCAACGCCAACTCGGCCCACCCGTTCGAGAACCCGACGGTCTGGACCAACTGGCTGGAGATCTTCCTGCTGCTGTGCATCCCGTTCTGCCTGCCGCGGACCTTCGGCCGGATCATCGGCGACAAGCGGCAGGGCTACGCGCTCGTCGCGGTGATGACCACCCTGGCGCTCGCGAGCGTGACGCTCCTCTTCGTCTTCCAGGGCCTTCATCACGGCACCGTGCCGACGGCGATCGGCGGAGCCACCGAGGGGACCGAGACCAGATTCGGCGTCTACGACTCCGGCACGTTCGCGGCTGCCACGACGCTGACCTCCACCGGCGCCGTGGACAGCTTCCACGACTCCTACACCAGCCTCGGCGGAGCGATGACCATGCTGAACATGATGCTGGGCGAGGTCGCCCCCGGCGGCACCGGCTCGGGCCTGTACGGCATGCTGATCCTCGCGGTCATCACCGTCTTCGTCGCGGGACTGATGGTGGGCCGGACCCCGGCGTACCTCGGGAAGAAGATCGGGGGTCGCGAGGTCACGTTCGCCTCGCTCTACCTGCTCACCACGCCGGCGCTCGTCCTGGTCGGAACCGCGCTGGCGATGGCCTCTCCCACCGCGCGCGCCTCGATGTGGAACACCGGCGCACACGGACTCTCCGAGGTGCTCTACGCCTACACCAGCGCCGGGAACAACAACGGATCGGCGTTCGCCGGCATCGGGGTGAACACACCCTGGTACAACTACTCGCTCGGCGTCGTCATGCTCCTGGGCAGGTTCCTGCCGATCATCTTCGCGCTGGGACTTGCCGGCTCGCTCGCGCGCCAACGACCTACGCCGGTCTCGGAGGGCACCCTGCCCACCCACCGTCCACTGTTCGTCGGCATGGTCACCGGCGTCGCCCTGATCCTCGTCGCACTCACCTACTTCCCGGCCCTGGCACTGGGGCCGCTCGCGGAGGGCCTGACATGACCGCCCACACTCCTGGCGACCCCAACACTCCCGGCCGCCGTCCAGATCATCCAGATCACCCAGATCACCCAGATCGCCCCGGTGCACCGCACCGAGTCCGGGGCGGTCTGCTGGACCCGAAGATGCTGTGGATCTCCGTCCCGGACGCCCTCCAGAAGCTGGACCCGCGCACGCTGTGGCGCAACCCCGTCATGTTCGTGGTCGAGGCCGGCGCGGTGTTCACCACCGTCATCGCGGTCGCCAGCCCGAGCGTGTTCGCCTGGCTGATCGTGGCCTGGCTCTGGCTGACGGTGCTCTTCGCCAACCTGGCCGAGGCGGTGGCCGAGGGCCGTGGCAAGGCCCAGGCCGACGCGCTGCGCCGTGCGAAGACCGACACCGTCGCCCGACGCCTGATCGACCCCGGTGACCCGGGCGGCGCCGAGGAGTCGGTACCGGCGCCGCAACTGCGTCAGGGCGACCGGGTGATCGTCGAAGCGGGCGGGATCATTCCCGGCGATGGCGATGTGATCGAGGGCATCGCGAGCGTCGACGAGTCCGCGATCACCGGCGAGTCCGCGCCGGTCATCCGGGAGAGTGGTGGCGACCGAAGCTCGGTCACCGGTGGCACGAAGGTCCTCTCCGACCGGATCGTGGTGGAGATCACCCAGCGACCCGGCGAGAGCTTCATCGACCGGATGATCGCGCTGGTGGAGGGCGCCAGCCGGCAGAAGACTCCCAACGAGATCGCCCTCAACATCCTGCTGGCGTCGCTGACGATCATCTTCCTGCTCGCCACCGTGACGCTGCAGCCGCTGGCGATCTTCTCCAAGGACCAGCAGCCGGGCATCCCGGACAGCGCGGCCCTCGACACGAACGGGATCACCGGCATCGTGATGGTGTCCCTGCTGGTCTGCCTGATCCCGACCACCATCGGCGCGCTGCTCTCGGCCATCGGCATCGCGGGCATGGACCGGCTGGTGCAGCGCAACGTGCTGGCGATGTCGGGGCGCGCCGTGGAGGCCGCCGGGGACGTCGACACCCTGTTGCTGGACAAGACCGGCACCATCACGCTGGGCAACCGGCAGGCCAGTGAGTTCGTGCCGGTGGGCACGGTCGACGTGGCGGAGATGGCCGACGCCGCCCAGCTCTCCTCCCTGGCCGACGAGACACCTGAGGGCAGGTCGGTCGTCGTGCTGGCGAAGAACGCCCACGGGCTGCGCGAGCGCCATCCCGGTGAGCTGGTCCACGCGACGTTCGTGCCGTTCAGCGCGCAGACCAGGATGAGCGGCGTCGATCTCGCCCGGTCCGGCGCCGAGCCGGGCCGCGAGATCCGCAAGGGCGCGGCCGGGGCCGTGATCGCCTGGACGACCGCGCACGGCGGCCAGGTCCCCGCGCAGGTCGGTGAGATCGTCGACGGGGTCAGCGCCTCCGGCGGCACGCCGCTGGTGGTCGCCGAACGCCGAGGGGACGGCGCACCGCACGTCCTCGGTGTCATCCATCTCAAGGACGTGGTCAAACAGGGCATGCGCGAACGCTTCGCGGAGCTACGCCGGATGGGCATCCGCACCGTGATGATCACCGGGGACAACCCCCGGACGGCCAAGGCGATCGCGGACGAGGCCGGCGTCGACGATTTCCTCGCCGAGGCCAAGCCCGAGGACAAGATGGCCCTGATCAAGCGGGAGCAGGAGGGCGGCAAGCTGGTCGCGATGACCGGCGACGGCACCAACGACGCCCCCGCCCTGGCCCAGGCCGACGTCGGCGTCGCGATGAACACCGGCACCTCGGCGGCGAAGGAGGCCGGCAACATGGTCGACCTCGACTCCGATCCGACCAAGCTCATCGAGATCGTCGAGATCGGCAAGCAGTTGCTGATCACCCGAGGGGCGCTGACGACGTTCTCGATCGCCAACGACGTCGCCAAGTACTTCGCGATCGTCCCGGCGATGTTCGCCGCCATCTATCCCGGCCTGGACAAGCTGAACGTCATGCGCCTGGCCTCGCCCGAGTCCGCCATCCTCTCGGCGGTCATCTTCAATGCGCTCGTCATCGTCGCGCTGATCCCGCTGGCGCTGCGTGGGGTGCGCTACCGGCCCTCCAGCGCCAGCTCGATGCTGCGGCGCAACCTCTACGTCTATGGCCTGGGCGGCATCGTCGTGCCGTTCCTCGGGATCAAGGCCATCGACCTGATCATTCACGCCATCCCTGGAATCGGGTGACCCCGTCATGTCCACCATCCTCAACGCGCTGCGGCAGCATCTGACCGGCCTGCGCATGTTGCTGATCCTCACCGTGATCCTCGGCATCGGCTATCCGCTGGTCGTCACGGCGATCGCGCAGATCCCCGGCCTGCGCAGCCGCGCCGACGGATCACTCGTCTCCTACCAGGGAGAGGTCGTCGGCTCGGCACTGATCGGCCAGTCCTTCACCGACAAGAACGGCGATCCGCTGCCGCAGTACTTCCAACCGCGTCCCTCCGCGGCGGGCGACGGCTACGATCCGACCGCCTCCGGCGCCAGCAACCTCGGGCCGGAGTCGGTGGTGGACACGCTCGCCGACCCGGCGGACACATCCGACTCCGGCACGCAGAGCCTGTTGACCCAGGTCTGCACCCGCAGCGTGGAGATCGGCCGGCGGTACGGCGTGGACGGCTCCCGGCCCTACTGCAGTCCGGACGGCACCGGCTCGGTGCTCGCGGTGTTCTGGTCGGGACCCGGCTACCACGGCCACGTGACGCGGGTCGTCAGTGTCAACCAGGGACCCGGCTCGACCCCGTTCATCTCCCGCTACCACGGCGTCGATGTCGAGCTGGCCGCCTACGGCGAGGACTACTCCACCGGTCAGATCGTCACGATCCGCGGGGACGCCCCGGCGGACCCCGCCGTCCCGGCCGACGCGGTCACCGCCTCGGGGTCCGGTCTCGACCCTGACATCAGCCCCGCCTACGCGCGCATCCAAGAGGCCAGCGTCGCCCGGGCCCGGGGCATCGGCGTCGAGCGGGTCGCCGACCTGGTCGCGAGGTACACCACGGGGCGCGGCCTGGGGTTCGTCGGCGAGTCCCGGGTCAACGTGCTCCGGCTCAACCTCGCCCTCGACCGGCGGTACCCGGTCGACCGGTAGCCGGTCCGCGCGGTCAGCGTCGGGCCGGCCCCGATCGTCAGGGCTCGAAGCGGTAGCCCATGCCCGGCTCGGTCAGCAGGTGGCGTGGGCGGCTGGGCTCGATCTCCAGCTTGCGCCTCAACTGGGCCATGTAGATCCGCAGATAGCTGGAGTCGGTGTGGTCGGGGCTGCCGCGCAGCTGGGTGAGGAGCTCGCGGCGCCCGACCAGGCTGCCGGGTCGTCGTACGAGGGCCTCCAACAGCTGCCATTCGGTGGCGGTCAGGTGGATCCGCTCTCCGCTGTCCTTGTCGGTGATGACCTTCGAGGTCAGGTCCACGGTCGCCCGACCGACCTCGAGGGGCGGTACCTCCTCCAGCGGGGCGGCGTGGCGCACGGCGGCACGGATCCTGGCGAGGAGCTCGTCGATGCTGAAGGGCTTGGTGACGTAGTCGTCGGCGCCGAGGTCGAGGGCGGTGACCTTGTCGGCGCTGTCCGAACGCGCCGAGAGTACGACGATCGGCGTGGTCGCATAGGCGCGCACCGCTCGGATGACGTCGAACCCGCTGACATCGGGCAGGCCGAGATCGAGGAGCAGCACGTCCGGCTGCCGGGCCGCTGCCGCGGTCAGGCCTCGGGTGCCGGTGTTGGCCTCGATCACCTCGTGGCCGCGGGCGGTGAGGTTCATCGCGAGGGCGCGGAGCAGAGGCTGCTCGTCCTCGATGACCAGCACTCGGGTCACGGATCCTCCTGTGGCGGCCAGCCCGTCGGCCCGTCCCTCTCCCCGGCTCATCCGGCTCATCCGGCGCTGCCGGGACGGCGGCGACGCTACCACCTGCGACCGGGCCGTTCGGGCGGGTCGGCGTGAGGAATCCGTGAGAGTCCGCGCGAGTGCGCGACCCCGCACGACCGGTGGCTCGATGATGGAGTGGTGACCAGGGGTCAACTGCGCGTCTACCTCGGCGCGGCGCCCGGCGTGGGCAAGACGTACGCGATGCTCGGCGAGGCGCGTCGCCGTCGCGAGCGCGGCACCGACGTCGTGGTGGGCTTCGTCGAGTGCCACGGGCGCAAGCACACCGAGGAGATGCTCGAGGGGCTGGAGGTGATTCCCCGGCGCACCGTCTCCTACCGCGACACGCTGCTGCCGGAGATGGACGCCGAGGCGATCCGGCGACGTCACCCCCAGGTGGTCCTGGTCGACGAGCTGGCCCACACCAACGTGCCCGGGTCGCGGCACGAGAAGCGCTGGCAGGACGTCGAGGACCTGCTCCGGGCCGGGATCGACGTCATCACCACGGTCAACGTGCAGCACCTGGAGTCGCTCAACGACGTGGTCGAGAAGATCACCGGCGTGCCGCAGCGCGAGACCGTCCCGGACGCGGTCGTCCGCGCCGCCGATCAGATCGAGCTGGTGGACATGTCCGCCGAGGCCCTGCGGCGACGGCTCGCGCACGGCAACGTCTATGCGGCGGAGAAGGTCGACGCCGCGCTCTCGAACTACTTTCGCACCGGCAACCTGACCGCGTTGCGCGAGCTGGCGCTGTTGTGGGTCGCCGACCGGGTGGACGACGCCTTGCAGCGCTACCGCGACGCGCACGGCATCAGGGGCACGTGGGAGGCCCGTGAGCGGGTCGTCGTCGGCCTGACCGGTGGACCCGAGGGGGAGCAGCTCATCCGCCGGGCCGCCCGCATCGCCGCCCGGTCGGGGGCGGGGGACCTGCTCGCGCTCTACGTCGCTCGATCCGACGGTCTGGCCGGGTCGGACCCCGCCTCGCTGGGGGAGCAGAAGCGACTGGTCGAATCGCTCGGCGGCACCTTCCACCAGGTGCTCGGCGACGACATCCCCGCCACCCTGCTCGCCTTCGCGCGGGCGGAGAACGCCACCCAGCTGGTCCTGGGTGCCAGCCGTCGACCGCGGTGGGCGGCGCTGTTCGGCCCGGGGATCGGTGCGACCACGATCCGGGAGTCCGGCGACATCGATGTCCACATCGTCACCCACAGCCGCATCGGCCGCGGTCGCCGGCTGCCCGTCGCGCGAGGCGGCATCAGCGCAGCCCGCCGCTTTCGCGGCTACGTGCTCTCCGTCCTCGTCCCGATCCTGCTCACCTCGGTGCTGCTGCCGATCGACGACGCGTTCAATCTGGTCGGCGACGTGCTGCTCTTCCTCCTCCTGGTCGTCGGTGTCGCGCTCGTCGGTGGGATGGGGCCTGCGCTGGTGACCGCCTTGTTCGGCTCCGGCCTGCTCAACTTCTTCTTCACCCCACCGGTGCACACGCTGACCATCCAGAGCCCGAGCAACGCCCTGGCGCTGCTGGTCTTCATCCTGGTGGCGATGATGGTCAGCTCGGTGGTCGATCTGGCCGCCCGTCGTACCCGTCAGGCCGACCGCGCGGTGGCGGAGTCCCAGCTGCTGGCACACCTGGCGAGCAGCCCGCTGGCAGGAGCCTCCGCCCTGGACGACATCTTGGAGAGGTTCCGCGAGACCTTCGGGCTCGACTCGGTGGCGCTGCTCGACGACGAGGAGGGCCAGTGGCGCCCGCTCGGCGTGGCCGGTGCCGAGGCGGCGACCCGGGTCGAGGATGCCGACACCACCATCCGGGCCACCGACCAGACCGTGCTCGCCCTGAGGGGCCGTGCGCTGGCCGCCGAGGACCAACGCATCGCCGGCGTCTTCGCGGCGCGCACCGGCCAGGCCGTCCAACAGATCCGGCTGGCCCGGGCGGCCGCCGAGGCCGCGCCGCTGGCGGAGGCGAACAAGCTGCGCACGGCTCTGTTGGCCGCCGTCGGCCACGACCTGCGCACCCCGCTGGCCACCGCGAAGGCGGTGGTCAGCGGATTGCGCAGCCCCGGCGTGGCGATCTCGGATCCCGACCGCGCCGAGCTCCTCGAGACCGCCGAGCAGGCCCTCGACCGGCTCACCGCCCTGGTCGGCAACCTGCTCGACATGAGCCGTCTGCAGGCCGGGGCCATGCCGGTCGACCTCGCACCCACCGACGCCGACGAGGTGCTCGCCCAGGCCCTGGACGCGCTCGACGCCGAGCCACGATCGGTGCTGCTGGAGGTCCCCGATGATCTGCCGCGGGTGCGGGCCGACGCCGGTCTGCTCGAGCGGGTGATGGTCAACCTGGTCGCCAACGCCCAGCGGTTCTCTCCACCCCGGCACCCTCCGCTGGTCACCGTCAGCGCGTTGCAGGACCGGGTCGAGATCCGGGTCATCGACGCGGGCCCCGGCATCCCCGCCGACAAGTACGACGAGATCTTCCTGCCGTTCCAGCGCCTGGGCGACACCGACACCAGCACCGGCATCGGCCTCGGTCTGGCCGTGGCACGCGGCCTGGTCGAGGCCATGGACGGCACCCTCACGCCGGAGGAGACCCCCGGCGGCGGGCTCACCATGGTCGTCTCGCTGCGAGCGGTCTGATCTGCGTCGTCCGGCTGGATCGCTCGCCCCGCGGCGTCGGCCTCGGTGCCCGGCCCAGCGACACCGTGCCGGCCGCGCGCCAGCGAGCACACGGTTCGAGCGCACCGCTGGCGGTTCCTCCGCCCGGACCCGTAGGCTCGGATCGGGCGATGGGTCCCGCCTGCGCCGTCGAGGTGGCGGCCGAACCGCCGGGTGAGCTGATGGTCCCTCCGTCCGAACCATGGAGGAGACCGCATGTCCGACCTTCCCGATCCCGAGCCTCTCGCCCAGGCGCCCTCGCCCGAGGCCAGCGCGCGCGTCGGCGCGCGCCCGGTGGGGACGGAGGCCTTCGACGTCGTCGTCGAGGTCCCCGGCGGGTCCCGCAACAAGTACGAGATGGACAAGCCGACCGGCCGGATCTACCTGGACCGAACCCTGTTCACCGCGGCGAGGTATCCCGCCGACTACGGCTATGTCGAGCACACCCTGGCCAGGGACGGCGACCCCATCGACGCGCTGGTCCTCGTCGCCGAGCCCACCTTCCCGGGCTGTCTGGTCCGCACCCGCGCCGTCGGCGTCTACCAGATGAGCGACGAGAACGGACCGGACGAGAAGCTGCTCTGCGTCCCGGCCGAAGACCCACGCTGGGAGCATCTGCGCGACATCGACGACGTGCCCACGCATCTCCGTGAGGAGATCGCTCACTTCTTCGACATCTACAAGGCCCTCGAGCCCGGCAAGCACGTCGACGGCTCGCACTGGGAGGGCACCCGATCGGCGTACGCCGAGCTCCATGCGGCTCGTCGGCGTCACCTCGAGCACGGAGGCCGCTCGGCAGCACCCGTCTAGCGCAGGCTCTTCGTCTTCTTGTCGGGGGAGCGGACCCGGCGTCGGCACGCTTACGCCGTGCCACGCCGGACCGCGCCGGCGCGAGCCGGGGCACTCACCGGCACCAGCCGCTTCCGGGCGCGTGCATTTCGGTGCGGGCCGATCCGCAGGCTAGCGTGGGAGATGCGGTCCGAGTCTCGGACCGGCGGCGGAGGGGCCCGCCGTCCTCCAACCGTGACGCCATCGTTCACCAACGGTCCCTTTCCTGAGGCCAGCCTCGGCTCATCGAGGCCGCACGCTCAGGTGAGGAGCAGGACCTATGGCAGAAGGCACCGAGCCGGCTCACGAGCCCACCGCGACGGTCGACGGCGGCTGGGAGAGCGAGCCGGTCGATCCGGACACCGGTGACGAGCAGTGGCCGCGCCACGCGACCCGGCGCCAGCGGCGCGAGCATGCGCGCCTGCTCGCGACCATCGCGGCGGGCGGCATCCTCGGTGCCTGCGCCCGCTATGGCGCGGGGCTGAGGTGGCCGGTGGCTCCCGGCTCGTTCCCCTGGACGACGCTGTGGATCAACGTCATCGGATGTGGCGCCATGGGCATCCTGATGGTGCTGGTGACCGAGCGGTTCGCCGCCCACCCCCTGGTCCGCCCCTTCCTCGGCACCGGAGTCCTCGGTGGGTTCACCACCTTCTCCACCTACACCGTCGACGTGCAGCGTCTCCTCCAGTTGCGGGCATCGGGGACCGGCCTGTCGTACCTGGCCCTCACTCTGGTCGGAGCCGTTCTCGCCGTCTGGATCGGCGCCACGCTCACCCGGGCGGTGGCCCTGGGTCCCCGCCGGAGGCGTCTGTGAACTGGCTGATGGTGATCCTCGGCGCCGCGGTCGGAGCACCCCTGCGGTACACGATCGACCGGGTCGTCCAGTCCGGGCACGACACCGTGTATCCGTGGGGCACGTTCAGCGTCAACGTCGTCGCATGCGCGATCCTGGGATTCCTCACCGGTGCGGCGTCGGTGGCCGCCGTGCCCGCCGCGGTGCAGGCCCTGGTCGGGCCCGGCCTCGCCGGCACCTTGAGCACCTACTCGACGTTCTCCTTCGAGACGCTACGACTGGCCGAGACCGGATCGCGCTACTTCGCCGGCGCGAACGCGGTGGTCAGCGTCGTGGCGGGGCTCGGCACGGCCTACCTGGCCACGGCACTGGCCCAGGCGCTCTTCTGATCTCTCTCCGACGCGGCCGCCGGGCTGGGACGGGCTGGGACGGTGCGGGCACGGACCGCCCTCGTGGGGGGACCGACCCGGAGACCTGTCTAGACTGACGCGGGGCGATGGACCTCGCCCGAGCCCTCGGGCCGAACCGCGCCGGTGCTGATAGGTCCTACCTCCGACGATGCACAGAGGCGGTAGGGCATGCCCATCAGACGGCTGGCCTTGGACGTGGACAAGGTCGTGGACCGGCCCGAGATGATCTCCCTGGCCCGGGCGATCGAGGAGATCGACGGGGTCGCGGCGGTGAACATCACGGTGAACGAGATCGACATCGAGACCGTCGGCACCGTGATCACCGTCGAGGGGGAGGACATCGACAGCCAGGCGCTGTTCGTGGCGATCGAGAGGGCGGGCGCGGTCCTCCACAGCATCGACGAGGTGGTCGCCGGCGAGCGGGTGATCGAGTCGGTCACGCGCGTGCGCTAGATGGCGCGCCGTACCGGGTGGGGACGGATGCCGGTGCTGCCGACCCTTCTCGGGCTCAGCGACGGCATCCTCAGCGCGCTCGCGCTGGCGGCGGGCGCGATCCTGCGTGACGGAGGCGGGCGACTCGACGTCGCGCTCGCGCTCCGGGTCGGGGTCGCCTGCCTGGTGACGGCGGCCTTCACCATGTTCGTCGCCTTCTACGCCGAACGGCGCACCGACCTGCGCCGTGCCTCCCGGCAACTGAACCTGACCGAGCCGGGCCGATTGGCCGCGACCAACCTCGGGCGCCAGGTGCTCGAGGAGTCCCTGGTCGCCACCCTGGTGGCGGGGGTGGCGAGCTTCGTCGGCGCGGTGGCACCGCTGCTGCTCGGCATCCTGCTCCCGGTGCCGCCCTCGGCGACCCTGGTCATCACCGTCGGCGCCCTCGGTGCCCTGGGGTGGGTGATCGGCACCATGCTGGCCGCGAGCAGGCTGCGCTGGTGTCTCGCGATGCTCCTGGGCGGGGTGATCGTCACGGTGGTCGGGGCGATGCTCGACATCGCCTGAGCTCGGTGACCGGTCTCCAGATCGCCCGGGTCACCCGCGTGCTCGCACCCGGGTCCTCGAGCCGGGCCCGGGTGCGAGGCCCGGTCAGTTCGCGACGGTGGACTCCACCCACTCGATGAAGTTCGTCGTGGAGTCGCCGGTCCGCTCGGCCTCGGTGTGCCCGAGCCCCCACACGGTGGCGAAGTCGACGTCGCGGACGCTGCGATAGCTCTCCAGCGCGAGCGCGAGGTTGACCTCGGTGGTGTTGGCCGTGTCGCCCTGCATGATGCCGGTGCGGATCCGCCAGTGCGGTGCGACCGTCGACTCGCCGTACCCCCGGTAGAACGACGTCAGGTAGTACAGCGGGTTGTACATGTCGGCGCGGTAGGCCATCTTCTTGCCCACCGAGTCGGTCTCGGCGAAGTCGCTGGTGTACTCCGAGGCGGCGTAGTCCGAGGACCAGTCGGAGTAGGTGGCGTACGTCGTCTGGTTGGCGGCGATGACGTCGCGCGACACCGGTGCGAAGTGGGCGGCGGTGGTGCCGAAGCCGAAGACCAGGTTCTCCGTCTGGCCGCGGCTCACGCCGTCGAAGGCGCCGACCGGCTTGCTGGCGCTCTTCTGGCTCTCGACGAACCCGGAGAGGCTGAGCACCTTCGCCGTGTTGGTGCTCGAGTCGTAGGTGACCCAGGTGCTGTCGGTGTTGAGGTAGTCGATGTAGTCCTCGACGGTGTCGTACGTGGTCGAGGTCGCCGTGCTGCCCGGACCGCCGCCCGAGCTCATCGTGTAGGGGAAGGTGTTGTCGGACAGGAAGTTGTTCAGCGAGGTGGTGATCACCGAGATCAGGTGGTCGTAGTAGCTGCCCGAGAGGTAGATGCCGTCGCTCGACTTGGTCAGCTTCAGGCGCTTGCCGTGCTTGTCCCGGAGGTCGAGCTTGTTCTGGTAGGCGGCGAAGGCCTCGCTCAGATCGGCGGAGTACGCCGAGGTCCAGGTGCCGGAGGCGCGGGTGTCGGTCGAGCCGAACTGCCCCATGTTCCACTCGTAGGCGGCGTTCGCGTAGTCGAGGTTGGTGATCGGGCACCAGGCCATCGCGCCGGCGATGGCGTCGCTGATCGGGGTGTGCCGGCTCCGCCCGCGACCGGGCTTGGTCATCGCGGCGCCGATGGAGTTCAGGTACGGCGTGTAGAGCTCGCTGTCACCCGAGGCGCCCATCACGGCCGTCTGCGCGCCGCCGCCGCTCATCCCGAAGACGACGACTCGCTCCTGGTCGCCCGGGAGGAGGTCGGCGTTGTAGCGGATGTAGCGGACCGCGGCCTTGAGGTCGACGACTCCCCACGGAGCGTCGTCGGAGCGATCGCTGGTCGAGCCGTCGCGGCCACGCAGGCCCGGCCAGACGTAGATGAGCCCCGCCTCGAGGTAGTCCGACACGTCGTCGTAGCTGTAGCTGGTCGGTGGGTTCTGCGCGGCGTACCCGGGGGTGTTGACCGGGAAGACGAGGGGCGCGTTGGTCGCTCGGTAGGACCCGACGCTGCCCTTGCGGTTGATGGTGGCGGTGTAGGTGCTGCCGTCGCTGTTGGCGGTGGCGCTCAGGTAGGCGCCCGGCACGTAGATGCCGAGGTTCTCGTAGTCGGTGGTGGCCGGGTTGGTCACGTAGGTGATGCCGAGCTGGTAGTAGACGTCGTTGGTCTCGTCCCACTGCCACGCGGTGTGATCGAGCGTGAGGGCGCTGGTCTGCGACGACGTCGACGTCGATCCGGCCGAGGCCGAACTGCTCGAGCTGGCGAGCTTCTTGGAGACGCCTCCGGTCAGGCCGAGCGCGGCGAGCGCGGCTGCACCGTGCAGCACGGTCCTTCGATCTGTGTCCATCTCAGTTCCTCCAGGGTGACGGGGGTCAGGACCGACCCGGGAGCGAACCTAATGTGGCGAGGCTCACAGGAACTGTGCGTTCGATAATAACTCTGCCAATATCGTGAACAATTTCGTTCGGGATCGCTTCTCCGCGCCGAGGCAGTGAATCGGCTGTGGATCCGCCCGGAGCTTCGCCGGGACTCGGCGGGGCTCAGTGCGGGGCTCAGTGCGGGATGGCCGCGGTGGTGTCCTGCTCCTCCTCCGGTGCCGCCGGCTCGTCCCGCCGGCGGCGGGGGAGCATCAGCGCGGGCACGAGGGTCAACGCGACCAGCGCCCAGGCGACCCAGTAGGTGTCGGCGAAGGCGGCCGCGCCTTGGACGAGGCCGCGCTCGGCCACGTCCGAGCCGAGTTGGAGGGCCTTCGCGATGCCGGCGTACTTCTCCGGCTCGGTCTGGGAGAGGATCCCCGCCTCGGCCTCGGTCAGCCCCCCGGCCAACCCCGAGATCTGGCTGCTGCCGGCGATGGTCGGCGAGCCGTTCAGGTGGTCGGTGAGCAGCACCGACATGGTCGCGACGCCGCAGGAGCTGGCGATCTGCTGGACGATGTTCACCAGCGTCGACCCACGGGCGGCCTCGTGGTGCTTGAGCGTCTTCAGCGCCGCGGTGAACAGCGGCATCATCGTGGCGCCCATCCCCAGGCCCATCACGAACAGCGTCGCCATGATCCAGATGAACGGGGTCGTGGCGCCGATCTGGGTCAGGCCGAACAGGCCGACCAGGATGACCACCAGACCGATCGGCGTGATCCGGCCGATCGGCACCCGGTCGGCGAGCGTGCCCGCGATCGGCATCGTCAGCATGGCGCCGAGGCCCTGGGGAGCGACCAGCAGCCCGGCGTGCAGGGTGGACTGGCCGCGGATCTCCTGGAAGTACGTCGGCACCAGCAGCAGACCGCCGAAGAACGCGCCGGCGAAGAGGAACATCGTGATCACCGACACGGTCAGCTGCCGGTTCCGGAACAGCCGCAGGTCCAGTAGCGGGTGCTTCGGCCGGAAGGAATGCCAGATGAACCCGACGATCAACGCCGCCCCGACGACCATCGAGGCCCACACCCTGGGCGCCCCCAGGGTGCCCTCCTGCGGGATCGAGGAGACCCCGAAGAGGAACAGCGCCAGCCCCGGGGACATCAACAGCATGCCCAGGAAGTCGAAGGACTCCGACGGCTCGGGGGAGTCCGACTCCAGCACCCGCCAGGCGTAGATCAGGGCGATCAGGCCGATCGGGACGTTGATCAGGAAGATCCAGTGCCAGCTCGCCACCTGGATCAGCCAGCCGCCGAGGATGGGGCCGAGGATCGGCCCGAGCAGCATCGGGACGCCGAGGACCGCCATCAGCCGGCCCATCCGGTGCGGCCCCGCGGCCCGGGTCATGATGGTCATCCCGACCGGCATCAACATGCCGCCGCCGAGGCCTTGGAGCACCCGGAACCCGATGAGCGCCTCGATGGTCCACGCTGTCGAGCACAGGGCGGAGCCGAGCACGAACAGGGTGATCGCGGTCATGTAGAGCCGCTTGGTGCCGAGTCGGTCGGCGGCCCAGCCGGAGAGCGGGATGACCGTGGCCAGCGCGAGGGTGTAGGCGGTGACGGTCCAGGCGACGTGCGCATAGGAGACCGGCTCCTCGGCCGAGCCGAAGACGGTCTGGAAGGTCGGCAGCGCGACGTTGACGACGGTGATGTCGAGGATCGACATGATCGCGCCGAGCACCACCACTCCGGCGACCTTCAAGACGGCGGCATCCAGGCCGTCGGGATGTACTGGTTCGGCTGAGCTCATGGCGCCCCCTTGCGAGTCCCGACGAGTCTAGATCCGGTCGGCCCGGGTCCGTCAGTGCAGCGCGATGCGACGAGCGGCGCCATCCGGCTCCCGGATCGGGCCGATCCAGATGGCACCACTCGTCGGCTGGCCGGTCGGCCCGAGAGCCGCAGGCCGGGTCGCCCCCTGCCCGGTTAGACCGGTGGCCCGGTGACTACTGGGTCCACGCGGACTGCATGTCCGGGCCGCTCAGGTAGAGGTTGATCTGCTGGCCCTGGAGCTTGCCGTTGTAGTACTGCAGCACCTGCAAGGTCTCGCCGGAGGCGGCCGTCGGCTGGAGCACCGGCGTGCCGCCTTCGGCGACCTTGTTGTCGATCCACTCCTGCTCGGCCTCCTGCGCCTCGGTCATGTCGTCCGGGATGAAGGCGGAGTCGGTGCCGTAGCCGTAGACCTTGCCCGGGATGATCGCCCCGGTCACCACGATGCCGAGCTTCTTGTCGATCACCAGGTCGGTGCGTGCGTTGTCGTCGTGTGGGCGCCCGGTGGGCCAGTTGCAGCCGAGCGGCTCGGTGGTGCCGGTTCCGTCCGGTCCGGGGTCGACGACATGCCAGCCGACCTCGGTGAACTGGCAGTCCGAGGCGACGTCGACGTCGAACGAGCTGCTCGGGTCGAAGGTGGCCTCGCTCAGGCTCTCCAGGTCCGCTCGACTGGCCTTCTCCCGGCCCTTCGGCGGCGACATCCACTGCTTGTAGTTCTTCGACAGCTCGCTGGCCGAGAAGGAGAAGCCATGGTCGCCGCGGGAACGGTTGACGTAGAGCTCCAGCTCGGTGACCTGCTTGTCGACCACCTTGATCCGGCCCCAGAGCACCGACTTCTTGCTCTTCTTCCCCTCGTTGATGTCGAGGGCGAAGTACGCCGAGGAGTTGACCGTGTCGATGGCCAACAGGTCGGGGTCACCCGAGGAGGTCAGCCCGAGGCCGGTCACGGTGCGCCACAGGGTCATCATCGGCAGCGCCGCAGGGTGGGAGTTCTCGGTGGCCTGGTACTCGTCGGCCAACGGCACGATGTCGGGGTCGTGCCACACCATCGACTTCAGGATCTTGTCGACGATCCGGGTCATGCAGGAGCGCGAGCACTTCGTGGCGGACGCCTTGGCCGTCGAGACGCTGGCGAGGTGGGTGGCCGAGGCGTGCTGGGCGGCGTACGTCGATGCCGGTGCGCCGGCCAGCGCGAGCATCGTCAGGCCGGCCGAGGCGGCGACGAGCCACGTCCGCCTGAGGCGGCGCGACGGTGTCGTTCGTGGGGCCGGTCGTGGGGCCGGTCGTTCGTTGTCGTCGAGTTGATCGAACATGGACTTCCTCCGATTTCCTATCGCCGGTGCTCCCGATCGATGTGACCGGGGTCACGAGATGACGGTTCGTCAGTCAAGTCGGAGAACCGGCGAGGCGAATCGTGCAGGCGCAGCAACCGGCTACTGCGTTCGCAGTACGTCGAGTGCCCGACCGTCGCTCGCCGCTACCGAGGACGTGGCGGCTGTGCCAGCATCCGGGCATGGGTGCCGTCCGATTCGTCCCACTACAGGCGAGGCGGATGAACCGGCGGCCGAGGCGCTGGCCCGGCGGTCGGTCTGGCCGGCGTGCCGGCTGGTGGGCGGTGACCCTGATGGTCCAGGCCACGATCCTGGTCCTCTGCCTGGTCGCCTGGGGCCGCGGTGGCACTCCGTTGTCGACGGCGCCGACTCCGACCACTGCGAGCGTCGCCGCGGTCGTAGCCGCCGCCGTCGTGCTGCGGAGCCGAGCCCCGTGGGTCTTCCTGGCGGTCGCCGCACTCGCGGACCTGGCGGCACTGGGCGGGCCGGGCGCGCCGTGGCCGGGCTTCGGCTTCGAGTTCGCGTTCATGGTCGCGGTCTACGCCGTCGCCGCCCAGACTCCGACCCGGTTGACCTGGGCCGTGGTCGCGGTGATCGGTCTGGTGGAGGTGGTGCTGGTCGAGGTGCGCCTGGAGACCCCCCTGATCGGGCTCTATCCGGTCTCGTTGGTCGCCTATGCCTGCCTGGCGGCGGCCGTGGGTCAGACGTCCTATCTGCGCGACCGGCTGATGGAGCAGATGGCCTCCCGGGCCGTGGAGGCCGAGCGTGGCGCCGCGGCGGAGGCTCGCCGACGGGTCGCCCAGGATCGGCTCAGGCTCGCTCGCGAGCTGCACGACACCGTCGCACACCAGCTCGCGGTGATGAACCTGCACGCCGGCGTGGCCGAGGTCGCCGTACCCGCCGACGCGCCCGAGGCACACGAGGCGCTCCGCGTCATCCAGGACTCGGCGCACGCGCTGCTCAGCGACATCGATGCGCTGATGGGAGAACTGCGCGGCGGCGACGGTGGTCAGGGCTTCGAGACCGCGGTCGAGGAGCGCTCGCTGCGGGAGATCCCCGCTCTGCTGAGACAGCTCGCCGACCAGGGCGTCACGGTCGAGCTGGCCTGCTGTGGGGAGAGGCCCGACCTTCCCGGTGACCTCGATGCCGCGGCGTACCGGATCGTCCAGGAAGGCCTGGTCAACGCGGTCAAGCACGGCTCGGCGCTGACGCCGGTGGACCTGCGGATCGACTACGCCGCCGACGAGATCCGGATCCGGATCAGCAACACGGTGGCCGTCGGCGCCCGCCCCACCCGCCGTGGTCGCGGGCTCAGCGGGATGGTCGAGCGCGCCGCGACCTGGGGCGGCACCGTCACGCGGTGTCGGGTCGACGGCGAGTTCGTGCTCACCATCGTCCTGCCGCTGGTGGTCCTGGCGGGCCGACGATGATCTCGGTGGTGCTTGCCGACGACCAGGCCCTGATCCGCTCGGCGCTGCGTCAGCTCATCGCCTACACCGAGGACATCGAGGTGACCGGAGAGGTCGAGGACGGCGAGGCTGCCGTTCGGGCCGCGGAGCGGCTGCGGCCCGACGTGGTCCTGATGGACCTGCGGATGCCACGCTTGGACGGGGTTCGTGCCACCGAGGCCATCTGTGGGCTCGGTCTGCACACCCGGGTCCTGGTGGTCACCACCTACGAGAACGAGGCGAACGTCCTTGCCGCGCTGCGCGCCGGTGCCAGTGGGTTCATCGGCAAGTCGGCCCGCCCGCACGACATCCTGCACGCCATCCGCACCGTCCATGAGGGTGAGGGATTGCTCTCTCCGCGGGCGACCCGGATGCTCATCTCCCGCTACACCGCGGATGCTCCGGCCGCGGCCGTGCCGTCCACGGCGTACCTCGCCCGGCTGACGGTCCGCGAGCGCGAGGTCCTTCGCCTGGTGGGTCTCGGACTGTCCAACACCGAGATCTCCCGCCGGCTCGGCATCTCACCGGTCACCGCGAAGACCCACGTCAACCGCACCATGACCAAGCTCGCCGTGCACGAGCGCGCCCAACTGGTCATCCTGGCCTACGAGTCCGGACTGGTCACGCCGCGTGGAGTGGGTTGATCGCGATGTCGCGACGCCGCTCGGCCGCGATCGCCCCGAGTTCATCTCATGCCGTCGGGCTGCGGCGGGCGTCGTACGGCGCATGGATCGGCACCCAGTGGCGCATGCCCGCGACGACGGCGGGCACCAGCGATCCGATCGCCTGGCCGGTGTCGCCGAGCGGGCGCCACAGCGAGCGGAACGTGGTACGGCCCTCGTTCGCCGTAGACGGCCCGGCGCTGCGATGAGGAGTGCGGTGACGCGTACGTCGTCACCAAGTAGACCGATGAGGAGTGCGGTGACGACG
>NZ_JASGET010000014.1:0-7852 GCF_047606145.1 Nocardioides sp. | reverse complement strand
GGGCCGAGCGGCCGCCCTGATCTCGGCGGCCCTCGTCTGCGTGCTGCTCACTGGCGGCGCGCCGCCCGGCACGGCGACGGCGGGCCGGTCGACCTCCGCGTCGACCGTGTCGGAGACATCATCGAACTGCGCGCGACGAACGGTTTCGCCGGCCCGCTCGCGCAGGGTCGGGAGGGCAGCGGTCTGCAGGGGCTCCGCGACCGGGTCGAGGCGCTCGGTGGTGACCTGCGGACGTTGGCTTCTGACGACAGCTTCGAGGTTCTCGTGCGACTCCCGGCCGACCAGGGTGCGGCTCAGCCGATGCACCAGGCTCAGCCCCTGCGCGCGTCAGTGCTGCGGCAGGTCCACCCCCAGCGCTTCCAGCATCGGCAGCAGTTTCGCCTCGGTCTCGGCGAACTCCTCCGCCGGGTCGGACTCTGCGACGATCCCGCAGCCGGCGTACACGGTGATCCGGCGTCGGTCGTCGGGGTCGATCAGCCCGCATCGCAGCGCGATCGCGAACTCGCCGTCACCGGTCGAGTCCAGCCACCCCACCGGGCCGGAGTAGCGGCCACGGTCGAGGTGCTCCAGTTCGGCGATCGTCGCCCTCGCCACGTCCGTCGGGGTCCCGCACACCGCGGCGGACGGGTGCAGCTCGCCGGCCAGCCGCAACACGCTCACGCCGGAGTGCACCACGGCGGTGACGTCGGAGGCGAGGTGCAGGACGTTCGGCAGTTCCAGCACATACGGTGCGTCCGGCACGTTCATGCCCGAGCAGTACGGCTCCAGCGCGTGCGCGACCGAGTCCACGGCGAGTTCGTGCTCGGCGAGGTTCTTGCCCGACCGGGCCAGGGCGTGGGCGAGCTTCAGGTCGAGCTCCTCGCCGCCGTTGCGCCGGATCGTGCCGGCCAGTACGCGCGAGGTCGCCAGGCCGCCCTCCGTCCGGATCAGCATCTCCGGGGACGCGCCGACCAGGCCGTCCACCCGGTACGTCCAGCAGGTGGGGTAGCGCTCGGCGAGCCGGACCACCAGCGCTCGAGGATCGAGCGGCTCGGCGGCGGCGAGCGTCGCGGCCCTGGCCAGCACCACCTTGTCCAGTGTCCCGCGGCCGATCCGCCCCACGGCCTGGGTGACGATCGACTGCCATGCCTCCGCGTCCAGGCTCGCGTCGACGGGGGCGACGCCGACCGGCGGGGGCGGATCGGCCCAGGTCGCCGGCAGCCCGGGCACGTCGCTGCGGGTCCCGCCGATGGAGGTCAGCCAGGACAGTCCCTTGCGCCGGCCGAGCACGATCCGTGGCACGACCACCACCGAGCGGGCGGAGGTGTGCCCCCGGTCGAACACGAAGGACGCGAACGCGACCGGTCCGGTGCCCGGGGTGCCGGGCAGTTCGGTCTCGTGCTCGATCCGCGAGCAGACCTCCTGCCACCACTCGTCGGCCTCCGCGGCCGAGCCGCCCTCGAAGCGGGCGATCTCGCCGATGCCGATCATGCCGTCGCCCCTGCGGAGCCAGGCGTAACCGCCGGACGGGGGCAGATAGGACGCCAGTTCCCCGGGATCGTTGATTCCGACGGTCGTCGCACGCCACTGCGGCCCCGGCGGGTGATGGATCACCCACGCAGGATAGCCGCTCCGCCGACGCGGCCCACCGGGGCGCCAAATGGCCTGGAACGCTCGTTTTGCCTAGACTGGCGGAAGTCCCGAAGCAGTTGCAGGAGAGCGCCCATGTCCCAGCCGAAGCCGGCGGTGCCGGCCACCGGCGAAGGCATTGAGGCCGACGTCGTCGTCGTCGGCGCCGGGCCCGGTGGGTCGACCACCGCTGCACACCTCGCCGACCGCGGCCTCGACGTGGTGCTGCTGGAGAAGGCGACGTTCCCCCGCGAGAAGGTCTGTGGCGACGGGCTCACCCCCCGTGCGGTCAAACAGCTGGTGCGGCTCGGCATCGACACGAGCGAAGAAGCCGGCTGGGTGCGGAACAGGGGCCTGCGGGTCTACGGCGGACGCACCGAGCCGTTCGAGCTGCCCTGGCCGGAGCTGAAGGAGTTCCCGCCGTTCGGCCTCGTCCGGGCCCGCGCCGAGTTCGACAAGATCCTCGCCGACCGCGCGGTCGCCGGCGGTGCCCGCCTCTACGAGGAGACCAACGTCACCGCACCGGTGATCGACGAGCGCACCGACCGGATCGTGGGCGTCACCACCAAGGACGGGCGCACCTTCCGGGCCCCGGTCGTCGTCGCCGCCGACGGCAACTCCGCCCGACTGGCCCTCGGTATGGGCCTGGCCAAGCGCACCGACCGACCGATGGGCGTCGCGGTCCGCGCCTACTTCACCTCCCCCCGCACCCACGACGACTACATGGAGTCGTGGCTGGAGCTGTGGGACGGCAAGCCCGGGGAGTCCAATCTCCTGCCCGGCTACGGGTGGGTGTTCGGGATGGGCGACGGCACGGTCAACGTCGGTCTCGGCACGGTCGGGTCGAGCTCGGAGCCGGCGAAGCTGAACTACCGGGAGATGTTCGGCGCCTGGCTGGCCAACACGCCACCGGAGTGGGGCTTCCGCCCCGAGAACCAGGTCGGCCCCACGCTCGGCGCCGCCCTGCCGATGAGCTTCAACCGGCAGCCGGCCTACACCAGGGGGCTGCTGCTGGTCGGCGACTCGGGCGGAATGATCTCGCCGTTCAACGGCGAGGGCATCTCCTACGCGATGGAGGCGGCGGAGATGGCCGCGGACGCGATCGCGGACGCCCGCTTCCGCGGGTTCGGCACCCCGAGCGCGGAGGAGGCCCTGCGTGGCTACCCCGCGCGTCTGAAAGCCGAGTGGGGCGGGTACTTCCGTCTGGGGCAGGTCTTCGTCTCCCTGATCGAGCACCCGCAGGTGATGCATCTGTGCACCCGCTACGGTCTCCCGCGGCCCACGCTGATGCGCTTCACGATGAAGCTGCTGGCCCACCTCTACGACACCCGGGATGGTGATTGGATGGACAAGGTCATCTCCGCCCTCGCAAAGGTGGCACCCTCAGCATGATGAAAACGCACTGTCGAGAGATCTTCCAGAAGGGAAGCGTCCGATGAGCCCCTACATCCCACTGCTGGGCATCATGGTTCTCGCCGGCGGCTTCCTGGCGATCTCGATCGGGCTCAGCTCCGTCGTCGGGCCGCGGCGCTGGAACAAGGTCAAGTACAGCTCCTACGAGTGCGGCATCGAGCCGACCCCCCAGCCGATGGGCGGCGGCCGGTTCCCGATCAAGTACTACATCACGGCGATGCTGTTCATCGTCTTCGACATCGAGACCATCTTCCTCTACCCGTGGGCGGTGACCTTCCCCCAGCTCGGCTTCTTCGCGCTGATCGAGATGGTGCTGTTCATGGCCACGGTCTTCGTCGCCTACGCCTATGTGTGGCGCCGCGGCGGCCTGGAATGGGACTGAGCAGGTAAGGCAGCGATATGGGTATTGAGGACAAGATCCCGCAGGGCGTGGTGCTGACCACGCTGGAGGGCGTGTTCGGCTGGATGCGGCAGGCCTCGCTGTGGCCGGCCACCTTCGGCCTGGCGTGCTGCGCCATCGAGATGATGACCTACGGCGCGCCGAGGTTCGACGCCGGCCGCTGGGGCCAGGAAGTGTTCCGCGCCTCCCCGCGCCAGGCCGACCTGATGATCATCTCCGGGCGGGTCAGCCAGAAGATGGCCCCGGTCCTGCGCCAGGTCTACGACCAGATGCCGAACCCCAAGTGGGTGCTGGCGATGGGTGTCTGCGCGTCCTCGGGCGGCATGTTCAACAACTACGCGATCATCCAGGGCGGCGACCACCTGGTCCCGGTGGACGTGTACGTGCCCGGCTGCCCGCCGCGCCCGGACATGCTGATCGACGCGATGTTCAAGCTGAAGAAGGACATCGTGATGAAGCGCCCGATGGCCCAGAACGAGCTGGACGCCTGGGAGGAGGCGGAGAAGGCGGCCCTGGTCGCCCCCGCCACCCACGAGATGAAGGGCCTCCTGCGATGAGCGGGGACAAGCCCGGCGAGAAGCTGCCCGGCGAGGAGAAGACGGTCAGCGACAAGGTGAGCGACCCCGAGGCGTCCCCGAAGGCCGGCGTCGAGCGCGAGGACGCCCAGCCCGACCTCGTCCAGCCCGACGCCGTCCCCGCCGTCCCCACCGATCCGAAGCCCGCCCCCACCCGGCAGGGGATGTGGAGCAGCGGCACCGGCGACACCTCCGGCTACAGCCGGATCGTCCGCACGATCCCGTGGCCGGCGCCGGCGGAACCGCCCTTCGGCTCCTGGTTCGACGAGGTCTTCCACCGGCTCGCCGGCCTGGTCCCCGATCCGTTCGTCAAGGTGGTCGTGTACCGCGGCGAACTCACCTTCCAGGTGCCGCGCGAGAAGCTGACCGAGGTGATGCGGGCGCTGCGCGACGACGCACTGCTGCGGTTCGAGTTCTGCGCGTCGGTCTCCGGTGTGAACTACCCCGACGACGCGGGCGCCGAACTCCACGTCGTGTACCACCTGCAGTCGATGACCCACAACCGCCGACTGCGCGTGGAGACGACCTGCCCGGACGCCGATCCGCACGTCCCCAGCGTGGTGGCGACCTACCCCGCCGCCGACTGGCACGAGCGCGAGACCTGGGACATGTTCGGGATCGTCTTCGACGGCCACCCGCACCTGACCCGGATCCTGATGCCCGACGACTGGGTCGGCCACCCGCAGCGCAAGGACTACCCGCTCGGCGGTATCCCGATCGAGTACAAGGGCACCACCGTCCCGCCGGTCGACACGCGGAGGAACTACTGATGAGTGCGCAGCAGTCCGACTTCTACGCCGGTCCCGGCGAGGAGGCCGAAGGCACCGTCTACACGGCCATGGGCGGCGGCGACTGGGCGGACATCGCCAGTGAGCAGGCCGAGCGCGGCGACGAGACGCTGGTCATCAACATGGGCCCGCAGCACCCGTCCACGCACGGCGTGCTGCGGCTGATGGTGGAGTGCGACGGCGAGACCGTGACCAGCATCCGGCCCGGCATCGGGTTCCTGCACACCGGCATCGAGAAGAACATGGAGTACCGCACCTGGACCCAGGGCACGACCTTCGTGACCCGGATGGACTACGTGGCTCCGCTGTTCAACGAGGCCGCCTACTGTCTGGCCGTCGAGCGGCTGCTCGGTATCGAGGACGACATCCCGCAGCGCGCGCAGGACATCCGGGTGCTGATGATGGAGCTGTGCCGGATCGCGTCCCACCTGGTCGCCGTGGGCACCGGCGGCATGGAGATCGGCGCCCTGACGGTGATGACGATCGGCTTCCGCGAGCGGGAGATGATCCTCGACTTCTTCGAGGCGGTCACCGGCCTGCGGATGAACCACGCGTACATCCGCCCCGGAGGCGTGGCGAACGACCTGCCCGAGACCGGGATCGCGCAGCTGCGCGACCTGATCCGGTGGCTGGAGAAGCACCTGCCCGAGTACGCGGCGTTCTGCAACGAGAACCCGATCTTCAAGGGCCGCATGTGCGGCATCGGCTACCAGGACCTGTCGGCCTGCTTCGCGCTCGGCGTCACCGGCCCGGTGCTGCGCTCGACCGGCTACGCGTGGGACCTGCGCAAGCAGCAGCCCTACTGCGGGTACGAGACCTACGACTTCGACGTGATCACCTGGGACACCTCGGACGCCTACGGACGCTTCCGCGTCCGTCTGGACGAGATGTGGGAGAGCCTGAAGATCGTCAAGCAGGCGACCGACCGGCTCGAGGCGTCCACGGGGCAGCCGGTGATGGTGGACGACCCGAAGATCGCCTGGCCGGCCCAACTGGCGGTCGGGCCGGACGGCCAGGGCAACAGCCACGAGCACATCAAGCACATCATGGGCGAGTCCATGGAGGCGCTGATCCACCACTTCAAGCTGGTCACCGAGGGCTTCCACGTCCCGCCCGGCCAGGTCTACGTGCCGATCGAGAGCCCGAAGGGCGAGATCGCCTGCCACGTCGTCTCCGACGGCGGCACCCGGCCCTTCCGCGTGCACATGCGCGACCCGGGCTTCAACCACCTGCAGTCCGTACCGATCCAGTGCGAGGGCGGCATGATCGCCGACGTCGTGGTGGCGATCGGTTCCCTCGACCCCGTGATGGGAGGCGTCGACCGATGAGCGGTCACGAGTTCCAGTCCTGGTTCCCCGACTCGGGGGAGGTGGACATGACCGACACGTCCACCAACATCGACGAGACCACGATCGCGGAGCTGCGCGAGCTCGCCGGGCGCTACCCGCAGCCCCGCTCGGCCCTGCTGCCCATGCTGCACCTGGTGCAGAGCGTGGACGGCCGGATCTCCCCGGCCGGCATCGAGGCGTGCGCGGACGTGCTGGGCATCACCACCGCCCAGGTCTCCGGCGTGGCCACGTTCTACACGATGTACCGGCGCCGTCCGGGCGGTCGGCACCACGTCGGCGTCTGCACGACGGCGTTGTGCGCGGTGATGGGCGGCGACGCGCTGCTCGACCGGGTCTCGGCGAAGCTCGGCATCGGGCCGGACGAGACCACGCCCGACGGCACGTTCAGCCTCGAGCGGATCGAGTGCAACGCCGCCTGCGACTTCGCGCCGGTGATGATGGTCAACTGGGAGTTCATGGACAACATGACGCCCGCCAAGGCCGATGCGCTGCTCGACGACCTGGCCGCGGGCCGCGAGGTCCACTCCACCCGGGGTGCGACGATCACCAGCTGGCGCGAGGCCGAGCGCGTGCTCGCCGGCTTCCCCGACGGCCGCGCCGACGAGGGCCCCAGCGCCGGCGAGGCGTCCCTGCTGGGCAAGTCCATCGCGGACGCGCGTGGCTGGTCCGCACCCACAGTGGAGGACAAGTGAGCGACACCCTGACCCCCGTCCTCTCGGCGAACTGGGGCACCGAGAAGTCCTGGACGCTGAAGGCCTACCAGGCGTCCGGCGGCTACCAGGCCGTCGGCACCGCATTGAGCATGAGCCCGGCCGAGGTCACCGACCTGGTCAAGGACTCCGGCCTGCGCGGCCGCGGCGGCGCAGGCTTCCCCACCGGCATGAAGTGGAGCTTCGTGCCCAAGGACAACCCGAACCCGAAGTACCTCGTGGTCAACGCCGACGAGTCCGAGCCGGGCACCTGCAAGGACATGCCGCTGCTGCTGGCCAGCCCGCACACGCTGGTGGAGGGCATGATCATCGCCTCCTACGCGATCGGCTGCCACACCGCGTTCGTGTACATCCGCGGCGAGGTGCTGCACGTCATCCGGCGGATGCAGCAGGCCGTCGCCCAGGCGTACGAGGCCGGCTATCTCGGCACCGACATTCTGGGCTCGGGCTACGACCTCGACATCATCGTGCACGCCGGGGCCGGCGCCTACATCTGCGGCGAGGAGACCGCGCTGCTCGACTCGCTCGAGGGCCGCCGCGGCCAGCCGCGGCTGCGCCCGCCGTTCCCCGCGGTCGCCGGCCTGTACGCCTCGCCGACCGTGATCAACAACGTCGAGTCGATCTCCTCGGTGCCGTGCATCGTGAAGAACGGGTCGTCGTGGTTCGGCTCCATGGGCAGCGAGAAGTCGAAGGGCATGACGATCTACTCCCTGTCCGGGCACGTCGTCCGACCCGGGCAGTTCGAGGCGCCGCTGGGCATCACGCTGCGGCAGTTGCTGGAACTGTCCGGCGGCATCCGCGAGGGCCACGAGCTGAAGTTCTGGACGCCCGGCGGCTCCTCCACCCCGATCCTGACCGGGGAGCACCTCGACGTGCCGCTGGACTACGAAGGCATGGGCGGCGTCGGCTCGATGCTCGGCACCAAGGCCCTGCAGGTGTTCGACGAGACCGTCTCGGTGGTGCGCACCACGCTGCGCTGGGTGGAGTTCTACAAGCACGAGTCCTGCGG
>NZ_JASGET010000013.1:0-8751 GCF_047606145.1 Nocardioides sp. | reverse complement strand
GGCTGACCGCCTCGCGCCCGCCGGCCTCCGGGGTGCGCGCCAGCCGGTCGCACCTGGGGCAGGTGCTGGCCGCGCGGCGCTCGATGCGCCGTACCACCGCCGGCTGACGGCCTACGGGGCTCAGCCGGTCAGCACCGTCTTCTCGATCAGCGCGCAGGTGATCCGCGAGGTGCACACCCGACGCCCGCGGTCGTCGCTGATCACCACCTCATAGGCGGCCGACGAGCGGCCCAGGTGGATGGCGGTGGCGACCCCGGTGACCAGTCCCGACCTGGCGGAACGATGGTGGGTCGCGTTGATGTCGACCCCGACCGCGAGCTTGTCCATGGTGGTCGCGTGCAGCGCCGAGCCGACCGAGCCGAGCGTCTCGGCCAGCGCCACCGAGGCACCACCGTGCAGCAGGCCGTACGGCTGGGTGTTCCCCTCCACCGGGATGGTTCCCACGACCCGGCCGACCGAGGCCTCGACCAGCTCCAGCCCCAGCTTGACGTTGAGACCGCCGATGCCGTGCGGGGCTCCGGCGAAGATCTGGTCGATCGGGACCGCGGTGCCGGCGTCGGTCTGTGCGGGGGCCTGCGTGTCAGTCTCGGGGTCGGTCATGGGCGACATCGTGTCATGGGCGTGCTGGTCAGGGAGCACTCGACGATGAGCGTGCGCCATCTTGAGGAATCGCATTCGCCGGGCCCGGACCGGATCGCGGCGGTGCGGGCCGGGTCGGAGCTCGACCAGCTGTGCGGGGTGGGGTGGGTCCGCGGATGGCGAATGGAACGTATGCCGCCGATCCGGCGCCGTACCCGCACCGAGCGCTGCCGCCGCTGCCTCAGATCATCGCGTCGGGGAAGGCGATCACCGACAGGAACCGGATCGGGGTCTCCACGAGCGCGACCGGTCCGTGGGCGCCCTCCCCGTCCAGCAGCAGCGAGTCGCCGGGGTGCAGCCGGTGCACCGAGCGGCTGTGGCCGTAGTCGATGACGCCCTCGAGCAGGTAGATGAACTCGGTGCCCGGATGCTGGAAGAGCGGGTAGACCTCGCTGGACTCGGTGAGCGTGACCAGAAGGCACTCCAGCCGGCGGTGCTCCCCGCGCAGGCCGCCGAGCAGTGCGTACTCGTGCCCGGCCTGCGTGCCCTCCCGCACGATCCGGGTGCCGGTGCCGGCCTTCACGTAGGAGGCGGGACGCTCCTGGTCGGCGCCGCGGAACAGCGAGGTCACCGGGACGTCCAGGCCCCGGGCCAGGGCGCCGAGGGTGCCCAGGCTGCAGGAGGTCTGCGCGTTCTCGATCTTCGACAGCATCGCCTTGGAGATCCCGATCCGGCTGGCCATGTCGGCCACCGAAAGGCCCTGACCCTGTCGCAGGGCGCGCACGTTGCGGGCGATCGCGGTCTCCAACTCGAGAACCTCGGGGCTCTCCTCCGGAGTGCGCTGGCGGGCCGTGCCGGCGTTGCGCAGCAGCTCGTCCTCACCCATCGGCGCCGTCTCCCCTCTGTAGTAGGAACGTCATCGCCTCGGTCAGTGCGACGGCTCCCTGCTCGGCATCCTCGGGCTCGACGTGCTCACCCGGCGCATGCGACACGCCGGTGGGGTTGCGCACGAACAGCATCGCGGTGGGCACGTGCCCGGCGAGCACGCCGGCGTCGTGGCCGGCACCGGTGCGCAGCACGGGCGCCCGATCCAACACCTCGGCCAACTCCTCGCGCAGGCCGGGGTCGAAGCCGACGGTGCCCGAGAACGATTCCTCGGTCATGGTGGCCGTACAGCCCTCTGCGTCGGCGGCCGCGGACGCGGAGGTGCGGATGGACTCCACGAGCGCGCGGGTCACGCCGTCGTCGGGGTGTCGTACGTCGACCCAGAGGTCGATCCGCGAGGCGATCACGTTCGTGCCTCCTGGCGTGGGGGACAGCCGGCCCACGGTCGCCCGGGCGTCGGGCACGTCCCGGGCGAGCGCCTGCACCTGCACCACCGTGCGCGCGGCCGCGACCATCGGGTCGCTCCGGTCGCTCATCAGCGTGGTGCCGGCGTGGTCGCCGCGGCCGAGGATCGTGATCCGCCACCGGCCGTGGCCCAACACGGACGAGGCCACGGCGACGGGCCGGTCCAGATCGACCAGGCCGCGGCCCTGCTCCACGTGCAGCTCCAGGAACGTGCCGATCCGGGCCAGCCGGGTCGGGTCGGCGCCCATGCGGCGGGGGTCGAGACCGCCGGCCCGCATCGCTTCGGCGAGGCTCAGCCCGGCGGGATCGGTCAGCGCCAGGGCACGCTCCGGGGCGATCGCGCCGGTGAGCAGCCGCGACCCGAGGCAGGCCACCCCGAACCGGGAGCCCTCCTCCTCGGGGAAGACCGCGATCGCGCGGGAGCCGGGCACGTCCCGCTCCGCCAGCCGGTCGAACGCCACCAGAGCGGAGGCGATCCCCAGGGGCCCGTCGTACGCACCTCCGCCGGGGACGGAGTCCAGGTGGCTGCCCGTGACCAGCGCGCCGTCGACGGGCGGCCCGGCCCAGGCCCAGATGATCTGGTTGGCGTCCACCTCGACGTCCAGGCCGCGCCGACGGGCGTGCTCGATGAACCACGATCGCAGGTCGAGCTCGGCCTCGGACAGGACGGGCCGGCTGTAGCCGCCGCGGACCCGGTCGGCGCCGACGGCGTCGATCTCGGTCAGCAGGGAAGTCACCGTGTCGCTGGGCACGTTCAGCGCATCTCCCCGGCGCCCAGGTAGGGATGCGGGCTGGTCAGCGGGCGGCCCTCGGCGAACCGCTCGAGGCGGAAGTCCGCGGCGGGGATGTCGGTGTCGGTGCTATCGCCCTCGAACACGAGGTCGGCGACGAGGTCGCCGACGGCGGGGCTGATCTTGAAACCATGCCCGGCAAAGCCCGCGGCCAGCAGCAATCCGTCCAGGCCGCCCACGGGTGCGATCACGGGGTTCCAGTCCGGCGGCACGTCGTAGACACCGGCGTAGGTGTGAGTGACCGACGGGTCGGGGAAGCCGGGGAACCGGTGCATGACCTTCTCAGCGTAGCGCTCGACGGTCTCGTCGACGGCGACATTGGAGTAGTCGTCGGGGTCGACCAGCTTGTGCCGGAAGTCGGCGTGGTCGCTGTTGCCGACGAGGAACTGGCCACGGCCCTCGACGCGGCAGTACTGCAGACTGATCAGGTCCGAGATCACCGGCAGGTCCGGCAGCGGCACACCCGCGTCGACGATGAGCAGCTCGGACCGGTAGCTCTCCACCGGGAAGTCGACGCCCACCCCGGCGAGCAGCGCGGCCGACCACCAGCCGGCCGCCACCACGACCACGTCGGCCTCCACGACCTCACCGCCCACCAGCTCCACGCCGCGCACCGCGCCGTCGGTGGTGAGGATCCGCCTCACCGCCGTGTTCTGCCGGATCCGGGCACCGTGGTCGCGGGCGACCCGGCCGAAGTGCAGCGCCAGCTGGCTCGCGTCGGCGAACCCGCCCCGCGGCTCGTACGACGCCGCGGCGACGTCCTCCACGTTCATCATCGGCCACAGGTCGGCCAGGCGTCCGGCGTCGATCGTCTCCACCTCCACGCCGAGCCTCTGGTGGGCCGCGGTGTTCGCCCGCAGTGGCGCCACGTTCTCCTCGCCGACCAGCACCGCGTAGCCGGTCTGTCGGAAGCCGACCTCGGCGCCGAGCGCCTCGAAGGTGGGCAGGCTGCGCCAGGCCATCGCGGCGATCGAGGGCACGCCGTAGTGCGTGCGGACGATGCCGCTGGACTTCCCGGTGCCGCCGCCGGCGAGCTGGTGGCGCTCCAGCACCAGCACGTCGGAGAGCCCGCGGGTGGTCAGCGCCCGCGCGATCGAGAGCCCGATCAGGCCGCCGCCGATGACGACGGCGCGGCGGCCGCTCACCGGGCCGCGCCGGGGATCCACGAGGTGCCGGCCAGTGGCACTCGGGCCATCGCGGCTGCCTCGATGGAGATGGCCACCAGGTCCTCCGGTTCGAGGTGCTGCAGGTGCGCCTTGCCGCAGGCGCGGGCGATGGTCTGCGCCTCCATGGTGAGCACGCGCAGGTAGTTCGCCAGCCGGCGACCTCCCCCGACCGGGTCGAAGCGGGTGGCCAGCTCCGGGTCCTGGGTGCTGATCCCCGCCGGGTCGCGGCCGTCCTGGAAGTCGTCGTAGAAGCCCGCCGCCGAGCCGAGCGCCTCGTAGTCGGCGGCGTGACGGGGGTCGTTGTCGCCCAGCGCGATCAGCGCGGCGGTGCCGATCGCCACGGCGTCCGCACCCAGTGCCATCGCCTTGGCGACGTCGGCGCCGCTGCGGATGCCGCCAGAGACGATGAGCTGCACCTTCCGGTGCATGTCCAGCTCCTGCAGCGCCTGCACGGCCTGGGGAATGGCGGCTAGCGTGGGGATGCCGACGTGCTCGATGAAGACCTCTTGCGTGGCCGCCGTACCTCCCTGCATGCCGTCCACGACGACCACGTCGGCGCCGGAGTGCACGGCCAGCTTCACGTCGTAGTAGGTGCGAGTGGCGCCCACCTTGACGTAGATCGGCTTCTGCCAGTCGGTGATCTCGCGCAGCTCACCGATCTTGATGGTCAGGTCGTCGGGGCCGGTCCAGTCCGGGTGCCGTGAGGCGGAGCGCTGGTCGATGCCCTCGGGCAGCGTGCGCATGGCGGCGACCCGCTCGGAGATCTTCTGGCCGAGCAGCATCCCGCCGCCGCCGGGCTTGGCGCCCTGGCCGAGCACCACCTCGACGGCATCGGCCTTGCGCAGGTCGTCGGGGTTCATGCCGTACCGGCTGGGCAGGTACTGGTAGACGAGCTTCGTGGACTGGCCGCGCTCCTCCGGCGTCATCCCACCGTCGCCGGTGGTGGTCGAGGTGCCCACCGCCGAGGCGCCGCGGCCCAGGGCCTCCTTCGCGCCCGCCGACAGCGCGCCGAACGACATGCCGGCGATGGTCACCGGGATGTTCAGGTGCAGCGGTCGCTCGGCGTACCGCGAGCCCAGGACCACGTCGGTGCCGCAGCGCTCCCGGTAGCCCTCCAGCGGGTAGCGCGACATCGAGGCGCCCAGGAAGAGCAGGTCGTCGAAGTGGGGGAGCGCCCGCTTGGCGCCCCAGCCACGGATGTCGTAGATGCCGGTGTCGGCCGCCCGTTGGATGGCGGCGATGGTGGCCCGGTCGAAGGTGGCCGACTCGCGCAGGCCCAGACGGGCGCGCTCGTCCGAGGTGAAGGTCATCTGGGTCCCCGTCCCGATTCAGTACGCCGAGGAGTGGTCGACGTGGAAGTGATAGAGCCTCCGGGCCGAGCCGTAGCGGGTGTACGACGCCGGATCGTCGTCACCGAAGCCGGCGGCAGCCAACAGGTCGGTGAGCTCGGCGACGTGCTCGGGCCGCATCGGCTTCTCGACGCAGTCGGCGCCGAGGCTGGCCACCCGGCCGCGGACGTAGAGCCGGGCCTCGTAGATGGAGTCGCCCAGGCCGTCGCCGGCGTCGCCACGGACGACCAGGCGGCCCGCCTGCGCCATGAACGCCGAGCTGTGCCCGACGCTGCCGCCCACGACGATGTCGACGCCCTTCATGGAGATGCCGCACCGTGCGGCGGCGTCGCCGTCGATGACGAGCAGGCCGCCGTGGGCGGTGGCGCCGGCCGACTGGGAGGCGTTGCCTCGGACGAGGACGGTGCCGCTCATCATGTTCTCCGCGACCCCGGTGCCGGCGTTGCCGTTGACGGTGACGCCGGCCTGCTGGTTCATCCCGGCCGCGTAGTAGCCGACGTGGCCGTTGACGATCACCTCGATCGGGGCGTCCAGGCCGACGGCGATGCTGTGCGCGCCCCGTGGCGACTCGATGGTGGCCCGTGCCGGAGGGTCCTCCGCGTGCAGCGCGGCGTTGACCTCGCGCAGCGACGTGGTGGCCAGGTCGAAGGTGACGCTCATCCGGTGACTCCTGCCGGGGTGGGGCGCCGGGTCCACGCGTAGATGACCTCGGGCTCGGGCTCCCAGATGCGGGCGCGGTCCACCCCGGGCAGGTGCGCCAGCGCGCGGAACTCGCTGGCCATGGCGACCCAGGCGTCCGTCTCGGCGATGACGGCCGGCTTGCAGGCGATCGCGTCACGGACGACGGCGAAGGAGTCCCGGTGGGAGACCAGCAGCGTGTAGAAGCCGTCGAAGGTGGCACAGAGCTCCCGCAGCGCCAGCTCGACGTCGCGGCCGGCGGCGAGTCGGTGCGCCACGAACCTGGCGCCCACCTCGGTGTCGTTCTCGGAGTCGAAGGGGACCCCCTGCGCGGCGAGTTGGCGGCGAATGGTGGCGTGGTTGGCGAACGAGCCGTTGTGCACCAGGCACTGCTCGGGACCGACGGCGTAGGGGTGGCAGCCGGCCGGGGTGACGGCCGACTCGGTGGCCATCCGGGTGTGCCCGACGCCCTGCCAGCCGCGCGCACCCGCCAGCCCCCACCGGTCGGCCAGGGTGCGCGGGTGGCCGACGCCCTTGAGCACCGTGAGGTCGCGGCCGAAGCCGGCGACGAGGGCGTCCGGGAAGGCGGTGCGGGCGGCGGCCAGCAGCGCCTCGGCGTCGGTGTCGGCGCAGAGCTGGACGGTGGTGTCGATGGCCTGTCCGGCGACGGGGGAGCCCAGCGCGGTCGACACGGCTGCGGCCACCTCGTCGGCCGGCGGGGCGACCTCCAGCAGGGAGACGGCCGCTTGACCGGGGGGCGCCCACGTGGGGTCGCCGTACACGGCCACGCCGGCGGAGTCCGCGCCGCGGTCCTCCATCTCGCACAGCATCCCGGCGAGTAGCTCCCCGAGCCGCGGCTCGAGCGCGGGGTGACGCAGATGCAACCCGACGATCCCGCACATCGTGGTTCCTCTCGGTCTCTCGGTCTCTCAGAAGGCGGTCAGATAGCGGTCGCGCTCCCAGGAGCCGACCGAGGAGTGCCAGGACCAGAACTCCTCACGCTTGAGCCCGGCGTAGTAGTCGGCCACGCCGCTCACGCCGGAGTCGGGCTCGACGGCGGCGTCGAGGGCTGCGCCGATCAGCGCGTCCTCCTCCAGTTGCTCCACAGCGTGCAGCAGCGTGGCCGGCAGGGTGGCGTCCACCGGTCCCGTGCCCACCGGGCCGGGGTCGATGCCGCGCGCCACGCCGTCCAGTCCGGCCGCGAGAGCGACGGCTACCGCCAGATAGGGGTTGGCGGAGCCGTCCCCGCCGCGCAGCTCGACCCGCTGGTCGTCGGGCACCCGGACGTAATGGGTGCGGTCATTGCCGCCGTACGTCGCCGTGCGCGGCGCCCAGGAGGCACCCGAGGCCGTCGAGACGGCGCCGGTGCGCTTGTAGGAGTTCACGGTCGGCCCGATCACGGCCTGGAGCGCTCGGGCGTGCTCCAGGATCCCGCCGATGAAGGAGTACGCCGTCCCCGAGAGGCCGAGGCCGCGATCGTCGTCACCGGCGGGGAAGAGCGGCGCACCGTCGCTGGTCAGCGACAGGTGCAGGTGCAGCCCCGACCCGGTCTTGTCGGCGAAGGGCTTGGGCATGAAGGTCGCGATCATGCCGCGTTCCGCGGCGAGCACGCTGAGCAGGTAGCGCAGCGTGATCACGCGGTCGCAGGTGGTCAGCGCGTCGGCGTAGGCGAAGTTCTGCTCGAACTGCCCGGTGCCGTCCTCGTGGTCGTTGGCGTAGTTGCCCCAGCCGAGCGCGTTCATCGCCCGGCTGATGGAGGCGAGGTGGTCGTACATCCGGGTGACTCCGCGGGCGTCGTAGCAGGGCTGTGCCGCGGTGTCCGCGTCGTCGGCGGGCACCAGGGCGCAGCCGTCGCGCTTGAGCAGGAAGTACTCGACCTCCGCTCCCACCCATGCCTCGAAGCCGGCCGCGTCCGCGGACGCGATCTGGGCCCGCAGGATGTTGCGCGGGGCGAATGGCCAGGGACGGCCGTTCACGTGCGGGTCGCAGTGCACGAGGGCGAGCCCCTGCTTGACGAAGGGGATCGGCGTGAAGGAGGCCGCGTCCGGGATCGCCATCAGGTCGGGGTCCCTCGGTTCCTGGCCGATGGCACCGACGGCGTACCCGGCGAAGCCGACCCCCTCGGTGGCGAGGGTGTCGACCGCCTCGACGGGGACGAGCTTGGCGCACGGCTTGCCGTTGAGGTCCACGAAGAGCGCCAGGATGAAGGTGGTGCCGGACTCGTGGGCCAGGGCGGCCAGGTCCTGTGGGGATGACATCGGGTTCCTCCGCCGTCGGGATGCTCCCCATCGCGGTGGGCAGGGGATGCGGGCAGGTTTCCTGTAATGAAGCGTTGTCTACGGATAGTAGACAACGATTGTTTCGTCCGGATGACGTCCGGCACTAGAGGCGCCGGCCCGTCGCGGTGTCGAAGACGAGCACCTCGGCGGGGTCGACGCCCAGGCGGAGCCGGTCGCCCCGGCGCACCTTGAGCTTGGGCGAGCTGCGGGTGACCACCCGGGTCTCCAGGCCGGCCACCGTGCCGTGCACGTAGGAGTCCGAGCCCAGGTGCTCGACGAGGGTGGCGGTCAGTTCGATGGCGGGGGCGCCCGGACCGACGACCTGCCAGGACTCCGGACGGATCCCGACGGTGACGTCGGCCGGGAGGCTCAGCGAGGCGTCGGTAGGCACGGTGTAGCCGGCGAACTCCACCGCGCCGGGGCGCTGGGAGGCGATGAGGTTCATCTGCGGGCTGCCGATGAACCCGGCGACGAAGAGGTTCGCCGGCCTGCGGTAGAGCTCCAGCGGGGTGGCCACCTGTTGCAGCTCGCCCGCGCTCATCACCGCCACCCGGTCGCC
>NZ_JASGET010000012.1:0-12715 GCF_047606145.1 Nocardioides sp. | reverse complement strand
CTCCCGCGCCGGCGGCTCCCGCAGCCCCGGCGGCTCCCTCGACCCCGGAGCCGGCGGCGGAGGCGCCACAGCCGGCCGCCGAGCCCGCTGCTCAGCCCGCCGAGGAGCAGACGCCGTCCTGGCAGCAGCCGGTGGCGCCGGCAGCCGAGGGCGAGCTCCCGGTCTACGAGCAGGACGGCTGGCGGTGGGACTACGCCAAGCAGCAGTGGGTGCCGATCGACCAGTCCGGTCAGTAGCGGCATCCGACTCGACGGCCCGCCCGGAGGAGACTCCGGGCGGGCCGTCGTACGTTCTGGCCCGGCGGCCGCCCCGATGCCTCCGCCCGCGCCCCCGCCCCGCGTCTCAGGCGTCGGGGACGGTGGTGCCGAGCAGCCAGAGCGCCACCCCGCTGAGCAGCAGCAGCGCGACGTCGAACCACCGGGAGCGTACGGCGAGCATCCCCGCCTCCCGGCCCGGCAGCACCGCCCGCAGCACGCCCGCCAGCAGCAGCGCCGCCGCCATCCAGTGCACGCCGGTGCGCCAGCGTCCGGTGCAGACGATCACCAGTCCGATCACCGTGATCGCCAGGACGCCGAGATAGCAGGCGCCACCGATGGTCGAGGGGTAGCGCCTCGGCGCCGGGACCGCCGGCTCGGTGACCCCGGAGCCGGCGCCCTCGGCCTCACCCGGCCCAGCCTCACCCGGCTCGGCCTCACCCGGCCCGGTCAGGTCGGACTCGGCGGGTCCGGCTGCCCCGGAGTCGCCCGACTCGGCGTCGGGCTGTTCGGCGGGAGCGGGCACGGAGGACAATCTACCGACTGGGCGGCCGTCCGGATCAGCGCGCCGCGGCGAGTGCCTTCTCCGCGCTCAGCACGATGTTGGACAGCAGCATCGCCCGGGTCATCGGACCCACCCCACCCGGGTTCGGCGAGACCCAGTCGGCGACCTCCCACACGTCGTCGGCGAGGTCCCCGGCGATCTTGCCGTCGACCCGGGAGACGCCCACGTCGAGGAGCGCGGCGCCGGGCTTGACCATGTCGGCCGAGATGATCCCGGGGACCCCGGCGGCCGCCACCACGATGTCGGCCTGCCGGGTGTGCGCGGCGAGGTCCCTGGTGCCGGTGTGGCACAGCGTCACGGTGGCGTTCTCGCTGCGGCGGGTGAGCAGCAGGCCGAGCGGACGACCGACGGTGAGGCCGCGACCGATCACGACGACCTCGGCACCGGCCAGCTCGACACCGTGCCGGCGGAGCAGTTCGATGCAGCCCACCGGCGTACACGGCAGTGGGCCGTCCTCGCCGAGGACCAGCTTACCCAGGTTGACCGGGTGCAGACCGTCGACGTCCTTGGCCGGATCCACCCGGGAGAGCAGCGCGAACTCGTCGAGACCGGTGGGCTGCTGGACCAGGAAGCCGGTGCAGGAGGGGTCGGCGTTGAGCCGGTCGATCTCGGCCTCCACCTCGGCCTGGGTCGCGGTGGCCGGCAGGTCGACCCGGATCGAGGCGATGCCGATCTCGGCGCAGTCCTTGTGCTTGGCGCCGACGTACCAGTGCGAGCCCGGGTCGTCGCCGACCAGGACGGTGCCCAGGCCGGGGGTGATGCCGGCCGCCTTGAGCACCTCCACCCGGGCCGCCAGCTCGGCCTTGATCTGCTTCAGGGTGGCGGTGCCGTCCAGCTTTCCTGCACTCATGCATACATCCTCTCAGTAACGGTCGTGAGGGCTGACGGCGAGCGCCAGCGAGCACATCAGGTAGCCGAGTCGGCGCACACGGACGGAGCGGAGCGATGTTCGGTTTGCGCCGACTCGGCGGGCGCGAACCGTACAACTTGTGCCGACTCGGCGCTCGTCAGTGGAAGAAGTGCCGGGTGCCGGTGAAGTACATGGTGACGCCGGCCGCCCGGCACGCCTCGACGGTGAGCTCGTCGCGGACCGAGCCGCCCGGCTGGACGATCGCCCGCACGCCCGCGTCGAGGAGGATCCGGGGGCCGTCCTCGAACGGGAAGAAGGCGTCCGAGGCAGCGACCGCACCGCGCGCGCGATCGGCCCCGTCGGCGAGGGTGTTGGCCCGCTCGACGGCGAGCCTGCAGGAGTCGACCCGGTTGACCTGGCCCATCCCGATGCCCACCGCGGCGCCGTCCTTGGCCAGCAGGATGGCGTTGGACTTCACCGCCCGGCAGGCCTTCCAGGCGAAGGCCAGGTCGGCGAGGGTCGCCGCGTCCGCGGCCTCGCCGGTGGCGAGGGTCCAGGTCGACGGGTCGTCGCCGCCACCGGCGAGCACCGCGTCGACGTGGTCGACCCGCTGCATCAGCACGCCGCCCGAGATGCCGCGGAACTCGACCGGATCCGGGTGCTCGTCGGGGGGACAGACCAGCACCCTGATGTTCTTGCCGCCGCGCGGCAGCGCCCGCAGCGCCTCGACGGCGCCCTCGTCGTACGCCGGCGCGACGATCGCCTCGGTGAAGGTGTCCCGCATCGCCTCCGCCATCGCCACCGAGACCGGTCGGTTGACCGCGATCACGCCGCCGAAGGCGGAGACCGGGTCGCAGGCGTTCGCCCGCCGGTAGGCCTCGGCGACGTCGGCCCCGACCGCGATCCCGCACGGGTTGGCGTGCTTGATGATGGCCACCGCCGGCTCGGCGAAGTCGCCGGCGGCACGGCGGGCGGCGTCGGTGTCGACGTAGTTGTTGTAGGACATCTCCTTGCCGTGCAGCTGCTCCGCGGCGGCCAGACCGCCTCGCCGGTGGGAGTAGAGCGCGGCCGGCTGATGCGGGTTCTCGCCGTACCGGAGCACCGCCTTCCTGGTCCAGGTGGCGCCGGTGAACTCGGGGAACCCGGTGCCGTCGCCGGTGTCGACCAGCGTGCTGCCCATCCAGGAGGCGACCGCGACGTCGTAGGCCGCGGTGTGCGCGAAGGCGGCCGCGGCCAGCCGCTGGCGCTGCTCGAGGGTGAAGCCGCCGGCCGCCAGCGCGGCGAGGGTCTCGGCGTACTGCTCCGGGCTGGTCACGATGGCCACCGACGGGTGGTTCTTCGCCGCGGCGCGCACCATCGAGGGGCCGCCGATGTCGATCTGCTCGACGCACTCGTCGATCGAGGCGCCCGACGCGACCGTCTGGGTGAACGGGTAGAGGTTGGAGACGACCAGGTCGAACGGCTCGACACCGAGGTCGGCCAACTGCCGCACATGGGAGTCCAGGCGCCGGTCGGCGAGGATGCCGGCGTGCACCCGGGGGTGCAGCGTCTTGACCCGGCCGTCGAGACACTCGGGGAAGCCGGTCAGGTCCTCGACCCTGGTCACCGGCAGCCCGAGGTCGGCGATCAGCCTCGCCGAGCCTCCGGTGGAGACCAGCTCCACGCCGGCGGCGTGGAGACCGGTGACGAGCTCGTCGAGCCCGGACTTGTCGTAGACGGACACCAAGGCCCGCTTGATCGGGATCTGCTGGGTCATGCCGCTCCTCATCGTGTACGTCGATCCGATGAGGGGCACCCAGGCGGTCGATGCCTACTCGGTCCCCGTGTGGGGCACTCCCCGGTGGTCCCCCACCCGCGCCAGTCGTGTGCGACCAGCCTAGCGGTCAGGGTTGACCGAATCGAACCCGCCGGCCCTCGACGGTGAAGCCGTCCCGGGCGGCCCGGCCGACGGTCTCGACCAGCATGGCCCGCTCGGCCGTCTTGATCCGCTCGTGCAGCGCCTCGACGGTGTCGTCGTCGGCCACCTCGACCGCCCGCTGGGCCATGATGGCGCCGGTGTCGACCCCGGCGTCGACCACGAACAGGGTGCAGCCGGTCACCTTGACCCCGTACGCGAGCGCATCGCGGGCACCGTGCATGCCCGGGAACGACGGCAGCAACGCAGGGTGGGTGTTGACATAGCGCCCACCGAAGCGAGCCAGGAAGGTCTCCCCGGCCAGCTTCATGAACCCGGCCGAGACGACCAGGTCGGGCTCGTGACGGGCCGTGGCCTGCGTGAACGCGGCGTCCCAGTCCGCGCGGGTGGCGTAGTCCTTCACCCGGAGCACGTACGTCGGCAGCCCGGCCCGCTCGGCGCGCTCCAGCGCCAGGATCCCGTCCCGGTCCGCCCCGACCGCGACCACCTCGGCGCCGTAGGCGGGATCGGCGCAGGCGTCCAGCAGCGCCTGCAGGTTGGTCCCCGAGCCGGAGACGAGGACGACGAGGCGGAGGGTCACGCCGGGAGTCTAGTGAACCCGGCGACGATCCCGGGGAGCCACCGATCGACGCCGCATCCCTAGAAGAGCTGGCGCAGGTTGGCCTTGGCCAGGTCGATCAGCTGGTCGCCGCGACCGGACATCACCGTGCGCAGCGCGTACAGGGTGAAGCCCTTGACCTGTTCGGCGGTGATCGCCGGCGGCATGGAGAGCTCCTGCCGCTCGGTGACCACGTCGAGCAGGGCGGGACCGTCGTGCGCGAGCAGGTCGGCGACCCCGTCCGGCAGGTCCTCGGAGCGGGTGACCCGGCGGGCGTGGATGCCCATCGCCTGGGCGACGGCGGCGAAGTCGGGATTGAGCAGGTCGGTGCCGTAGTTGACGAACCCGGCGGCCTTCATCTCCAGCTCGACGAAGTTGAGCGAGGAGTTGTTGAAGACGACCACCTTGACCGGCAGCTCGTTCTGGGTCAGCGTGATCAGCTCGCCGAGCAGCATGGTGAGTCCGCCGTCGCCGGCCAGCGCCACCACCTGACGACCCGGGTGCGCCGCCTGGACCCCGATCCCCTGGGAGAGCGCGTTGGCCATCGAGCCATGGGTGAAGGAGCCGATCAGCCGGCGGCCGCCGTTCATGGTCAGGTAGCGGGCCGCCCAGACCACCGGGGAGCCGACGTCCGGGATGAAGACCGCCTCGTCGCTCGCGTGCTCGTCGATGAGCCGAGCCAGATACTGCGGGTGGATCGGCTTGCCGCCCTTGGACGGGGTGGCCAGCTCGTCGAGCTTGGCCCGAGTGCGGCGGTAGTGGTCCCGGGCGTCGTCGAGATGGGACCGGTCGGTCTGCCGGGTCAGCCGCGGCAGCAGCGCCTCGACGGTCTCCCGGACCGAGCCGACCAGACCGAGGTCGAGCGGATGGCGTCGCCCGAGCTGCTCCCCGCGCAGGTCGACCTGGATGGTGCGGGCGTGCGCCGGATAGAACTGCCGGTAGGGGAAGTCGGTGCCGAGCATGAGCAACGTCTCGGCGTTCTCCATCGCCCGGTAGCCGGACGCGAAGCCGAGCAGTCCGGTCATGCCGACGTCACAGGGGTTGTCGTACTCGATGAACTCCTTGCCGCGCAGCGCGTGCACCACCGGCGCGCCGAGCGTGTCGGCGAGCGCGACCACCTCGTCGTGGGCGCCCGCGCAGCCGGCACCGGCCAGCACGGTCACCCGCCGCCCGCCGCCGAGCAGCTCGGCGGCGCGGTCCAGCTCGGCCGCCGACGGTACGACGACCGGGCTGGTGGCCCGGATCCCGACCGCCCGGTCGGTGACCGCCTCGGCCAGCGCGACGTCGCCCGGGATGACCACCACCGCCACACCCCGGCGCTCGACGGCGGTCCGCACCGCGATCTCGAGCACGTGCGGCATCTGACTGGGCTGGGCGACGTACTCGGCGTAGACCGAGCACTCCCGGAACAGGTCCTGCGGGTGGGTCTCCTGGAAGTAGCCGGTGCCGATCTCGGCGGTCGGGATGTGCGCCGCGATGGCCAGCACCGGCACCCGGGACCGCTGCGCGTCGTAGAGCCCGTTGATCAGGTGCAGGTTCCCCGGCCCGCAGCTCCCGGCCGCGACCGCGAGCCGACCGGTGGTGGCCGCCTCGGCGGAGGCGGCGAAGGCCGCCGCCTCCTCGTGTCGGACGTGCACCCACGCGATGCCGCCGTCCTTGCGCAGCGCATCGGTGAAGCCGTTGAGCGAGTCGCCGGGGATCCCGTAGACGCGCTCGACGCCGCTGGCGCGCAGCGTCGCCACCATCTGTTCTGCCACCGTGCCCATCGGGCCTCCCTCGCCTGGTCTGGCCTGGTCTGGCCTGGTCTCGCCTGGTGTCTGGCCTGGCTGTCTGGCCCGGCTCGGCCGAGTCAGCGTCGCGCCGCGACCCGGCGCTGCCACCACGTCATCGCGAGCCCCGCCACCGCACCGGCGATGCCGAAGCTGGCGATCGCGTGCACCAGCACCGAGCCGGCGAACGGACCGACATCCGCCATCCTGCCAGGCCCGATGGAACCGCCCGCCAGGCCGGAGCAGAATCCGATGACGACCCCGGCCACCACGCCGGCACAGCCCCCGCGCAGCAGCCCCTCGCTCCACACCAGACTCGGTCGCCGGCGCTGTACCCAGCAGACCGCCACGATCGCGGTCAGCGGCGCCAGCGCCACCAGGTAGGGGGTCCACACCGGATGGGTCCCGTTCCCCGGCAGGGCGGCGAAGAGCGGGAGCATCGGCAGCGACCCGATCGAGACCGCCGTCGGGCTGACCACCGTGCCGACTCCGACGCTGAATCCGGGACCGAGCAGGTAGGCCCAGGCGAAGACGACCGAGTTCGGCAGGATCAGCAGGCACAGCCCGATGTAGAGCACCTTCTCCCCCGGGCTGAGATGGAGCTGGGAGAGCACGTTGACGGCGGTGTCGAGGTGCAGCACCAGCGCGATCAGCAGCACCGCCGTGCACAGCGCCAGCCAGCAGCGCAACAGCACCTTCGCGGTGGCCATCGTGTCGCGCAACAGCGGCGGTGCCAGCGTCGCCCACAGGGCCGCCCGGCCGGAGCCGACGCTGATCGCGACGCCACCGACGAGCACGCACATGGCCACCGACCAGGTCACCACCCCGGCGACGCTGGGCGCGGTGGCGGTGGTCCCGGCGAGCGAGGCCACGACGACCGCCACCACCGCGTAGCCGACCGCGAACAGCGCGGCGGCGATCGGCACCGTCCAGTCCCGCTCGCCGTCGGCGAGCGCGTCGGCGTCCGGGCCGTGGCCGCTGACCGCGTCGCCGACGCGCAGACCGACCCGCCAGATGCTCCACGCCGCGACGAGTGTGACGCCGAGCGGCACCGCCGTCACCGACGTGCCGGCGACCACGATCCCCGAGCCGTGTCCCATCAGCCAGCCCAGGGCACCGACCCGCAAGGCGTCCGAGGGCGCGCCGTGTGCGCCGGCGTCGGAGAGGAACCAACCGATCACGCCGATGGCGAGACAGACCAGCAACAGCCCGGCGGCAGCGCCGGCGCCGCCCAGGGTGGTGACGACCGCGAGCGGCCACCGAGGGCGCAACAGCCCGGCTGGTCGGGCGCGGCCGGCGTCGGCGTTGTCGCGGCGGGCGGACTGCAAGGAGGTCATCGCGATCCATCCTGACCCGCGGGATGCGACGGATCGGGAAGGCACGCCGAGCGACCGGAGCACCGTGGACGCCGTACGCCGCCCGAGCCGCGGCGCCGGTCGGCACTCGACCGACTCGACCGACTCGACCGACTCGACCGGTTCGACCGGTTCGACCGGTTCGACCGGTTCGACCGACTCGATCGACTCGACCAGCAGTCGGCTGGGAGGCGGCTGGGAGTCGTGCGGCAGTCGGCGAGGCGGACGGAGCTGGGTCGATCGCGTAACCTGGCCCACCGTCATGGCCACCTCGAACTCAGATCGCGACGAATTCGAGTCCTTCTACAAGGACGTGCGCGGACGACTGCTGCTGCAGACCTGGGCGCTGACCGGCGATCTCACGGTGGCGAGCAAGTCGGTGCGCGACGCCCTGGTGATCTGCTGGCACCACTGGCGCAAGGTACGTGGCCTGGACACGGGCGCGCGCGAGGACTGGGTGCGCCCGATCGCCTGGACGCAGGCGCAGCGGCGCCGCACGGTCCCGCATCTGCACCGCGACAAGGGCCTCGACCCCGAGGTCAGGGCGACGCTGGATGCCCTCGCCGACCTGCCCACCATCGAGCGCAAGGTGCTGTTGCTGGCCCACCTGAGCAGCGTCTCCCTGCCCGACCTGGCCCGCGAGGTGGGCATCACCCAGAGCCGGGCGGAGCGCGAGCTGCAGACCGCGACGGCCGGCTTCGCGCTGGCCCGGGGCGTGCCGAGCACCGAGATCCTCACCGTCTTCGAGGGGCTGGCGGAGGTCGCGGCCGAGCAGCGCTGGCCGCGACCGAGCATCCTCACCCGGGCCGGGGTCGCCCGGCGGCGTACCTTCGCCGTGGCCGGCGTGGCCGCCGTCCTGGCCGCGCTGGTCGGCACCGGCTTCGCCGTCTCCCACGGCGGTGCGGACCGGCCGAGCATCGGCGGCCTCTCGCTGCATGGCACCCAGACGTCGTCGGGCTCGGCCAGCCCGTCCCGGCAGCGCGAGGCACTGGCCTCGACCGACCTGCTCTCCCCCGACACCGTCGGCGGCGACATCGGCGGCAGCTGGACCACCCAGCTCACCTCGGACAACCTGGGCAACGCCGGCGTGGCGCTGCCCTGCCAGCGCTCCCAGGTGGCCGGCAGCACCACGACCGCGTTGGTGCGCACCTTCTCCGGCGTCGTCCACGGCCAGAGCGACCGCGTCCTCGCCTACCAGGCGGTGGAGTCGTCGGCGGACCGGAGGTCGGCGAGGGCCACCTACCAGCGGTCGCTGAGCTGGCTGGCGGGCTGCCGTGACAGCAGGGTGCAGTTGATCGACACCCGCACCGCGGCCGGGGTCGGCGACCAGGCGATGGTCTTCGGGCTGCGGGACTGGAACGACCCGGTCCGGGCGCTGGTCGTCGGCGTCGCCCGCAGTGGCGATCTGGTGACCTCGGTCGCGGTCCGGGTGCCGGCGCTGACCAAGCCGACCGTGTCCAGGGTCGCCACGCTGCTGGGTGATGCGGTCGCGTCGGTCTGCGGCCTGCCGGGCGGGAAGACCTGTACGGCGACCGAGAGCCCACGGACGACCTCGGTGAGACCGCTGTCGACCGGGCACCCGCCGGCGATGCTCTCGGTGGTCGACCTGCCGCCGATCGCCGGCGTCTCCGCTCCCTGGGTCGGCACCAAGGCCACCTCGGCCGACGACAACCTGGCGGCCACCAGGTGTGACCAGACCTCCTTCGACGCGGCGGGGATCGACAAGGCACGCACCCGCACCTTCGTCATCCCCGACGACACCGACCTCGACGCCGCGTTCGGCCTCACCGAGACCATCGGCGGCTTCTCCGGCCCGAAGGCCGCCACCGCGTTCGTCACCAGGATCGGCGACCGGCTCTCCAGCTGCGAGGACCGGCAGCTCGGCAGCCACGTCACCCGGCTGGCGTCGAGCAGCACCAAGAACCGCAGTGTGACGACCTGGCGGGTGCGGGTGGAGACCTCGAAGACGAAGTCAGTGGTCTACCTGATGGCCGCCATCCGCGAGGGCGACGCGGTGGCGCAGCTCGGGTTCGTGCCCTCGGGCACGTCGACGCTGGCCGAGGACGACTTCGTCGCGCTGGCCACCCGGGCCGCGGACCGGCTCGGCTACCTGTAGCACCCGCCGGTCCGGGGTGGTGGGCCACTGGCCCTCGCTGGCGAGGCCGCCTCGTTGTCGCGTGGCCCCCTTGGTTGCATGGCCTCGTCGGCTGAGCTTGTCGAGACCCCGCTTGGGAGGGTGGTCTCGACAAGCTCAACCAACGAGACAGAGCCCCAGGCTCAGGCCCGGTCCCCGAGAATCTCCCGCATCAACGCCGCCGTCGACGGCGTCTCGAACGGGCCCGGCCAGGCGTCGCTAGCGCTCCGCCGGCCGTCGGCGACGTCCCCTCGAGAACCCGGCCCTCGCAGGCTCAGGCCTGGCCCCCGAGAATCTCCCGCATCAACGCCGCCGTCTCCGACGGCGTCTTGCCCACCTTGACACCGACGGCCTCGAGCGCCTCCTTCTTGGCGGCGGCGGTCCCCGAGGAGCCCGACACGATGGCACCGGCGTGGCCCATGGTCTTGCCCTCGGGGGCGGTGAACCCGGCGACGTAGCCGACCACCGGCTTGGTCACGTGGTCCTTGATGTAGGCCGCGGCGCGCTCCTCGGCGTCGCCGCCGATCTCGCCGATCATCACGATCGCCTCGGTCTCCGGGTCGTTCTCGAACGCCTCCAGCGCATCGATGTGGGTGGTGCCGATGACCGGGTCGCCACCGATGCCGATGGCGGTGGAGAAGCCGAAGTCCCGCAGCTCGTACATCATCTGATAGGTCAGCGTGCCCGACTTCGAGACCAGCCCGATCGGGCCCTTGCCGGCGATGGTGTGCGGCGTGATGCCGGCCAGCGACTCCCCCGGCGTGATGATGCCCGGACAGTTCGGCCCGATCATCCGGGTGCCGGCCTTGTTGGTCTCCGGGTCCTGCAGGTAGCTCCACACCTCGGCGGTGTCCTGCACCGGCACGCCCTCGGTGATGACCACGATCAGCGGCATCCCGGCGTCGATGGCCTCGATCGCGGCGGCCTTGGTGAACGCCGGCGGCACGAAGAGCACCGACACGTTCGCGCCGGTCTCCACCATCGCCTCCGCGACGGTGCCGAAGACCGGCAGGGTGACGTCGTTGCCGTCGTGGTCGGGGTGGGTGACCGTCGTACCGGCCTTGCGGGCGTTGACGCCACCGACGATCTGGGCACCGGAGTCGAGCATCAGGGCGGTGTGCTTGGCACCCATGCCGCCGGTGATGCCCTGGACGATGACCTTGCTGTCCTTGTTGAGGTAGATGCTCACGTTCTCTATCCTTCTCGGCCTTCTCGGCGCTCTCAGGCGTTCGCCAGCTCGGCGGCCTTGTCGGCACCGCCGTCCATCGTGTCCACCAGGGTGACCAGCGGGTGGTCGAGCTCGGTGAGGATCGCACGGCCCTTCTCGACGTTGTTCCCGTCGAGACGTACGACGAGCGGCTTGGTCGCCCTCTCGCCGAGCAGTTCGAGGGCGCCCTTGATCCCGGTGGCGACCTCGTCGCACGCGGTGATGCCGCCGAAGACGTTGACGAAGACGGACCTGACCTGCTCGTCGCCCAGGATCACGTCGAGACCGTTGGCCATCACCTGGGCGTTCGCGCCGCCGCCGATGTCGAGGAAGTTGGCCGGCTTCACGCCGCCGTGCGCCTCGCCGGCGTAGGCGACCACGTCGAGGGTCGACATGACCAGGCCCGCCCCGTTGCCGATGATGCCGACCTGGCCGTCGAGCTTGACGTAGTTGAGGCCCAGGTCCTTGGCCTTCGCCTCGAGCGGGTCGGCCTCCTCCCGGATCACGAACTGCTCGTGGTCGGGGTGGCGCACCTCCGAGGCGTTGTCGTCCAGCGACACCTTGCCGTCGAGGGCCTCCAGCTTGTCGCCCTCCAGGCGGGCCAGCGGGTTGACCTCGACCAGGGTGGCGTCCTCCTCGACGAAGACCGCGTACAGGCTCTGGATCATCGCCACGGCCTGCTCGAAGACGGCCTCGGGGAACTTCGCCTCGGCGGCGATCTCACGAGCCTTGGCCTCGTCGACGCCGGCACCCGGATCGATGCCGATCTGCTTGACGGCGTCCGGGTTGGTCTTCGCGACCTCCTCGATCTCGACGCCGCCCTCGACCGAGGCGATGCACAGGTAGCGCCGGTTGGAGCGGTCGAGAAGGAAGGAGAAGTAGTACTCCTCGACCGGCGGGGTCGCCGGCGTGACCAGGACCCGATTGACGGTGAGTCCCTTGATCTGCATGCCGAGGATGTCGGAGGCGTAGTCGTAGGCCTCGTCCGGGGTCTTGGCGAGCTTCACGCCGCCGGCCTTCCCGCGGCCGCCCGCCTTGACCTGCGCCTTGATCACGGTCACGCCGCCGATCTGCTCGGCGGCGGCCTTGGCCGCCTCCGCGGTCTCGACGACGGTGCCGAGAGTGGTCGCTACACCGTGCTTGGCGAAGAGCTCCTTCGCCTGGTACTCCATGAGATCCACTGATCCACCTGGTCTTCGTGTTGCGGTACGAGCCGCGCTCGGGCGTGCCCGTCTTCAGAGTCGTCCGCCCAGCACACTAGACCCGACCCGCCCTGGGCGACGAGACCGGAACAGTCCAAACCAGGCGGACGTGACGCAGACCACGTCGCCGGTCGATCGCCGGGCGTCGATCGGCCTCACGCGCACCCGGTGCACAGGTTATCCACAAGGTGCACCCCAGATTCTTGGTCCCCTGACCAAGTCCGTTACAGTCAGTCCTCGCCGTCTGAACCCCGAGCAGCGGAGAGCTGAACCTATGGGAAACCACCGAGCCGATGTCGCCCCCGACGTTCCGAGCTCGGTGACCCCTTCCAGTGCCTCCTCCGGCTACGTCGGCAGGCGTCGCGCCGCCGGCCCGGTGCTGGCGGCAGAGGAGCGGCCCTCCGGCTATGTCGGGAAGCGGCGCGCGATCACCCTGGACGACGAGGGGTACGCCGACCCGCGGGTCGAGACCGCGGAGCTGCAGGCGATCCTGGCGGCCGAGTTCGACCAGACCGCGCCGACCCCTCGGGTGAGCGACCCGCTCGCGCTGCCGGCTCCCGATCCCTCGCCGACGCTGAAGCGACTGCCGCTGGATGCGCCGGCCCCGGTCCAGCGACCCGACGAGGCCCTGGTCATCCCGGCCCCCCGGCGCTCGCTCGACAGCGACCCCGCGCTCGCGGAGAGCCGCATCGACCTTCCCCGGATCAGCGTCGCGGCGACGTACGCGAGCGATCTGGTGGCCGCCACCGACGCCCTCGCGATACCCGCCCCGGCGCGGAGCGGAGACGGCGCACGGCGCTCCGGACGTCGTACGGCGACCGCTCGGCGCCGCCGGCCCTCGTTGCCGTTGCTGGCCGGCGCGGCGG
>NZ_JASGET010000011.1:0-63744 GCF_047606145.1 Nocardioides sp. | reverse complement strand
CGAAGGCCCGGGCGACCGCCGCCTCGGGGGTCGCCAGCAGTGCCGCCCGCGCCGCCGCGACCAGCGCGTCGCTCGCCGGCGGCACGGCGACCGCCTTGAGGCTCTGCAGCCGCGGCTCCTCCTCCGGGCTGAGCAGGACCGTCACCTCGTAACGGCCGCGTTCGGCCGGCCAGGAGACGAGCGCGGACGCCCTCATGGTCGAGACGTAGCGCAACGGCCGGTCCGGGACGTCCGACTGAGCGGCCAGTGGCAGGCCGACCAGCTCCCGCAGCTCACCGAGCTGCACCCGGCGCTCGGCGTCCGGCACGTCCAGCTCGACGTTGTCGGCGAACAGGTCCGGATCGGCGAAGACCTCGTCCCCGTCCAGATCGAAGCCGCGCAGCCGCTCGATCGCCGTACCCAGGGCGCGTTCCAGCCGATCACCGCGCCCCGGCGGCGGTGCGACGCGCCCCGGTACGGCGCTCGACTCGGTGCCGGCGAGCAGCCGGACCGCGCTCATCGACTGCTCATAGGCACCGCCGTAGCTGCCGTTGCTCAACGTGATCACCCCGATCCCGGACGCGGGGTGCCACACCATCCGCGACCCGTACCCGGGATAGCCGCCGGAGTGGTGCACGATCTGACCGAGGCGGGTGTCGTGGTCGACCATCAGCCCGAAGCCGTACCCGGTCGCCACCGCACCGATCCCCGGGTGCCGGCGACCGGCCACCTCCAGCGTGCCGGCGACCGAGTCGAGCCGGTACAGCTGCTGCAGCTCACGCCGGGTCGCCCGGCCGAGCGGATGCGGCTCGGACCGCGCCGACAGGTCGGTGGCGAACGCGGCGACGAGGCCGCCGACCCAGCGGGCCAGGTCCTTCACCGAGCTGTGCAGACCGCCCATCGCAGAGAACGCGCCCGGGCCGACCGGGGCGAGCTCCTGCCAGCCGCTCGAGCGCTTGACGTGACCGGGCACCAGCACGGAGCCCACGGCAGCCGCGTCGTACCTGGTCGCGGTCATGCCCAGCGGCGCGAGCAGCTCGGCCTCGACGAAGTCGCGGTCGGCGCCGTCGGGGTCCTCGGGCCGCACGACGTTCGCGATCGCGCGGCCGATGATCGCGTAGCCGAGATTGGCGTACTCGAAGCCCACCCCCGGCTCGGCGCCGACGGTGAAGCCGCCGTCGAGGAAGGTGCCGAACGCGGCATGACCCAGCGACTCCTGCCGGTCACCCCAGGGGTTGTCGCTGAGCAGCCCGCCCGCCATGGTGAGCAGCAGCCGCAGGGTGAGCGGCGGACTGTCGTCGGCGTACGGCGGCTGGTCGACGAGTTCCGGGACGTAGCGCCCGATCGGCGCGTCCAGCTCCACCAGTCCGCGGTCGCGCAGCAGGAGCAGCGCGGCGGCGGTGAACGACTTCGACATCGAGGCGATCCGGAACACCGAGTCCACCCCCGGCGTGGCCACCTCGGCCCCAGGATCCGCGGCCAAGCGGGTCCGGCCCAGGCCGCGGGCATGGATGAGCCGGCCACCCACGACCACCCCGTAGACCAGCCCCGGGGCCAGATCCTCGGCGAACCGTGTCTCGAACAGCTCGTCGACAGCGGCCAGCCCCGCCAGCAAACCCTCTCCTGGGCTCATGCTCGGATTCATGCTCCGAGCATCCCGCGAACAGAGCCAAAAGGTCCCCACCACCCCCGCGAACAGAGCCAAAAGGTCATCACCTCCTCGGCGAACAGAGCCAAATGGTCGCCCACCTGGCGACCATTTCGCTCTGCTCGCCGGTCAGAGGAGCAGGTCCGCGGCGCGCCAACCGACCAGGGCGGCCGGTGCCGCGGTGCTCGCCGAGACGTGGAAGGGCAGCGCCGACAGATCGGCCACTCGCAGGCCCTCCACGCCGCGCACCGCGAGCCGTGCGTCCAGGACCGCCTCGTCGCCCATCGCCGCGGAACCGACCGCGTGGTAGATCCCGCCGCCGAAGGCGAGGGCGTGACGTACGGCGTCGTCCTCGCTCTCGATCGCCGCCCCCGGAGCCTCCTCCTCGGCGACCAGGCCGGCCAACGGCGCCGCGCCGAGCAGGGCACGTCCGGCGCGCAGTGCGGCAAGGGTGGCGGCTCGCTCGGCCGCCTCCTCCAGATAGCGCGGCGAGAGCACGGCGGGGGCGTCCGGATCCGGACCGCCGACGTGGATGGATCCGGCGGTCGTCGGCCGGATCGGATAGCCCAGGAAGAAGATCCCGGGATGGTGCGCCAACGCCAGGCCGGGGCTGGCCAGATCCAGCGCCATCGGCACGATGATGCCCTGCACGTCCGGGCGCTCGGTCTCGCCACCGTACGACGAGGAGCGGAACTGCGCCACCAGGTCGTATCCCCCGGTCGAGATCGGGCCACGCCGGGTGGCCAGATACCGCACCGCCTCGCGCATCCGCTTGGGGGTCGTGTCCAGCCGGAGGGTCGGCCCCAGATCGGCGCCCAGCCTGACCTGTACGCCGATCCCGCGCTGCTCGCGCAGGCCCTCGCCGACGCGAGGGCTCTCCACCACGGGAGCGACCCCGGCGGCCACGAGCCGGGCCGGATCGCCGATCCCGGAGCGCTCCAGCAACAGCGGCGTCTCCAGCGCACCCGCGCACAGGATCACCTCGCGGCGCGCGCGCAGGGACAGCAGCCTGCCCCGGTGCCGCACCTGCACCCCATCTGCCCGACGACCGGCGCGGCCACCCGCGATCAGCACCCGTCCCACCCGGGCCCGGGTGAGCACCCGCAGTCGCGGACCGCGCCGTACGAACGCGCGATAGGCGCTGACCCGCAGGCCACGGCGGACGTTCTGCGGCGTCGGACCGATCCGGTCGCCGTCGGCGGCCTCGATATCGGCCACGCTGCGCCAGCCGAGCTCGGCGCCGGCGGCCAGGATCCGCTCGGTCAGTGGGTCGTCGGTGGGCGCCAGCGAGATCGGCATCGGTCCGTCGCCGCCGTGCCGCTCGTCCGCGCCCAGCACGTGCGACTCCATCGCCCGGTACGCCGGCAGGACGTCGTCCCAGCCCCAGCCCGGGTTGCCCAGCGCGGCCAGCTCGTCGAAGTCGGCGGCGCCACCTCGCAGCCACATCATCCCGTTGATCGCCGTCGACCCACCGAGCACCGCGCCGCGCAGCCAGGTCTCGGTGTGCCCGTCGGGACCGATCGGCCCGGTCGGATAGCGGGCGACGTACCGATCGCCGCGCATCGTGTAGAAGAACGCCTTCGGCACCCGCAGCATCGGGTCCCGGTCGCCACCGCCCTGATCGATCAGCAGGACCGAGGCCCCGGCCGCGACCAGGCGGCCGGCCAGGGCGGAGCCAGCGGCACCGGCGCCGACGACCACATAGTCCGCCTCGTCGTCCGCCTCCACCCGGTCACTATCGCATCCGGCGCAGACACCACGGCGGCCCGCACCGCCCGGGTGCGGGCCGCCGGGGCCTAGGCAGGTCAGCTCGCCGGGGTGACCTGGACGAAGTCGGCGGTGGCGTTCACCGCGAAGTCGCCCGAGCCCTCCGAGCCGCGGTCGCCGTTGTAGCCGAAGGCGTCGATCGAGACGCTCCCGGCCTCGTCGAGCGTGATGATCCCGTAGCCCGAGGCGGTCTGCTCCAGGCCACTCGGGTTGTTGTCGTCGTCGACGCCGGAGACCGAGCCGGTCGGGAAGGCGGCCGTGTAGGCGGTCACCTGGGTGTCGGCGCCGTTGAGCTGGATCTGCAGCACCGGGGTGGCGTCGGTGTCGGCGGCCTTGTAGAAGTCGCCGGTCACGGCCACCAGGTAGGTGCCGGCGTCCAGGTCGACGGTCCCGACGGTGGTGTGGCCGGTGCTCCAGGAGCCGCCGAGGGCCTCGACGGTGACGTTCTTGAACGAGGCGGTGTCGGTGGCGACCACGCCGCTCTCGCCCTGCGGGCCGGTGGCCCCGGTGTCGCCCTTCGCGCCCTTCGCCCCGGTGTCGCCCTTGGCGCCCTTGGCTCCGGTCGCACCCGCGAGCGCCTTCTGGGTCGCCGAGGAGAGGTCGGCCTTGCCGAGCGTGCCGTTCTTCACGTCGGCGCTGGTGACCGAGCCGTCCTTGATGTCCTTGCCGGTGATCAGATGAGCGGCGTAGGCGCCTCCGGAGCCGACCACCACCGCGGTCACGGCGACGGCAACGGCGGTGGGGGCGATCCTCGTGACGATCTTCCTCATGGATGAGGTCCTTCCAAGATTGGTGCTCGCGGGTGAGGACCCCATGTCCCCAGACTCGGCCCGAGCGCCACCACTCTCAGCGAATCCGTAGGTTTCGCGCAGGTGAACGAGTCAAGACCGTCCTGTGGAACCATTCCGGTTAGCCCGAGGGCACCAGCGGGCATGGCCCACCGACCTCATCGGGACCCGGGACGCGGCAGGGACGGGCCGGCTCGACCGGTCGTTAGTCCTGGACCGCCTTGGCGACCGCGACACAGGCGGTGATCCGGTCTCGGTCCGGCGCGGCGCTCTCGAGCACCTCCTCCTTGATGTTCACCAGCATCCGTACGACGACCCAGGCACGCGCGCGATCCTCGTCCAGCCCGGCCGTGTCGACCAACGCGAAGAAGCGGTCCCGGACGCCGTCGCGCAGGCGGCCGGCATACTCGGCGTACCGGTTCCACAGCATCGGAGCGAGCTCGTAGTGCGGGTCCCCGGAGAGCGGCTTCGGGTCGATGGCCAGCCAGCCGCCGGGCGCCGGAGCATCCCCCGCGGCGAGGACGTTCTCATAGTGCAGGTCGGTGTGGATCAGGATGCCGTCGGTGGCGGGGTCGCGGGCCAGCTCCCGGCACAGCCCGGCCGCCTGCACGACCAGCCGCGGCGGCACCGGCGCACCCCGTCCGATCCGGGACAGCTCCTCGGCCCATCGCGCGGCCTGGGTGGACAGCCTGCGCAGCTGCGGCGGTGCCGGGACGTGCAGGTCGGCGTAGAGGCCCGCGACGATCTCGCACGCCTCGACGTCCCAGAGCTCGGTCAGATCGCCTGAGCGGAGTCGGTCGAGCAGCAGCGCCCAGCGACGCGGGTCAGCCCGCAGCAGCCGCACCGCCCCGCGGCCGCCCCACCGCTGCAGCGCGAGGGCCTCGTGCTCGGCCTCCCAGTGCGGCCATCCGACCTTGAGTACGGCGTCCTCGGCCTCGGCCGTGCGCACCGGGAGCACCAACGCGGTCCGGCCGTGGGTGGCGGCCCCGTCCGGACTGAGCTCCCACTCGGCGAGCAGGTCGCGCACCAGTCCCGGCAACCGGTCCAGCCAGTCCGCCCACTCGGGCCCACGCTCGGCGTACGCCTGCAGTGACGGCGGGACCAGGCTCACCCGACCCAAGATAGCGGTGGCCGGCCGCGCGCCATGCGCAGCCGGCCACCGCCGTCGTGCCGAAGCCGCGACCGTGCTCTCAGAACCGCTCTCAGAACCCCGGTCGCTCCACCCGCGGGACCTCGATCCCGAGCGCCCGCATCTCGGCGCACGGGTTCATGTACTCCCAGTACCGGTGGATGAGGCCGTCACGCATCTCGAAGGAATGGAGGTAGTGGTTCTCGTAGGTGCCGTCGGGATACGCCGGGAAGGTGATCGTCCCACCGCCGTCGCACTCGACCCAGAACCGGTTGGGATCCTGGGTCTCGAAGATCTCGACGTTCCACCACTTCCAATCCGCGAAGTACGTCGAGTTCCACGCATCGCCGTTGCGCAGGGCCTCGTGCCCGACCGACTGCATCGGGATGCCGCTGTCGGTGGTGTAAAGACCGCCGGCACCGTCCTCGGTAAACAGCAGGTAACGCTCCCGACGATCGCCGTGCATGCTCATATAGGTCTCGATCGTCGCCCTGTTCCTGGCACGAAGATCGGCGTCGGTGGTGTTAAGCGTGGTGGACATTCCTGTTTCCTTTTCGGTGATTGCTGACGGTTCAGATGACGGCGGCGGTCGAGGACCGCAACGTCCGTGAGCGGGTCCGGCGTGGCCGCGTCGAGGCGAAGAGCGCAGCGGAGGCGACCAGGGCGAGCACCGCCGTCCAGATCGTCGCGTCGGCGCTGCCGGTGGCGTCGTGGATGGTCTCGAGCAGGTGCGGCCCGACGGCGACGCCGAGCCCGTAGGCGAGCGAGCCGATGCCGAAGACCCTGCCGAACCTCTCCCGGGCCGAGTGCCGAGAGACGAAGACGCCCAGGATGTCGGTCTCGCTTCCCAGCGCGAGCCCCAGCGAGAGCACCGCCACCGGGGCGGCCTCGACCCCGACTACGGCGAGCGAGGCGAGGCCGACGGCGCACAGCCCGAGCGCACCGGCGGCCACCCAGGCGACCGGGAGTACGTCGAGGAGCAGGCCGACGCACAGCCGGACGACGAGCATCACCGCCCCGAGCGAGCCGAGCAGCGCGACCGCCTCACCCTGACTCGTCCCGATCTCCAGGAGCAGGCCGAAGAGGATCTCGATGAGGCCGATCGTGGCCAACGCCATGAAGAAGAAGGCGACGAACATGACCACGATCGTCCGGTCGATGCCCGCCCGGGCGGCGGCGTTCGTGCTCACCGGGCCATCCGTGTCCCTCGCATGACCCGGGTGACCCGGCTGATCCGGGTGATCCGGGTGACCCGGACCACCCGCGTCGACCCGGCCGTCCGGACCGTGCGCGGCGTCCGCCCGGCCCGGCACGAGAGCGTAGGAGAGGATGCCGCCGACGGCGACGACGGCGGCGAGGGTGACATAGGCACCGCGGACACCGCCCGAGCCGAGCGCGGAGGAGGCCACTCCGGGCAGGATCATGGCCGCCAGCGCCGGCCCGGTGTTCATGATCCCCATCGCGATCCCGCGCATCCGATCGAACGAGCCGCTCACGATGCGCGCATAGCCGACGGCCACCGAGCCGGCGGCGGCGACATAGACCACGATCTGCGCCACGACATAGAGCGTGAAGCTGCCCGGGGCCAGCGCCATGACCGCGTAGCTGGCCGCCAGGACCAGCGAGGAGACCAGCGCCGGCATGCGTGATCCGACCTGGTCGATGATCCGGCCCGCGAACGGAGAGACGACGGCGAGCAACAGATTGCAGATGAGGAAGACCAGAGTGAGCGAGCTCGTCGTCCAGCCATAGTCGGAGCCGAGAGATTCGAAGAGCACCGAGTTGGTGTAGAGCGGGACGGAGCCGAGACCGACGGCGAGACCGACCATCGATCCCGTCAGCGGGCGCCATCCCGACTTCGCCTCCGCAATGCGGACGGCCAGTGTGTCGGCTGTGGTCATGGTGTGACCTTTCGGAAAAAGGTGGGGAAATCCTGAATCGGCGCCTGAGCCAGGATCTGGGATTGGAAAGATGCTAGAGACCGACCAAGAATCGCGGTATGTCATGCCAGCCATAACTTGCGCAATTTCGATGGCTCATCGGACATAATCGACGTCGTGACCGACAACGAACCGGGCCGGCATCTCGATGTGCTTCTCGAGGTGCTCGTCGACCGCGACACGCTCCGTGCACCGGACGGACTCGAGGCCGCCCTGCTGACGAAGGTCACCGAGATCGTGCGCTGCGACATGGCGGCGATCCGCCGCCCGGACCCGACGCGAACCGTGCTGCGGATGGGCCACATCCACGGCGCGTGGCGGTTGCGGCCCGAGCATCGCCGCGCCATGCGCGCCGAGCGGCTCGATCTGGCGACCCTCGACGGCAGTGTCGTGCGACCGGGGCCGCGCAGCCCGAGCGTCGAGGCGTTCCTCAGCGGCACCATCGACGTGGTCGCCGACATCGAGCAGGACCCATCCGGCTTCGTCATGCACTCCATGACCGCCGTGCCGCTGGTCCGCGGCGGCGGTGTGTCGGGCGTGCTGACGCTGTACTGGATGGACCGTCACGTCCCCGACCACGCCGAGCAGACCCTGCTGACCCGCATCGGACACCACGTCGCCTTCGTCCTCGACGTGGGTGGGCGGGTGGCGACCACGATCGAACGGGCGCGACTGCTGGCCGAGTCGGAGACGGCCGCCCGCGTGGATCAACGCGATGCCGAGAAGGCCATCGCACTGCTCACCGCGGGACTGTCCACCCTCGACGAGCGCGACGGCCTGTCGACGCTGTTGCGCGATCTGGACGACGGCTCACCGGACTTCGCGGCCCGGGTGACGGTGGACGGAGAGGTGGTGGCCGATCGGGGGTCGGGCGACCCGACCGGCTGGGGCCTCATGGTGCGGGCCGACGCCGAGGAGGCCGTCTTGGCCACCTCGCTCCCGGCCCCCTCGGCGCGATGGGCCGCGGCGGCCGACGTACGCCTGCGAACCGTCCTGGATCGGGCCGCGGCCGCCCGCGCCACCGATGGGGCGGCCACCGGCGAGGCGCTGCGCACCTTGTGCGAGCCGGGCACCTCGCGTGCCGCACGTCGCACCGCCGGCACCGACCTCGGCCTGGCCCACGCTCCCGCGGTGCCGGTCGTGGTCGCCTGTCCCGACGCGGAGACCGCCTACCACGCCATGCGCACCCTGCGGCGATCCTCGGCGCAGGTCCCCGCGATCGCGGTGGCCGATCACGTCGTCGTCCTGCTGCACGGCGAGGGCGGCGACCTCGACCGAGCGCTGAGCCGGCTCCAGCGTCTCCCGGGATGTCGCGGAGTCGGGGTGGCGCGCCGTACGGCGGATCCGGGCCAGATGGCGCGAGAGGTGGAGCGCGCGCAGACCGCCGCACAGCTCTCGGTCGCCCGCGGTACGCCGGTGCACGCCGACGAGTCCGGGAACATCCTCGATCTCGCCGCCCTCGTCCCGGGGCCGGCCGCCCGGGAGATCCTCGGGGGCGTCCTCGCTCCGGTCCTCGACTACGACCGCCGACGTCACACCGACCTGCTCGCCACCCTGCGCGCCCTCCTGGACGCCGACGGCAGCCCGACGCTGACGGCGCGGCGGATGCACCTGCACGTGAACACCGTCAAGCAGCGGGTGGCACGGATCGAGAGCCTGCTGGGCTGCACGCTCGGCGACTACCGCACCGTGACCCGGCTCTCGCTCGCGATCACCTGGCTGGACATGACCGAGACCGCACGGTAGCTCCGCGACCGTTCCGCGGCGACGGATCGGCCGGCGCCCCGGGTGCCGCTACTTCTTGCCCGACTTCTCCCCGGGCTGGGTGGTGGAGAGCGCGGCCACGAACGCCTCCTGGGGGACCTCGACGCGGCCGACCATCTTCATCCGCTTCTTGCCCTCCTTCTGCTTCTCCAGCAGCTTGCGCTTGCGGGTGATGTCACCGCCGTAGCACTTGGACAGGACGTCCTTGCGGATGGCGCGGATCGTCTCCCGGGCGATCACCCGGGCGCCGATGGCGGCCTGGATCGGCACCTCGAACTGCTGGCGCGGAATCAGGTCCTTGAGCTTGCCGGCGAGCATCACCCCGTAGGCGTAGGCGGCATCGCGGTGCACGATCGCGGAGAAGGCGTCCACGGGCTCGCCGTGCAACAAGATGTCGACCTTGACCAGGTCGGCGGCCTGCTCCCCGGAGAACTCGTAGTTCAGCGACGCATAGCCCTTGGTCCGCGACTTGAGCTGGTCGAAGAAGTCGAACGCGATCTCGCCCATCGGCAGGGTGTAGCGCATCTCGACGCGGTCCGAGGAGAGGTAGTCCATGCCCTGCAGCGTGCCGCGCTTGTTCTGGCACAGCTCCATGATGGTGCCGATGTAGTCCGAGGGCGACAGGATCGTGGCGGTGACCACCGGCTCCCGGACCTCGGCGATCTTGCCGTCCGGGTACTCGCTCGGGTTGGTCACCTCGATCTCACTGCCGTCCTCCATCACCACGTGGTAGACCACGTTCGGCGCGGTGGAGATGAGGTCGAGACCGAACTCGCGCTCCAGCCGGTCACGGGTGATCTCCATGTGCAGCAGGCCGAGGAAGCCGATCCGGAAGCCGAACCCGAGCGCACCGGAGGTCTCCGGCTCGAAGGTGAGCGCGGCATCGTTGAGCTGCAGCTTCTCCAGCGACTCGCGCAGCGTCGGGTAGTCGTCACCGTCGATCGGGTAGAGCCCGGCGTACACCATCGGGTTGGGGTGCTCGTAGCCCCCGAGCGGCTCGGTGGCGGGCCGGCTGTTCGAGGTGACGGTGTCGCCGACCCGGGACTGGCGGACGTCCTTGACCCCGGTGATCAGGTAGCCGGTCTCGCCGACGCCGAGGTGGTCCGCCTTGACCGGCTCGGGGCTGATCACGCCGAGCTCGAGCATCTCGTGGGTGGCGCCGGTCGACATCATCTTGATCCGGTCCCGGTGGGTGAGCCTGCCGTCGAAGACCCGGACGTAGGTGACCACGCCACGATAGGTGTCGTAGACCGAGTCGAAGATCAGCGCCCGGGCGGGCGCGTCCGGGTCGCCGACGGGCGCCGGCGTCTGGGCCACGATCTCGTTGAGCAGCTCCTCCACGCCATGGCCGGTCTTGGCGCTGACCCGCAGCACCTCCGCCGGCTCACAGCCGACCAGGTTGGCCAGCTCGGCGGCGTACTTCTCCGGATTGGCGCTGGGCAGGTCGATCTTGTTGAGCACCGGGATGATGTGCAGGTCCGCGCCCATCGCCAGGTAGAGGTTGGCGAGCGTCTGCGCCTCGATGCCCTGCGCGGCGTCGACCAGCAGGATGGCCGCCTCGCAGGCCTGCAGCGACCGGGAGACCTCGTAGGTGAAGTCCACGTGGCCGGGCGTGTCGATCATGTTGAGGACGTACGTCGTCCCCTCGACCGCACCGTCCTTGCTCGCGGTGACCGTCCACGGCATCCGCACGGCCTGGGACTTGATGGTGATCCCGCGCTCGCGCTCGATGTCCATCCGGTCCAGGTACTGTGCCCGCGCGGCCCGCTCGTCCACCACGCCGGTCAGCTGCAGCATCCGGTCGGCGAGGGTCGACTTGCCGTGATCGATGTGGGCGATGATGCAGAAGTTGCGGATCCTGTGCACATCGGTCTGGCCGGGGTCGGTCGAGCCGGGCTGCGGGGCACTCATGATGTCGCCATTGTCCACGCCCGGGGTTGGGGTTGTCGAAACCGGAGCACCGGGGTCGGCACCGGCCCGCGAACGCGTTCTCAGTACTGATGGAACCACGCCGTCAGATAGGTCGACTCGCCCGGACAGGTGACGTCCCGGTCGCGTCCGTCCTCGACCCACTGGACGAGCACCGGCGCGCCACCCTGGACGTCCCAGTCGCTTCCGCAGCGGCGCAGCGCCTCCGCCCGGCCGGCGCTCCCGGCCGGGCGCCACTCCGGCAGCCCCAGGTTGAGATCTCCGACGATCGCCTGCCAGGAGGAGGGGATCGAATAGACCCCCGGCTGCAGGCCCGCCTGCCGATAGCCGCGCACGGCACCACGCAGGACCGCCTGGTTGCCGCCGATCGCCTCACTCCCCCGCGGCCAGTCGAAGCCCGGGACGGTCTCCACGTCCAGCCAGATGATCGGACTGGTCAGGCCGGCCCTCCTCATCGTCCGCAGGTTGAACCTGGCCTGCTGGTAGCCGACGTTGGCGAGCCGCCCGGCGGTCGTCTCGCCGTCGAAGGGACCGTCGTCGCCATAGCGGTCCAGCTGGTCGTCGTACGGGTAGCTGATCACCGAGTACGCCGCCGCCATCAGCCCCCGCTGCCTGACCCAGTCGACCTGGTCGGCCAGGCACGGGTTGGGCGTGAAGCCGGGACCGTTGGTCAGCCCGAGGATGACGAACTCGGCGCTGTCCAACGGCATCGGACTGCCCTGGCCCTGCTTGCTCGGGATGCCCATCCCCCGGGGGCACTGCGGCCAGCTGACATCGCCGCCGGTGACCAGGCCGCGGTCGGTGGCGGTGGGCAGGTCGGGGACCGAGATGGAGAACGTCGGGCTGGGCGAGGCGGACGTGGCCTGGCTCGAGCCGGTCGCGCTCGCGCTCGAGGGGCTGGTGTTCGAGGGGGTGGTGTTCGGGCTGGTGCTCGTGCTGGACAGGCCGCTCGGAGTGCCGGCCGCACTCGTCTCGGCGGGCGCCGAGGAGTCGGTCGAAGCGCCGCAGGCGCTGAGCAGCACCACGAGCGCGACACCGACCGCGAGCCTGATCACGCCCGCCATTGTGCCCGGCGGTGAACTCGTCGGTTGCCGTTCGCACCCCGGTCATCTCAGATCACCGGATGTTGCGGTGGCTTCGCCACGGTGGTCGACATGCCTACTCCGTCTCGGTCCCCCTTCACTCGCCGCACCCTGCTCCGCGGCTCCGCCGTGGCCGGCTCCGGCCTCGCCCTGGCACCGCTGCTCGACGGCGCCGCCTCACCGGCCTTCGCGGCGCCCGCTCACGTCCGCTCGGGACGTCCCGTGCTCACCCATGGAGTCCAGGCCGCGGACGCGGTCTCCGGCCAGGCGACGCTGTGGTCGCGCGCCGACCGGCCGGCCAGGCTGATCGCCGAGATCTCCCGCGATGCCTCGTTCCGCCGTACCCGCCGGGTCACCGGCCCGGTGGTGACCGCCGACAGCGACCTGACCGGCCGGATCCCGGTGCGCGGGCTGCCGTCGGGCGAGCAGTTGCACTACCGGATCACCGCCGTCGACCTCGACGACCACCGGCTGGTCTCGAAGCCGGTCGAGGGCAGGTTCCGCACCGGCGTGACCAGCCGCAAGGACATCAGCTTCCTCTGGTCCGGCGACATCGCCGGTCAGGGCTGGGGCGTCAACCCCGACCTGGGCGGCTACCGGATCGCGGACGCGATGCGCGCGGCGAACGCGGACTTCTTCCTCTGCTCCGGGGACAACTGCTACGCCGACGGCCCGGTGAGCGAGTCGGTGACGCTGGCCGACGGGCGGGTGTGGCACAACCTGGTCACCGAGGAGAAGACTCATCAGGCGACCACGCTGGCGGACTACCGCGGCCAGTACAAGTACAACCTGCTCGCCGACAACTACCGGGCGCTGCTCGCCGAGACCACCCTGATCGCGCAGTGGGACGACCACGAGGTGCTCAACAACTGGTACCCCGGCGAGATCCTGGAGGGCGTCACCGGCTACCCCGACGGCACCGCCGTCGACGAGCTGGTGCCCCGAGCCCGGCAGGCATTCCGCGAATACGTGCCGGTCGGCGACGCCTCCCCGGACAGGCTCGGCCGGGTCTATCGCAAGCTCTCCTTCGGCCCGCTGATGGACCTGTTCATCCTCGACATGCGCACCCACAAGGATCCGAACACCGCCGACCTGGAGACCAGCGACGACGGCGGTCTGCTCGGGGAGGAGCAGACCGGGTGGCTGCTGCGCGAGGTGGGCAGGTCGAGGGCGACCTGGAAGGTCATCGCCAACGACCTGCCCCTCGGGCTCGTCGTACCGGACGGCGACCTGCAGGAATCGGCCTCGCAGGGCGACGACGGCGCTCCGCTGGGCCGAGAGCTGAACATCGCCCACATCTTGCGCTCGTTCCAGCGGATGGGGGTCAAGAACCACGTCTGGCTCACCGCCGACGTGCACTACACCGCCGCCCACCACTACGACCCCGAGCGGGCCGCCTTCACCGACTTCGACCCGTTCTGGGAGTTCGTCTCCGGGCCGCTCAACGCGGGCGCCTTCGGCCCGAACACGCTCGACGGCACCTTCGGGCCGGAGGCCGTCTTCGTCTCCGCCCCACCGACGCAGAACTACTCGCCGTTGGAAGGCGCCCAGTTCTTCGGCCAGGTCGACATCGAGGCCGCCACCGAGCAGCTCACCGTCACCCTGCGCGACGTCGAGGGTGCGGCACTGTTCACCAAGACACTCGATCCCGAACGCCGTTGAGCCTGAATCCGCCGATCGCCCCAGGCTGAGCCTGGCGCTGGTTGACCGGCACGGCCGGCGATGGCCGAAGATGGAGCGGTGAGTACGGCGATCCCGACGACCCTCCCGCACGGCAACACCGCCCGCCGGCTCGACTGGGTGCACCTGCCGGCGCCGGTGCGCACCGCGGTGGAGAAGCGGCTCGGTGCACCGGTGGTCCAGGCGGTCTCGCAGGACGCCGGCTTCACCCCGGGATTCGCCTCCGTCCTCACCGACGCCACCGGAGCCTCGACGTTCGTCAAGGCGGCCTCGGTGCAGGCGCAACGCGGCTCGGCGGCCTCCTACCGCGCCGAGGCGCGGCGGCTGAGGACACTCAACGGATGGGTGCCGGCTCCGCGGCTGCGCTGGGCCGAGGAGGTGGCCGACTGGGTCGTGCTCGGCATCGAGTACGTCGACGCGCGGCCACCGCGGCGCCCCTGGACCGAGCCGGATCTGACCGCGGCCACGACGATGCTCACCTGTCTCGCCGCCAGCGCCACCCCGCCGCCCTGCCTGGGACTCTCCGACGTCGGCGAGGAGCTCGCCGACCTGGCCGGCTCCTGGCAGGAGCTCGACCATCTGGCCCATGCCGAGGAGGCGACGGCGCTCGCCGACCGATTCGCCGAGCTGGTGGTCGGTGACACCTTGGTGCACACCGACGTCCGGGACGACAACCTGCTGCTGCGTGCCGACGGCACCGTGCTGCTGTGCGACTGGAGCGAGCCGATGCGCGGTCCGAACTGGCTGGACTCGCTGCTGCTGCTCGCCGCCGCCCGCGGGGACGGGCTCGAGGTCGACCCGACCACCCACCCACTGCTGGGCGCGGCCGAGGACGAGGCGATCGACTCGGCGCTCGCGCTCTTCGCCGGCTACGGGCTCGAACGCAGCGAGCTGCCGGCGCCGCCGGCGATGCCGCACCTGCGGGAGTTCCAGCGCTGGCAGGGCGAGACCTGCTGGGCCTGGCTGGCCGAGCGGCGCGGCTGGTGAACGCCCCTCGTGCCATCGGCGTACGGATCTCGTATCGCGACGTGCCTGCTCGAGTACGGGACTGGGTCGATGCCGTCCTCGGTTCGCCGGTGGCCGAGGCCGTGGGTCAGATCGGCGGCATGTCGCCAGGGTGCGCGGCCCGGGTGCGCGGTGCCGACGGCACGCGCGCATTCGTGAAGGCGGTCGGCGCCGACCTGAACCCCGACACTCCGACTCTCTTCCGTCGAGAGATCGGTGGCGTACCCTCGGCGGAGGCCCTCGATCGGGATACGACGATTTGAGCGCCCCGGAATCCCGCTGATAGCCTTGCTGACCGCGTGTTCGCAGTCAGGCCTCTCCCCTCTCACCGCCCCACGAGAGGCCCCGGGAGAGCGCGCCACGCACTGACTCATCCATCGAGCACGAGGAAAGACGCACCATGGCGAACATCAAGTCGCAGATCAAGCGCAACAAGCAGAACGAGAAGCGCCACGAGCGCAACAAGGCCGTCAAGAGCGAGCTCAAGACCGTCATCCGCAAGTTCCGCGAGGCCGCCGAGGCCGGCGAGAAGGAGACCGCGGTGGAGCTCAGCCGCTCGGCGTCGCGCAAGCTGGACAAGGCGGCCTCCAAGGGTGTCATCCACAAGAACCAGGCCGCCAACCGCAAGTCGGCGATCGCCAAGAAGGCCGCCTCGCTCTGAGCGACAGCACCGACGCACAGGCTTCGGGCCCGTCTCCCTCGTGGAGGCGGGCCCGTCTTCGTTCTCCCGTCCTGTTCCCCGGGCGGTACCTCCCCGGCGTGCCCATCGCCGCCCGAGACGACCGGCCTCAGGAGCGAGCGGAATTCCGCAGGGCGGCGATGGTGAGCACCAACCGCTCCAAGGTGTACGACGGGTCGCTGGCCGCGCCCTTGAGGTCGGCGTCGGCCCGGGCGACCGCGCGCAGCGCCTCGCCGATGCCGGTCGAGGTCCAGCCGCGGGCCAGTGCCGCCAGCGACCTCTGCTTCCACGGCGGCACCTTGCCATCACGCACCCCGGCCACCTGCTGGGCCACCGACCGGGTCTGGCCGGCGATCGCGGAGAGGACGTAGACCGGCGACGAGCCGGTCTCCAGCGCCCAGCGCAGTTCCTCGAACGCCTTGACCCGGTTCCCGGCCAGGATGGCGTCGGCGATGACATAGTTCTTCACCTCGGCGCGGCCGCCGAAGTAGCGCCGCACCTGCTCGTCGGTGATCCTGGCGCCCGGGAAGTCCCCGGCGAGCTGATGGGCCGCAGCGGCCAGCCCGCGCAGATCCCCACCGACCGCCTGGACCAGGAAGGCCGCGGCCTCCTCCTCGATCTGCGCACCGTGGGCGCGCACCTCCGCCGCGATGAAGCGCGGGAGCTCCGCGGGTTTGAGCTCCTCGGACTTGTGCTCGGTGACGGTCTCGAGCTTGCGCAGCTTGGTGAGCGTGCCGCTGCCCTTCACCCCGCCGGTGTGCACCAGCACCAGAGCGACGTCGTCGACCGGCGCCGCGGCGTAGTCGAGCAGCCCGGCGACCGACTCGTCGGGCAGATTCTCCAAGGCGCGCACGACCACGCATCTGATCTGGGAGAAGAGCGACGGCGCACTCAACTCACCGAGCGTGCCGAGGGTGAGGTCCGCGGCGAGCGCCTCGGACAGCTCAGCCTCCGGGTCGTGACTGCGCACGGCCGCCCGGACCGCGGCGACGGTCCGCTCTCCGAGATACTCCTCCTTGCCGGTCACCAGGGTGACCCGGCCGAGCACGTCGGCGGCGGTGGCGGCATGGGGTCGATTCCGGGTGGTCGCCATGATGCGGCCAAGCCTGCCACACGCCGCGGACAGTCGGGCTCCAACGGTCCTCCAGCAGTCCGGGGCGGTCTGCCGGGGACCTTCGCTCGGCTCAGTCCGTGACGACCCGCGGTCCCGCCGCACCGCCGAGCACCGCGATCGCTCCGTCGGTGTCGGTGCGATAGACCGCCGTGCCCGCGGCCGCCAGCGGATCCAGCGTCGACGCGGCCGGGTGCCCGTAGTCGTTGTCCGCGCCGACCGAGGTCAGCGCGACCCGCGCATGCAGCGACAGCAGCCAGTCCTCGTCCTGATACTTCGAGCCGTGGTGCGGCACCTTCAACACGTCGACGGTGAGGCCCGGCAGTCTCGACGCGAGGACGCGCTGGCCGTCCGGATCGACGTCGCCGGTGAGCAGCAGGGTCAGACCGTGACTGCGCACCAGCAGCACCACCGAACTGCCGTTGGTGTCGGTCCCGGCCGGCAGGGCTCCGCTGGGCCACAGCACCTGCAGCTCCACCGGCCCGATCCGGCCGGTGGCGGCGTACGGCGCAGGTGTCGGCTCGACGCCGGCGTCGGCCGCGGCGTCGGTGACCTTGTCGACCCCGCTCGCCGGCTGATACAGGGTGGTGGTCCACACCGCTCCCACCCGGCGACCACTGAACACCCCACTGGCGCCGGTGACATGGTCGGCGTCGAAGTGGGTGAAGACCAGCAGCGGCACGGTCGTGATGCCCAGGTCGTCGAGGCAGCGGTCCATCGGCTCCGGTGCCGGTCCGCTGTCGACCACGATCGCGGCGTGGTCCCCCGCGGAGACGACCAGCCCGTCGCCCTGGCCGATATCGCACATCACCATCACCCAGTCGTCCGGCGGCCATCCGAACCTCGACATCCGCACCAGCAGCACCAGCGTCAGCAGCAGCGCGCAGCCGACGCCGAGCAGCGGACGACGCAGCAGCCGGGGCCCGAGCCCCACCACGGCGACGCAGCCCAGCACCAGGAGGGCCAGCGCCACCGGTCCGCTTCCCCACCCGATGGCCGGGGTGGGCAGATGCGCACAGTGTCGGGCCACCGCGATGATCCACCCCACGCACCACCCTGCCGGAGTGGCCACCAGGCGACCGAGCGGCGCCGACACCAGTCCGCAGACGCCGGCCAGCAGGCCGAGCACCGTCGCCGGCGCGACGGCCGGTTCGGCCAGCAGGTTGGCGAGCACCGCCACCAGGCTGACCTGGCCCGAGATGGCCGCTATCAGCGGCGTGCAGGCCAGCTGCGCCGCCGCCGGTACGGCGATCGCCTCGGCCGCCCAGCGCGGCAACCAGTGACACAGCGCGTCGCGCCACGGCGGACCGAACAGGAGGATCCCAGCGGTGGCGAGCGCCGAGAGCGCGAACCCGAGGGACGTGGCCAGGCCGGGGTCGAGCAGCATCAGCGCGCACACCGCGGCACCGAGCCCGCGCAACGCCCGGCCGCGTCCGCCGCGGGCCATGGCGAGGAGCCCGACGGTGCCCATCGCCGCTGCCCGCACCACGCTCGGCTCGGTCCGGGCCAGCAGCACGAAGCCGACGATCCCGCCCGCGCCGACCAGGTAGAGCCATCGACCGCGCACCCCGCACCAGCGGGCCACGATCAGGGCGAAGCCGACCAACAGGGTGAGGTTGGTGCCGCTCACGGCGAGCAGATGGGTCAGACCGGTGGTGCGGAAGTCGTCGGCCAGGTCGTCGGCCAGACCGGTGTCGTCGCCGTCCACCAGCGCCGGGACCAGCGCCCGCTGGTCGGCCGGCCGGTCCGCGACCGCGGCCCGGATGGCCGATCGCACGGCACCCGCCGCCCGCCACCAGGGCCCGGGGCCCGCGACCAGCCTGGGCGTGTCGGCCACGAGCAGGGCGGCCACGTCGCTCTCGTCGGCGGTCACCAGTCGACCCGAGGTGACGACCGTGGCGCCGAGCGGCACCTCTGCCCATTCCGAGTCGCCGATCGCCAGGACCGGGGCACCGAGCCGGAAGTGCTGGCCACGACCGGTCAGATCGGTGACGCGGAGGGTGATCAGCACGTGCTCTCCGCTGACGCCGATGACGCTGCGCGCGTCGCTGCTGACGCTCGCGGTCAGGTGGACCCGAGCGCCGTGTGCGGCCAGGTCGGCGACCGGGTTGTGCTGCACCTGCGCGGCCCGCAGCCCGGCCACGGCGCCGGCGCCGAGCGCCATGATCAGCAGCGCGGCGGCAGTGCGCCTCGAGGCAGAGCTCGCGACCGACGGCTCGTCCCGGCGCCGGCGACTCCGGCCGATCGAGCGGCCCAGAGCGGCACCCAGCACGAGGACGATCGATGCGACGATGCCCCCACCCACCGGCCAGGCGGCCACCTGCGGACCCAGCAGCGCGCCGATCCATGCCGCCACGCCCAGCAGCGGCAGTCGCAGGTCCCGCATCACCGCTTCCCTCGCCGCCGCTCATCGACCGGGCGTCACGACACGGTCACCAGCGGAGTGAGCTTGGCCAGGGTGATCTCACCGATCCCGTCGACCTCCAGGAGCTCGTCGACCGAGCTGAAGCCGCCGTTCTCGGTGCGCCAGTCGAGGATGGCCTGCGCTGTCACCGGCCCGACCCCGGGCAGCGTGTCGAGGTCCGCGGCGGTGGCCGTGTTGAGATTCACCAGTGTGCCGGCTCCCGTCGCGGTCCCGGTCGAGGTGCCGGTCGAGGTGCCCGTCGAGGTGCCCGTCGCCGCGAGCTGCTGCCCGACCACTATCTGCTGGCCGTCGACCAGCACCGCAGCCAGATTCAGGCCATGGAGCCGTCTGCGGTGACGGACACCGCCGGCCTCCTTGATCGCATCGATCACCCGCGACCCGCTGGCCAGCACCACGATGCCGGGCCGCCGCACCGCGCCCTCGACGTCGACGGTCACCTGACCGCCGATCGAGGTCGCCGTCGGCGTGCCGCTCGCCTCGACCCCGGCACCCCCGGACGCACTTTCCGACATGCCGGCAGACACACCCGCGGCGGCGCCGCCGGCCGAGGACTCCTCGGCCGCCGGCGAAAGCGTCACCAGCGGCGCCGCGGTGCTCACCGCGGCCACCGGCTCGGCGTGTGCGCGCGAGCGGATGATCCACCAGCAGGTCACTCCGAGCCCGACCGCGATCGCCAGCGCGACCACGGTCAGCTGCCAGGCCCCGATGGCCGTCCGGTTGCGCTCGCGCCAGCGCTCCCGCCAGTACTCCGGCACCAACGCCGTGACGGAGAGCCGCCGGCGTGCGGCATGCCTGCCCGGCACCGGCACGCCGGTCCGCGGAGCATCGGTGAGCACCGCGCTCCGCTCCGGCGCGGCCGACCCACCCACCGCGCGCCGCTCGGGATCGGCGAACCTGGTGTGTCCCTCCCACCAGTCCCGCTCACCCTCCCCGGCCGGCGCCCCGGGGGCAGGCTCCTCCTCCGACTCCGCCCGGGCCGAGTCCGGCGTCGTCCACTGTGCGGCGAGCTCGGCGCGCAGCGACTCCAGGCGTCGCTGGACGTCGGGATGGTCGGGTGCGGATCGGGAGCGCATGAGGCGACGCTAGGCATCCGGGTGCCGTCGCACCGCCCGATCGCGCTCGCCTGTGGAGAACTCGCGTCCGGACCTGCGCTGTGGACCGAACCGGGTCGATCGGAGCTCACATCATCGCGGCTCCGCCGATCGCGGCGGCGCGAGCCGACCGGAGTCGGTGGAACCGAGTCACCCAGGGTCGAGCGCCGGGCTGACCACCACCGCCAGCAGCCCCGGCCCGACATGCGCGGCCAGTGCGGCGCCGAGCTCGACACATCGCACCGATCTCGACTCCAGCCCGGCGGCCAACCGCTCGTCCAGATGCTCGACCAGCGCACCGGCCCGGTCGGCGGCGCCCAGGTGGGCGACCACCACCTCGACTCGCTGGTCGCCGGCGAAGTCGACCGCCAACTCCTCCAGCCGGCCCAGTGCGCGCGCCGCGGTGCGCACCCGCTCGTGCACCACCACCTGCCCGTCCTCGATGGCCAGCAGCGGCTTGACCGCCAGCGCGGACCCGAGCAGCGCCGCCGCCGGGCCGATCCGCCCGCCTCGGCGCAGGAACTCCAGGGTGTCGACGTAGAAGAACGAACGGGTCGCCTCGGCCCGTGCCCGAGCGTTCGCGACCGCGGTGGCGGCGTCCGCTCCGCCGAGGATCGCCGTCGCCGCCGCCAGTACGGCGAAGCCGACGCACGGCCCGACCGCACGGGTGTCGAGCGTCGTGACCGGGATGGGGGCCGAGCCGGCGGCGATCTGGGCCGACTCCACGGTGGCGCTCATCTCGCCGGAGAGATGGATCGAGACCACCTCCGTGTAGCCCCGCGCGGCGAGGTCGGCGTACACCTCGGCGAACAGCGCCGGGGCGGGACGCGAGGTGGAGACCTGACGCTTGGCCGAGAGCGCCACGGTGATGGCCTCCGGGGAGGTCTCCGGGGTGCCGTCCTCGTGAGCCTCGGCGTCGATGATGACCTGCAGCGGCACCACCGTGATCAGCTCGCCCGCGGCGCCGAGATCGTCGGGAAGGATCGCTGTCGAGTCGGTGACGACGGCTACCTTGCCCATGCCGCGCAACCTTAGACGACGTGCGCCGAGCTCTCGCGCACCGCACGATCCCTCGGCACCACCCGTCCGAGGACGCCCCCGGCCCGGCGTGGCGACCGGCGCGGCCCGGCCGCCACGCCGGGCCGGTGCCGTCATATCTGCCGCCGAAGCGCGTTAGATAGTCAGAGGCCGTACCCGGCGGCCCGAGGGGGCAGAGCATGACAGCGGACCTGCGCGAAGATCGGAAGAGCCCGCCGCCGGAGCTGGCCGGAGTCGTCCTGGTGCTGGTGATGCTCGCCGCCCTGGTGGTGGTCGCCCTGCTCACCGTCTGAGCGAGGCTCGCCCACCGGAGGGCATCCGCGCGGCGTCCGTCGGATGCTCGTGGGCGACGCGAGGGCTGCCCGACCTCTACGCTGATCCAGGCGGCGGAGCATCGACCCCGATGCCCGCGCCGGCGTCGAGACGCCGTCTACCGAGAGCTATCGAGAGGACGCCGCGGTGAACCACGACCTTCGTCCCGGTTCGCAGACCGCCCTTCGGATCGCCAACCGGGATCGCCTCATCGCCCAGCTGCGCGCGAAGCCCGCCTCCCAGGCGGACCTCGCGCGTGCGACCGGACTCGCTCCGGCGACGATCTCGAGCCTGGTCCGCGAGCTGCAGCGCACCGGTGTCCTCGGCGTCGACGAGGGGTCCGGACGCCGCCTGATCCGGCTGCTGCCACGGCGCGGGCTCGTCGCCAGCATCGACTACGGGCACGGACACGTCTCGGTCGCGATCGCCGACGACGAGCCGTGCCTCCGCGCCGAGCGGCGGCTCCGGCTGGAGCCCGGCATCGAGGCCGTCGAAGGTCTGGCGGTGGCCAACCGGCTGCTGGAGCTCGCCCTCAGCGACGCGGATCTCACGCTTGACGACCTCGTCGGCGTCGGCATGGGGCTGCCGGCGCCGATCGACCACGGCACCGGCAAGGTGGGCTCACCGTCGATCCTCCCGGGGTGGCGCGGGCTGCGTGCCGCACAGCTGGCGACCGAGGCGGTCGGCCGGCCGGTCGTGATCGACAACGACGCCAACCTCGGTGCGTTGGCCGAGTTCCGGTGGGGCCACGGGCGCCGCGGCGACATTCAGAACCTCGCCTTCCTCAAGCTCTCCGACGGTGTCGGAGCCGGACTCATCATCGACGGCGCGCTCTACGCCGGCCCCGACGGCACTGCTGGCGAGATCGGCCACACCACGGTGGAGGAGTACGGCTCGATCTGCCGCTGCGGCAACCGCGGCTGCCTCGAGACGCTCGTCTCGACCGGCGCCGTCCTCGAGACCCTCCGGCCGGTGGTCGACGTCCGGGGCGAGCTCACCATCAGCGAGGTCGTACGCCGGGCCGGGGACGGCGATCGCGCCTGCTCACGCGTGCTGCAGGATGTCGGGACCCAGGTCGGGCGCTCGATCGCCGACCTGTGCAACCTGCTGAACCTGCAGACGATCGTGATCGGCGGCGAGCTCGCCCAGGCCGGCGGCATCCTCCTCGACGCGATCGGTCAGGTCGTGGAGCGCTACGGCATCCCGAGTGCCGTGCAGCGGGTCCGGATCGTCGTCTCCGATCTCGGTGCGCACGCTCCCCTCCTCGGCGGTATCGCCCTGGCCTTCGACGCCGTCGAGCCGCGCTGATCTCGCCGCCGATGTCGGCCGGAGCAGCCGCCGTACGCCGCGCTCCCCGTCGCCGCGCCGTTCACAACTCGAACACCCGAGCACGAATCTGCGGCTCCCAGCGGCCAGCCCATTGCCCGGCCCCGACGGACTCCTCCACTGTGTGACTCGCATCACATCTAGCGAGATGGGCGGGATGAGGAGGACCCATGAGCGAGCACGGACCGATCGCCGAGACAGCATCGGTGTTCGACGACGACGATGAAGGGACTGGCCGCGGGATCATTCGGATCGCGTCGGTCGCGGCCCTCGGCGGGCTGCTGTTCGGGTACGACAGCGCCGTGATCAACGGTGCGGTGGACTCCATCAAGCACGACTTCCACGTCAGCAACGGCGTCCTCGGCTTCGCCGTCGCCTCCGCGCTCCTCGGCGCGGCCGCGGGCGCGATGACCGCGGGCCGGATCGCGGACCGGATCGGTCGCCTGCGGGTCATGAGGATCGCGGCCGTCCTCTTCCTCATCAGCGCCCTCGGCACCGCGGTGGCGCCCAACCTCGGCATCCTGATCGTCGGTCGTGTCGTCGGCGGATTCGGCGTCGGCGTCGCCTCGGTCATCGCGCCGGCCTACATCGCCGAGACCTCCCCGGCACGGATCCGCGGTCGTCTGGGCTCCCTGCAACAGCTGGCGATCGTGCTCGGCATCTTCTTCTCCCTCCTGGTCGACTGGCTGCTCGCCGAGATGGCCGGCGGGGCGGACGACGTCCTGGCGCTGGGCCTGGAGGCGTGGCGGTGGATGTTCCTGGCGATGGCGATCCCCGCGATCGTCTACGGCGTGATGGCGACCACGATCCCGGAGTCGCCGCGCTACCTGATCATGAAGCACAAGATCCCCGAGGCCCGCACGATCCTCAGCACGCTGCTCGGCGAGACGAACCTGGAGATCAAGATCGAGCGGATCAGGAACTCGCTGAACCGCGAGACCAAGCCGTCGTGGTCCGACCTCAAGCGCCCCGGCGGCGGCATCTGGCCGATCGTGTGGGTCGGACTGCTGCTCTCGATCTTCCAGCAGGCCGTCGGGATCAACGTGATCTTCTACTACTCCAACACGCTCTGGCAGGCGGTCGGCTTCGGCGAGAGCGCCTCCTTCGGGATCAGCGTCTTCACCTCGATCGTCAACATCGCCAGCACCCTGATCGCGATCGCCCTCGTCGACCGGATCGGCCGGCGGCCGCTGCTGGTCTTCGGCTCGGCAGCGATGATCGTGACACTCGGCGCCCTCGCCGTCTGCTTCGCCACGGCCACCGGCTCGGGAGACGACCTGAAGCTCCACGGCGCCGCCGGCCCGATCGCGCTCGTCGCCGCGAACCTCTTCGTCGTCGCCTTCGCGATGTCGTGGGGCCCGATCGTCTGGGTGCTCCTGGGCGAGATGTTCCCGAACCGGATCCGCGGCGCCGGCCTGTCCCTGGCGGCGGCCGGTCAGTGGGCGGCGAACTGGGCCATCACCGTCTCGTTCCCGGCACTGGCCTCCTTCTCCCTCGGGTTCTCCTACGGCCTCTACACCCTCTTCGCCGCGCTGAGTCTGGTCTTCGTCCTCCGCTTGGTCCGCGAGACCAAGGGCATGTCCCTGGAGGACATGGACGCCCAGATCGCCGCCGACGTGGCCTCGTCCTGACGCCCGGATCGCACGACAGGAGCGTGACATGAGCCTCCCCGAAGCGGACCACGAGCCGACCCGCCCCCGCAAGGTCGCCGTACTCGGCCCGGTGCCCCATGACCACGTCGTCACCCACCGCGGCGAGGTCTTCGAGAAGTACGGCTGCGTGCTCTACACCGTCGCCGCACTGTCGGCGCTGCTGGGACCCGACGACCTCGTCGTCCCCGTCGTGCACGTCCGCAAGCAGGACGAGGAGCCGATCAAGGAGCAGTGGTCCCACCTCGCCAACGTCGACTCCTCCCTGGTCCGCTCCCACACCGACCGAGGTGACCTGATCGAGCTGACCTACCTGGACCAGAACGCGCGCCAGGAGTCGCAGACCGGCTTCATGCACCCCATCGTCCCCGGCGACGTCGCCGCCGTCGTGGACGCCGACGCGTTCGTCTGCGTACCCATCTCGGACTACGAGGTGCCGTCCCAGACCCTCGCCTTCCTACGGGAGTACGGCACCGGAACGATCATGCTCGACGGCCACGGTCCGACGGTCAGCCTGACACCCGGCGGCGCCCGCGTACGCCGGATCTGGCTCGACCGGGACGCCTGGCTGCCGAACATCGACATCCTCAAGCTCAACCTCGAGGAGGCCGGCTGCAGCTGGTTCCCGCCGCCCGGCAGCGACATGAGCCGGCTCGGCACGCCGCTGACCAGGGACGAGCTCCCGGAGTTCGCGGCGCACTGTCTGGGCAAGGGCGTCCAGGCCGTCTGCGTCACGCTCGACGCCGAGGGGTGCGCGGTCTACTTCCGCGGGCCCGGCGGGACGATGGAGGAGCACCTCGTCCCGCCGGTGCCGATCCCCGAGGTCGTCGACACCACCGGTTGCGGCGACTCCTTCGCCGCGGGCATGGCGTTCGGCTATCTCGCCTCCGGTGACTTCGTCACCGCGGCCCGCTACGGCAACGCGATGGGCTCCCAGCGGGCCTCCGGCTCCGATCTCAGCGTCTACCTCGACTACGCGGGGACGACCGGGCAGATCGAGGCCGTCTACGGCGGGGCCCGGGTCGGCGCATGACCGGCGCGAGCACCACCGTGTCGCTCGACACCGAGAGCTCCTCGGCGACCTGGGAGATCCGGGAGGACGGCTTCGACCGTGAGCGCGCCGGCTACCACGAGTCGCTGATGACGGTCGGCAACGGGCGTCTCGGCACGCGGGCGAGCCTCGAGGAGGGCCATCTGGGCGCTCTCTCGGGGACCTACCTCGCCGGCGTGTACGACGCCCACGACTCCCCCGTGATCGACCTGGTCAACGTGCCCGACTGGCTGGCGACCCGGGTCTGGGTGGAGGGCCGCAGTCTCGACGTCGACACCCTCGAGGTCGTCGAGCACGAGCGGGTCCTCGACCTCCGCACCGGCGTGCTGACCCGCGCCACGGTCTTCATCGATCCGGCGATCGGGCGCGTCCGGCTCGCCAGCGCCCGACTGGCGAGCATGGCCGACCGCGACCTGTGCGCCCAGCGGATCGAGGTGACGGCGCTGGACCGGCCGGTCGAGATCACCGTGGTCACCGGCATCGAGACCGAACGGCGCAACCTGGACCGGCTGCCGGCCTACACCGAGGAGCCGGTGCTCCCGGCGAGCCGGCGCTGGGAGAAGTGGGCCCGCTCCAACCACCTCCGCGAGCGCGAGCGCCACCTCGCTCCCCGCGCGGGCGACGTGGTCACCGAGACCCTCGGCAGCGGGGTCCGCATCGCGGTGGCGTACGACGTCCGGCCGCAGAGCGAGCCGACGCACGACGGCGTACAGGCGCAGGGCGGCACGCTGGCCACGGCGCTGACCTTCGAGGCGGCGGCCGGCGAGCCGATCGTCGTGGAGAAGGTCGTCGCCTACGCCACCTCACGCGACCCGGGCAGGACGACCGAGCCGCGGGTGCGTGCCCTCGAGACCATCGCCCGTCACCGATCGAGCGACTTCGCCGCGCTCGCCGCGGCCAGCCGCGAGGTCTGGGCCCGGTTGTGGGCCGACAGTGAGGTCCGGGTCTCCGGTCACCGGAAGGACGCGCTGGCGCTGCACCTCGGCACCTACCACCTCCTCATCGCGGCGAACCCGGAGGATCCCACCGTCAGCATCGGCGCGAAGTCGCTGTCGGGCGAGGGCTACCGCGGGCACGTCTTCTGGGACTCCGAGATCCTGCTGCTGCCGTTCTTCCTCTACACCCAGCCGAGCGCCGCGAGGGCACTGCTCAGCTACCGCCATCACACCTTGCCGGGCGCCCGGAGGCTCTCCGCGGCCAACGGCACCCGCGGCGCCCGCTACCCCTGGGAGGCGGCCGACACCGGAGCGGAGGAGTGCCCCCGGTGGACCCCTGACGGGCAGCACCGGTTCTGGACCCGGGACGAGGAGCTGCACGTCACCGCGGACGTCGCCTACGGCGTGATGCAGTACGTCGCCGCGACCGGGGACACCGACTTCCTCCTCGAGGCGGGGGCCGAGATCCTCGTCGAGACCGCTCGCTACTGGGTCTCCAGGCTCGAGCGCCGCGACGACGGGACCCTCAGCCTGAGCAGTGTGATGGGCCCGGACGAGTTCCACTCCCACGTCGACGACAACGCGTTCACCAACCAGCTGGTGCGCTGGCACCTCGAACAGGCCGGTGCGGTCGCCTCCCAGCTCGCCACCGCGGCACCGGAGCGCGGCGCGATCGTGGCAACCTCGCTCGGCCCGGATCTGGCCGAGGTCGAGGAATGGGCCCGGGCGGCCGCGGCGATCAGGCCCGGGCGCGAGTCCGACGACGGCGTCATCGAGCAGTTCGCGGGCTACTTCGAGCGGCAGGAGCTGCCGATCTCGACCTGGGACAAGCACAACATGCCGCAGTACCCCGCCGGCTACCACCACTTCAACCTCGAGGACACCACGCTGCTCAAGCAGCCGGACGTGGTGATGCTGATGTACCTGCTCCCGGACGAGTACTCCGTGGAGAGTCAGCGGGTGAACTTCGAGTTCTACGAGGCCCGCACGCTGCACAAGTCGTCGCTGAGCCCGCCGATCCACGCGATCGTCGGACTCCGCACCGGGGACTCGGCGATGGCGGTGCAGTACTTCGAGCGGGCGGCGTACGTCGACCTCGACGACAACCAGGGCAACACCGCCGAGGGGATGCACATCGCCGCCGCCGGCGGCACCTGGCAGGTGGCCGTGCTGGGGTTCGGCGGCATGCGCCTGCACGACGGTCGGCTCTCCTTCACACCGCACCTGCCCGAGCGCTGGGACCGGTTGGAGTTCACCGTCGGCTGGCACGGTCGACGGGTCGCGGTGGACATCGACCACGACGGGATCGGCCTCACCCTCTGCGACGAGGGCGCCGAGGTCGAGGTCGAGGTCGGCGGCCAGCGCACGAGGCTACGGCCGGGCACCCTCCACCGAGTTCCGAACCCCTGCTGACGCCCGTCCGTGCGGGTCGGGACCGGCGCAGAGGACGCCACCCACCGGCGGGGACGACTCGCCGCCGGTGGGTCGGCCATCTCCGGCTCGGCGCGGTCGCCCGGGATCGGACCGGTCCGGTCAGACGACGACGTTGACCAGCTTCGGCGCGCGCACGATCACCTTGCGCACCGCGCGACCGTCGATCGCCCTGCGGACCGTCTCGTCGGCCATGGCAAGCGTCTCCAGGTCGTCGTCGCCGATGGACGGCGAGACCGCCAGCCGGGCCCTGACCTTGCCCTGGACCTGGACCACCGCGGTCACGGTGTCCTCGACGAGCAGCTCCGGGTCGACCTCGGGCAGACCCGCACGGGCGACGGTGGGCCGGTGCCCCAGCCGCTCCCACATCTCCTCGGCGGTGTACGGCGCCACCAGTGACAGCAGGATCGCCACCGCCTCGCTGGCCTCGCGCACCGCCGGGTCGGCCGGACCGCAGCCGGAGTCGATCGCCTTGCGGGTCGCGTTCACCAGCTCCATCACCCGGGCCACCATGACGTTGAATCGCTGCGACTCGATCAGCTGCTCGGTGTCGGCGACCACCCGGTGGGTCACCCTGCGCAGCTCCAGGTCACCGCCGGAGACGTCGACGCCCGGCGCCGATTCGACGTCGCCGGCCAGCCGCCAGGCACGCTGGAGGAACCTCAGCGATCCGGCCGGCGACACGTCGGCCCAGTCGATGTCGGCCTCCGGTGGGCCGGCGAAGACCATCGTCAGCCGGACCGCGTCGACGCCGAACTCGTCGATGGTGCTGCTCAGGTCGACGCCGTTGCCCAGGGACTTCGACATCCCGCGACCCTCGTTGATGACCTCGCCCTGGTTCATCAGGGCGCTGAACGGCTCGACGAAGTCGATCATGCCCAGGTCGTAGAGGACCTTGGTGAAGAACCGGCTGTAGAGCAGGTGCAGGATCGCGTGCTCGACGCCCCCGACGTACTGCGCCACCGGCATCCACTCCCGCACGGCCTCGGGGTCGAAGGGACCCTCCTCGAAGTGCGGCGAGACATAGCGGAAGAAGTACCACGAGCTGTCGACGAAGGTGTCCATCGTGTCGGTGTCCCGCGTCGCGTTGCCGCCGCAGGAAGGGCAGGCGACGTTGACCCACTCCGCGGCGGCCGCCAGCGGCGAGACGCCCTTGGGCTTCAGGTCGGCGCCCTTCAGCTCGGGCAGCACCACCGGCAGCTGGTCCTCGGGCACCGGCACCTCGCCGCACGACGGGCAGTGGATGATCGGAATCGGGGCACCCCAGAAGCGCTGCCGGCTCAGCAGCCAGTCGCGCAGCCGGAAGTTGACGGTGCCCTGGCCGCGACCGTCGGCCTCCAGCTTCTCGATGATCGCCCGGATGCCGCTGGCCTTGTCGCTCAGCCCGGAGAGCAGGGGTGAGTTGACGTAGGCCCCGTCACCGGTGGTGGCGACGTAGGTCTCCTCGGGGTTCTCCGCCCCGGGGACGTCGATGACGGTGCGCACCGGCAGCCTCATCGCCTTGGCGAAGTCGAGGTCGCGCTGGTCGTGCGCCGGCACCGCCATGATCGCGCCGGTGCCGTAGTCGGCCAGCACGTAGTCGGCGGCCCACACCGGCATCGACTCACCCGTGACGGGGTTGGTGGCGACCACGCCCAGATCCACGCCCGTCTTCGGCCGGTCGGTCGCCATCCGGTCGATGTCGGAGCTCTTGCGCACCTCGACCAGGTAGCCCTCCAGCGCCTCGCGCCGCGCCGGGGCCACGATCTCGGCGGCCAGTCCGGCGTCCGCGGCCACCACCATGAACGTCGCGCCGTACAGCGTGTCGGGACGCGTGGTGAAGACGGTGATCGTCCTGGTCGAGCCGTCGGCCAGGGTGAGGTCGAAGTCGACGTGGGCGCCCTCGGAGCGACCGATCCAGTTGCGCTGCATCGCCAGCACCTTGGCGGGCCAGCTCTCCTCGAGCGGCTCCATGTCGTCCAGCAGCCGCTGGGCGTAGTCGGTGATCTTGAAGTACCACTGGTTCAGCTCGCGCTTGGTCACCTCGGCGCCACAGCGCTCGCAGCGACCGTCGACGACCTGCTCGTTGGCCAGCACGGTCTGGTCGTTCGGGCACCAGTTGACCGGGCTGTTCTTCCGGTAGGCCAGTCCCTGCTCGCGGAACTTCAAGAACAGCCACTGGGTCCACCGGTAGTACTCCGGGTCGGAGGTGTGCAGCCGCCGGGACCAGTCGAAGCTGACCGCGTAGCGGCGCATCGACTCCGCCTGGGTCTCGATGTTGTCGTAGGTGAAGATGGCGGGGTACTGATCGCGCTTGATGGCGGCGTTCTCGGCGGGCAGGCCGAAGGAGTCCCAGCCGATCGGGTTGAGGACGTCGTAGCCCTTCTGCCACCAGTAGCGGGCCAGCACGTCGTGCAGGGCGAACACCTCGGCGTGGCCCATGTGCAGGTCGCCGGAGGGGTAGGGGAACATGGTCAGCGCGTACCTGCGCTCGGCCCCCGGCAGCTGGCCGGCACGGAACGGGTCGAGGCGCTCCCAGACCGGCCGCCACTTGCGTTGCAGCGCCTCGGCGTCGTACGTCGCCTGCTCGGCCTGCTCCTGCGTCATCTCGATCTCCTGCTCACCGCGCGTCGTCACATCCTCCGGCGTTGGTCCTGCCGGGTGGCTTCGGGTGCCGTCGGCGGCCCTTCTGACATGAAAAAACCCCTCGCATGGAGGGGTTGCCGCGTGACCTGATCGTCGAGATTCCGGTCAGCGCGGCGAGTCAAGAAGCAGCTCGGCCGTCAGCACGCCCGAAAGTCTATCGCACCCTCAGGCGTGTCGCGGTGTTGCCCGGCTCCCCCTCGCATGACAAGATGTCAGCGCTCCGTTGCCCGCGACGACAGTCAGCGGATGGGGACCCCCCCATCTCATCCGCCAGACGCTCCGGGCAACGGAGTGCTTCATCTCTCGGCATGGTCCGTTTCTCGCCCTGGCTCAGGAGAGCCGCGCTTCGTCACGGTCCGCCGGGCTCTCCTCCCTCGAGTCGGCTCCCACCCTCCTGGTCGATCAGGGTGGTGACCAGGTCGGCGATCTGGGCCAGCCCAGAGGCGGTGCCGTCGAGCCGGCCACGGATCTCCGCGAACCCCGTGTCCACGGTCGCGAGTCCTCGATCCATCGCAGCGAATCTCGCGTCTGTCTCGGCGAAGCCCTGCCGCATCTCGGTCCGCATGTCAGCCATGTCCGCACGCAGCGCGTTGAAGCTGCCGGTGGCGGCGCGGCGGAAACCGCGCAGGTCGGTGCGCAGATCGGCAACATCCCGATCGCTCGCCGCGGCCAGCTGCCGGGCCGCGGAGGCGTCCTCACCGGCGACCCGGGTCTCCGCACCGACGTCGTCGACACGCGCCTCGAGGTCGCCCACCCGGGCCTCGATGTCCTTCGGCTCCCCCATGGAGCCAACCTACCCGCGCGTTCGGGTCGCCGTACGACGTCGTGCACAGGCGATGGCGTCCGCACCACGGCGCCCGCCCCGAGACGGGGCGGGCGCCGATGGGCAACCGAAGCGCGGAGGCCGGAGCCTCTCAGTCGCGCACGGTGATCTTGCCCGACTTCGCGGAGGTGTGGTTGGCGTCGCCGGCGTAGGTGAAGACGAGCACGTTCCTGCCCTTCTTCACCGTCACGGAGAAGGTCGCCTTCCCGTGCTTGAGCGACTTGGCGGCGATCCTCTTGCCGTTGACGGTGCCGGAGACCTTGCCGCCGGGAGCGAGCGAGGAGCCCGGCTCGGTGACCTTCACCGTGACGACGGTCCTGTTCTTCTTGACCTTGCCGGCCTTGGCGCTCACCTTGCTGCTCGCCTTGGCGACGGTGATCGTCTTCGACACCGTCGCACCGGCCTTGGTGTCGGCCGAGCCCTGGTAGGCCAGCTTGAGGGTGTGCTTGCCCGCCGTGAGCGTGGTCGGGAGCTTGATCTTGGCGCTGGTACCCTTCACCGCGGTGTCGCTGACCACCTTGCCGTCGATCTTGGTCTCCACCACGCCGCCGTTCGGGTCGCCGTCACTGGTGACCTTGGCGGTGACCGTGCCGGCCTTGCCGTAGGTCAGGCGCGGCACCGAGGCCGACATCGAGGCGGCGTACCCGCCCGCCGGTGTGACCTTGATGTCGGTGGCCGAGGCCACCGTGCCGTCGTCGTTGAAGCTGACCGTGCGACCGGTCGGGTCCTGGAAGTCGAACATCGAGGTCAGGTCGCCGATGGTCGAGTCGGTGTCGAAGGAGTCGTTGACGGCTCCGTCGCCGTAGTCGTCACTGATCTGGCCGAGACCCCAGTTGTCCTCGATGAACTTGACCACCGAGGCCTGGGAGAGCTTGGTGTGGTCGATGTAGTTGGTCCGGGCGTACGGCGAGATGACCAGCATCGGCAGCCGCTGGGAGGGACCGCAGCGGTCCTCCTCCCCGGCGATCGGGTCGGCGGTCTGCGCGGCGGCGGTGCAGATGTCGGCGTCGTCGCTGGTCGAGGACGGGTTGACGATGGTCGGCGCCTCGTGGTCGTACCAGCCGTCGGAGTCGTCGTAGGCGATCACGATCGCCGTCGACTTCCACTCCGGAGAGGACTCGATCGCGTTGATCTCACGGATCAGGAAGTCCTGCTCGTCGATCGGGTCCGAGTTCGACGGGTGCGCGTCCTCGTAGGCCGCGGCCTTGACGTAGGAGACCGCCGGCAGCTCGTCGTTCGCGACGGCGTCCTCGAAGACCGACAGGTCGTAGTTGTGGTTCGCCCCGGTCTTGGTGTCGTCGTTCGTCGGGTCGTCGGCGCCGATCGTGACGCCGTCGGTGCCCGGGTAGTGGTGCGGGTTCGAGGTCGACTTGTAGTAGGCGAACGGGTTGTGGTGCGGGCTGTAGTCGGTGACCGTGTTGCCGTTGATGTTGGTGTGCGTCGAGCCGCAGACGGCGTAGTTGACGTCGCTGTCGGGGTCGTAGTCGGCGGTCGGGGTGAAGCCGCCCTGGAACCAGCCCCAGGTGATGTTCTTCTCGTTGAGCAGATCGCCGACGTTCTCACCCTGCATGCCGACGGTGTTGCTGCTGGCGGTGTGGTTGGTGTCCGAGCAGTCGTCGTAGACCGGGTCCGGGTCGCCGATCACGGTGCCGATGCCGGTGCTCGAGTCGACCGCCGAGAAGCCGCTGGCGGTCTGCGAGCTGGCTGCGGTCGGGTCGCTGTCGTCGCTGGTCGAGTCGTAGGCGATGCCACCGTAGGTCTGGCCGGAGACGACGTTCAGAGCGCCGGGGGTGGACGGTCCGAAGGTGACGTCCCAGGAGTTGTCGCCGAGCGCGTAGTTCTGCGCCAGGTTCCACATCCCGGTGACGACGTTGCCGTCGTAGTAGCCCATGTTCTCCGCGGCGCCGGAGGGACCGCTGCTGGCGGTGCAGCTGCCGTTGGTGTTCTCCGGGAAGAGGTCCATCTTGCCGCCGTCCACGGCCTCCTGCTCGGGGGTGTAGTTGTGGTTCTGCGAGCAGGTCCACCGGTCGTCCCAGCCGAGCCGGAACGGCTTGGTGCTGTTCGGGTTCGCCGAGATCAGCGTGGAGTCGGCCTTGTAGTTGTTCGGCACCTCGGTGCCGGTCGCCGCGGTGAACGTGGGCGCATCGGTCTCGTCGGCGTCGTTCTTGGCGTACGGGTAGGTGCCGAAGTAGTGGTCGAAGGAGATGTTCTCGTCGAAGAGGACCACGACGTGCTTGATCGGGGTGGTGGTGCTGACGGCATCGTCTGCCGAGGCGTTCTGTACGGCCAGGTAGGTCAGCGAGCTTCCGACCAGACCCGCACCGGCGAGCACCAGCCCTGTGCCCGTGAGGGCGCGAGGCAGCCGTAGCTTGGGCTTTCTCATCCCGGGGTTCCTTCCATCAGTGTTGGCTTGCGCAGTGTTGGCTTGCGTGGGTCACCGGGCGGTCCGTCAGGCGAACATGGCCCGGCCCAACCAGTCGCCGGCCGACTTCACGCCGGGAAGCGCGAAGAAGTAGCCGCCGCCGACCGGCGAGATGTAATCGACGAGGGGCTCGTCGGCGAGGCGCTTCTGGATCGTCACGAACTGACGCTCCAGGTCCTGGTTGAACGCGGTGAAGATCAGCCCCATGTCGAGGTCGCCGTTGACGTCGGTGCCGGCGTCGTAGTTGAACGAACGGCGCAGGAACTGCTGGTCCGCGGTCGCGGCGGTGCGCGGGTTGGCGAGCCGGATGTGGGCGTCCATCTTGATGGCGTCGCCGCCGGCGTCGTTCGCGTAGTCGGGGGTGTCGAACTCGTCGGTCCCGGTGAGCGGCGCCCCGGTGTCCCGGGAGCGGCCGAACATGTTCTCCTGCTCCAGCAGGGAGACCCGGTCCCAGAACTCCACGAACATCCGGATCACCCGGACGACGTGATAGCTGCCACCGCTCACCCAGTCGGGCTCGTCACCACCGGCGACGGTCCAGGTCAGCCGGCTCATCGCGTCGGCATCGCTGACCGAGGGGTTGCCGGTGCCGTCCTTGAAGCCGAGCAGGTTGCGCGGCGTGCCGCTGGGACGGGGCGGTGAGGAGAAGCCGTCCTGGCGCCACCGGACCTGCAGCGCGCCGCGGGTGTGCCGGGCGATCAGGCGAAGTGCACTGGCGACGGTGTCCGCGTTGTTCGCTCCGACCTGCAGCAGCAGGTCGCCGTCGCAGCGCGAGCGGTCCAGCGCGTCGTTGGGGAAGGCCTCCATCCGTCGCAACCGGGCGGGCTTGCGGTCGGCGAGCCCGTAGCGGTCGTCGAACAGGCTGGCGCCGACGCTGGTGGTCACGGTGAGTCCGTCGGCCGGGATCGTCGGGCCGAGCACGCCGTTGCTCCAGGTGGTCTCCAGGAGGCCCTGGTCGGGCGGCGTACCCCCCTTGGTGAGGAAGCGGGCCACCTCGGTCACGCTGCGCAGCGCCTCGCGGAGCTCGCCACGGTTGGCGGCGGTGACGTCGAAGGCGACGTACGCCGCCGAGCGCTGTACCGGGGTGAGGATGCCGGACTGGTGCTCGCCCTCGAACGGGTAGGACTCGGCGACCGCCGTGTCGGCGGCCTCGCCGCTGGCCTGGGCCGAGCTGGTGTCCGCGGCCATCGCCGCTGCTCCCCACAGCGCCGGCGCCGCCGCGGCGGCGCCGACGGCCCCGCCGAAGAGTCCTCGTCGGCTCAGCCGTCCGCTCACCGGACACTGCCCTGTCATCGGCTCCTCCTCGGGTCGGTGATGACCGCGACCTCGGAGAGCAGCTCCACGGTCTGGTCGAGAGTGGCGTTCAGCTCTTCGCGCTGCCGCTCGGTCAGGGAGTCGAGCCCGCGCCAGCGACCATCGGTGTGGTAGCTCTCGACGAGCTTGCGCGAGCGCGCGATCCAGGCGTAGGTCTCGGCGAGGTCGGGGTCGCGGGACGTCAACAGCGATCGGATCGGCTTCAAGGCGTGCACGGTGCCGTCGAGGTTGGCGTCGATGGTCGCCAGACCGGTGCCGCTGCCAGCGTCGTTGAGCCCGGTGAGCTCGAACTTGACCGCGTCCTCCAGGATCTCGTGGGCTCGCAGGCCGATCATCTGGGTGGTGAGCACCGGGTTGACCAGATCGTGGTGCAGATGGTCGATGGCGGTGACCAGCGCCGCGGTGTGAGGCCTGATCGCCGCCGCCGGGCGGCCGGCCCACAACAGCGCCTCGATCTTGTGGAAACCGGCGAGGTCCGGGTCGGTGACCGGGTCGACGCCCACACTCGGCGAGGCGTCGATGGCATCGCCGTCGTCGCCGAACGCGTCGTAGGCGGCCCCGAGGGTCTCGTAGTGCAGGTGCGCGGTCAGCCAGTCACCCTTGGCGGCGGCGAGGTCGCCGGCGCGCACGTCGGCGTCGAGCCGCTTCGCCTGGCGACGCAGCGACGGCAGCTGACCGCGCACCCAGGCGATGTAGTCGTCGAGCCGTGGGATGAGGTCGTTGACGGTCACCGGGACCATGCCCGGCGTGGTCTGGCCGGAGTAGCTGCCGGTCAGCTTCCAGGTCTGGCCGGTCACCGGGTCGGCGTCCGAGGGCATGCAGTAGAAGCGATAGGTGCCCGGGCCCAGGGTCACCGTGTAGTGCCGGGTCGCGCCGGCACCGAGGTTCTCGGCGTCCAGATAGACCTTCTTGGTGGACGGCTGCTCGAGGTAGACCTCGATCGGCTGGATGGAGTTGTTCCACAGCGCCAGCGACAGGGGACCGGCCTCACCGCCGTCCCACTGCCCGCCGCAGGTGTCCACCCCGACGGTCACCGCCTCCCCCGCGATCGACTCGTCCGCGTGCGGCGCCTCCGCCTCGGCCGAGCTGCCCCCGTGCGTGGCCCGTACGACGATCGCCACCGCGGTCAGCACGACCACCGCCACCAGCACCAACGCCGGCCAACGACGCCATCCGGCCCGGTCGCGACGTTGCTGCGACGACCCCGCCTCCACCGTGTCCTGCTCGTCCACCCGTACCCTCTCCCGGTGCCCGATCAGGCACACTCGGAGGAAGTCTGGGGAGCACGGCGGACCGGCGAGCGCCGGTTAGATAGATAGACGATGAACAGATCTCTAATCCGAGCACCCGCCGCCGCCCGGTGGCGGGCCCGTTGGTGATCCACAACTCGCCGTTCTACGGTGCTGGGCGTGCCTCCCCACGACGCCGGCGACCAGATCCCCGACAGCGCCCGACCCGACAGCGCCCGACCCGACAGCGCCCGACCCGACAGCGCCCGACCCGACAGCGCCCGACCCGACAGCGACGACCGCTCGGCCGATCGACCGCGGACCGGTGGTGGACATGCGACCCGCCGCACCCTCCTGGTGGGCGCCGGCGGCATCGCGCTCGGTGCCACCGGCAGCTGGGCGGCGATCCACGCCGAGGACGACTCGGCGGACTCCTCCAGCGACGAGGGTACGACGCCGACGGTGCTGCACTACCGGAGCACGGCAGCCACGGCGGCACAGGTCACGGTCACCCGGTTGGCTCCGGGCGAGCTCGACGCCGGCCTGCTGTTCGCCACCCCCAAGCTGGACGACGTCTTCCGCGGCGTCATCTACGACGCCGACGGTGAGCCGGTGTGGATCGCCCCGGACGGCGGGACCGCCACCGATCTGCGCGTGCAGACCTACCGTGGTGAGCCGGTGCTCACCTATTGGACCGGCCTGGTCGCCACCGGCAACGGTCAGGGACGGGGCGTGATCCTGGACCGCTCGTATCGGCAGATCGCCTCGGTCAGGTGCGGCAACGGCCTGCTCGCGGACCTGCACGAGTTCGAGCTCACCGATGCCGGCACCGCGTTGCTGACGTCGTACCCGTCGGTGAGCCGGGACCTGACCGGCATCGGCGGCCCGGCCGACGGCTGGATCTTCGACTGCCACGTGCAGGAGATCGATGTCGCCACCGGGGCGGTGCTGCTGGACTGGACGGCGAGCGACCACATCGAGCTCACCGAGAGCTACCAGGAGGTCGGGGACACGGTCACCGCCGACGACCCGTACGACGCGTTCCACATCAACGCCGTCTCCGCCGACACCGACCACACCCTGCTGGTCTCGGCACGCCACACCCACACCGTCTACTCGCTGGACCGCGACAGCGGCCGGGTGCGCTGGCGGATGGGCGGGAAGCGGAGCGACTTCGAGATCGCCGACGACGCGACCTTCCTCTGGCAGCACCACGCACGGCGACGCTCCGCGACCACGTTCAGCGTCTTCGACAACCACACCGACTCCACCACCGGCTCCTCGCGAGGCCTCGTGCTGGCGGCCGACGAGGACGCGAAGACGGTCACGCTGAGCGCCGAGTACACCAGGTCCGGCATGGTCTCGCCGACGATGGGCAGCGTGCGGCCGCTCGGCGGCGGCAACGTGCTGGTCGGCTGGGGCTATCAGCCGGTGATCACCGAGTTCGCCGGCGACGGCACCGCGTTGTGGGAGGTCTCCGGTCTGGGGGTCAGCTGCTACCGGGCCGCCAAGCACGCCTGGACCGGTACGCCGAGCACCGATCCCGACATCGCCGTCACGGCGACCGAGGCGGGTGGGCTGCAGGTGAGCGCGAGCTGGAACGGCGCCACCGAGGTGGCCGGCTGGCGGGTGCTCGGCGGCAGGTCGAGGAAGCGGATGCGGCAGCTGACCACCGTGCGGCGGACCGGCTTCGAGACCGACATCGACGTCGACTCGCGCCCGTGGATCCGCGTCGAGGCGCTCGACTCCGACGGGCAGGTGCTCGGCCGCTCGCGTGCGGTCGGCGCGCCGTCGGCCTGAGCCGGGCTGAGTCAGCGAGCTGGGCCATCGGGTTGGGCCATCGGGTTGGGCCATCGGGTTGGGCCATCGGACCCATGGGGGCGCTGTGCACGAGACCCTGGCTCGCCCCGGCGTGGCGGCCAGCAGACGCACCGTCAGCCGGCCGCCAGGTGCCGGTGCGCCTCACGCCGGTGGGCGTGCCGCAGCGAGGCGAGCATGGTGATCGCCGCCCCGACCACGACGTAGCCGGCGACCAGCCAGAGCTCGCCGGCGATGCCGTGTCCGCCGAAGTAGACGATCCGCCGCACCGCGTCGGTGCCGGCGCCGTTGGGGATCCACCCGCCGACCGCCCGCCAGAACTCGGGCAGCAGCTGGCTCTGGTAGGCACCGCCGGCGCTGGGGTTGCCGAGCACCACGAAGAGCAGCACCGTCAGCCCGATGCCGATGACGCCGAAGAGTACCTGGAACGCCATGGTGACGGTCGCCGCGGAGAGCACCAGCAGCGCGCCGAGACCCGCCAGCGGCCAGAAGTGACCGGTGAGTGCCCCGAACCACTGGTCGACCACCAGCGCTCCGCCCAGGCCGGAGCAGATCGCGTACGGCACCGTCGCGCCGAGCCTGATGGCCGCCCGCTTCGGGTTCGCCGGTCGCGAGCCCTTGGCGACGCCCAGCAACGAGGAGACCAGATAGCCGCCGACCAGCCATCCGATGACCAGGTAGAAGCCGGACAGGCCACGGGCGTCGCCGGACTGCAGCGGCACCACGTCGGTCACCTTCATGCGTCGGCCCTGCGCGGACTCGTACTGCTTGGCGATCGTCTCCACCGCCGTCACCAGCGAGGCACCGCCGCCGCTCGCGACCAGGAGCTCGTCCTTGCCGCTCGATCTGACCACCAGCGCCGCCGACAGGTCGGCCCGCTCGATCCGCGCGGCCGCGGTGGCGCGATCGGCGACCACCTCGGCACTGACCGGGTGTCCGTCCTCGGCGTTGAGGCTGCTCGCCAGCTGCGCCGCCGACGAGGTCGGGGCGACCACCCCGAAGGAGATGTCCTTCGGGCTCTGGTGGTGGAACGCGCCGACGTAGGAGGCGACGAACGCCACCTGCACGAACAGCACCCCGACGACCAACGCGACGGTCCGTGGCGAGACCGCGTCCTGCAACTCGGCCCAGAACGTCTTCGACTCCTCGACCCGGTCCTGCGGTGCTTGTTCGGTCATCGGCAGCCTCCTGGATCACCATGAACGAGATGGGTCGAGCCGCGTTGCTCGTCCGCGCCGGTGCGCGTGCCTCCACACGTTATCGGGATGACGAGTTCCGCCGGTACCGCGGAGTCTTTCGTTGGTCGAGCTCGTCGAAACCAACGGATACGCCCGATCGGCAGTTCTCGGACGTGTCGGTCGTTCACACACCCCGGCCTGCGGCGACACGACGGACCAGATCCGCTACGGTCGGCCGCAACATCGCCGCGTCGCCGCCGAGGAGCCGCCCGTGCACGTCGTACTGGTCATTCTCGGAGCCCTCCTGCTGACCCTGGAGATCGCGCTGCGGCTGGTGGCGCTGGGCATCATCCCGGGCAACCGCAAACCGTCCACCGGGATGGCCTGGCTGCTGCTGATCCTGGTCGAGCCGATCATCGGTTTCGCGATCTTCGGCCTCTTCGGCCGTCGGGACCTCGGCCGACACCGGCTGGCGAGGCAGCAGGAGGCGACCGCGGCGATCCGGGCCGTCGTCACCGCGCTCCCGATGCCCCACGACGAGAGCCGGTTCGACCCTCCGGTGCGCACCATCGTGGCGCTCAACACCGAGCTCGGCGCGCTGCCGATGGTGGAGGGCAACCAGATGCGGCTCTGTCCCGACTACGGCGAGCTGATCGCCCAGCTGGCGGCCGAGATCGATGCCGCCACCTCCTACGTGCACGTGGAGTTCTACATCACCGCCTGGGACGACGTGACGGCTCCGGTCTTCGAGGCGATGATCCGTGCGACCGAACGAGGGGTGCGGGTGCGGCTGCTCTTCGACCACCTCGGCTCGCGCGGCATCCCCGGCTACCGACGCATGCTCGAGCGCCTGCGCGAGACGGCGCTGGAGTGGCATCCGATGCTGCCGATCGACCCGCTCCGCGGTCGGTTCCGTCGGCCGGACCTGCGCAACCACCGCAAGCTGGTGGTGGTCGACGGGGCCGTCGCCTTCACCGGATCGCTCAATCTGACCGAGCCCGGCTACAACAAGCCGAAGAACCACCGGGCCGGCCGGCGCTGGGTGGAGCTGATGGTCCGGCTCGAGGGTCCGGTGGTCGGCGCGGTCAACACGGTCTTCGCCTCCGACTGGTACGTGGAGACCGGCGAGCTGGTCGAGATCGGCCGGCGGCGTGCCGAGCTGGACCCGGCCGCGCCGGCCCGGACGCCCTGCCAGATCGTGCCCAGCGGCCCGGGTTATCCGCAGGAGAACAACCTGCGGATGTTCACCGCGCTGCTCTACAGCGCCACTCGGCGGATCTCGCTGACCTCGCCGTACTTCGTGCCCGACGAGTCCCTGCTGTACGCCGTCACCACCGCCGCCCAGCGTGGCGTCGAGGTCGAGCTCTTCGTCAGCGAGACCTCGGACCAGTTCATGGTCGGCCACGCCCAGGCCTCCTACTATCGCGAGCTGCTCGAGGCCGGCGTGCGCATCCATCTCTATCCCTCGCCGGCGATCCTGCATGCCAAGCACTTCACCATCGACGACACGGTGGCGGTGGTCGGGTCGAGCAACATGGACATGCGCTCGTTCGCGCTGAACTACGAGATCTGCCTGATGATGCCGGACGTGGCGGCGGTCCGCGAGCTGCGCAGGGTCGAGGACACCTATCGCAGCCTGTGCCGGGAGCTGACGCTCGCGGAGTGGAACGCGCGCTCACCGCTGCGCCGGTACGTCGACAACGTCATGCGCCTCACCGCCGCCCTGCAGTAGCGGCGCCGGTCGGCTCAGCCGTCCCCGCGGTAGTCGTCGAAGATCGAGGTGAGGTCGGTGACGGCCTGCTCGGCCCAGCGATAGGTGCACACGTCCGCCCAGCCGATGGGATAGGTATGGCCGGCCTTGACCGCCGGCAACTCCTTCCACGCGCTCAGCCCGACCACGTCGTCGAGGCCATTGGTCGGCGCGCCCTTCGCGTCGGCGCGGAACAGGATGATGTCGGAGTCGGCCAGGTCGCCGATCCGCTCGAGCGACAGCTCCCGGGTGCTGGTGCCGTTCGCGGCACTCGCCTTCCCGAAGCGGACGCCCAGATCGGCGAGCACCACGCCATCGGTGGACGCCGGCAGGTCGAGGGCGAAGCTGCCGCTCTGGCTGTAGTCCACCACCGAGACGACGGTGCTCGCCAAGAGGTCGGCGTAGGTCTGCTTGGCCGCCGCGATGCTCGCCCGGTACGAGGCGATCAACGGCTTCAGCTCCGCCATCCGGCCGACGAGCTCGGCGGTCTGCCTCAGCGGACCGCGCCAGTCGCCGGTCTGGCCGAAGTCGACCGAGGCGACCGGCGCGACCGAGCTCAGCTTCGACATGGCGCCCTTGGAGTTGTCGTAGCGGCTCCCCGGGGTCGGCCCCAGGATCAGGTCGGGGTCGAGCGCTGCGACCTTCTCGAAATTGGTCGAGGAGATCTGGCCGATGTTCGCCAGCTTCTTCAGCGCCGGGACGTAGCCGGCGTACATGCTGGCGGCATTCACCCAGGAGTAGTCGATCCCCCCGATCGGGGTCAGGCCGAGCTCGACCAGGAAGATGGCCGTGAAGTAGTCGATGCACACCACGTGCTCGGGGTTACGCGGCACCGTGAAGGTGCCGGCGGTCGTGGTCACCGTGCGCTCCGTGTCGGTCGCACCCGAGGACGCCGTCGCGCTCCGTGGATCGTGGCCGGCACAACCCGCCACCGCCCACAGGGCAGCACCCCCGGCGCCACCGGCCAGGAGACCACGGCGGGTCAGCTCGTCGACGATCCGGGCGAACTCGTCGTCAACGTCGGGTAGAGAGATGCTCGATTGCGGGTCGGTCATCGGATCCTCCTCGGATGCCATCAGCGGGGAACAGGCTCGCGCCGACGCCCCGAGGCCCGCGCAGGCCACACTCTATGAGGTAAGGCTTAGCTCATGAAGTGCCGCCCGCTCACCCCTTACCCGCCCGTCTGCAGCGCCACGTAGGGCAGCACCACCGGTGAGCCGGCCGTCCAGTCGAGTACGTCGCCCTGCGACTCGCCCGCCGGCACCAGGATGTCGAGCACGTTCGGGTCGCTGGTGTCGGTGTCCCACGGGCTCGACCCCGTCCACTCCCCTGCACCGCCACCGAAACGGTAGTCGTGGATCCAGGAGTCGTCGGTGCCGACCGTCCCGGACCAGTAGGCGAGGTCGTAGACCGGCCGGATGCCGCCCACCCCCTCACTGCTGGGGTCGGCGTGGCTCATCGAGGTCAGCGCGACGCCGCTGCCGGCCAGGTCGATCCCGGCCAGTGCCGAGGCCGGCACCGAGGCGACGATCTGATGTCGCGCCGGGATGGCGGTCAGGGTGACCGCGCCGAGGCTGGTCCCGTCTTCGTCGACCAGCGCCGAGCTCCACCCGTCGATGGTCAGCACCGCCTGGTAGGGACCGGCGAGATCGGCGTTCGTGCCCGGTAGCGCCGAGGTCGCCGTCCCGGACGAGGCCGAGCCGCCCAGGTAGACGTCGAAGCGCTGCACCGAGAGCTGGTTGCCGCCCCACGGGTTGGTCAGGTCGCCGTCGATGGTGACCGCGATGTTGACCGTCGCGTCGTCCCCCTCGCCCTCGTCGTAGACGCCGAGGTCGGTCACGTCGAAGGCACCGGGGGCGAAGTCCCCGCTGGCCGGGTAGACGTAGCTGCCCGGGCCGTCGTCGTCGCCCACCGGGTCGCCGACGCTGCCGATCTCGGTGCCCAGGTTGGTCGAGACGACGGAGCGCTGCACCCACGAGGTGCCGCCGTCCGCACCGACGGCGGCCACCGTGATGCTGGTGGTGCCCAGGCTCAGCGGGACCTCGGTGGAGAAGGAGCCGTCGGCCTCGACGGCGACGGCGGTGGTCCGGTCGCCGGCATGGACGTAGACCGAGGCTCCCTCGGCGACGGTGCCGCTGACGGTCACGGTGGCGGCGTCGGTCTGGGCGCCGTCGGCCGGACTGGCCAGGTTCAGGGCGGGCCCGTCGGGCAGACTCCCCCGGTAGCGGTCGGCGACCACCGTCGGGGTCTCGACCGGACTCCCGGCGTCGATGGACCGGGCCAGCCGGACATACTGCGCCATCGACCAGGCCAGCGGCGTCGCCGAGCCGGTCCCCTCGCCGAAGGTGAGGCCCTGCGAGGGGTCGGAGCTCGAGTCCTGGTCCCAGACCTGCTCGGGGATCATGTATCCGTCGTTGGCCGCGTTCGCCATGGTCCTCAGGTACGACGCCCCCGACCGGCCGGCCGCCAGCTCGTATTCGCCGCGCTCGCCGGAGAGCAGTGGCCAGAGCCGGCCGACACCGGTGCCGTCGTACGGGCTGCCGTCCGCCTTCTCGCCGTACCCGTCGTGGCTGTAGCGGTACCACATGGCGCCGTGGGGGGTCTCGACCTCGATCGAGGAGTCGAGCTCGGGCAGCGACCCGACCACGTCGGCGTCGTCGGCGGAGAGCACGCCGAGCCGGACCAGCTCGAGGAAGCCGCCGTCGACCACGTCCCGTTCGTCCCAGGTGCCGCCGCCGTTGTTGATCTCCAGCTGGTCGCCGTCGTTCGGGTCGGTGTTGTCGTCGATGCGGAGGAAGTAGTGCCCGTCGCCGAGCGACCCGGTGTCGGTGACCGTCCATTGTCTCAGCGAGCGCCGCCAGGAGTCGGCGGTGGCCAGATAGAGCCCCGCGGAGGCCTCGTCCCCGGCGGTGCGGGCCAGATCGGCGGCGCTGACCAGGCCGGCGATCTCGGCGGCCAGGGTGGACGGGGAGTAGCCGCCCTCCTCCTCCCAGCGCTCCTGCGGCGTCGACGGCCCGTGACCGACCAGGAAGTCCGCGGCCGACTTCACCTGCGCCCAGACGTCGGTGCGGCCGAGCTGGTCGGCGAGCACGATCGGGAAGGCGACCTCGTCGAGCTGCAGCGAACCCCAGTAGGGGGTGCCGTCGAGCAGGGAGTTCTGCGGGAACGAGCCGTCGGCCTTCTGCTGCACGTCGAAGAGATAGTCGAGGGAGCGGTTGGCGGCCGCCTCGTCCCCGGCGGCCAGCTGGGCCGTCGCGACCTCGTAGAGGTCACGAGCCCAGACCAGGTGGTAACCGCCGACGCCGGCCTCGTCGGCGTCGATGGCCTGGCCCCACGGCACCGTCAGCGAGGCGATGTTGGCACCCCGGTAGGTCTTGTCCTCGTGTGCCTTGAGCGTCATCACCGCCACGTCGTACTGGGTGAGCAGCTCGGCCGATCGCGAGACGCTTCGCGGCGCGGTGGAGAGCGACCGCAGGTAGCGCCCCCAGCCGGCGTCGTAGTCGCGGGCGAGCCGGGCGAAGCCGGAGCGCAACGAGCCATGGGCGGCGCCGGCGGCCTCGTCGGGATCGGCGCCGAAGCCGAGGGCGACGGTGGCCGCCGAGACACCACGCCGGTTGCTGGCGAGGCGACCGATCTGGACCACGTTGCCGTCCGGCGCGCTGGCATAGGTGTGGTCCAGCCGGTGGTCGGCGGCGAGGTCGGTCCAGCCGTCGCTGGTCCCGGCGTACCCGCTGGAGGTCGCGGTGAAGGCCGGCTGGGCGACCAGCGCGCTGGCGACCGGGTCGTCGCCGCTGGTGTCGCTGGCCAGCAGCGTGGCGCCGCGGCGCGACGCCGAGTCGTGCAGCCCCGAGTTCGCCAGCGAGGGGTCGTAGAGGACGTAGGCGGTGTAGTGACCGCGATCCAGCGGCGTCACCCGTACGTCGGCCAGCACGGTGTTGCGCGACGGGTCGGTGGTGTAGGTGGTGGTGATCCGGTAGCGGCCGTCCAGGTCGGTGTCGGTCTGCCGATAGCGCAGCGTGGTGCGGTCCAGCAGGGTGATCTTGTGGCTGGTGTCGTCCTGGGCACGGTCGGTGAAGGTCCTGCCGTCGGTGACGACCAGCTGCAGGCTGGTCACGTTGGCCACGTCGACCCGCGGGTAGTAGACCTCCGACATCGCCCCCTGGGTCAGGCTGAACCAGACCTTGGAGGCGGTGGTCGTGCTGGTGCCGATGCCGTCCTTGGCGCCGGTGGTCCAGGTCGACCCGTCACCCGGGGCACCAGGCGCGGTGCCACCGCCGGTGGCGTGCAGCGAGGGCCCGTCGTGCGCCACGGCGGGCCCGGCGCTCAGGCCTACCGCCACCGCCACACCGAGGGTGGCGCCGGCGGCGACGGCGCGGGTGGAGACTCGTCGGAGGGAAACGGGGTTCATCTGGCTCTCCCGGTTCGGCAGGGTGATCGGTCTCTCGGGCCGACGCCGACCCGAGATGCCCCCAGTCTGAGTGACGCCAATCACTCATTCACAGACAAATCTTCCCCCCTGAGACGGGATCTTTTCAGATGTTCATCGGCCTATTCATGTCGAGACCCCGCGATCCCGATCAGCTCCTGGGCCAGCGGCGTCGGTCGACGACCGAGCCAGATCGCGGTCAGCGGGCGCTGCGCCGCGAGGTCGAGCACCCGGATCCGGACCAGGGTGCCGGCGGCGATGTCCGCCGCGGCCGCCCGGGCACTCAGCACCCCCACCCCGCCGCCGGCGCGCGCGGTCGCGAGGATGGTCGCCGTCGAGCCCAGGCTGATGGCATGCGGCAGGGACGGCGTACGCCGCAGCGCGACGGCGAGCGCGTGCAGGAACGTGTCCCGAGTGCCCGAGCCCTCCTCGCGCACCAGCAACGGCAGGTCGACCAGCTCCGCGGCCGCCAGGCCGGCGCGCGCTCGAGCGGCCAGCGGGTAGCGAGTCGACACCACGAGGACCACCTCGTCGGTGCCGACGTGCTGGCCGGTGACACCATCGGGGAGCTCGGGCGCCTCGATCAGCCCGAGGTCGACCTCGCCGGCGACCACTCGGGCGGCCACCTCGTGACTGTTCGCCACGGCCGCGGCCACCTCCACCTCGGGATGCCGGGCGCGCAGGGTGAGCAGCCAGGGCGGCAGCAGGTATTCGGCGATCGTCAGGCTCGCGGCCACCCGCAACCGTGCGTCGGCGGCGGTGCGCAGCGTGGAGACGCCATCGGTGAGCGCTCGCGCCGCCTCGACCACGCCGGCGGCCCAGGCGGCCACCGCCTCGCCGACCGGAGTGAGCCGGGTGCCGGCGCTGCTGCGCACGAAGAGGGTCACCCCGAGCCGCCGCTCCAGCCTGGACAACCGGGTGCTGGCGCTGGGCTGACTGATGCCGTGCACCTCGGCGGCGCTGGCGATGCTGCCCGTCTCGGCCACCGTCAGCAGCAGGTCCAGCGAGCCGAGGTCGGGGGTCCAGCCGGGCAGCATGGCCCTATCCTGCCGCCTCACCATCCAGGGCCGGTCACCAGAGCAGCTGCAGCGCCAGGCTGGTGAGACAGACCAGAGCCCACAGTGCGGCACCGAGCAGGAACGGACGCACGCCGGTACGGCGCAGCCCGGCGACGTCGGTGCCCAGTCCGATGCCGGCCAGGGCCACGGCGATGCCGAGGCCGGCCAGCCGACTGCCGGCCTCGCGCAGGTCGGCGGAGAGCAGTCCGGTGCTCGCGATGGCCGCCATCAGCACGAACCCGACCAGGAACCACGGCACCAGTCGAGCGGCACGGCGGTGGAGCGGGGCCTGGGGCTGTACGCCGGACCCGACACCGGACCCGACACCGGACCCGACACCGGACCGGGTCCGGTTCCGGCGGCCGACCAGCAGGCCGAGGGCGAGACAGATCGGAACGATCATCAGCGACCGGGCCAGCTTGACCACCACCGCATGCTCGCCGGCCTCGGCGCCATAGCTGGTCGCCGCCGCCACCACCGAAGAGGTGTCGTTGACAGCGGTCCCGGCGAAGAGCCCGAAGTCGGCCTGACTGAGACCGAGCAGGTGGCCGAGCGGTGGATAGAGCAGGACGGCGACGATGTTGAAGCAGAAGATGGTCGCCAGCGCGTAGGAGACGGCCGCGGCGCGGGGCCTGGTCACCGCCGAGACCGCGGCGATCGCCGAGGCGCCGCAGATGCCGGTGCCGCATCCGATCAGCAGCCGCAGCTCCGGGTCGATGCCCAGGAGCCGGCCGAGCAGCGCCGCACCCACCAGACAGACCGCCAGCGTGCCGAGCATGACCGGCAGCGAGCTCCACCCGACCCGCGCCACCTCGGCGAGCGAGAGCTGCGCGCCGAGCAGCACCACCGAGCACTGGAGCACGACGCCGGCGGCGAGACCGACGCCGGGCCGGAGTCGAGCCTCGGTTCGCGCCCGCCCGGCTCCGGGAAGCAGGCGCAGGCCGGTCCCGACGGCCAGCCCGAGCAACAGCGCCGTGACCGCCGGCCCGAGCAACGGCCCGATGCCCGGCACCAGGTGCGCGAACGCCGTACCGGTTCCGGCGAGCGCCGCCGCCAACCCCAGGCCGGGCGCGGCCACGGCTCCTCGTCCGGCCACGACCGGCCGAGCCGACCGCGTGAACGGACCCCGGATGCTGCTGGTGGTGGCCATGCCTCAAGGTTGTCGCCCGGACTCCCCCGGCGGCACCCATCAGTCGGCCATCGCGGTTATAGCCCCGTCCTATATCTCTCTGTCTGGTGGTGCCTGCATCGCGGGCGGCGCCGGGCGCCGGCTCTCCGGGCGACCCTCCCGGGCAGCTACCGTGAGCACCATGCGACACCAGGTCACCGTGCGGGACACCGCCCGGGCGGTGGGCAGCGGCGACGTACCGGTGCTCGCCACCCCCCGACTGATCGCCTGGCTCGAAGCGGCGACGGTGGTCGCCGCGGCGCCGTTTCTCACCGCCGGACAGACCAGCGTCGGTACGGCGATCCGCGTCGCCCACCGCCGGGCGACGCCGGTGGGCGGCTCCGTCGAGGTCGTCGTGACCGAGCCCGTCGCCCAGGACGGCCGCCGGCTCACCTTCGCGGTGCGCGCGCTCGATGCCGACGGCGAGATCGTGGCCGACGGCGAGATCGAGCGCGCCGTCGTCGACCGAGAGCGGTTCGTCGCCGCGCTCGGCACGCGCGACTGACGCCGCCCGAGTCCTGCGCGACAGGTCTCACAGTCGACACACAGTCGCCTCCTAGCCTACGGCATCCGACGCCGGTCATCGTTGCCGAGGAACGGATGAACCGACGCTTGCCGAACTCGGCTAGGAGACAGGCATGAACAGCCCAGAACCGACCTCGACCCCCCGCGGGCCCGCCTACCAGGGACGGCGCCTGCCGCGTCCCGACGACGAGGTGGTCGACCAGGGACTCTCCTTCGACATCGGCACCCTGCTTAGCCGACGTCGGATCCTGAGCGTCGTCGGAGTCGGCGCCGGCGCCGCGGTGCTGACCGCCTGTGGCGCCTCCAGCTCGACGTCGTCGTCCTCGTCTTCCTCGTCCGCGTCCTCCTCGACCTCGTCGTCGGGGGCCGCGACCTCGGACAGCCTGACCGAGATCCCCGACGAGACCGCCGGTCCGTATCCCGGCGACGGCTCCAACGGCCCGGACGTGCTGGAGGAGTCCGGGATCGTCCGCAGCGACATCCGGTCCAGCTTCGGCGACGCCTCGGCGACCGCCGAGGGGGTGCCGTTCGAGTTCGAGCTGACCGTCCTCGACATGGTGAACGACGGCGCGCCGTTCACCGGCGTCGCGGTCTACGCCTGGCACTGCAATCGTGACGGCAGCTACTCCATGTACTCCGACGGCATCGAGGACGAGAACTATCTGCGTGGCGTCCAGGTCGCCGACGACGACGGCAAGGTGCGGTTCACCAGCATCTTCCCGGCGTGCTACTCCGGCCGGTGGCCGCATGTGCACTTCGAGGTCTACGAGGACAAGAGCAAGATCGACGACTCCGCCAACGCGATCGCGACCTCCCAGATGGCGCTGCCGAAGAAGGTGCTCGACCTGGTCTATGCGACCGACGGCTACGAGGAGTCGGTCACCAATCTCAGCCAGGTCTCGCTCAGCTCGGACAACGTCTTCGGCGACGACTCCGCCGCACACCAGATGGCGGCGATGACCGGCAGCGTCGCGAAGGGGTACGTCGCCACGCTCACCGTCCCGGTGGACACCAGCACCGAGCCGACCGGCGGTACGGCGCCCTCGGGCGGTGGCGGCGACAGCGGCTCGGGCGACTCCGGCAGCGCACCCTCCGGGGCGCCCACCGGGACCCCACCCTCGGGTGCCCCGTCCGGCGCTCCCTCGGGCGCGGCGAGCAGCTGAGGCCCGCGGGCCGCGGCGGCCACGGTCGTTCGCCCGTGCGGCGGACCGTGGCCGCTCACCGCGTCTGGGCCACACCGGTTGGCGTGATCAGGCGCGCACCGGGGCAGAGCGGGGGTCGCGAAGACCGGGTTGCCGACATAGGAATCTCATGAATAATTGCTGAGTCTTCCACCGGGTCGGCCAGATCTCGGGCCACTGTCGCAAGGAGTCTTCGATGCCCACGTCCCGCATCCCCGCCCTCTCCGCCGGTCGCAGAACGAGATGTCAGGTCATGGCCGCCTCGGCGGTCGGCCTCATCGGTCTCGGCCTGGTGACCGCCTGTGGCTCGAGCTCGGACACCGACGCGTCGGACGGCTCCTCCTCGGGGTCGGTGAGCGCCACCGCCGGATCGGGCATGCCCAGCGGAGCGATGCCGAGCGGATCCGGCATGCCCAGCGGAGCAGCGCCCAGCGGCAGCGGCGCCCCGAGCGGTGGTGGCGTCGGCGGCGGCGACACGGACTGCTCCGACGCCGGGACGCCGACCGCGGCGGCCAGCGGCGCGGTGCCGGAGAACGACGACGCCGACGAGGTCGCCTCCGTCGTGAAGAGCGCGAACGCCTTCTTGGACACCCTGTCCAGCAGCGAGAAGTCCTCGGTCTCCAACGACTACACCGACCTGGCGACCAAGGAATGCACCTGGTCGAACTTCCCCGACGGCCTCTTCAACGGCCGCAACGGCCTGCGGATGGGCGATCTCACCAACGCCCAGGTCAAGGCCGCCAAGAAGGTGGTCGAGACCGCGATGAGCTCGGCCGGCTACACCTACGTCACCGAACAGCTCAACGCCGACGACCAGCTCTCCAGCGGCGACGACGACACCACCTACGGTCAGCAGAACTACCACATCGCCTTCTACGGCGATCCCTCCACCGACAGCGCCTGGTCACTGCAGTTCGGTGGCCACCACCTCGGCATCATGGTGAGCATCGGCGGCGACACCTTGAGCCTCTCGCCGTACTTCAAGGGCACCCAGCCGGTCAGCTATACCTACGAGGGCAAGACCGTGGAGGCGATGGGCGACCTGTCGGACGACTTCTTCTCCATCTTCACCTCGATGGACGACGACGCCCAGTCCGCGGCCGAGCTGGACGGGGAGTACACGGACCTGGTGATGGGACCCCAGAACGACACCGGCTACCCCGACACCGAGGGCACGGCGTACGGCGATCTGACGACGGCGGAGCAGAAGCTGGTCAAGAGCGTGATCGAGGGATACGTCGCCGACTACGCCGGAGCGCTCTCGGATCCGCTGGTCTCGCTGTACGAGTCGCAGCTCGACGACACCTACGTCGCCTGGGCGACCGGACTGGACACCGACGACAACGCCTACCTGCGCATCGACGGACCGCGGCTGTGGATCGAGTGGGTCAACACCGACAACCCGGGCGAGAGCGGCATCCACTACCACACCATCTATCGGGACAAGGAGCTCGACTACGGCACCGGCACCGGTGACAGCTCGTCGAGCAGCTCCTCCGGCTCCTGAGTGGCGCTCGGATGAGAGCGGCCCTCCTCACCGCGCTCGCCGCCGTCGTCCTCGGTCTGGCGGGCGGCCTCGCCGGCGCCCTGACGCTGGCGCCGCCGGCCGGGGCGCACAGCCCTGCCTCCACCCTGGTCCGCATCTCGCTGGCCCAGGCGTCGACCGACGCCTCCGGCCCGGTGCTGCGGATCGTGGCCGAGGTCGCCCTGCAGCAGCTCGACATCGCCTACGGCAGCGATCTGATGACCGAGGCGAACGACACCACCGCCGAGGAGACCGTCGCGGCCCACGCCAACCGGTTGCGCTCGACGTTCCTCGATCGCGTCCGGCTGACCACGCCGGAGGGCACCGAGTGGCCGATCGCGGTGCAGCGCGTCTCGGCGGGTCGCGACCAGGGTCAGGACGCGGTCCGGGTGGTCCTGCTCGCCACCGGTCCGGTCGACGGCGACACCGCCACCGCCGAGTTCAGCTGGCAGGTGGTCACCGACGTGGTCGTCACCCACAACGTCTACGTCGGCGGCGTGGACGAGTCCGGGAGGACCGAGCTGCTCGCCACCCTCACCCGCGCACAGCCGACCACGACGCTCACCGTCGAGGACCCCGGCGCCGCAACCGAGCCCACGATGTGGGCGGTGGGATTCCGGCACTTCCGAGAAGGCGCCGACCATCTGCTCTTCCTCAGCCTGGTCGCGCTGGGCGCCGCCCGTCGCCGGCTGGGCTGGGCGAGGACCCTGCGCCGGCTCGCCCTGCTCACGCTGACCTTCACCGTGGGTCACTCGGCGAGTCTCGCGCTGGCGACCCTCGGCCTGGTCTCGGTGCCGTCGCGCTGGGTCGAGGTGGCCATCGCGGCGACCATCCTGCTGGCCGCCGCACACGCGGTCCGGCCACGGCTCGCCGTCGGCACCGAGGTCGCCGTCACCGGTGCCTTCGGGCTGATCCACGGCTTCGGCTTCGCCGGCACCCTGACGGAGCTGTCGCTGCACGGCACGGACCTGCTGGTCCCCCTGCTCACCTTCAACCTGGGATTGGAGGCAGCCCAGCTCGCCGCCCTGGTGCTGGTCATCGTGCCGCTGCTGGTGATCGCCCGCTCGAGGATCGCCACCCGGATGGTGGCCGGAGTGGTGGCCGCGGTGGCGCTCTCCTGGATCGTGCAACGCGCCTTCGACACGGCCGATCCACTCGATCCGGTGATCTCGGTGGCGTTGGCGAGCCCCGAACGGCTGGCGGCGATCCTCGGCGTCGTGGCGATCGTCGTGGCGATCGTCTCGCGCAGACACCGGGCACGCCCGGTGCACCAGGCCGTCCCGGTGCCGGCAGCGGCCGATCTGGAGGACTCACGTTCCTGACCCACCAGGCGTGGGGAACCAGGAGACGACGCGTCGCGACCCGTCAGACCGTGCCGGCCGGCGCCAGGTGCGCCAGGCAGAGGTCGGGCCGCACGAAGGGGTCGAGCCGATCGACGGAGACCGAGGAGCCCCACGACGACATCGCTCCCTGCATCAGCCCCAGATGGAGGGAGCAGACGACATCGGGGCGATCGAGCGCGAGGTCGAGGAACGGGCAGTGTCGCAGCCCGATGCCCGATGTCTGATCATCGCCGACGCGCTCCGGCGCGAAGCCCAGCTCGTCGAGCAGCTCGATCAGCATCACCGTCGAGGAGGTCGCGTCCGGACCCGCCCCGCTCGGATCCCGCCCGTCCCCGTCGTCGGCCGATCGGTCGGCCGACGACGCCTGCTGCCGGCCCCAGACCCGGCCGGCGGCCACGGCCCGATCGCGTGAGTCCGGATCGGCGCTCAGCCCCGTGGCCAACGCCTCGGCGAGCACCTCGTAGCGCCGTGGGCCCGTCGGATCCATGCCACGCACCACGCGGAAGACCTGCGCCGGGCGGCCGGGTCCGTTGCCCACGGTCGACGCCTGTTCGACCCGGCCGCTGTCGACCAGCGTCTTGAGGTGGAACCGGACCGTGTTGACGTGGACCCCGAGGAGATCGGCGATCTCGGCGATCGCCATCGGACGCGCCGACTCGCGCAGGACCTGCAACACCTCCAGTCGACGCCCCGGCGTGCGTCGACCTCGTGCCGCCATCCTCACCCTGCTCCTTCGGCCGCGTTCTGCGGCGGCAGGTCGGCGACCAGCGGTGTGTCCACTCCCAATGGCCCCAGCCCGGCCGCACCACCAGGCGATCCCAGACCCGACTCGCGGCCCGGCAGGGGAGCCGAGAAGAAGGCAGCGTTGTCCGCCAGATAGGGCGCCCACTCCCCCGGCAGATCGTCCTCGTAGAAGATCGCCTCGACCGGACACACCGGCTCGCACGCGCCGCAGTCGACGCACTCGTCGGGATGGATGTACAACGACCGGCGCCCCTCATAGATGCAGTCGACCGGGCACTCGTCCACACACGCCCGGTCGGTCACGTCCACACACGGCTGAGCGATCACGTAGGTCATGGCCCTAGTTTATACAAGTGTCGATTGGGTAAACTGGGCGGCATGGGCTCCCGCCAGGGGTCGCCGCCGGCGGCACGGCCGCGACATCGAGCAGGATCGGGCGCGCACGACGCGTGTGGGCCGAGGCGGGCTCGCGCCGGAGCCGGGCCACGCAGGCGGATGCCATGACCGACGTGACCGGCGCCGTGTGGCTGTTCGTCGCGGCCGTGGTGATGACGGTCGTCGTCATCGGGGGAAGCGTGTGGCTGTCCTCGCGCGCCAACGCCCGCCCTCGCCCGACCGGCCGCGGTGGTCCTCCCGCTCGGCCGGATCCCGCTCGGCCGGATCCCGCTCGGCCGGGTCCCACACGCCCGGGACCTCACGACGAGAGGCCCTGACCGGGACACCTGGGCACGACGGCGCCGCGGGCGCCGCGTCACAGCGACCGTGCGAGCTCCTGGAGTCGCCGGTACGAGGTGGTCTCCGACTCGGCTGACCACAGGACCAGTTGCTGGTCGGGGGCGCCGGCATACCGGAAGCTGTCCCAGTCGAGGATCAGCTCGCCCACCGCGGGATGGGCGATCCGCTTGCTGCCGAAGTCCTGATGCGCGACCCGGTGCTCGGCCCACCAGGCGCGGAAGTCCGCGTCGGCGATCGAGAGCTCACCGACCAGCTCCGAGAGTGCCGGATCGGTGGGGTTGGTGCCGGCCTCCATCCTCAGCACCTCGACACAGGTCCGCGCGACGTCCTCCCAGTCGGGATAGACCGCACGCATCGCGGGGTCGGTGAAGACCATCCGCACATAGTTGCGCTCCCGCTCGGGCACGGCCGCGAAGTCGTGGAGCAGCGTCGCGGCCAGCCGGTTCCAGGCCAGGATGTCGAGCCGTGGCCCGAACACGAGGGCCGGCGTCTCGACCAGTTGCCCCATCAGCCGCACGAGGTGCGGATGCACCCGCGGCCGGGGCCGGCGCCGCCGGGACCCGGGGCGACGACCCGCCTGGGCGGCCTGACCCACCAGCGCCTCGACGTACGCCGCCTGGTCGGAACTGAGCCGAAGCTCGCGCACCAGCGAGGCCAGCACGGACGGCGACGGCGCGAGCCGGCCCTGCTCGATCCGCATGTAGTAGTCGGTGCTGATCGCGGCGAGCTGGGCCACCTCCTCGCGGCGCAGTCCCGGGACGCGGCGCGGGGCGTGGCCGTGCTCGGGCAGTCCGACCTGGGCGGGGCGCAGCTCACCGCGGCGCAGCTTGAGGAACTCGCCAAGCTCGTGCAGATGAGCGGACTCGACCATGCCGCCAGCCTGACATGTCCGCATCGGGTCGACCTAGCGAGGCTGGACGGATCCTTCCCAGGATCCCGCTCCGATCCGCCTTCCGGTCGGGACGACACATCGTGGAACCACCGCCCGAGGGGAGGCTGGCGCCACGACCGACGTGCCGGCTCAGGTCGACGGCGCCAGGGTCGCTCCCATGATCTCCGCGGTCGACCGGTGCACCGTCTCCGCCTCACCGGTGAAGGTGGTCACCGCCTCCTCCCAGCGATCGAGCGAACGCTCCACGCCGGCCTTGCCGGTGGCAGGGATCCAGTGGACGGCCCGACGGCATCCTGCCTTCGCGAGCCGCTCGAGTACCGCCGGGTCGGCCGGAGTGCTGACCACGACGACGTCGATGGTCCGATCGGCGCGAGCCTGCAGCTCCTTGATCCGCTTCACCAGCTCGAGGCCACCGCTGGGGTCTCGCGCCACATTCGGCAGCCAGGCGTCACCGAAGCCGAGGACCCGGTCGAAGACGGTGGGGCCGTCGCCACCGACGAGGATCGGCGGGTGCGGCCGCTGGATCGGCTTCGGCCAGGAGACGATCTCGTCGAACCTGACGAACTCGCCGTGGTAGCTGGCGACGTCCTCGGTCCAGATCGCCTTCATCGCAGCGATGCGGTCCGCCATCAGCCGCATCCGGGTCCGCGGGTCGGTGCCGTGGTTGAGCATCGACTCGCGCAGCCATCCCGCCCCCACGCCGAACTCGAATCGCCCGCCGGAGAGGTGGTCCAGTGACGCGACCTGCTTCGCGGTGATGATCGGGTCTCGCTCGACGACCAGACAGATGCCAGTGCCGACGCGCAATCGGGAGGTCACCGCCGCGGCCGCGGTGAGGGCGACGAACGGATCGTAGAGATGACCCAGCCGCCGCGGCACCTGACCCGCACGGTAGGCCGCGGCAGGCAGGTGGGTGTGCTCGGCCAGGAAGAGCGAGGTGTTGTGACCCCGCTCCTCGACCAGCCTGGCGAGCACCCCCGGATCGACCGAGTCGTGCGTCGGATAGGTGCCGATCCCGAACTCCATGGATTCTCCTCCTTCATCGCAATGCCGGACCGGGGCTGACGGAGCCGACAAAGGGAGACGGCCCGGGCAGCCCTCAGGCGGCGCCCACGGGGGCGACGTCGTCGGCGGTGAGGAAGTCCTCGACCGCGCTCGCGGTCTCCTCATAGGCGGAGATCAGGACGGCATGCTGGCCGGGCACCTCCACGACTCGGCTCACGTGCGGCTCGAACGCCGCGCGCTGCTCGGGGGTGACCAGGCCGAACGCGGGGGCGTAGAGGAGCAGCGTCGGGCGGGTGATCTCCTCCGGCCTGGCGGCGGGGATCGCCATCTCGCTGAAGATGGACACCAGCGCGGGTTGGCAGGTACGCCGCCGGACCCGGCCGTCCGGGAGGGTCTCGAAGTGGCCGGCGTAGGACTCGACGTACCGCGCCATGTCGACGTCACCGGTGTTCCAGCGGGTGCCGAAGAAGGCCTCCAGGCTGTCCCAGGTGCCGGCGGTGAGCTCCTCATGAGCCCGCCGGGAGGCGAGCTCGGGAGAGGCCTGGATGACCGGCTCGAGGACCGCGGCCCGGTGCACCCGGTCCGGATGCTGGGCGAGGATCTCGAGCAGCAGTCGCCCACCGAAGGAGATGCCGACCCAGTCGGGTTGATCGAGCCCCAGGTCGTCGATCGTGTCGATGATGTCCTGCACGTAGGTCGCGTTCGTCCACGGTGGCGCCCACGAGGAGTCGCCATGGCCGCGCAGGTCGAACGCGACGACCCGGAACCGCGTGCCCCAGCGCTCCCGCGCGACCCGGTCGAACATGCCATGGCTGCCACCGACACCGTGGATGCACACCAGCGGCGGTGCCGAGGGGTCACCCCACTCGAAGGTCTCGAGTCGCACGGTCATACTCCTTCGCGTCGTAGATCCGGTCAGGCCAACCCGACGGTCACGGCCTTGACCTGGGTGAAGCTGTCGAGCATCCCGTCGAGGGAGTACTCCTTGCCGAGACCGCTCTCCTTGTAACCCCCGTAGGGCTGGCCGAGCGACTGGCCACCGCCCCGGTTGACCTGGACCCAACCGGTCTCGAGCCGGTGCGCCGTCGAGAGCGCCTTGGTGATGTCGTGGGTCCACACATAGCCGGCCAGCCCGTAGTGGGAGTCGTTGGCCATCGCGATGACCTCGTCGTCGTCCTTCCACCGGATCGCGACCAGCACCGGGCCGAAGATCTCCTCCCGGGCGAGCCGCCACTCGTTGGAGGCCTGGGCGAGGACCGTCGGCCGGGTGAAGTAACCGCGAGCCAGCGGGCCGTCGGCGGGCGGGAGCCCACCGACCAGGAGCTCGGCGCCGGGCTGGGCCAGACCCTCCTCGAGGTATCCGCAGACCCGGTCGAACTGGGTGCGGTTGATCAAGGCCCCGATGTCGGTGGTCTCCTCGAGCGGATCGCCGATGACGTAGCTCTGGACCCGGTCGGCCAGGGTGGCGAGGAAGTCGTCGTAGATGTCGGCATGCAGGAAGAGCCGCGAGCCGGCCGTGCACGACTGGCTCTGCCGGGTGAATCGCATGCCCGCCATCACGCCGTCCACGGCGGCCGAGAGATCCACATCGGGAAACACGATGCACGGGCTCTTCCCGCCGAGCTCCAGCGAGACCGGGATGATCCGGTCGGCCGCCGCCGCGTTGACCAGCCGGCCGACCTCGGTCGAGCCGGTGAAGGTGAGCTTGGCCAACGCCGGGTGACGCGCCAGGGCGGCGCCGCACTCCTCGCCGAGTCCGGTGACGACGTTGACGACGCCCGGCGGGAAGACCTCGTCGAAGAGCGCGGCCAGCTCGAGCACGCAGATGGAGGCGTCCTCCGCCGCCTTGACGACGATGGTGTTGCCCGCCGCGACCGCCGGGGCGATCTTGAGCGCCGCGAGGCCGACCGGGCCGTTCCACGGGATGATCGCGCCGACCACGCCGAGCGGCTCCCGCCGGGTGTAGCTCAGCACGTCGTCACCGAGCGGCACGGTCTGTCCCTTGAGCTCGCCCGCGACACCAGCGAAGTAGTGGAGCGTGTCGACCGCGAGCCGGGCCTCCCCGCGGGCCTGGGTCCGCAGCGCGTTGCCGGTCTCGCGGGCGATGCTGCGTGCGGTCTCCTCCACCCGGGCGGCGAGCCGGTCGGCCACCTCGCGCAGCAGCCGAGCCCGCTCGGTCGGAGTCGTACGTCGCCAGGAGTCGAAGGCGGCCGCCGCCGCCTCGACCGCCGCGTCGACGTCCCGCGCACCGCCGCGCGGAATCTCCCCGAAGACGGTGCGGTCCCCCGGCGCCTCGACCGGCAGCACCCGGCCGTCGACGGCCTCGCGCCACTCTCCCCCGATGAGCATCAGGGCGTGGATGGTCTCGGTCGAGCCGGACATCTGGTTCCTCCTCAAGAAGTGGGTACGTCCATCGTGGCGTGGAGCTCAGGCGGGTCTGCGCGGGGTCGGCGAGGAGTGCCAGACCAGGTGCACCGGGCCGGCACCGCGGTCGACCCACACCGAGGTGTAGGCGATCAACCCGTCCACCGACCCACGGGCCGAGGTCTCGGCACGCCAGGCGAGATCGCCGGTCACCACGCCGGTCGAGCCCTCGGCCCAGACCCGCTGCTCGCCGTACGGCTCGAGTGCGACGTAGCGGACCTCACCGCTTCGCAGCGGCGCGAGGTAGGTGGCCTTGTCCTCGCGTCGGCCGTCGTAGTGGATGTGCACCCGGTCCGCGGCGTACAGACGGTCCAGGGTGTCCAGGTCGTTGCTGCTCAGCGCGACCAGATGGCTCTGCTCGAGCTCTCGCACCCGGTCGGGGGTCAGGTCCGCCACGTCGGTCTCCTCCTGTGTGCGGATGGAAGGTGGGATGGGTCGGATGGTCGGGGTTCACCGCCCGGTGAACATCGGGGTCCGCTTGTCGAGGAACGCGGCGACGGCCTCGGCGTGGTCTCGCGATGCCCGCAGCCTGGCGAAGGTCTCCCGCTGGTGCCGTTCGGCCGCGGCCGGGTCCATGTCGGGCGAGGCGCGCAGCGCGTGGGTGAGCGCGCGGACCGAGAGCGGTGGCCGGCTGGCGATCCGCGCGGCGATCCGGGCCGCGACCTCGTGGACCTCGTCGGGGTCGGCGAGGCGGACCAGGCCCCAGCGGGCGAGCTCCTCGGCGGCGTATCGCTGGCCGGTCAGGATCATCTCGCTGGCCGCGGCCTGCCCGATCAGTCGTGGCAGGTGGTACCAGCCGGCGAAGAGGCCGACGTTGACCGCCGACGCGGTGAAGGTGGCCGAGACCGCCGCGACCCGCAGGTCACAGGCGAGCGCGATCTCGACGCCGCCGCCCGCGGCCGGGCCTTCGATCGCGGCGATCACCGGCACCGGCACATGTCTGATCAGCTCGACCAGCTCGCTCAGCGGCGTGGTCGGGTCGAGCCCCGCCCTCAGCTCGGCCAGGTCGGCGCCCGCGCAGAACGCCCGCCCGGCGCCGGTGACGATCAGCGCCCGCAGCTCGTCCTCGACGAGGAGGGTGCGCAGGTGCGCGACGGCCTGCTCGCACATCGCGGTGGAGAGGGCGTTGTGGGGTGGGTTGGCCAGGACCAGCCGGCGGATGCCGGAGCCCAGGCTCTCGAGGCGGACCTCCGCGCGCCCGCTCACGAGTCCGCCACCGAGGGGTCGGACCACTGCTGGACGATGCCGCTCTGCACGAGCCGGTCGACCTCGGCGGCGGCGAGACCGCAGTCGCGGAGCACCTCGCGGGAGTGCTGGCCGAGCATGGGCGAGGAGGCCCGCACGTGAACCGGCTCGCCGTCGATCCAGAGCGGACCACGGATCATCGGCACCTGGCCGAGCGCCGGGTGCGCCACCTGCTCGACGAGGCCGAGGGCACGGACCTGGGGGTCGGCGAAGGTTCCGGCCAGGTCGTGGATCGGGCCGGCCGGCACCGAGGCCTCGCCGAGCGCCGCGAGCCACTCGGCGGCGGGCCGGGTGCGCAACACCTCCTCGATCAGCTCGCGCAGGGCGTCCCGGTTCGTGCGGCGCCCCTCGGGCCGGGCGAACCGTGGATCGTCGATCAGCTCCGGGTGCCCGAGCAGGTCGCACAGGCTCTCCCACTGCTTGGCGGTGCCGGCGGCGACGTTGATCGGGATGTCCGCGGTCGCGAAGACGCCGTACGGCGACACCACCGGGTGGTCGTTGCCCGCCGGACCAGGCACCTCACCGAGGCTGACCTGACGCTGGGCCTGGAAGATGAGGAGCCCGACCATGCTCTCGAGCAGCGAGGTGTGCACCCGGTGCCCCGGGGTCCGGGCGGCGAGCGCGGCGCAGACGCCGAGGGCCGCGAAGACACCCGACAGCATGTCGGCCAGCGGCACCCCGGCGCGTACCGGGCCCGACTCCACCGTTCCGGTCAGGCTCATGAAGCCGCTCATGCCCTGCGCCACCTGGTCGAAGCACGGGTCGTTCCGCATCGGCCCGACATGACCGAAGCCGCTGATCGAGGTGACCACCACCTGGGGCGCCTGCTCCTTCAGCCACTCCTCGTCCAGCCCGAGCGCGGCCAGCACGCCCGGGCGGAAGTTCTCCACCACCACGTCGCAGGCGCGGACCAGGCGCCGGAGCAGCGCCCGGCCCTCCTCCGACCACAGCCGCACGGCGAGCGAGCGCTTGTTGCGGTTGGCCGCGACGAAGTAGAGGCTCTCGGTGCCGTCGAAGGGGCCCCAGCTGCGCACGACGTCGCCCTGGTCCGCACTCTCGACCTTGACCACGTCCGCGCCGAGGTCGCCCAGCAGCGCCGTGCAGAAGGGGCCGGCGAGCGCCCGGGTGAGGTCCAGGACGCGCACCCCGCCGAGCGGAAGCGGGGAGGTCGGCGTCGGGTTCGCCTGAGGCTCGGGCACGCGATCACGCTAGGGTGGTACGCCGTGGGCCACAATGTGCCCCACCACACTATTGAGCGAAGGATGAGGTGTTGGACAACCTCTCGGCCGCCGTCTGTGACCTGCTCCGGTCGGTCGTCGGCCCGGCCGATGCACCGGACCTCGACGACGCCGTCGGCCGACTGGCGGCGCATCTTCCGACCGGCGACCTCGACGCCGTCCGTGATGTGGCGGCGCGGATCCGTGACCAGTCGAGCGCCCTGCTCTGGCGGGAGCGTCGACAGCGTGACGTGCTGGCGACCACGGAGCGGCTGCTCGCCGCCACCCGGACCGACGAGCTCCTCGAGGAGGTGATCGCGACCGCACGGCGACTGGTCGGCAGCGACGTCGTCCACCTGAACTACGGCTTCGATCCCGACACCAGCCAACGGGTGATCCGCAAGTCCGAGGGCGAGATCTCCCGGGAGTGGCGGGACTACCCGACGCGTCAGGGCACCGGCGTCACCGGCCGGGTCGTCGACGCCGACGCACCCTATGTGTGCGAGGACTACCTGCGCGACGCCACCCTCAAACACACTCCCGAGGCCGACGAGCGGGTACGCCGCGACGGGATCCGGGCCATGGCCGGCGTACCGCTGCGCCACCGGGGCCGCGCCGTCGGGGCCCTGCTGGCGTCGTGGCGTACGCCTGTCGCCGTCACCGGCGACCAGCTCGACGACCTACGGACGATGGCGACGCTGGCCGGTCGCGCCCTGGAGCGGATGAACGAGGAGAGCCTGCGACGCACGGAGCTGGAGCGGCTCGCCACCGCGCACGCCGAGCTCGACGAACGGGTGGCCGAGCTGGAGTGGTCGGCTGAGCTGGACCGCCGCCTGGCGGAGGTCGTCCTCGCCAAGGGCGAGGTGGCCTCGGCGATCGCGCTGGTCGCCACCGCGTTCGGTGGCCGGGCCGCGCTCCTCGACCGCGACGGCTCCGTCCTCTCCACCTCCGCCGAGGACTTTCCACCGGCCGGGCTCCCGTCCGACAGCCCGGCCGAGCGGGAGCCGTGGACCGTCGAGCACCGCGGCATCTCCCTGACCGGATGCACGGTCCCGGTGGGCGGGGTCGTGCTCGCCACGCTCGTGCTCGATCAGGGCGAGGGCGGCGTGCGCCACCGCGATGCGGTGGAGCGGGCCGCGGCGCTGTGCGCGTTGCTCCTGGCGAACGAACAGGCCGACTACGAGCGCGACATCCGCAGTGCCGAGCGGGTCATCGCAGGCCTGGTGGAGGCGCCGCCCGGCCCGCCCGATGCCTCGACTCGGGCGGTCATACGGTCGTGGCGACGAGCGAACCACCTGGGCGTCGTCGTCGCACGAGGGTCGGACCGAGGCGACGCCCTGATCGCGCGGGCACACCGCATCGCCCGGGAGCACGGCGGCGTGGCCGGCGAGTTCCGGGGCCGGGTGGTGGCGATCGCCCCCGACATCAGCGCCACCGACGTGGCCCATCAGCTGATCTCCCCCGGCGAGGCCGGAGGCTCGTGGCATGCCGGCGTCGACCAGGCCGATGGACCGGCGGGGCTCGCCGAGGCCTACCGGCGGGCGGACCTCGCCTGCGCTGCCGTCACCCACCTCGGCCTGGAGACCTCCGTGGCCGCGCACGCCGACCTCGGGTTCGCCGGGCTGCTGGCCACCGACCCGTCGCCGGAGCGACTGCGCGCCTTCGTCGATCTGACCCTCGGCCCCGTCGTCTCGTACGACCAGCGCCATCGCACGGAGCTGCTCGACACCCTCGAGTCGTACCTGCGGAACTCGTCCAGCCTGCAAGCCGTCGCCCACGAGCTGAGCATCCATGTCAACACGGCGTACAAACGGGTCCAGCGGGTCACCGACCTGCTCGGCCCCGGCTGGAACAAGAGCGGCACCCAGGCGGAGATCCAGGTGGCACTCCGCCTCCACCGGCTGCTCGGCTCGCGGGCCGAAGCGTGACGCGCTGAACGTCTCGGTGCCGGGCCGAGCGGTGCCCGGCGCTCACCCGGGGCCGCCACCCACCGACGGGAAACTGCTCGATCCGTGCCGGATCACGCCGCGCAACTCGCCGAGCCGCAACGCGACGGCGGTCCCCACCCTCTCCTCGTCGCCGGTGGCGAGCAGGTCCAGCAACCCGCCACGCAAGACCGCCAGCGCGAGGGTCCGCTGGGACTGGGCTGCGGCGAGCTCGCGCTCGTGGGCGGGCTGGAACTCGGCGAGTACCCCTAGCCACTCCCGAACCGTGCCCTGGGCGAAACCCGCCCACGCACCCTCGGGTTCGATCAACGACCGCGAGTAGGCCTCCACCCACAGCCGCAACAGGGCCCGATGTCGCTCGTCGGCAAGCCATGCCCACACCTGCTCGAGGGCGTCCGCGAGCCCGAACGAGGAGGCGTCGGCGACGCCGCGGAGACCGTCGAGCAGCCGGAGCTCGTCGGTGCGCGCCCGATCGAGCAACGCCCGGACCAGCCCGTCCTTGCTGCCGAACAAGAACATCAGCACCCGTGGACTCGATCCGATCGCCGTCGCGAGCGGCCGCAACGACAGGTCCACCAATCCATGCTCAAGGACGTATCGATAGGCGGCTTCCAGAAGCTCGGTCTGCCGAGCAGACGGCGCTGGCGAATCCGGTGGCACAGGGCTAGCATAACTCAACTGAAACAGTCGTGTCAGTCACGAGAGAAGGGAGCCCCGATGTCCGACGAGCCGGAGCGGAAGGTCCTCGTTCGTCCCGCCGACCGGCCGGGAGACCTGGGGTGGGTCGTCCAGGCGCACGGTGAGGTGTACGCCGAGCAGTTCGGCTGGAACACGGACTTCGAGGCACTGGTCGCGCGGATCGTCGCTGACTACGGCGCCGATCACGACCCGAGGACCGAGGCCGGGTGGATCGCCGAGGTGGGCGGCAAGCGCGCCGGATGCGTCTTCCTCGTGCGCGGCGACTGTCCCGGGGTCGCCAAGCTGCGGATCCTGCTGGTGACTCCGCGGGCGCGGGGCCTGGGGGCCGGCACGGAGCTCGTCCGCGAATGCCTCGACTTCGCGAGAACCGCCGGCTACCAGCGCGTGACCCTGTGGACGAACGACGTACTCGTGGCCGCCCGCAGGATCTACCAGGGCCTAGGATTCACACTCACCAGCCAGGAGCCCCACCACAGCTTCGGACAGGACCTGGTCGGCCAGACCTGGGATCTCTCCCTGAACGCGTGCTAGCGCCGACCCAGCAACGGTGATCCCCGAGGAGAGCTCAGCCATGACGAAGCGCATCTTGAACGTCGTCACGAACGTCGGCCACTACGACGATCCCGATCATCGGACCGGTCTGTGGCTCTCCGAGCTCACCCACGCCTGGCACGTCTTCGAGGAGGCCGGCTT
>NZ_JASGET010000010.1:0-60919 GCF_047606145.1 Nocardioides sp. | reverse complement strand
GATCTCATGCTGGTCCTCCACGGACAAGCGAGCAGGGCGGTCAGCCACCGGCCGGCGGTTCATCGGGAAGCCTCACCACACACCCGCTGCAATCAGCGCCGACACACGGATGGTGCACCAATGAGCGAACCTCGGCTGACCCACCTCGACGCCGCCGGCGCGGCTCGGATGGTCGATGTCACCGACAAGCCGGTCACCGCCCGGACCGCGACCGCGACCGGGCGCGTGCTGATCAGCGCGGAGGTCGCGCGGCTGCTGCGCGGCGAGGGCGTGCCCAAGGGCGACGCGTTGGCCGTGGCCCGGGTGGCGGGCATCATGGCGACCAAGCGAACCGGCGAGCTGATCCCGCTGTGCCATCCGCTGTCGCTGTCCGGGGTGGAGATCGAACTCGAGGTGGTCGACGGCCCGGCGGTGGCCGAGGGCGGCGAGACCGGGTCGGCCGGCGACGCACCGACGGCCGCCGTCGCGATCACCGCCACCGTGCGCACCGCCGATCGGACGGGTGTCGAGATGGAAGCGCTGACGGCGGTCAGCGTCGCCGGGCTCACCGTGATCGACATGGTCAAGGCGGTCGACCGGCGAGCGACCATCACCGACGTGCGGCTGGAGTCGAAGTCCGGCGGGAAGTCGGGGGACTGGCGCCGATGACCGACCCGTCGGGAGGCCAGGCGCTCAGCGCTGCCGTGGTGGTGGCCTCCACCCGCGCCGCGGCCGGGGTCTATCCGGACGCCACCGGGCCGCTCCTGGTCGACTTCCTGACCGAGCTCGGCTTCGCGGCGACCGGCCCGGTCGTCGTACCGGACGGGGAGGCGGTGGGCACCGCGATCGCCGATGCGGTCTCGGCCGGAGCCCGGGTGGTGCTCACCACCGGCGGCACCGGGCTGACCCCGACCGACCGGACGCCGGAGGTCACCAGGCGCCTGCTGGATCGGGAGGTGCCGGGGATCGCCGAGGCGATCCGCGCCGCCGGGGTGGCCAAGGGCGTGCCCACCGCGATGCTCTCGCGTGGCCTCGCCGGCCTGGCCGGGACCTGTGTGGTGGTCAATCTCCCGGGCTCGCGTGGCGGCGTCGCGGACGCGATCGAGGTGCTGCGCGAGGTGCTGACGCACGCGGCGGCGCAGGCCGTGGGGAGCGATCACCGATGACGCTGGTGCCGGGGGTACCGGTGGACGGGAACAGGTGAGCCGGGTGGGCATGGACAAGGGCTGGCCCGCGGTGCTCTCCCACGGCGCCGTCACGGTGCGACCGTTGGCCCGCAGTGACGCCCGGGCATGGGCCGAGGCGCGGCGACGTTCGGCCGCATGGCTGCACCCGTGGGATGCCACCGTGCCACCCGGCGTCCCGGCCCGGGCGACCACCTTCGCCGAGCTCGTCCGCCGGCTGCGCCGACAGGCGAAGGCGGGGCAGACCTACCCGTTCGCGATCGACGTGGACGGCTCGTTCGCCGGACAGGTCACGGTCAACAACATCGTGCGCGGCTCGGCGCAGTTCGCCTCGGTCGGCTACTGGATCGACCAGGCGTACGCCGGCCGCGGCGTGATGCCGCTGGCGGTGGCTCTGGTGATCGACCACTGCTTCACCACCGCAGGACTGCACCGCATCGAGATCTGCATCCGACCGGAGAACACCAACTCGTTGCGCGTGGTGGAGAAGCTCGGCATCGCCGAGGTCGGCTTCGCACCCCGGTTCCTGCACATCGACGGAGCCTGGCGGGACCACCGGGTCTTCGCGATCACGGTCGAGGAGGTCGCCGATTCGATGGTCGACCGGCTGACTCGTACCGCCCCGTCCTAGCTGCTCGCCTCGTGGGTCCTGCCGCGCCTGGTGCGCCCATTCGGCTGCATACCTAGATCAATGCGCCGGAGCCGACAAATCACATCAGCCACAGAAGTTGTCTGGCGACACACCTTGACATCTCCCTGGGCGGGTGTGTCGGCGCTCGTAACCTTCAACACGTGGACCCGAGCGCACTGATCTTCGTCGCCCTCGCCGTGGCGTGGGCCGTCTATCTCATTCCGAAGGCGCTGGAGCATCACGAGGACGGTCTGCGTCGCAAGGCGGTCTCGGGACTGAGCCGGTCGATGCGGGTGCTCGCCCGTCGTGAGGCCGGGGCCAAGGGCAGGACCGACCTGGTCACCGCGCGGGGCGACTCGCGTCTGGCGCAGCAGCCGCCCGCACCCCAGACGGCCGAGGCCACCGAGGCTGGTGCGGCCGCTGTGGAGGCACCGGCGTACGTCGACGTACCGGCGCGGCTGAGCCCTGCCCAACTGCAGGCCCGTCGGGCGGCGGCCAGGCGAGCGACCCGGCGACGGCGGAACGTGCTCGCGGTCCTGCTCGTCCTGCTGGTCGGCACCGGTGTGGTCGCCGCGCTGGGGACCGTGCCGAGGCTGGCAGTCGTCGCGCCGGTGCTCCTCCTGGCCGCTTGGCTGGTCGCCTGCCGGCTGATGGTGCGGAAGGAGCGCGCCGTGCCGATGGTGCGCATCCCCGCCGATCGGACCGAGGCCGAGCACGTGCCCGCGGCCGCCGAGCAGGACGAGTCGGCGGCGGTCCACGAGGACGCCGTGGCCATGGATGCCGAGACCGGCCAGGTCGAGGTGATGGCCGCAGCCGAGACCGGCGCCGGCCGTTGGGATCCCGTCCAGGCCCCGCTGCCGACGTACGTCTCCAAGCCGGCCGCGCCACGCCGCACGGTGCGGACCATCGACCTGGACTCCACCGGCGTGTGGAGCTCGGGTCGCAACGCCTCCGACTCCGCGCTCGCCCGTGAGGCCGAGCAGGCCGAACGCACCGCGCGACAGCGCGCGGCCGAGCAACGCCGCGCCAGCGGCTCCTGATTTCTGCCCGGCTCGCCAGGGTGCTAACGTTGCACCTCGCTTGGGGCTGTGGCGCAGTTGGTAGCGCGTCTCGTTCGCAATGAGAAGGCCAGGGGTTCGAATCCCCTCAGCTCCACGCTCGGAGGCCACCTCTCAGGGGGTGGCCTCCATCGCGTTTGTAGCCATTACTGTAGCCAAGTCTCTACGCGATCGCCTGAACCTGTCGGCGGTGCGTGGCAGCCTGCTCCCCATGACCGAGCTCGACGCGCAGATCCTGGACCTGGAGTCCCGCCGCTGGAAGTACGAGGGAGCGAAGACCGCGGCGATGGTCGAGCTGGGGCTGACGGCGCCGCGCTACTACCAGCGATTGATGGTGCTGCTGGACGACCCGGAGGCCGAGGCGGTGGCACCGGGTCTGGTTCGCCGGCTGCGGCGGCTGCGGGATGCGCGCCGGCGCGTTCGAACACCCGTTCTATGATCGACGGATGGAGCGCAGGACAGCGGCCCGGCACGTCTGGGTGGACTCGTCGGGGAGCTGGTTCGATCCCAGCCCGGGGATCTTGCTGGAGTGGCAGAAGGGCCGGCCGGGGCGCCCTGGCTGGCAGGCGTTGGTGATCGTGGTGTGGACGTACTCGACGGGTGCGGGCTCTGAGATTCGGGTGACCCAGGACTGGTACGGCGCCGAACACATCAGACCGGCCGAGGCACCGCGACCGTCGCGGGGTCAGCGAAAATGACAAGAGGCCCCGGCCCTGCCGTGGGGGGTGGCAGGACCGGGGCCCGGTCTGTGTAGTTGAGGTGCGATCGAGGTGCAGTCGAGGGCTGCGGCGCGTGCGTCAGTCGGCCGCGCTGGAGCTGGATGCCGCGGACACGTACTCCACGAGCTCGGCCTTCGTCATGGCCTTCGCCGCGGCCGTGGTGAGCGCGGTGATGGTGTAGGTGCCGTCGACGGCCGCGGCGGCCTCCACAGGCTCACTGCTGGTGTCGCTGGCGATGTTCGGGACCACGTAGGTCGTGATGCCGGTGCAGATCGCGAGCGCGAGCGACACCCACACCGCGGTCGACCCCGGCAGGGTGGTGGCCGAGACGGCGGTCAGCACCGAGCCGACCAGGGCGGCGACCATCTTGAGGCTGGCGAGAATCTGAGTGATCGGGGCAGTCATGAACCTGTTTCCTTCGGGTAGGCGGGCAGGCCGCAGATCGGGCAGTGGATGGACCCCAGCTGCTCACCGGCGTGCCAGGTGGTGTTGCAGCAGGACAGCTGCGTCTCGGGCGTGTAGGCGATGACCTGCTGGCCGGTGTCTTCGTCGGCCCAGCCGTGACCGGTCCAGTACAGGTCGCCCATCACGCCTGCTTGAGCCGCAGCGTGGTGATGAACGGGCGGTGGTCCGAGGAGTTGTCGTCGCGGAGCAGCCGGCAGCCGCGGATCCGGATGGAGGTGAACAGCACGTCGATCAGCGACCCGTGGCTGCCGATGGTGCCGCCCTTGCGCGGCGTACGTCCGCCGTCCCAGGAGGCCGTGGTGCCGGTCGGCTTCGCGATGTGTCTGACCATCAGCTTGCGGAAGTGGCTGTTGCGCCAGGAGTAGTTGATGTCGCCGACGATCACGACCTCGGCCTCGGGGTAGGCCTTCCGGTCCTTGTTGACCAGCTCGACCAGGCCTTCGGCGACCGCCTCCCACACCTCGGCACGCTGCTTGGTGTTGTGCAGCGGCATGTGCACCACGTAGCAGATGACCGTGCGACCGGTCCGCTTCTCCCGCAGCCGTACCCGCAGCGCCCGGAACGGCGGGGTCTCGCCGCCGCCGTAGGACGCGACACGGCGGTAGGTGGCCTGCGAGAGCACCGGCGCCCGCGTCGCGCCGAGCTGGCCCCAGGTGTTGCGCTTCCAGGTCAGCCAGCACTCGCCGGCGGCGCCCTTGGAGTGGGCGTAGTCCCACTCCTCGGCGTTCCGGGTGGAGAACAGCGCGTTGGTGCGACCCTTGGCCTCGGTGCCGGAGATCACCGAGCAGCGCCGCAGCCGGTAGCTGTAGAGCCAGCGCCGCAGCCGCTTCTGGGGCCGGTCGAACCGGCCGGAGGAGTGCAGCCACCGGCAGGTGATCGCCTTGCGCGGCCGCGGCGTGCTGGGGGCGGCCTTCCTGCCGCCGGCGACCGGGCTCACGACTTCACCTCGAACCGGCCCTTGGCGAGCGCGGCCAGGGACTTGCGGTCGGGGATGCGGGGCCGGCCCTGGCCGCCGACCTTGGCCTCGTGCCTGCCCCATGCGTTGAGGGTCTTGGCGCCGACCAGGCCGTCGACGGTCAGCCCGGCGGAGTAGCGCTTGTTGAGGTAGGTCTGGATGACGCCGACCCCGTTGTGCCGGGTCACCTTGCCCTTCTCGGCGCCGGCGGCCCGCCGGAACTGGGACTTCATGTTCGACAGGTCGACCGGCTTGCCGTCGTCGGGGATCCAGATGACCGGGCCGATCTTCTTCTGCCGGATCCGGGCGCCGACGTCCTGCAGCCCGCCCGGCTCGACCGCGATCTCCCAATGCATGCCGTCGACGGTGTGCACGTAGTTGCCGCCCCAGGCCACGACCTCGAGGCAGTCCTCCAGCGCGTCGCACTTGCGGATCTGCGCGGCGGTGAACGTCGAGGAGATCGCCACACCGTTGGGGTGCTTGGTTGCGTTGAAGTCCAGGGCCGAGCCCGAGGCGTGGTTGCTCAACTCGTCCGGGTCGTTCCTGTTGGCCCGGTAGGCGAACCCCCAGTCGTCGGCCACGGAGCCCTTGAGGGCCTCGACGTGGGTGTCGTACCACTGGGCGAGGAAGGTGAAGATGTCCTCGACGTTCTGGTTGTCGGCGACCCGGAAGCTGACGCCGGACACCGGGGTGATGACCCGGGTGGCCAAGGTCGGCGACGCCGGCCAGCCGTTGTAGGAATGCTCGGTCATAACTCTCCTTGGGGCGCGGTAGGACGCGGGTGAATGCGGCGAGATGTGACAGACCCCCGCTGTGCGTCCCGGTACAGCGGGGGTCCGGTCTGGGTTGGTTGGGGTGGGGCGCTACTGGCCGACGCTCACGGTCGGCAGGTCGGTGCAGTCCACGGTGAGCACGCCGGCGGCGGAGACGTGGACGGCCGAAACGTACTGGCCCGAGGGGCAGGAGGCGTCGCCGGCGACGACTTGCCCATCAGCACCGTCAGCGCCATCGGCGCCATCAGCACCGGTCGCTCCGGTGTCGCCCTTCTCGCCCTTGCAAGCGCCGCCCGAGCAGTAGTCGGCCACGGCGGCCGCGATCTGCGCGTCGGTGGGACCGGGGCCCTGAGCACCTTGAGCACCAGTAGCGCCTGTGTCGCCCTTCGGTCCGGCCACGGTCGAGTCGGTGCCGTCCTGCCCATCGGTACCGTTCTGGCCGTTCTGGCCAGTAGCGCCCTTGCATGCGCTGGCCGAGCAGTAGGCCCGCACCGCGGCCCGGATCTGCGCCGTGGTGGGCCGAGCCGTGCACGCGCCGCCGGCGCAGTAGGTGGTCACCGCCTCGCGGATCTCGGACTCGGTGAGGTCTGTCGAGGAGCTGCTGCCCGTGTCACCGGTGTCACCAGCATCGGTGCTGCTCGACGCGCTGGGGGTGGCGACGGGCTTCTCGCCGGCCTTCTTGAGGCGCTTGTTGGCCTCGTCGAGGGCCTTCTGCTGGTCGAGGATCAGGTGGTGCAGATCCTCGCGGTCGCGGTTGCCGACGTCGACCTGGTGGCGCAGGGACTGCACCGAGGTGACGGCCCACCACATGCACACGCCGACGAGGGCGGCGAGCACCAGGATCACGACGAGGCGTAGACGGTCGCCCATCAGCCCGGCCTCCGAACGTAGTTGAGGATGAACATCACGATGGAGACCACGACCGGCACGACGCCGGTCAACAGCCATGTCTTGAAGCGGTCGAGCTGGCGCTGCTGGTCCTTGTCGCCCTCGATGCGGTCCGCCTTCTCGTTGCTGAGCTTCTGCTCGAGCGCGACGTAGCGGTCCTCCCAGCGACGGCGCTCGGCTGCGAGGGAGTCCTCGGTGGCCAGCTTGGCGAGCGCCGCGGTGAAGGTGGCGTCGCGGTCGCGCAGCTCGCCGCGGAGCTGGGCGATGTCGTCGCGCCAGTCCTCGCGGAGCTGCCGGATCACCCGGTCGAGCTCGGAGGTGCTGGGCGGCTCGGTCATGAGCTGCCTACGGCGATCCAGTTCGCGGTCACGTTGGTCTGCGCCGTGCTGGTGTTGAGGTTGCGCAGGCGGACGGTGAAGCCTGTGGCGGACTGGGAGTAGATCGAGGCGATCACCCACTGGAACTTCGAGGAGGCCACCACCAGCGGGGTGGACGCGAACGCGGTGGTGAAGGTGACCGCCACGTCGGCATACGAGCTCGCGGCGATCGAACTGGCCGCGCTCGAGGTCCCCGACTGGATCATGGTGGGCAGGTTGGCGACGGCGGCGGTCACCGCGTCGTCGATCGCGGCTTGGATGTTGGCGCGTGAGGGGATGCCGGAGGCTACGAGTGCCATCGGAGTCAGGCTCCTGTCTACCGTGATGCAGTCGGGTTGTCGTCGAAGTCGTCCCAGGTGGACGCGGCCCAGGCGGTGTCGAAGTCGGCCCAGGTGGACGCGGCCCAGGCGGTGTCGAAGTCGGCCCAGGTGGGCGGCAGCAGCACCAGGTCGAGCGTCTGGTCGTACTGGCCGGCCGAGCCGTCGTAGGAGACCTTGGAGACGATGGCCTTCTGTGCCAGGCCGGTGCGCGCGTGGACGAGCGCGAGCACGTCGCCGATGTCGTGGGTCCAGTCGAGCTGGGTGTGGACGCTGGAGGCCTTCCACATCGGCGCCGAGACCCGCGACCAGATGAAGTCGGCGATCTCCTCGGCGTCGGCGGTGGTCTGCACGTACTTCCCGAGGTCGACGGTGACCGTGTTGACGGAGACGTCGGCGTCGAGGCCGCGGGCGATCGTCGCGGTGTCGGCCTGACGCACCACGTAGGCCGGCGTCAGGTACAGGCAGGGGTCGCCGTTGGCGTCCACGGTGTAGAGGTCGGTGGAGGTCTGGTTCTTGATCTTGATCTGGGCCGTGCCGGTGGTGGGCGCGGTGACGGTGATCGAGACGTTCTGCGACGTCGACCCGGTGCCGTCCGATGCGGTGTTCAGGCCGATGATCCCCGTGGCCACGCTGTCGGCGTCCTCCGCGAAACGCCAGGTGAACTCCAGCGGCGCGACGTTCGCCCACGCGTCCAGCGTGGCCAGCACGGTCACGGTCTTCTTGGCGGGGATCGTGACCACGCCGTCGCTGCTCCAGGCGATGGGCCAGTACGGCGAGGGGTCCTCGGCGACGGTGATCACGGTGGCCGGGTTGTAGGTGACCTCGAGCCGGTCGGCGGTGTCGTCGGGGTCGAGCGACCACGGCACGTCCTCGGCCAGGGTGCCCACGTCGAACGCCGTCGCGGTGGCGCCGAGCCCGGCCATCGACTCCTTGTTCTTGACGTACAGGACCCCATCGGCCCCGACCCAGGCGGCACCGCACCAGGCGGCCACGAGCCCCTGGAGGGTGTCCCACAGGGTCAGGCTGGAGTCCAGGTAGGGGGTTGCGAGCGTGCCGCCGAGCATCTCCAGCGACGCCGTCCGCGGCTGCCACACCGCCTCGTCCAGCTCGGTGTGGAGCTGGACTCCGGAGACTGTCGAGCCCGCGTTGATCATGCCGTAGAAGAACTGGAACTGGTCGATGCTGCTCGATGCCGAGTGGGTGACCCAGGCGCTCCAGGCGCTGTCGTCGTCGGCGGAGCGGACGCGGCCCTTGTAGCCGGTCCATGCACCGGTGGCGCCGATGCGCTGCATCTCGATCTGTACGCGGTTCGGCAGGTCGCTGTCCGCGCCGGGGGTCCACGTGCCCGAGGTGTAGGTGCTGCCGTCCGCGGACACCCGGAACTCGCCGGTGACCGGGTTGACGTAGACGAACCCGGCCATGCCGGCGGCCCATCCAGGGTCGGTGGCGCCGGAGTTCCAGAACATGAACGCGACGCCGCCGGCGGCGACATCGGCGGTGATGTAGTACGAGTCGGTCGTCACGGTCGGCGAGTCGAGAGACCCGTCGTAGAGGTCTCCTTCGAAGTCGATGCGTGTCGTCGCCGAGTACGCCCCCAGCGCGCCACTGCTCGTGACCCATTCGACGTCGGACGGGAGCGAGATGAAACCAGCGCCGCCATAACCCTTGTACGACCCCGCGAACCCGCACATGGAGGCGTTGTAGAGCGACGACTCGACGGTCGGGGGCGTCGAGTAGAACCCGAGGGCCCTCGCCAGCATGTCGACGAGGACCACCTGGTCGAAGGACGGCAGGTAGAACGTCGTGTTGACGAGCGGCCCCTGGCTGATGCTGGCCGGGAGCACCTTGCCGACGTAGGACTTCTCCAGCAGCTCCACCTCGGAGACGGCTCCGGTCAGGGCGCCCGAAGCGGCACCGACCTGCCAGGCGCCGAGGCTCATGACGTCCGCGGCATCGGGCCCGTCGTAGGAGACGAACCAGGACGCGTCGCCGCCCGTCTCGACCTTGCGGGTGCTACCCGATGGTGCCCACGGCGTGTACCGGCCGGTGCTGTCTCCGTGCTTGATCGTGACGCTGCCCGACCCGATCGACAGGCCGGACATGCCGCGCACGTTGCCCGGGAACAGCGACCCCTGCAACTCACGGTCGAGCGACCACGACGAGACCGCGAGGGTGCCGAGGTTCGGCAGGGTCACGTAGACGGCGGGGAGCGTCTGGACCGGCGCGGAGGCCGGCCAGGACGCCGGGAGCGCACTAGGCACTCCCCGACTCCTCGACCTGGTACAGGTGCCGCTTGCCGTCTCCGGTCGCGGCCAGCCAGGTCCAGTCGGCCGAGATGCCCTGCTCCGGGGACACGGCCTGGACGAGCACTGTGTCGGTGTCGGTGACGTCGCCGGAATCGTCCAGGGTGACCTCGACGTAGGCGGTCATCGTCATGCCGAAGGCGTCGGCGGCGAAGGCCTTGACCGGGAGGGCGGGGATCGTGGCCGGGCTGCCGGACGCCGCGATGGTGTAGCCCTTGATCTGCTTCACTGTGCAGCCACCTCCTGGATCGTCACCGAGTAGTCGGCCCATGAGGTCTCACCCGCCGTGTTGCCGCCGTACCAGGCGCGGTTGACCGTGATGTCGGGGTCGACGATCGCGACCGGGCACGGGGTGCCCTGACCGATCACGAACGCCGTGGGCGTGGTGGCGGTCTCGGCGAAGATCGGGCCCCACGCCGTCTTGCCCGCGGCCGCGGCGAGGGTGACGGTGATGGTGGTGTCGGCCAGCGTCGTGAAGCTCGCCGAGACGCCGGGGTTGCCCGACTGGCGCGTGAGCGTCACATCGGTGTCGCCGTCCGTGTCGGTGATGCTGCCGACCGTGGTGCCCACGGAGTGGTCGGTCACGACGCCGAAGAAGTAGGTGGTGTCGGCGCGGCACGAGATCTCCCACGAGACGCCGGTGTCGAGCGGGATGCCGTCGATGTAGACGCCTGCGCCGAGTGCCCAGCCTGCCGCGCCGTCGCCCCAGCAGTCCTCGGGTGCGAGCATGTTCTGCGCGCTCATCGTCGTGTCGAGCAGCAGGGTGTCCGTCGACCCGCCGACACCCGCGGCCGCGGCCTGGAGCGCGGCGATGGCGTCCGGCGTGGCGTAGGTGTAGTTCAGCTCCCATGACCGCGGGCCACGGGGAGCACGCTGCCAGATCTGGTAGCCGTCCGTACTGATGAACGAGGACGAGGGGCGCGCCATCGCGACGTCGACGCCCGGGGTCACGCCCTCGAGGTGCACCCACAGCCCGTTGAGCCGCAGCCAGTACGGCGACTGTGTGGCGATCATCCCAGTGCCTCCGCGAAGACCTTGCCGTCGAGATACCACTGGGCCTTGGTGCGCTTGTCCGCGCCGAGCTTCACGTTCAGCGTGAGCCGGCTCAGCGCCGAGGCCAGAGCGGCGTCGCTGCTGGTGCTGCTCGCTGTCGAGCTGGCGGCCGGCGCGGCGACCGAGGTGGACGTCAGAGCTGCGGCGACCCGATCGGACTGATCGACGATCGTGTCGACCATGCCGTCCATGGTGCCCTGGCCGGACGGGGTGCCGACCTGCTTGTACAGCAGCCGCGAGGGGGAGTGGATCCCGAGCGCCTCGCGGACGGCCTTGGTCAGGTGCTTGGCCAGCTTCTTGGCTGCCGCCTTGATGGTGGCGGTCTTCAACAAGCCCTTGAGGATGCCCTGCTGGGCGGCGATCCCGGTGCCGTAGAAGGCGTTCGCGAGAACCTTCCCCGCGGTTGTGGCTCCGGAGCTGATCGCGGAGTAGTCGGCCTTGAGGCTCTTGATCTGGGACTTCGAGCCGGTCAGCAGCGCCTTGAAGACGGGGATCGCCTCGTCGGTGCCAAGGTTCAGCACCTCCTGCACGAGCCCCTTGGGGATGCCGGCGGCCAGCGCCTTGCGCATCAGGCTCGTGACCTGCTTGATCCGGGCGGCCAGGCCGGAGACCACCGAGGCTACCGCGGTGAACGAGGTGGTGGTGGAGCTGAAGCCGAACGAGTTCGTCGTGGTAGTCAGCGCCGAGGACAGGTCGAGCTCGCCGGTCAGGCTCGACTTCACCGAGGAGACCATGTCCTTGTAGGAATCCTTGAGCTTGGCCAGCGTCTTCGCGTGCGCGGCGTACTGCTTCGCGATCGCGGTCAGGCTCGTCTTGGTGGACCGCACCCACGCCTTCATCGAGTTGGCGCTGGCGTTGGCGGCCTCGCGCATGCTCTTCGCGGCGGCCTTGCTGATCTTCTTGTTCTTGAGCAGCTTCTCGATGTGGTTCAGCCGCTTCTCGGTGACCGTGGTGATCGCGTCGGTGACCTTGCTCAGGGTGTCCTTGAGCCCGGGCACGCCCTGCGTGATGCCGGTCACCAGGCCCTGCATGATCATGCGGCCGGCCGGGGTCAGGATCCGGGCGTCCCGCTTCGGCGGGCCCTTCCACGAGGTCAGCTTGTTGGTGATGCCGCCCAGGGTGCTGGCGACGTCGCCGATCTTGGACTTGATGCCGTTGATGAAGCCGGTGATCAGCGAGACGCCCGCGCCGTAGAGCAGGTTGCCGAGGTTGCCCAGCGCGCTCTTGATCCGGCCCGGGATCGACTTCACGAACGAGACGACCTTGCCGAAGGCGGACTTGACGCCGCCGATCACCCGCTGGGCGCCGGCGGTGATCTTGTCCCAGTTCCTCACGACCAGGATCACGGCGGCGCCGACCGGGCCGGTCAGGATGGAGACGATGGTGGCCCAGTGGGACCTGATCCAGCCGAGCACGGAGGAGACGGCTGACTGCACGGCCTTGAAGCCCTTGGTGACCGCGTTCTTGACCGCGTTGGCCCCGGCCTTGGTGACGCTGGTGACCTTGTTCCAGGTGGCCGGGATCGTCTTGGAGAAGAAGGCGGCGACCGACTGGGCGGCCTTCTTCACCCCGGCGAAGGCGGCCTGCACGATCGCACGGAAGGTGGCCGACTTCTTGTAGGCCAGCACCAGCGCGGCGCCCACGGCGGCAAGGCCGGCGACCACCAGAAGCAGTGGGTTGGCGCTCATGGCGGCATTGAGCAGCCACTGCGCCGCGGCGTACGCCTTGGTGGCCGCCGCAGTGGCGACCATGGCCACCTTCTGCGCAACGAGCGAGACGACCTGCGCCGCGGCCGCGGCTGTTGCGCGCACCTGGGTGGCCACCCAGAGCGCCGCCGTACGGGTGGCCGAGACGAAGGCCTTGCCCTGGGTGACGAGCGCCTGCGCGCCAGCTGAGATCTGGCCGGGCAGCGCTCGGAGCTGGCCGCCGACCTCGACCAGGTCGTCCTTGAAGCCGATGACCTTGTCTTTGGCCTCGAGCAGACCGTCGCGAAAACCGAGGACCTTGTCCTTGGTGTCGCTCAGTGTGGAGGCCACGCCCTTGACGCCGTCGACGACGCTGTTGCCGATCTTCACCGCCGCGAGGGTGGCGAGCGCACCGGCCATCCCCTTGGCCGCGACCTCGCCGCCGTGGCCCCCGGTGATCGCGGAGAAGAGCGCCTCGATCCCCGGGACGACGGTCTTCACCAGGAATCCGCCGATGGGCTGCAGCGTCTGCCACAGATCGACGAAGATGTCCCGGAACTGGCCGCCGGCGCCGGTGCCCTTCTGCATCTGGGTGATGAAGATGGTGACCGCCGGCAGCAGGACGTTCGAGAGCCACTTGGCTACCTGCTGGACGGTCGGCGCAAGGGCCTGACCGAGCGCGAGCTCGGCGGTCTCGACGGCGCCCGAGAGCTGCTCCATTGCGCCGGCGGTGCCGGACATGTTGGCCTTGGCCATCTTCTGGGCGGCGCTCTGGTCGTAGGTGGCCTTGATGTACTTCCGGATCCCCTTGGTCCCCTCGTTCATCAGCACCGTGGCTGCGCGAGAGGCGTCCGATCCGAAGATCTGAGTCAACGCCTGCTGCTTCTCCGCATCGGTCAGGCTGCCGAGCTTCTTCTGCAGCAGACCCGAGATCTGAGTCAGCGACTTGAACGAGCCGTTGGTGTTCAGGAACGCCGATCCGGTCTTCTCCGAGTACAGGCCCAGGGACTTCATCGAGTTGAGTGCGGCCTTCGTGGAGGGCTGCAACCTGGTCAGCATCGTCTTCAGCGACGTACCAGCGTCGGAGCCCTTGATGCCAGCGGCGTCGAAGGCCGAGAGCGCTGCCACGGTCTCCTGCAGCGAGAGGCCGGCGTTCTTCGCACCAGGGCCGACCTGCTGCAGGCCCTGGCCAAGAGACTCCACGGAGGCCGAGGACGCGTTGGCGCCGCCGGCGAGAGCCGCCGCGATCTTGTTCATGTCGCGGCCTTTGAGGTTGAACGTGTTCATCGCGTTCGAGGCGATGGTGGCCGCGGTGGCAAGGCTGGTGCCGCCCGCGGCAGCGAGGGTGAGGGTGCCGCTCAGGCCGCCGCCCATGATGTCCTTGGTCGAGATGCCGGCCTTGCCCAGCTCGAGCATTGCGTCGGCCGCCTCGTTGGCCGAGAACACGGTGTCTGCGCCGAGCTTCATCGCCAGTTTGCGCATCTTGTCCATGGCGCTGCCGCCGGCGTTGGTCGAGACCTGGACCTGCGCCATGGTCTTGGAGAAGGCGGCCTCGAGGTTGACCGAGTCCTTCACCACGCTGGCGATGCCGATACCACCCATCAGTCCGGTGATCGCTCCCAGCGGAGACTTGAGCGCAGCTATGAACTTCGAGCCATACCGCTTTCCCGACTTGCTCGCCGAGGATTCGATGCCCCTGCTCAGTCGGGTACCGGCGTCACGGCCGACGCTGTCGAGCTGCCGAGTGAGCTCCGTGCTGGAGGTGTCCAGCCGGGCGGTGAGGTTGATGTAGGCCGTAGCCAGATCGACACCGCTCACGGGCACCTCCTCTATTCAGTTCAGGGCCACGACTCGCCGCGGCGAGCCGGCTGCGTCGGCTATGCGATCTTGGGGAGCGGCCAGTTGAGGGCCTTCGCCATCTGCTCGATCGGGACGACGTCGAAGTCGACCCAGTTATCGGCGCGCTTCTTGCGCTCGGCGGTCCGCTCGGCCTGCGTGATCGCCAAGGGCTTCGGTGGGTTGCGGCCCTTCTGGCCGTCCTCGGTTCGTTGCCAGGCGAGCACGCGTAGGTCGAGCTCGATCAGGCGCTGGAACGCGATCTCGGGGGTGATCCACCAGTCGTCGTCGAGGGCGCGCCGCGTGGCGGCGTCGTAGGGCAGGTGTGCGACGTAGTCGGCGATCTCCCGGGCCGGTATGCCGTAGTCGGCGAGGTGGGCCAGGGTGAGGTTGTAGTAACGCCGGAGGTCGGCGGCGAGTGGCCCGCGGTGCTCGGAGAGGAGCCTCGCGAGCATCAGGAGTTTGGGTCGAGCCCCTTGATCACCTCGGCCACGAAGGTTACGCCCGCCTCGACGCCGACACGCCCGGTCTCCGGGTCCCGCAGGTTCCGCATCGCGACCCTCATCTGCTCGGCGCCCAGAAGCCGGCGCAGGACGGACGGGATGCGGGTGGCGTCCTCGTCGTCGATGCGCGCCAGGTCGTCGAGCAGCTCGAAGTCGTCGGCGGCTTCGGGGAGGATCGTGTAGTCGTGGCCGTCGATCGTCACGACGCGCTGGTCCGGATCGGACGCGCCGGCCCTCTTGGGCTTCCGGTCGGCCGGCATCTTCACGCCGGCCGGGACCGTGGTGGCGGCCTCCAGTACCTCGCGGGTCCCGTCCGGTAGTCCGGAGAGGTCGGCGTCGGCCTTGATCTCCTCGATGGTCCTGCCGGTCTTGCTGGTCTGTTGCTTGCCCATGGCGCTAGCCCTCTCGTGCGGTTGCCGGCCCTGTGCTGGTGTGTTGATGTGGTGGCCCGGTGCGGCGGCGGGCTAGCGGACGGACCGCCGCACCGGGTGCTGTGAGGCGGCGATCAGCCGGTGGCGTCGTCGAGCTCGTAGTAGCGGTAGCGGACGTTGCCGAGCTCGTCGGGCAGGCAGGTGACCTGCACCTCGAGCCCGGAGACGGCCGAGTGCACCATCGGGTCCTCGGAGTTGAGGATGGCCGAGGCGTTCGGCACCACGATGCGGGCGAGCTTGCCGCCGTAGAACCCGGTGATGACGATGATGCCGCTCTTGGGGTCGGTGCCGTTCTCCGCGACCGCGATCTTGGTCGGGGTCGACTCGGTGGCCGCCGTGACGGTGACCTGGTCGTCGCCGAAGGTGTACTGCAGCACGTCGGAGTCCAAGACGCCGAGCAGCTTCGCGGTGAAGCGGGCGACGCGCTTGGTCGAGGTCAGGGTGGCGACCACATCGCCGCCCCAGGCCACGGTGTCGTCGGTCGAGGCCGCGTCGGAGGCGTCGGCGATGCCGTCCTCGGAGACGTAGCCGAGGGCGACCGCAGCGGCGGGGAGCGCGGTCGAGGCGTCGGTGGGCAGGGCCGTGCCCGGCGGCAGGTAGGCGATGCCGCCCGCGACCTTGTCAGGCGACCAGGCCGCGACGGCAGCGGTGGTGGGAGTGGCCATCAGGCGTTCCTCTCTGGTTGGGTGCTAGCCCTGTCCGCCGGCGGTCGCCTGAGCGGGAGAATCCTGGGTGGCTGGTGGGGTGGCTACTTGCCCTCGACCCAGCCCTGTGCGACCCACTCGGCGAGCTTGCTCGCGGGGACGGTCTTGGTGACCTTCTCGCCGAAGATCGGGTGGACGACCTGCACGGTCTCAGTGCTGGCCGTACTGGCCTTCTCAGCGCTGGCAGTGCTGTCGGTGCTGTCAGCGCTGTCGGTGCTGTCGGCCTTCTTGGTGGTGGTGGTCATTCGAGCTCCTCCAGGTCGGTGGTGATGGTGGCGATGAACTGGTACCGCGGGCTGGCCGTGTCGGGGTCGGGGTAGTTGACCGGCTCGGTCAGCGAGATCCGGCCGCCCCAGACGCCGGAGCCGCCGTAGTTGGCCCACAGGTGGCCGTAGGCCAGGCGCGCGAGGTCGAAGGCGGCGACGTCGTCCGGCGCCCAGCACTCGACGAGCACGCGGGGGTCGGACTGGATGAGGTTGCGGGGGCTGCCGCCGGATCGGGTGACGCGCCCGTAGGCCTCGCCGGACGGCCGCGGGTTGGGGACGCGGGTGGCGAAGGTGAGACCGGTCTTGGTGGTCAACAGGTCACAGACCGCGGTCTCGATGTCGACCGGGGCCAGGATCGGCTCACTCACGGCGTCATGCTCCGGCGTCCATGAACCGGATGAGGCGCTGCCGGCGGGCCTCGTCGTCGTTCTCGCCGATGGACCACACGTTCACGCTGGCCACCTCGGCGCCGTCGACCGGGCCGGACTCGTAGCCGCCCCAGCTGGAGTCGGCGTTGCAGGCGTCCGCGATGGCCTGGCCACGGCGGTTGAGGTCGTCTTGGACCTCTTCGGAGCTGAGCAGCTTCTTGATGGCCGCCTCGTCGAACTTCAGGCCGGTGATGGTGCCGTTCTTGGCCATGGTGGTCTCCTTCAGCCCTCTGCGCGCTTGAGCTCGACCACGGCGCCGGCGGTCGGCTGGTACCAGCGACCGCGGGTCCAGTCGCCGGCGCGGCCCTCGACGTCGTAGTCCACGTCGTCGAGCACAACCCGGTCGAGCTCGCCGGGCAGCGAGTCGTCGTTGGGGGCGTAGATCGTCCACAGGATCAGCGAGAGGTCCCGGTTGGTGCGCCAGGGCTCGGCTGAGGCGCCCGGGGCGATGTCCCACACCTCCCAGTCGACCGGGTCGGCGTAGGTCACCACGGGGTTGTTGTGGGCGTCCAGGGCGCCGATCTGGCGGCGCTTGACCTGCAAGGTGGTCACGACGTCACCAACAGCCGAATCGATCGGGGAGATCGGGCAGCGCCGGGTCGGGGAAGCGCTGGGGCGGCGGGAACGATCCCGTGGGCTTGCCGGCGCCCACCGACTGGGCTACCTCCTCGAGGATCGCCGTTCGCCGGGCGGCGTCGAACTGCACGCTGAACGGGCCTGAGGTGTTGGTGGTGAACCCGCCGGGATTCTCGTGCGCGATCCCGCCGAGCTCGATCGCCCAGCCGAACAGCTCGTCGGGCACCGGGTCGGGGCGCTCGTCGAGCTTGAGGATCGGCTTGAGCCAGCCCCAGACGACGCGCTCGGCCACCGTCGCGTCGGCCTCGGTCACGGGCTTGTGCAGCCAGCTGGTGAGGTCGTCGGCGGTGAAGAGCGTCGTCATCTGGGGCCGCCTCTCAGGACCCGGACGCGGTCACGGCCTGCGCGGCGTCGAGGATCGCGGTCAGCGCCTCGACGAGGGTGGAGCGCGGCTTGTCCTTGGCCTGCTCGGCGTCGAGCGCGGCCTGGGCGCGGTCGGTGTCCTCGCCGACCCACGCCAAGACGTCGTCGACGCTGCCGGACGGGACCCCGGCATCAGTCGAGTCCGCAGTCGAGTCCGCAGTCGAGTCCGCAGTCGAGTCCGTGGCCGAGTCCGCAGCCTCGACGGGCTTGACGGCGCCGGCCTTGACCAGCCGCCGGGCCTCCTCGACGTTGAGTGTGACCACGGCGCCCTTGCGGTGGGTGACGTAGTCGTAGGGCTCGCCCGGCTTGCTGGTGATCTGGCGCCAGCGGTGCGCGACCAGCTCGTAGTCGCCGGCCTTGACCTGGCTCAGGTCGATGCGTCCGCTCACGGGGTCACCACCCCGGTGATCCAGCACGCGGCGAGCGGCTGGTCGACCCCCATGGTGCGCTTGGCCGAGGTGTCCGAGCGCCAGGCCTGGCGCGGGCCGCCGTTCGGGCCGTTGCCCTCCGGGTAGAGCCCGGTGGACTCCAGGGGCCGCGAGTCGCTGTAGAAGCCGACCGTGCCGCGCTCGAGGACGAGCACCCGGTCCTGGGGCCAGTGCCGGGCCTCCAGGGCCGCCATGCCCATGATGTCGCGCTCCAGCTTGCCGGTGTAGCGAATGTCCTGGCTGGACAGGCTGTCCTTGTACACCGACAGGAAGTTGTCGTTGTCCATCAGGATCGGCTTGATCGAGCTCGGCAGCACCGTCGTGTCGGCGCTGAAGCCGAACTCGTCCTCGGCGTCGGTGTCGCCGGAGACGGACGCCGATGCGATGGTCTCCTGCGCCTGGGCGATGTCACTGCGGGGCTTGCCGCTGGAGGTGTCCCACGCGGCCGAGGCGGCGATGGTGGGGATGGTGTCGTCCTGCAGCAGCGCTCGCAGGGCACGGGCCCGGGACCGGATGAAGGTGTTGACCAGCTGGATGATCTGGTCGTTGACCTCACCGGTCTTGTTCTCGTCCCGCATCCTGCGCGAGATCCGGATGCCGAGTGCGTTCTCCACGCCGATGGCCATGGCCGGAGTGCCCTTGCCGCCGGCGGCGACCGGGATCTCCTCGAACTCACCGATCTCGGCCGGGTCGTCGTCGAAGTAGAGCGGGCGCGACTTCTCGAAGGCGACCAGGCCGTTGATGCTGTCACCGGCGTCGCGGAGCAGGGTCTCCTCGATGAAGGCGTTCTGCAGCAGCTCGATGACCCGGGTCGGCAGCCACATCGGGTTGCCGAGGATGTCGCTGACGGTGACCTTGTAGCCGTCGTTGACGGTCACGATCTTGGTAACCATGTCTGGGCTCCTTCCTCAGAGAATCCGGGCGAGCCCGGTGGCCTTGGTCGCGACGGTGACGCCGGCCGGCTCCGTGCAAATCGCCACGACAAGTGCGGGGTCGGTGTCGGTGCCGGACACGAACGGGGTGACCGCGCCGGCGGCGGCGGCCTTGAGTCGCTGCCCGAAGTCGGCGTCGGCGGCGTAGGTGAGGGCCACCTCGTGGCCGGACTTGGCCACCACGGCGCGGGTCGGGAGCGGCGCGGCGTTGAGCACGTTGTTGGCGTCGACGCCGGTGCTGATCGAGGCGGCCGTGACCGCGTCGTTCAGCGCGACGCCGAGCACCGTGGTGCTGTCGGCGGCGGCGACGCCGACCTGCGAGTCGTCGCGGGCCTCGACGAGCTGACCGCCCGTGATGGCCTCGGCGACGTCGTAGGACTGCGGGCCGCCCTGGGTGCGGACGGGGATGCCGGCCATGTCAGAACCTCCAGTTCTGGTAGTGCGGGTCGTCGGAGACCGACGCCTCGGCGTCGTCCTCGTTGGCGTGCCCGGTCTCGGTCACGGGGATGATGTCCGGCATCGCGCTCAGCGCCGCCGAGGCGGCAGCGGGGTCGAGGTCGTACTGCTGGGACCAGGCGTCCCGCAGGCCGGTGGGGTACTTGGCCCGGTTGGCGTCGAGGAACGCCTCGCGGTCGCGCTCGTGCAGCGTGGCGGCGGCCGCGGCGCCCGCACGCGCGCCGGCGCGCAGGGTCTCCAGCTCGGCGCTGGCGATGACGGTGTGCCCCTGGGGCACCTCCGCGCTGAGGGACGGATCGGGCTCCGCGCGCTCGTCGAGGGCCTCGTCGAGGGCCGCCAGAATGGTGGCCTCGTCCGCGTCCTCGGCGACGCCGAGCCTGGTCCGCAGGGTGTTGGTTCCGGCGTCGCTGAAAGCCACGGCCGACTCCTCTCCTTCGGGGGTGGACCCGCCCGCGGACGCGGTCGGGGGCTTGGGGGTCAGGCCCTCGGGGGCCTTGTCGAACAGCGAGAGGTCGTAACTCGCGCGAGCCCGCTCCTCGATGTCGTCGGGGTCGACCGGCTCCGGAGTGTCGTCGCCCGCGGTCTCTGCCTGGCCGACGTCGGGCACGGTGGCGACGCGCTTCATGAGGCCCGACTCGACGGCGCTCGCGGCCGTATACCAGGTCTCGGCCTTCTGAAGCTCGCGCCACTCCTCAACCGTGCCGCCAGCGATCTCGGCGTAGAGCTCGGCACCGCTGTTGGAGAGCACGTCGAGGGTGTCGGCGGCCTTCCGCATGGCGTCGGCGTTGCCGTAGAGGAAGGTGCTGGTGTCGTGGATCATCAGCGTGGTGCCGGGGCTCATAACGCTGTCATCGCCGCAGGCCGCGATGTAGGAAGCGGCGGAATACGCCGCGCCGTCGACCACGGTGATGATCTCCGCGCTGTGTGCGCGGAGCAGGTTGACGATCGCGCGGCCCTCGGCGGACTCGCCGCCGGGGGAGTTGACGCGGACGATGATCCGGTCGGCGTCGCCGAGCAGATCGAGAGCCTGCGCGACCTCCTTCGAGGAGACGCCCCACCAGCCGCCCCAGGAGTCGACCGGCCCGTAGATCCGCAGTGTGCCCGTCCTCGACGGCTGCTCGACAGGAGCGGTGCGCGCCGTGGCGGAGACCGCCTCCTGGGGCCGGGTGACGCTCAGGAGCGGGCGGCTTGTGTCGGGCTTCTGGTCGCCCCAGTAGCGGTAACGCCCCATCTTGGTCATGCGGCCACCTCTCGCCTGCGCTGATTGCGCTGTTGCTCGCTCGCCGTAGCCCATCGGCAATTGCCGGGCTCATAGTCGCCGTCGTTGTCGATCCGGTCGATCGTCGTCAGGCGGTTGAAGCTGTGCCCGGTCAGGTCGATGAGTCTCATGCGGTCTCCTCCAGGGGTGCACTGGCGCCGCGCGCCGGCAGGCCCAGCGCCGTACGGATGAACTGCTCCAGGGGCTCGTCGGGCTTGAGCACCCCGGCACCGACGAGGGTGGCGATCGCCGCGACGATCGACTCCTGGTTCGAGCCGATCTCGTCGAACACCAGCCGCGGTGCCCGGGCGCCGGGCCAGTTCCAGTGCACGAGGTCGCGGATGATGTGGCGCGAGGCGGTGCGCGCGATGTCGCCGGCGACCGCCTGCAGGCTGAGGGTGAAAAAGTCGGCGAACGTCGAGCCGAGCGCCCAGGAGCCGGTCATCGTTCCCAAGTTCAAGAAGTGGGCCAGCACGGCGCGGGCGATCTGCTCGTCGTTGTAGCGCTTGACCTTGTCGACGTCGGGCAGGGTGCCGGTGTAGCCCTTGGGCTCGAGGCTGGCGCCGTTCGGGATCGCGGCGCCGGCACTCTGGCCGGAACGCGCCTCGGTGGCGATCGTCTTGCCGGCGGAGAGGTCCTTCTCGTTCTCGGCGGCCTCGTAGACGTAGAGCGGACTGCCGGCACGCTCGATGAGCGTCATCTCCACGCGCATGGCGCGGTTGTTCAGCAGCCACGGCGTGTAGGCCGGACGCAGCAGGGAGCGGCCGCGCCAGTTGCCGCCCTTGCGGCCACGGACGTAGGCCACCACCCGCCCGACCGGGAGACGGACAGGGCCCGGGGTGCCGGTGACCAGGCTGGAGATCAGGGTCTGCTCCAGCGAGACCAGGCCGCCGTCGCGGGCGATGTTGATCTTGCTGATGGTCCGGCCGGGCCGCCAGCCGAGCTTGACCAGGTGCCAGCGCTCGTCGTCGCCCCAGGCCGCCTTCTGCTCGTAGAAGCTGTGGCCGTAGCGCAGCACCTCCTCACCGGCGACCTCGAGGTGCTCGCCCCACGAGAAGCGCTCCTCGGCGTTGCCTGTGTCGGGGGTCTTGTCCTGACCGAGGATCGGCAGGCCCAGATCGCCGGCGACGTGCGCGGTCACGTCCGCGTCGCAGCCGGTGCCGTCGATACGCCAGCCGGTGCGCAGGATGGGCATCAGCACGGCCTGGAAGACCGAGGAGACCTGCGGGTTGTCGGCCATCTGGTCGTACACGTCGTACGCCGCGGGCCAGCGCAGCTCCGGGACGCGCTCGGCGGCCAGGTCGTCCCACCACCCGGTCTGGGTCGTGGTCACCGCGGCACCGAGCTCGCGGCTGGGCGCGGTCACGGGAGCCAGCTCGGCAGGAGCCACAGGGCTCTCGGTCATGGCTGCCTCCCTTCAGGATCGAGTCGGCTCAGAACGCGACTCAGAACGCGACTCAGAACGCGACGGTGTCCCAGTCGATGGCGCTGTTGCCGTCGAGGTTGTTGCTGGTGTTGCTGTTGGTGATCGACTCGGCTGAGCTGTCGGGGATCGACTCCGGCGAGGGCGGCGAGGTCTTCGCCTTCTCGGCCTCGGCGAGCTCGAAGCGGTACAGCGCGGTCGAGGTGGCGACCAGCGGCGAGATCGGGATCGGCGTGTTGCGGCTGTCGAAGTACCGGCCCTGGCGGCCGACCTGACGGGTACGGGCCACGGTCACCGCGGTGTCGAGCGCGGTCTGGCCGAGGTGGGTGACCTCGCCGCCGGCGATCTTGGTCAGCAGCGCCGAGCAGCCCCCGGACAGGTCGTTGTGCACCAGCTTGTGCCACTCGATCTCGGCGGCGTTCAGCGCCGGGATGAGGGTCTTGGCCTCGGTCGAGGGGTGCAGGGCCACCTCGAGCACCTCGATGTTGGCCCGAACCCGCTTGAGCCGGTCGATGACCCAGGCCTCGCCCGACCCGGCCGGCTCGGTGTGCTCGAGGATCACCAGGTCGCCCGCGGAGTTGCGGCCGGCCACGCCGATCGAGGTCACCGACCGGTCGGGCTCGGTGTACAGCACCACGCAGGCCCGCTTCGGCGCGGGGGCCTTCGGGTCGCGCAGCTCCTTGCTGGCCCACCGCGTCGCGTTGATCGCCGGTGGTCCGCCGGCGTCGGTGGGCAGATCCTCCCAGCCGAGGCACTCGCGCATGTAGCCCTCCGGCGAGAGCTCCTGGCGCAGGTTGCGCAGTGTGCGGATCGTGATGCGGCCGGTGTCGAGGGGATTGCCCTCGGCGTCGCGGTGAACGGTCGGGTTGGCCTGGAGCAGCAGGTGCTGGCGGTCCAACGCGCAGTCGATGCCGCGGTCCAGGGCGTCCTTGGGGTGGGTGCACTCCGGGTCCGCGCACGGCTCGCGTCGGGCCAGCCACTCCAGGTAGGACAGCTCGGGTGACTTGTGGTTGCGCCCGCGGTCGATCAGGTCGCGCAGCGCCTCGGCGTCGGGGTCCAGCGGGGGAGCGCTCGAGCCGTAGAGCACCTGCGGGTGGTACTGGGCCAGCAGGATCGGCAGCAGCGCGTCCGCGGTGCGCTTCTTGAACTTGAAGGCCTCGTCGATGATGACCTTGGGCTTCTTCAGCCCGCGGCCGCCGTCCCGGGTCCGGGTCTGGAACCACACCGTCTGACCGGTGTTGAGCTCCTGGCGCTCCTTGCCGTTGGTGTCGTACTTGCCGCCGTTCTGGGTGGCCGGCAGGTACCGCGAGAGCGAGGAGGACGACAGGATCTCGAACAGCTCGTCCTGGGCGTCCAGCGAGGTCTTCAACTCGTGGGCGGACCAGGCGATCTCGGGCACCTCGGTGACGAACAGCCAGCCGATCGACGACTGCAGGAAGAGGCCCGACTTGAGGTTCTGCCTCGCGCAGACCACGCAGAAGGCGAAGCTCGCCGGCGCGCCGTCCGACCGGATCGCGAACACCAGGTCGAGGCCGAGCTCCTGCTGGGGATCTGGAGGGAAGCCGGCCTGGGCGCAGACGTCCGCGACCTCGGGACCGTAGGTCAGCGCCGGCTCGGGCCGGACCCGTACGCCGTGCGGACAGGTCCAGTAGTCCGGCTCAACGAGCTGCCGCTTCGCGAGCCTTGCGCTCACGGGCTTCCCTCGCTCGCTTCACCTCGTCGTCCTCCTCCACGGCGTGATCGGACGCGGTGCCGGGATCAGTCGAGCCAGCTGAGTCAGCCGGGTCAGCCGAGCTCGGCGCGCCAGCCAGAGCAGCGCCCATCACCGCGCGCAGCTCCTTGCTCAGCGCGGTGGCACCGGACTCGTCGGGGTTGACCAGCTTGCGCGCCAGCTGGAGCGCGAGCTGACCGTTGAAGGTCATCGCCTTGCCGGCCTCCTCGAGCTCGAGCCGCACCGCCTTGACCAGGTCGTGCTCGGCGAGGCCCTTCGCGGCGTCCGCGCCCACCGACTCCTCGGCCGCCCGGCGGGCACGGGCGGCGCGCTGGCGGCAGGTCGCCGAGCAGAACCGAGCCGTCGACCGCTGAGGCGTGAAGCGCCTGCTGCACTCGGGCACCTCGCACTCGCGCTCCGGATGCTCGACCCGGCGCTCGGTCCGAGCCGAGGTCTGGCGCGGGGCCTGGCGCGGGACCTGGCGACGGGCCATCGGGGCCTCCTCCGGGTGCGGTGACTAACGTGACGAGGCGGCGGTGGGCGGCGCCCGGAGGGAGAAGAGCGGCGGCATACCCCTCCGCCAGAGATCCGCGGCCGCGAGATTTTTCCGGGCCAGCTGCGGCAAGTGAGACCGGGGCGGGCCGGGGCGAGGCGGGGCTCAGTCGAAGATGGCGAGGGCGCTGGGCGCCGCGCCGGCTGCGCTGTCGGGGCTGCCGAACGCACCGGGGTCGCCTGGATCACCGGCCGCGAAGCTGAGGCGCTGGACCGGGGTGCGGCCTCGAGCCAGGTTGCACGGACCGCAGCAGCCGCGCAGGTTGGCCCGCGTCATGGCCAGATCGGGCCGCTGCGTCTTGGGGATCACGTGGTCGGCCGTGGTGCTGACGTGGGTGCAGATGCCGGCGAACCCCAGCCAGCACACCGGCTCCTCGGCCACGACCTGATCGCGCAGCCGGCGCCACGCCCTGTCGCTGGTCGGATCACTGGGCCAGTAGCCGACCCACCACTGTGCTGCCATCGGCTCCAGCCTTACTCAGCAAACGCCTGACACTGTCGGCCCGGGCGCCTACCGTTGCGGTCGTGCGTCGATTGATCCTGCTCGTCCTGCCTGCCCTCGCTCTCACCGCGTGCGGCGGTGGCGGCGACCAGAAGACAACCATCAGCGTCACGACACCAGCCGCGAGCACCAGCACCAGCACCAGCACCGAGGCTGCGGAACCGAGCGCGAGCGATTCGGCGCCGCGGATCCGTGACGCTGTACAGGCCTACTCGGATGCGTTCCTGACGGGCGAGGGAGCGAAGGCCTACGGCCTGCTCTCGACTCGGTGCCAGGAGCGGACAAGCCAGAGTGACTTCGAAGCCACGGTGTCACAGGCGGGTGAGCAGTACGGGAACGCGCTGTCCTTCGCCAGCTTCAGCGCCGACGTGTCCGGCACGATGGCCCGGGTCACCTACACCTACGCCGACTATCCCGAGATCGATCAAGACTCCGAGCCGTGGGTGCTTGAGGACGGTGCCTGGCACGAGGACGACTGCTGACCACGCTGACCCGGACATAGCTTCGCCCCCGGATCGAACGGGGACAAACTAGCACGCGGTGCCCTCCGAGCCGCAGCGCGAGGCGTCGATCCTCCGCGTGTCGCGCTCCACGAGGGCGAGCACATCGCCGATGCGGTAGTGCTTGCGGGCGACGGGATCGGGGCCGCTGCCGTCGTCGTAGTGGCGCAGGCCGTAGTCGTCGAGCTGCTCGCGTTGGACCCACTTCTTGATGCGTTGGATCATACGCTCGACCGAGGGCTCGCCCGGGACCAGCAGCACCACGGCCCGGGCCACGACCCGCAACGGCGCCAGCTCGTCGGCGGTGGCCTGCTTCAGCGCGGCCCGGCGCGCCGCCACGTCGTGGCTGTGCCCGCACTCGGGGCAGGTCTTCCACGACTCGCCCTCCAGCGCGTACAGGCCGCGTGGGCAGGTGAGCACCTGGCCGTCCTGACCGTCCTGCCGGCCCACCTCGGCGCCGCAGCGGCCGATGAAGTGCCCGGTGTCGGCATCGTCCAGGACGCGCCGCAGCGCATGGGCGGTACGGCGCAGGTCGCGCAGGCACTCGGCCGCCCAGCCGAGCGTGGCCACGGTGGTGGCGTAGGACTCCAGCCAGGACGCGAGGCGGCGCACGCTGCTCGGCAGGTCGCGCAGATCGATGCACGGCGGGGTCAGGCCGCGGTCGTCTGCCAGGGTCCGGCACCAGGTGGTCAGGGTGTTCTCGGCGTCGTACATCGCCGCGTCGACCCGGCCCCAGCCGTCGCCGCCGGCGCCGAGACTCGGGACCTGCGAGGCGGGCGCACGGCGTACCCGAACACTGTGCCGCATGGGCTTGAGGCTCTCGGTGTCGGCGTAGTAGGCCGCGAGGTTGGTCAGGGCCTCGCTGAGGGCGTGGAGGTGGCGCTGACACAGCACCAGGCCGTTGGTCGTGCTCGCCCCGCAGTGCAGGCAGGTCAGGGTGCTCATGCTGAATCTCTCCAGAAGAAGCTCGGTTCGTCGGCCTTGGCCACGATCGGCACGCCGTACAGCTCGGTGGCCATGGCCGCCTCGAGTGCGGCGGTCGCCTCGGTCGCCTCGCCCTCGGGAACCATGACGAGGATCTCGTCGTGCACGGGCATGAGCGTGCAGTGCCCCCACCTGGTCTTGTCCCAGCGCATGAGGGCGTCGATCAGCAGCTCGCGGGCGGTACCCTGAATCGCGTAGTTCGGGCCGGCGTGTGGAGCCTTCTTGGGCAGGTGTACGACACGGCCGGCGTAGGTCGGGTACTGGGTGCGGCCGGCCTCCACCGCGCCGCGCACGTCGGCCGACCAGGCCGAGAGCCCCGGTGTCATGGCGTCCATGGCGTCGATGACACGCCTGGCCACGTGCACCCCGGCGCCGTCCGTGTGTGCCATGCCGTCGAGTCCTTGGCCGTAGATCCTGCCGAAGACCTTGCGCTTGGCCATGTAGCGGTTCGACTTGGTGAAGCCTGGCCCCCACACGAGCTTGGCGATCTCGCCGTGGAGGTCGACTTCGTCGAGCAGCATCTGGATCAGGGCCTGGTCCTGGGACAGCGCGGCGGCCACCCGGATCTCCACCGAGGCGAAGTCCGCGGTGATGAGTAGGTACCCGGGGTCTGCCGAGATGCAGGCGCGCATGCCGCCCTCGCGGGTGATCTGCTGGAGGTTGAACCTCACCGAGCTCATCCTCCCGGTGTCGGCGCCCAGCGTGTGCACCGTCGAGCGAGCACGGCCGTCCCCGTTACGCACCATGTCGCGCCACGGGTCGAGGAAGAGCTTGAGCGCGGTGTCGTGATGCCTCCAGTCGAGCACGAGGCGGGCGAGCTGCTGCACCGGATCGGCGGCGTCTGTGGCCCAGCTCCCGTCAGCGTCTCGGGCGCCGGCCAGGGGCTCGAGCACTCCCTTGGCCACAGACGGCTTTCCGGTTCCTGTGCGTGGCAGCTGCGCACCGATGGAGGCCAACGCCGCGCCGATCTGGTCGTTGCTTCCGGGGTTGTCCACCGGGATCGCCTCGGCGAGCTGGGCGCGCTCGGCCGAATGCTGATCGTGCAGCCGATCGATCTGCTCGGGGACGAACCGGAAGCCGGTGTGCGCGACTCGGGCGGTCATTCGCTGTGCGGTCTTCTCGCGGTGGAGTTGGCCCGGCGCGGGCATCGGCAGCCGGCGGGCGAGAGCGGCACAGTCGAGCACGTCGGCACCGTCGTAGCGGGCCATCGTCTCGGTTCGATGATCCGCCTGGGCCCATCCAGAGCGCTCGGGCGGCGTGGTCACCTCGACATCGGTCAGCCAGCGGCCGGCCTTGAACAGGGCGCCGCGTGCCTGGTCGGCAGCCGGGGACAGGGCAGCCTCGCCGAGCACAGCCTTGGCGGCGCCCTTGAGGTCGTCGTTGTTGCCCGTCATCGCCGGGTCGGCGAGCTTGGCCAGCACGCCGGTGTCGATCGTGCGGGACCACGCCTCCTCGGCCTCGACCAGGCCTGCTACTGCGAGGGGGACGATGTCGGCACCGGCCGAGTGGGCGTGCAGCGTCCGCGCAGCCGCGAGGTGGCGTGCGGCAACCTCGTTGTGCGCCGCCTCCTGGTGGTCGAGCACGACCGCGAGGTTCTCGTCACCGAGCTGGATCGTGCGCAGAGCGTAGTGCTGGTGCCCGATCGGGTAGCCGGTGTGCTCCACGTCGATGGTGAGCTCGCCGTGGCCGCGTTCGCCGGTGATGGTCTCGAGCAGCTCGTCCGCCTGGTCGAGCGTCACCGTCCGCACGCTGCCGTCCCGGGTGACCAGCGCCGGCAGCTCGACCGTCGCGCCGGCCGCCTCGGCGATCGCCGCGGCCCGCTTCTCGGCCTTGACCTCGGCGGCTCGCCTGGTCGCCTCGGCTGACCTTGACGAGCGCCGGCGCTTCGGCTCGGCAGGCTCGCTGAGCGGCTCGCCCGGCTGCGTGCTGACCGGCTCGCCGAACAGGTCGCGCGGCGGCTCGCTCGACGGATCGTGTGACGGGTTTGAGCCAATCTCAGGTCGGCTGTTCACGCGCGGGCGCGTGTGCGTGTGAGAGACAACCTCTTGCTCAAACCCGTCAGACCCGTCAGGCTCCACGGAAACACTGTGGTTGACCTGCGGATTCGCGCTGACGGGTTGGGGGTCTGAACCCGTCAGGAACCCGTCAGGGTTGGGGGTCAACCCGTCAGGATCACCCCCGCCGATGGGGCTGACACCGTGATCGGCATCACTCGGACGTGTCGGCTGACCAGTTGCCCGGTCCAAACCCGTCAGGGGCTCCATACCCGGCAGGAAGCCCCCGCTGCGGAGCTTCAACGGCCTGCGCTTGCCCCGCTCGGTGTGGATCGTCGGGACGCCGAGCCGGGTCAGTGCGCGGCCCCACTTGGTCTCGCTGGGGATCGCGTCGCGGCGCAGGTTGTTGCGTAGGCAGGAGGCGGTGAACGCCTGGTAGAGCTCGCGGCTCGGGGTGCCCTGCTCGAAGGGCTCGGTCTCCTCGTTGACCCACACGCTGACCGGGTCCTGCTCGGCACCGAGGTGCTCGGCCAGGTAGCGCACGTTCTCCGGTGCCGCGGTGACGGCGGCGGTGGTGGGGTCGGCCAGCCACGCCGCGGCCTCGGCCATCAGGGCGGCGAGCACACCCGGAGCCTCCCTGCGCCACGCGGTCCCGGCGATGTGCCCGATGGCGGCCCGGGCCTGCCGTACGGCCTCGGGGTCGCCCTCGCAGGGGATCAGGCGCACGCGGGACCGTACGGCCGGGTCGGTGAGCGTGGGCTCGTCGTTGGCCGTGAGGACGAACGTGTGGGTGGGCGCGAAGGTCACCGGGTCCTGGTTCATCCGCCGGCCGGTCAGCTCACCGCCGCCGGTCAACTGCTTGAGCCGCTCCTGACCGGCCTTGGCCTCGCTGGGCGCCTCGTCGATGAACGAGAGCCGCCGACCCTTGAGGTCGAACACGATCGTGTCGTGCTCGTTGGCGGTGGGTGCCAGCAGCTTGGGGTTGGCCGCGTGGGCGTAGGAGCCGAGCACGCTCATGATCAGTGCGACGACCTGGGTCTTGCCGCGGCCGGTCTCGCCGAGCAGTACCGGGAGTGCCCGATCGGCGTAGCCGGTCAGCGCGATGGAGAGCACGCGGATGGCCCACGACCGCAGCTCGGGGTCCGGCCACACCGCGGTGAGCAGCGCGTCCCACAGCGGGGTCTCGCGGCGCTCGGGGCGCACCCCTCCGGCGTGCAGGTGCGGGGTGGCCGGGTCGATGTGCTCGGCCGGCACCGGGACGACGTCGGAGAACCGCAGCGACCACGGCACGCCGCCGGCCCACAGCACCTCCGGGTCGGCGTCGAGGTCGGCCAGGGCGACGCTCGCAGGGTGCAGGCCGCCGGAGACCAGGTCGTCCATCTTGCCGGCCACCGCACGGGCGCCGGCTGTGGACATGAGCCGGGCACGGCGCACCGAGCGATCGTGCTGTTCGCTGCCCTTCTCGGCACTCGGGTCGCCGACCGGCATCAGGGTCGCGCACTGGGCCACCGCCCACGGTGAGAGCCGGCCGTGCAGCTCCCAGCGATCCGGGAGGCGCAGCAGCCAGCCACCGGCGTCGTAGGCGTGGCGCAGCGCCGGGTAGGTCCGCTCGAGCACCTTCTCGGCCAGGGTCTGGTCCAGGCCCGCCTTCGGGTCGAAGGCCTCGGCACCGATCACCGAACGTACCGAGGCCCAGCGCGGAGGCTCGGCGATCTGCACCGGCTCCTCCACCGTCTCGCCGTCGATCACGCTGGTGACCACGGGCGGGGTGTAGAGCAGCAGCGGGATGCCGCCGGCGACCAGCAGACACGGATCGTTGGGGACCTGCACCGCGCCGTGAGCCGTGACGGCCTTGCGGGCGGAGGTCAGCAGAGCCCGCTCCAGCTCGTCCTCGCGGTCCTCGCCCGCGGTCAGCTGTGCCCAGGACGCGCGCAGCTCGAGGAAGGCCGCGCCGGCGCCGGTGTGGCCCGAGGACGCCAGCTGCACCAGGTGATGTACCCGGGCGGTCATGGCGTCGTGTCGGCTGCCCTCGTCGGCCTTGGTGAGTTCGGCCGCTGCGAGGAGCCGGGCGTTGGTGATCTCGGCACACTCGGGCCGGTGGTCGTCGAGCAACTGGTCGAGCAGCGCCTGGCCGGCGTTGACGTCGGCGGAGGCGGCCGCCTGGTCGGTGGCGCCGGCCGCGAGGTGCTGTACCCAGGCCGGTGGCAGCTCGGTCAGCTGGCCCGGCGAGGGCACCCGGGTGCTTGGCCGTCCGGCCGGGTCGTACCAGGTGTAGGGCGTGCCGGTCTCGGAGTGCACCGAGGGCCACACCACGGCGTAGCGGTGGTGGTGCTGCAGGATCTCGATGTCGCCGGTGACGCCGCCCGGACTCTGCGCCTTGAGCGCCGTGGCGTAGCGTGCGGGCGGCACACGGAACAGCATCACCCGGCTCGTACCGGGGCCGGCCGAGCTGCCGCGAGCCGTGCTCGACCAGGTCGCCGGTAGCGGCCCGAGACTCGCCTCCAATGCAGCCAGGGTCTGCGCGCCGTGCTTCTGCTTGCCCTTCTTCTCGTACTGGTCGACGTCGATCCCGACGACCCCGATCGGCAGTCGCAGCGCCACGGCGTGGCTCGGGAATCGGGTGGCCAGGTCGACGATCGTCATCGGGTCGGTGTCGCGGCCCTCGGCGCCGGTGAAGCCCACAGGTGGCGGGAACTTGGCGTCGGCCGGCACCGGCAGTACGCACGTCCAGCCGGCCAGTGCGTAGTCGGCGACGTGGTCCCGGTAGGGCTGGCTCGTTGGTGGTAGCTGTTGGGTGGTCACCGTGGCGTGACCTCGAACTTCTCCAGCAGGTGCTCGGCCAGCCAGAGCGCGGTGTCGTGACGAAGGCCTGCACCGATGTCCGAGGAGGACGCCAGCAGCGCTTCGACGATCTGCTCCGCCCCCTCCGCCGTGGGCTCGCCCATGATCACGCCGCACCTTCCGGCGCGCTCTCGCCCTCAGCCGCCCCCTCGGGCTCAGCCCCGCCCTCGGGCTCAGCCGGCGTCTCAGCTGGTGCCGGCTCGAGCGCCGTCCGGATCGCCTTCGCGAGCTTGCTCGTCGAGGGCTTGCAGATCCGCAGCACCTCGACCAGCAGAGCCTGCTGCCGGGTGCAGAGCGCCTTGAGCTCGTCCACCTCGGCCATCAGCGTGTCGATCGTGTGAGCGTCTGCTGCTGTGGTTGGGGAGGTGCTGTCGGGTGTTGTCTCTCGCGCCATGCACTCGGCCATCGTGCGCAGCGAGGTCGCGATCGACGTCAGGGCCAGTTCACCCTCCAGCACCTGGACCAGGTGCTCGTCCTCGTCGAACGGGTCGGCCGGCCAGTTCGAGGGTGACAGGAACTCCTCGGGTGTCGGGATCTGCCGGGTCTGCGGGTACGTGCTCATCCTGCGGTCCTCTCGGTTCGGGGTGGTGTCGCAGTGGTGCTGCGGTAGCGGTGCGGATTGATGCCGGCCCGGCGCTCAAGCTCGTTGAGTGAGCGTCCGACCGCGAGCCAGCGGCGCACGAGCTCGGCGGCCTCGCCCGGGGTGAGTCGCACCGATCTGTCGCCGGCCATGCGACGCTCGATCGCCACCGCGTCGAGGGGCCGTCCGCGCAGTCGGTCACGCTCGGCCGGCATGGCGCCCAGGTCCGGGAGCGCCAGTGGGGGAGCCCAGCCGTGAGCCTTGGCGTAGTTCCGGGACCGGCTGGCCGAGATCCGCCCACGCTGGGTGGTCTCGGGCGGCAGGGTCATGCCCAGCTCGTCGAACAGCGCCTCGATCCGGTCGACGGTGCGGCGCTCCATGACGTGGCTGCCGTGGACGAGCGGACCGAAGTTGGCCGGGTTCACGTCGAGTAGGCCCGCCAGCCGGCGCATCGACCAGCCGAGCGCGACCAGCGAGCGGAGCTTCAGCCGCGCCAGTTCGGTGCGGTCGGGATCCGGCTGCCCCGGATTGCGGTTCTCCGGGATCGCCTGGACGGCGAGGATCTTCTCGGCGGTGGTGCGCAGCACGCGCTTGGCCGGTCCACGCACGAGCTTGCCTGAGCTTCCCCGGCCACCCCCGCGGCCGGTCGGCTCGTAGACGCCGTACATCAGCTTGCTCATCGCGCCGTGGGCGATGCCGGCCAGGGCGGCGACCCGCTTGGCGCCGATGCCGTACTCCCGCAGGGCGTTGACGTGGGCACGCACCGGCTCGGCGTCGACGTACTTGTCGTAGCGCCCGTAGAGCTTCTGACGCTCGCGCCAGTTCGTGGCCTCGGCGTTGGCTTTCGCGCACGGCTTGCACCGGCACCGATCCAGCACGTAGCAGGCCCGGGTGCCGTGCACGTGAGTGACCCTCTTGTGGTGGCAGGGCTTGGGCGTGCGGTAGCCCGCCGCCTCTCGCGCCGCCTCTCGCGCCGCGGCCGCCGCCAGGCGCTCAGCCTCCCGGCGCTGCTTCTCGCACGAGTGCCGGCTCAGTGCGTACTTGGCCTTCTTCTCGCTGTCGTAGGTGCCCGACCAACCACACACGCAACGGGCGCTGAAGGTGCTCATCGCCGGTCACCACCTTGGCGCGGCCCGCCGACGTGCGGCGGCCGGAACAGCCGCTCGCTCACACGCTCGATGTGGTCGCGATAGGTCCGCTTGCCGGCCGGCGTGGTGCAGGGCTCGTCGATGCCGGCACCGCACCTCGGGCAGGTGACGTCGAGGAACTGGTGCCGGGTCACTTCAGGTCACTGATCTCGTGGTCAGGGCAGACGTGCCGCCAGGCGCTTAGCGATCGGCGCTGCACCTTCCAGCCGGCCTCCACCAGCGAGAGGTACGCCGAGGTGACCTCGTCCTCACCGTACGGGACGGTGATCCGCGCGTCGCAGCCGTTCACGTCACACAGGAAGGTGGTGCTTGCGATCTTCATGAGTTCCTCCTCGAGAGCGGATCCGGGATACCGCCGTCCTTGACCGCGGCGAAGAGGGCGTGGCGGCATGCGTCCTTCGCGTGCCGCATGCCCTTGGTGGCCTCCAACAGGCCGGCGGCCTCCAGGCGTGCGTCGGTGGCCCAGGCCTTGACCTCGTTCGCCGAGCGCATCACCACGCTGACGTTCGGCTGAGCATCCGCCTCGCGCTGGAGCCTCCCGATCAGGTCGCGGGTCTGCTCACCGGCCTTGCCGCCGCGCATCGAGGCCCGTCCGACGACGAAGCGCTCGATCTGGACGAGCGCAGGCGCACGCCCGCCCGATTTCTGGTGTCCTCGTATCTCGTTGAGCAGGCTGTAGAGCACCACCGGGGCGGTCGATGCGCTGCACTGCACGACGTCCGGGAGCAGCTGGGTGCGGCCGCCGGGGTGGAACTTCGGGGTCAGCATGACGATGCCGGGGATGGGTCCGGGGTCGATGCCGATGACGTGGTCGATCACGACTCCTCACCGCCCTCGGTGCGCAGTTCCTCGGCCCGGGCGATCCCGTCGTTAACGGCTTCCTTCAACCGGCCGAGCCACTTGCCTACAGCGCTGTTGGCCACCTCACGGCCGAGCCACTTGCCTACAGCGCTGTTGGCCACCTCACGGTCGTGCTCGGCCAGCCAGGGTGAGTCGAGTAGTCGACTTGCGAAGTAGTAGGCGGCTTGAGTGTGGTGCTCCTCCGTGTAAGCACCGAACTCCTGAGCCATCAACTTCTGGAACCACAACACCAGGTCTTCGTTCATTTGTCGGCTTCCTCAATGAGTTCGTACCCCGCATCTGCGAGGGAGGTTGCGGTGACGAGATACTGGGCCACCCCGAACAGGGAATCCCACAGAGGATCTCGGTTCTCGGCCCATGCGATGTCGTCCGAGAGCGTGGGTATGCCCGTGTGCGTATTTACGGTGCCGGTAACTACCAGGTAACTGCCGGCTTTGTTGCGATACAGGCCGCGTTTCACACTGCTCATGACTCACCCCCGTTCTCGCGGAGGTCGGCCTGGTCGAGCGCTCCGCGAAGAGCGCGGATGACGGTTCGCAGGAACTTCGCCGGTAGGTCATCAGGGACGGGCCAGCCGTCGTCGCACGCTGTCCACCAAAGATCCACCGCGGCCCTCTCCGACAGCCGCTCAATCTCGCCGAGCACCCGCTCTCGTTCGGCAGCGACGGCAGCAGCCTTCTCGGCCTCGGCATCCTGTGCCTTGCCGACGTACATCTGGAGCACCGCCGCCCCGTTCTCGGTGCTCATCACGAGTCGGCTGAGTTCGTCTCGCTCACGCTCGGCCTTCTCGGCGCGGGCCCGCCAGAGGTTGCGAGAGGTCTCCCACTGCTCCTCCCGCTCCAGCAAACGCTTGACGTTCTCGGCGCGGGCACGCAGGGTGGCAACCTCTTGTGGGTCGAGGGCCCCGGCCTCGCGGTCGGCTTCGTAGGCACGGGCGAGTTCTCGTGCGCTGATCGAAGCCCCCGCTCCCCACTCCTCGATCAGCGCGGCGACCTCGCTCTCAGGCGCGGTCATCGGATCCTCCCGCAGCCGTAGCAGCGCTGAACCTTGGCGCCATCAACCAGCAGGCACCAGGCCCAACGGTGGACATGAGGCTCCGGAGAACGAGGCTGTGGTGTCGCGTTGATGACGATCTTGTTCTTAGGCTCGGTCATGAGTCGGCCCTCTCGTCATCCGTGAGTGCCCGGGCGACCTCGGACGGGAAGTTGGGCTCCTCGGCGTCACACTCGTGTGGCTGTGGGTGACCGTTCGGTTCGCCGAGCATCAACCGCCCACAGCCCGGGCAGTGCACGAACCCTGCGCCAGTCACGCCGCACCGACCTGGTGCTCGCTGGGCTGCACAGGCTCCGCCTCGACGACCTGGGTGCCGACGCAGAAGTCGGTGTGCTCGTGCCACCACAGCTCCCCGGTCACGCCCTCGATCTCGGCGGTCAGACCACATCGCTCGCAGACCCGGATCCGGGCGGCGGTGGTCTTGCTCGAGGCCTTGAACGGCTGGCCCTCGGGCTTGAGCGGAGGCTTGGTCCAGCCGCGGCGGATCGACCGCGCAAACGTGCTGTTGGCGGTCCCGCCCGTCTTGTACTCGGCACCGTTGTAGTCGGGGTGGCAGCGCGCCATGTGGGCCTCGAACTCGGCGCGGTCGGTGGTGTCGAGGTTGCAGGGGATCCGGGCAACCTCGATGTCGCGGCGACGGTCCCAGCTGAAGACGCCGCTGAACCTGCCCTCGGCTCGCAGTCGCGCGTCCTCGAGCTCGGCCGTCTTGCGCTCGACCTCGGTCAGGTCACTCACGGGGAGGTACGCCCCGAGGACGCAGGTCGCGCGGAAGGCGCCGGGCTTGCGCAGCGGCGCGGTCGTCTCGACGTAGTGCCGTCCCGCGGTCGTCTCGGCGTCTAGGTAGGTCCGGCAGGCCTGGCGCCAGCCGCAGCGACAGCTCGCGGTGCATGCGTCGACTCGGATGCCGGTGTGGTCGGGGTGCTCGTTCTTGAACGTCATGCGGCTGTCTCCTCGCGGGGGTTGGCTGTGGGTACGCGGAGTCCGCCGAGCAGCTGTTGGACGATCCGAGGATCAGCGACCAGGTCGGCGAGCTGGCCGCCGCGCTCACGCAGGACCGCGCGGACGCGGGAGTCGATGGCGTTCTTGGCGACGACGTCGATCACCTCGGTGCCGCGGGTGGCCGCGAGGTCGCCTTCGGCCCTGTCCTCGGCCTGCAGGGACTCGACCAGCGACCAGGGGCGCTGCAGGAAGACCAGGGTGCCGGCGCGCGAGAGCGTCAGGCCCGTGCCGCCGGCGCCGGTGGTGACGCACAGCAGGTCGAGCTCTCCTGCCTGGAAGGCCTTGCGGTTGCGGGTGCGCTCGCCCTGGGACTGGCCGCCCACGACGTACCCGACGCGGTAGCCGGCCTTGGCAGCGGCCTGACCGGCCAGGTCGATGAGCTGCTTGCTGGGCGCGAAGCAGACCACGGGATCAGTCGCCTGTGTGGCGGCAGGTCCGGTGGCGCGGGGCGTGCAGCGCTCCTCGAGGATCTCCAGCAGGGCGTCGACCTTCCAGCTCGGGGCCTTGAGGTCGAGGTGCACGTGCCGCTTCGGCTCGCCGGTGATCTTGTTGAGGTCGGGCCCGTAGGTGATCTGGACGTCGGCCGCGGCGCTGGCCAGCGCGGACAGGTGGGTGAGCACCGAGAGCCGGTCCATGACCGAGAGCTCCCCGCCTCCGTTGCCGTCCTCGTCCGTGGGGAGCTCGGCGAGCATCTGACTCTCGAGGTCGTCGTAGGCCCTGCGCCATGTCGCCGGCAGCTCGACGGTGCGCACCGAGTAGACCTTCTCGGGCAGCTGCGCCATCACGTCGGCGCGGGCCACTCGGCGGTGCTGGCCGAGGATACTCAGCCGGAACTCGGGTTCGCGGGCGGCGTTGAGGCCAAGGATGTCGTCGTCGTAGTCGCCGGGCACGACGTCGCAGTAGCGGTTCACGTAGCGGTCCCGGCTGGGGAAGGCGCCCGGCTCGATGGCGCTCAGCGCCGACCACAGGTCGCCGGGGTGGTGGGTGATCGGCGTGCCGGACAGCGCGACCACCGCCCCACCCCGGCCGACCGCGGCCCCGGTGAGGCGGAGCACGGCCTGCGTACGCAAGGCACGATGGTTCTTGCACATGTGGAACTCGTCGATCACCACGGCGCAGGGCTTGAGGTCGAACAGCGGCCGCAGGGACCGCTTGCCGTTGCTGGTGACCGGGCCGGCGTCGAGCCGCGCCGTCTCGTAGCTGGTGACGTACACGTCCGCGGTGCCGGCCAGCGCCTCGCGCTTGGGGCCGCGCCAGGCCACCGTGCGCCAGTGCGGTGCCCAGTCGGTGAAGATCTCGACCCAGGGGTCGACGACCGAGGCCGGCGCGATCACGACGATCGGGACGACCGGGGCGCACCTCAGGCTGCGCTCGGCCAGCCCCAGAGCGGCGACCACCGATTTTCCCGTCCTCGGCTCGTCGAAGATCAGGGTGCGCCCCGTACGCGCGATCAGGGCGGCGCCGTCGACCTGGTACGGCCGGGGGACGAGCCCAGCAGGCGGGGCGTAGGTCAGCGGGCCGTCAGCGGGCGCCGTGCGCAGCCGCGCCTGGTCAGCGATCCATCCGGTCAGGCGCGGGCCGGGCCGCCAGGCGTCGCCGAACGTGGCCGCCAGCTGCACCACGCACGCCCACGTCAGTGGAGCGGTCAGCGCGCCGGGCGGCTTGCTCTTGGAGAACAGGGGTGTGAGCGCCTTCAGGCGCCGCGCGGCCTCAGCCACGCCGTCCATGTCGAGGCCGCCAGCGACGAGAACCAGTTGGTCCCCGCCGCTGGCGATCTCTCCGTGAATCACGGTCACGACTAGCCCTGCCCACCAGTCAGCCGAGCCAGCAGAGCAGCCTGGTCGGCGCTGAGCCCCTCAGGGACAGCCGGCTGCTGCGCAGGGACCTGAGCGGCCTGCTGCGGTGGGGCAGCCTGCTGGGGCTGCTGCTGAGCGGTGTACGCCTGGAGCTGCTGCTGCTGGGCGAACGACTGCGGCGGCTCCGTGACCTGCTGCTGAACAGGCTGCTGGGCCGGCTGGTAGTTGACCTGCACGATGTTGGCCGGGTTCATGCCGGGGCCCGAGGGGCGGCGCTGGACCAGGGTCACCTGGATCGCATCGCCGGCCTTCGGGGAGCCGGAGACACCGGCCTCGATCATCGCGCGCACCAGCTCGTCGCGGGCCTGGCCCTTGACGAACCAGCTGGCCTCGCCCTCGGGGAACTCCTGGGAGGGCTGGACCTTGAGCGGGACCTTCATGGCGAACTTCGGGCGTCCGTCGCGATAGACCTGCGGCTGACCGGTCTTGATGTCGGTCTGCTGCTGCACGTCGGCGTTGGTCACGTCGCGTGCGACGATCCCGGCGTAGGTGGTCCCGATCGGCTTGGGCTGCTGCGTCTGCTTGTCGGTCCAGCTGATCGACGGGCCACCGCCCACGCTGGGTTGGCTGTAGAAGGCGTCGAGCGACCCCTCGGCCAGTGGAATCTGCGGCTGCTGCGGCTGCTGCTGGGGGTAGCCCTGTTGCGGGTATGGGGGGTAGGGCTGTTGCGGCTGGGTCGGGTACGGAGGCGGTGCCTGCTGCGCGGGCGGCTGGACGTACTGCTGCGGCTGCGGAGCCTGGGGGTACTGCGGTGGGTAGTACGGCTGCTGGGTCATCAGGGTTCCTCGATCTGGAGAAGGTGTGAAGGGGTGATGGAGAAGGGGCTGACCGTTCCGGGACGGGCAGGTCAGCCGGTGACCGCCGGATCAGCCGGCGGAGTCTGTGAGAGCTCGTCGATGACGCGTTGCACGCCACCCGAACCAGGGAAGAGGTCGTCGACGGTGTCGATCGCGGGGTCGTAGCCGAGAGCGTTCAGGATCCAGCGCGTCCACTCCGGTGGCTTGGATCCTGCGAATCGGTTCGGTCGATGGGATGTGATCAGATGTGTAGGCACGTGGAGGCCGGACGCTCGATTCCGGCGCTCCTGGCATGGCGTTGGGCTTGATCCACGCGAGCAGCTCGCAACCCACCGGCAGCGGCCCGTAGGCGTTGAGTCCGTCAGGCGTGGTCGCGAGCGCCCAACCGTCGTAGCGCTGCATCAGTTCGTCGAGCAGCTGTCGGTGGCGCGCCGGCGCATCCCATTCGCCGGCGGCGGGGTGGAAGTCCGCGGGCAGGTGGCCACCTTTGACGGCGTCCCCGTACCAGCGGCGAGCCCGTGAGCGCACCGTGATGCGTGTGCCACCGTTCGCGAGGTCTCGGCGCTCGGTCAATCTCGGCGGGTAGGGCGGATCGGCGATAGCGAGCCTCACGACGCACCTCCCTGAGGAAGCGCGTACGGCCCCTGCGTCGAGGTGCCCGGGCATCCGGCTCCGCCGTCCTTGGCGGCCTGGGGCCGGTAGAAGGGGCAGAAATAGCACTCGCTCGAGTCGGGCTCGGCGGCCACGTCCTCGATGCGCAGCCGGCCGGCCAGGAGCTCGTCGGCCAGGGCGCGGCGGTGGGCGGTCTCGGCGAAGGTGCTCTCCAGGGCGGCCAGAGCCTCGGGCACGATGACGCCCTGCTCGTCGGCGAAGGCGTGCTCCCACACGTAGAGGCCGTCGAGCGTGGCTGCGGTGCGCGGGTAGGCCGCCAGCACGACGCGCCGCACCGGGAGGCCTAGCTTCCAGTAGCCGAGCCCGTAGAGCAGCAGCTGGCGCACGTACTTGCGCGGCGGGTCCTTGCGGACCTTGGCCATGCTCGACTCGCCGAGGAACTTGTGGTCGACCACCGCTTGCTCGGCGGCGTCGTACAGGTCAGCGGTACCCGGGTGGTCGGGGTGAGGGCTCACACGGGTCTCGGTGACCCACCGCAGCAGCCCGCCGCGCATGTTGTCGGCGTCGAAGGCCCTCTCCGCCCACGCATGGCAGGCCGTCCCGACGATGCTTGGCCACGGGTCGGCCACGTGGTTGGTGGTGGGCAGCGCCGCCATCTTCCCGACCACCTGGCGATCGCACGCCACGCCGAGCTCGGAGGGACCGAGGTGCTGCTGCAGCGTGCGCGGTGCCCGGGCGGCGTGCTCCAGGATCACCCGGCGCAGCTCGGCGGCGTATCGGCTCGCCCAGGGGGTGGAGCCGCTGACCGACTTGGGCGCAGCGGCCATGAAGTCGTCCGGACTCGGGGTTGCGAAGGCGGTCACGAGCGCACACCCCCGCCCGTCTCGGAGTTGCAGCGCTGGCATGCAGGCCTGATGTTGTTGCGGCGGTAGGTGCCGCCCTTGCAGCCGGGCACGATCCGGTCGACCGTCACCGTGTCGACGGTCAGCAGCTCGCCGCAGCGGTAGCACCGGCACGCCGGGACGGACAGCCAATGCGGGCACTGGCGAGGGATGCAGACGAACGCGGCATCGTGGGCCTCGCGGTCGAGCACTTGCGCGTCCACGTTGGCCCGGTAGGTCATCACCAGCCACTCACGACGCCGACGACGGTCCTCCGAGCTGCCGCGGGCGTTGCCGTTGGTGGTGCCCCGGACGGTGCGCAGCTCGCCGTCGACCGTGCGGATGCTCATCGCGTCGCCTCCCGCCACTCGTCGGCGCGCAGCTGCGCGAGCGTGCCCGTCTCCCGATCGTGGAGAGCCGCGACGAAAGCGAGGGTGGCGTGCGCCTGGGCCAGGCCGATGTTGGCCATGACCTGATGGAACTCGCCGCCGCGCTCGGCCTTCGCCAGCTGCGCCTCGGCGGTCGAGTAGTGCTCGGGTCCGCTGCTCATCGAACATCACCCAGCTCGGCGATCGCGTGCAGGGCGCAGACCATGCCGGCCCCCGAGGCGCTGGTGAAGACGCCGGCGGAGTGGCACACCAGGCAGGGCGTGCTCAGCAGCGGGGCGTGTGCGTACGTCATGAGGCGCTCCCGCCTCGGTGGTCCTCGTCGTGCACGGTCTGACGAGCGTCTGACGGAGTCGCCACGATCCGGTGCACGTCGTAGGCCCACTGGACCAGCGCCTGCAACTCGTGCACCGCCAGTGCGAACTCAGCGCCCTTGCCGTACGAGCCCGACTGGTTCGGGTCAGCCAGCCACGTGACCCCGTCCTCTACGCACACCCGACTGGTCGTGAGTGTGGAGAGGCGCCGTACGTAGGCCGGGTCAGGCTGCAGCGTCATGACGCGCTCCCGCCGCCCGCGGTCTGGATCTTCTCCAGCTCGAAGTCCATGCCGGCGTCGGCCGCGATCTCGGCCAGCTGCTCCTTGGTCAGCGCCGCGGTCATCGGGTAGTAGGTGAAGACGCCGAGCACCCGGCACCAGCCGCAGATGCTGCAGTGCTCGAGGTACTCGCGGTAGCTGTCGCGGAAGAACCTCTCCTCGGCCTCGCGCAGGGACGCCTCGTGCTCGGTGATCGCCTCGTCGGCGATGTTCCGCTCGCCCCTGGCCAGCAGGCTGTCGGCCAGCGCCCAGCCCACCATCAGCCCGAACAGCACGCCGCTGGCGACCAGGAGAGTCACCTGCCAGCCGCTCACTGGGGCACCGCCATGGCGGCCAGGGCTACGAAGGCGAAGACCAGCAGCCCGTAGGTGAAGCTGTACAGGATCGTGCGGAAGGCGTTCACCGGTCCTCACCCGCCTGTGGGTCCTCATCAGGCATCAGGGCAGTCAGGAGCATCTGCAGCCGGGTGCAGAGCACGGCGCGTTGGAGAGGCGTTCCGACGAGGTCCTTCAGGTCGTTGAGCGAGAGAGTGTCATCGATGCTCAGTGGCTCGTCGTCGCCCAGCCAGATCGTCAGCCCTTGGTAAGCGGGTAGCTCGGCGACCACACGATCGCCAGGAGCCACGAGGAGCTCTTCGAGCACCGCCTTGATACCGGCACGGCTGCGTGCACCGGTGAGACCCTCTCGATCAGCCCGGTTCCACGCCTGCTTGAAGATCAGCGTCAGCACGTTCAGGTCGACCCACGTCATCACTGCTCACCGCCGTCCGCGGCGTGCTCATCGGCGGAGACCGCCTTCAGCGTCCAGGCGCCACCCTTGCGGGCGTACCGGACGTACGTCACCGGGTCCTCGGCCTTGAGCTTGCGGCTGTCGATCGTCCAGCGCTCGACGTAGGCCAGGCTCAGCGACGGCCCGGCCACCCCGGTCAGCGCGATCCTGCGCGGCTGCGCGGCGCCTGCGTCGTGCCCGGGTCCGGCGCGCTGCTGCAGCTCCAGCTTGATGGCGTCGGTGCAGGCCTTGTACCGCTTGGCGGCCTCGTCGGCCTGGGCCTTGAGCTCGGCGTACTGCGCGTGCAGCTGCGCCAGACGCTCGTCGCTCGCGGAATCGATGACGAAGAGGGAACCGGCGCCCGCGTCTACCCCCGCTTCCTCCCCCGAGGGGACTGCGGGCGCCGGTGGCTGGGCTGGGACCTGAGCTGGCATCTGGGCTGGGATCTGGGCGGACATCAGTCCGGCACCTCCTGGGTGAGCAGTTCCATCGCGTAGGGGTTGGTCAACTGGGCGCCGGCTTCGGCGAGGATCAGCAGTCGCTCCTCGGGCGTGCACCTGTCCGCCTCGGCGAGCTGGTTGGTGACGGCGTCGAGGGTGGCCAGCGAGCCGGCGTTCCAGCCCTCGTCGTAGGAGTCGGCCAGCGCCGCAGCGTTCACGTCGTCCGCGTCGCGCTGGGCGCGGGCCAGGCGGTGCCTGAGGTCCCGGATCACGCCGCACATCGCCGCCACGTCGCCGCGGGAGACGTGGCCGTTGAAGAGCGCCTGCTGGCGGATGATCTGCAGTCGGCCCGGGGTCAGCGTCTCGGCGCGCTTGGTCAAGACCTCGTCCATGCTCGGGACCGGCGGCGCGTCTGGCGCCTTCTCCGGTACTAGGCCGGAGGACTCGGGGGTGAACATCAGGACACCTCGATGCGGCGCGCGGCCTGGTCGCTCACCACGACGCCGTCGAGGTCGACCTGATGCAGAACGGTCAGGCTCGGCACCTTGCACTTCGGCGTGCTGTCGGGGATGACCCGGATCGTGTCGACGTCGACCGCGCAGGCCAGCAGCTTGAGGGTCGGTCCGTTGTGGTAGGCCTTCGCGTGAACCGGACGGGGACTGAGATGGAGACCGCCACCACAGTCGTTGTCCGGGCGCCAGTCGTCGCAGGCGACGGTCTCGCCGAGTGGGTAGGCGAAGCCTTGATCACTGTGCAGGTTCGCGTCGACGGCCTTGAAGAGGACAGCGACGCCGTCACGCACCTCGATGCCGTGGTGCTCCAGCCACGCCGTACTGGTCTTCTCGACCTCGGTGACGTCGATCAGCACACCGCCTTCGACAACGGCGTTCTTGGAATGGAGGTACACCGCCACATGCGGAGCGGCGTGCACGACCGCGCAGCCCCAGGCGTGCACGGTCGCGCTGTCCGAGGCCTTCACGGTCGCGCTGCCCGAGGCCTTCACGACCGCGCGGCCCGAGGCCTCCACGTTCGCGCGGCCCGAGACCTTCACGTTCGCGCTGCCCCAGGCGTGCACGTTCGCGCTGCCCCAAGCGTCCACGGTCGCGCTGCCCCAGGCGTCCACGTTCGCGCTGTCCGAGGCCTCCACGGTCGCGCTGCTCCAGGCCTCCACGGTCGCGCTGCCCGAGGCCCGCACGGTCGCGCTGCCCCAGGCCTCCACGGTCGCGCTGTCCGTCGACTTGATTGAGATCCAGACACCTGCGGGGGAGCGGACCTCGATGATCCCCCAGGCGCCGTCGAGGGCGGCCAGCGCCGCGTCGTACTCGGCTTGGGTGGTGACGATCGTTGACACCGGTAGACTTCCTTCTGTTCGTGAGCCCCTGGTCTGTCTTGTCGGATGGCCGGGGGCTCCGGCTTGTGTGGGGAGGCAGACGCTCAGGCGTCCTCGAGCTGCTCGAACCACTCGCGCAGTTCCGCGACGGCGTACAACTCCTTGGTGACCTGGCCGTCCTTGCGAGTGCTGACGGCCTTGGCGCGGAGCCGGCCCGACTCCTTGGCGGCGCGGATCGTGTCGACCGAGACGCCGAGCATCGCGGCCGCTTCGGCGCGGCTCACACAGATCCGCGGGAGCTCGCCGCGCTTCACGCCGGCACCTCGCTGCTGCTGCTGCTGCTGCTGCCCGCACCCGAGCCGGGATCCGTCGAAGTGGGGGTCGCGGACCCTGGCTCGGGGCTATCTTCGGGAACACACTCCGTGGCAGCGGAGGCGTTCGTGGCCGACGCGACGAATGACGTCGGCGCGACCGAAGAATCAGGAGAGTCGCCGTGGGACGACTGCTTATCGACGAACTGGAGCTGAGGGCCGACGACGTCTGGCTTGACGCCTTCCAGGAGCGGTTCGCCGAAGCCGCATCGGATGGTTCGGGAGGTTTCTGGATCGCCGGACCGTTCAAGAAACCGGAGGGCAACCACTGGACGGTCCTGCCCGGAGAGAAAGCTGACCCGGACGGACACCAGGTGGCCTGGGTCTCGGTCACCAGCCGCGTCCGCATCTGGTTCGACCGGTCGATAGACGCTCCCGGCGGACAGGAAGCATTCCCACTCCCTGCCTGACTCGCCCCAGTCGGTGTCGTCGATGACGATGCCCGGGATGTCGGTACGACGTGTGAGCGTGCCCTCGCGAACAACGTCACCGCCCCACGCGAGGACACGGGCGGGCAGAGTCTCTACGGCGTTCATGCCGGCACCTTCTGGCGACGTCGGGGCGTGTCGGCAACCTGCAACATTCGAGGCTCGAAAAGGAACCCCGGAGGGCACTGAAGTGCCTCCTCGATGGCGCGGGCCGTGGCGAGTGAGCAGGAGTTCCGGCGCCGTGCGACGAGGTGCCCGACTACGCCAGGCTTGAGGCCTGCGCGCCGCGCCAACTCGTAGGCCGAGTCGATGTGGTGGAACTGCATGTACTCAACGAGCGCTCGGTGCGACTTGAGCTTCACCGTGAGCCTCCATTGATCGGGTTTCATCCTGTCCTCCGGACTGTAGTGATTCGTGTTGCAGGTTGTCAACAACCTACGACCATTGTGCACAGGAAACTGCACATGCGCAAACCCGTCTGTAGTGATTCTGAGCGAGACCACCGCGTTACAACGCTGTAGTTTGTGCATAGCTGCGCACAAGCGATGTTGCAGCCGCACAGTTCGTCAGACGAGAGTTGTAAACGTGACAGCGTTGAGCGAGTACCTCGCGAAGCACAAGGGCACCGACACGATCGACTCGATCGCCGAACGTGCTCGTCGGGCGGGGTTCAGCATCGACCGGAGCACGGTGTCGCGGTACCTGGCAGGCAAGCACGCCAAGCGCCCGCCGGAGGTGCAGTTGCAAGCTCTGGCGGCGGGGCTGAAGTTGAACATCTCAGACCTCCGCGAGCTCGCGGGGGTGCCGAGAGGGGAACTCGGTCCGTGGCAGCCACCGGCAGAAGCGAACCAGCTGAACCGGGATCAGCGCGTCGCACTGGAACAGCTCATCAAGACGATCGTACGAGAGGACGGTGAGCAGGGTGCAGGAAGTACCCCCGCCATCAAGATGCCGGCGCCGGGTCCGGCCAACCAACCCGGCACCACCCCTGACCTGTGGGATACCACGGCAGGCAGGAAGGCTGCCCGCAGGACCGAGGGCGGCAAGCCGTCCCGTGGCCAGCAGCTGCGGCGTGCTCAGGACGAGGCCGGCGAGGCCAGCCAGGATCCCGACGACGGCGGTGACGGGTGACAGCCGCGCGCTGACCACCGATTGTCGGTGGCACCTGGCAGCCTGCCGCGCATGTACCACCCGTGGCGCGCGTTCCGAGCTCTGGCGCACTACACCCTCGATATCGCATGGCTGCCGGACGGCGTGCTCGCGGTCACCGACTTCGAGGCGCACACCGTCACGATGGCCAAGGGCCTACTGCAGGCCGAGCGCCGCTCGACGATCGCGCACGAGCTCGAGCACATCAGCCGCGGCTGGGCGCCCTGCCAGGGAGTCGGGGCGGGCCGGGAGGAGTGCGTGGTCGACCAGGCGGCCTCCCGGAGGCTGATCCAGATCCGAGACCTGGGGGAGGCGCTCGCGTGGGCGCACGACCTCGACGAGGCCGCCGAGGAGCTGTGGGTGGACCGGGCGATGCTCGAGGTACGCCTGGCCCACCTGCATCCCGCTGAACGCGCCTACCTGCGCCGCCGGCTCGAGAACGCGCCTGCGGGCTGAGCGCAGCCCGCCACGGAACAGGTCACTGGAGCCCACCCTTCATCTCGAGGCCAAGTCTGTCAGCGACCGCCGATAGTGCTTGGCGAGCCATCTCGGTGTTCGTGTGCTGATAGCCCCGGGTGGTCAGAATGGAGGAGTGGCCCATGATGGCGACGATCACGGCCGGGTCGACGCCGCATTCCAGCAGCAGGGTGGCCGTCGTGTGTCGCGCTTCGTGGATGGTGAAGAGCCGGCCGGCGGGGTGCTGGACGTCCGCGGCCTGCTGCAGCCCGTACCACTCCTCGTCGTCGACCTTGTAGAAGGTGGGGGAGCCGTCCAGGTTCGGCCAGACGAGCCCGTGAGGGTTGGCCCGCACCAGCTCGCCCTGGGTCTTCTGCCAGCGCTCCAGCGCCTCGTGCATCACCGGGATGATCGGGATGACCCGGTAACCGGCCTTGGACTTGGGCCGCACCAGGTGGAGCGCGCCCTTGAGGTGCCTGGCCTCGTACCCGTCCGGGATCCGGAAGCCGAGCTCCTTGCGACGGTGGTCGCGGTAGGGGATCGGCCGCAGCTGCCAGGCGATCGTGATGGAGCCGGCGCGTAGGTCGACCTCGTCCCAGGTCAGCCCCAGCGACTCACCCTGGCGCATCCCCTGCAGCAGCGCGGCCAGGAACCGGGAGCCGTGGTGCAGCTCGCCGGCGTGCGGCAGGATCGCCAGGGCCTGCTCGACGGTCATCGCGTCGCGGTCGCTGACGGCCTTGGTCGGTGGCCTGGTAGCCAGGACTCGGGGGTGTACGGGGTGCCCCTCGACCATCGCCGCCTTGAGCATCGTGCTGAGCACCGAGTGCGTGCGCAGCTCGGTCGAGGACGAGCGCCCTGCCTTGCGCTGCGCAGTGGCCACGGCGCGGACGTCGGCCGGCGTGAGGTCGGTGAAGCGCTTGTGTCCGATCACCGGGACGATCCACAGGTTGACCGAAGATCGGGCGGTGGCGAACGAGCTCGGTCGCATCGTGCGCTCGGCCTGGCGCAGCCACTCCTCGGCCCAGGCCTTGACGGTGGTTCGCGCACTGACGACCGGCGCGCCGTCCTGCTCGATCTGGGCCCTCTTGGCCCGCAGCTTCCGCTTGACCTCGGCCTGGGTCTTGGCCGATACGGTCACGCGCCGGCGAGTGCCGGTGGCCGACCAGCCGACCTCGATGGTCCCGATCCAGACGCCGTCCGAGCCGCGCTGGTAGATCGACCCGGTCCGGTACTCGCGTCGCTGCCTCGTGGTCCTCGTGGTCCTCGTGGTCCTCGTGGTCCTCGTGGTCCTCGTGGTCCTCACCCCTGCTGTAGCCATCTTTGTAGCCATCTGGATCTGTAGATACCAGTCTGATCCTGCCTGTTCAGCGCTCATTTTCACAACTGGATCGTCCTCTATGCGAACACTCTATCCCTTCGCAATGAGAAGGCCAGGGGTTCGAATCCCCTCAGCTCCACCCAAGGAAAGCCCCTCTGAACTGCGGAAACGCATACCGGAGGGGATTTCGATTTCGGGCGTCGAGTCTCACGCACCGTTTGCTCAACGGTGGCGGCGCCGGGGGTTCTTCAGGTCGTCCTTAGGACCGAGGAACTCGTCCAAGACGCCTCGATGTCGGGCAGAACGAGGTCCTTGGCTGCGTAGCGCCTCGGTGTGACCTTCGGGCGATCGCGGGCGCATTTCTCGGCCGGCCCCAGCTCGCCATGGCGCGGGTGCCGGTACCTGGCAGACTCGACCACAGCCCCCAATCGTTGCGGTCTGGGTCACAGTCCCCTATTCTGACACGCATAGTTTCAAAAGAAGCGCCCGGTGCTGTCGAGCAAGTCGAACCAGTGATCCGCCTCGAACCGGGACTCCGCATTCAACGCCCCGTGAGAGGTGGCTCATGGCCGAGTTGCTCACCGTCGAGATGACGATCGACGGCAAGTCCGTGTCGAGCGAGGAGTGCGCCGACGTCATCGACCCCGCGACCGAGGAGGCCTGGGCGCGAGTCCCAGAGTGCTCCGCCGAGCAGTTGGACGAGGCATTCACGACGGCGGCCGCGGCACAGCCGTCCTGGGCCGAGGACGAGGCTGCCCGGATCGCGGCGATCCATGCCGTCGCCGACGTGATGCGGTTGCACGAGGACGAACTGTCGGAGATGCTCACCCGGGAGCAGGGCAAGCCGCGAGTCGAGGCTCGCTTCGAGATCCAGCTGGCCGCGACGTGGCTCGACGACATGGCGGACCTCGAGGTCCCGGCCGAGCGTGCCCTGCGGCAACTGCCCGGACTCGCGGTGCGTAGCGAGCGACGCCCTCTCGGGGTCGTGGCTGCCATCACGCCATGGAACTTCCCGATCGTCCTTGCCTGCTGGAAACTGGGCCCGGCCCTGCGCAGCGGCAACACCGTAGTGCTGAAGCCCTCGCCGTATACCCCGGTGTCGACGTTGCGCATGGGTCAGCTGATCGCCGAGGTCGTCCCGGCCGGCGTGGTCAATGTGGTCTCGGGCGGCGACGACGTCGGCAAGATGATGACCGGTCATCCGGTGCCGGCCAAGGTCAGCTTCACCGGCTCGGTGGAGTCCGGGAAGTCGGTGGCCCGCAGCGCGGCCGACGACCTCAAGCGCATCACGCTCGAGCTCGGCGGCAATGATCCGGCGATCCTGCTCGAGGAGGTCGACCTGGCCGACGCGGCCGAGAAGATCTTCGTGCTCGCGTTCGCCAACAACGGGCAGCTTTGTGGATGCATCAAGCGGGTCTACGTGCCCAGCCGGCACCGCGACACGGTGGCCGAGATGATCGCCGCGAAGGCCCGTGCGGCCACCGTCGGCCCCGGCATCGCCGACGCCAGCGATTACGGGCCGATCAACAATCGCCCGCAGTACGAGCGTGTCATCGAACTGCTCGAGGACGCTCTCGCCAACGGCGCCACCGCACTCTCGGGCGGCGCCCCGCTCGAGGGGCGCGGATACTTCCTGCCGCCGACGGTGCTGGTGGGCGTGGCGCCGGACAGCAGGATCGTCCAGGAGGAGCAGTTCGGCCCGGTCCTGCCGATCATCGGGTACGACGATCTCGAGGCGGTGCTGAACGACGTGAACGAATCGCACTATGGTCTCGGCTCCTCGGTCTGGGGATCGGACCCGGTTGCGGTCGCCGCCGTTGCTGCGCGCCTCGCCTCCGGAACGGTCTTCATCAACACCCACTCGATCGCCGATCCCGCGATCCCGGTAGGCGGAACCCGGTGGAGTGGCATCGGGGTGGAGAACGGCGTGGAGGGTCTGCACCAGTTCAGCGAGCTCCACGTCACCTTCGAGGCGCAGCCCGTCGACTGACCTCGACCGACCTCGACCGACGCTGTCCTCGTCGTCCGGGCGTCTGGGGATCCTTGCGGGGAGGGTTCCCGTGGCCGAATTATGAGACTTAAAATCAATTAATTGTGGGGCCAACTCCCGAAGAGAGCTGAGCAGCATGAGCAAGCACCTCCAGCAGCCGAGGAGCCTGGACGTTCCGCAACGGGCTCCTGGCTTGCATTGGGGCATCAAGGACAGCTTTCTCGACTATGTCGCGAGCACTCGCGACGGGCAGTGCACCGTCGGTGGCGGCGCCAGTCCGAGCCCGTCGGGGGTGTTCCTCTTCGAGCCCGACCGTCTGGCGCGGTCCGCGTGGCCGGAGCGGCGGTTCACCGGAGAGGTCCGCTTCGAGGCCCATGGCGGGATGTTGTTCGTGAGAGTGGTTGATCCGTGGATCAGCGTCGAGGACGGACAAGGGGTGCTCTCGGTCCTCGATCCCGACTCGCCCGATGCGCAAGCCCGGCTGACGCTGGCCACCTTCGCCCTCGACGTCGCGCTGATCGATCCGGAGCAGCCCTGGGCCGTGAGCGATGTTCGGCTCGCGGCCGCAGGAACGAGCATCTTCGACGACGTCTACCCCGAGCGCGAGCCGTTCGCTCCGCTCCTGGTCGTCCCCGGCCACTCACATCCCGGCCGCCCAGCTGTTGAACGAGACCAGAACGCCATCGCGCTCGACTCCGTGGGTCGGGGAGCGAACGCCGAACAGGAAGAGGAAGAAGCATGAAGGCATCGATCGTCGAGGCCCAGGGCAAGGACTTCGTGGTCCGTGACGTCGCCATCGCCGAGCCCGTCGGCAGGGAGGTGCTGATTGACGTCAAGGCGGCGGGGCTCTGCCACTCCGATCACAGCATCGCCACCATGGGCCTGGGCTATGAGTTCCCGATCGTTCTGGGGCACGAGCTCTCCGGAGTCGTGAGCGCCATCGGGCCTGGCGTGAGCGACGTGAAGGTCGGCGACCGGGTGGTCGCCAGCCTTCTGCAGTTCTGCACCACCTGTGTCCAGTGCCTCTCCGGGAACACCCATCGGTGCCTCAACAACGAAGCCACGTTGCGGACGGCCGGCCAGCCTTCGCGGCTCTCCTCCGATGGCGAGGCCATCACCCAGATGAACGGTCTGGGCGGCTTCGCGGAGCAGGCGCTCGTCCACGAGAACCAGGTGGCGGTGGTTCCGCCGGAGATGCCCTTCGCGCCCGCGGCCCTGATCGGATGCGGCGTCCTCACCGGCGCCGGTGCGGTGCTGAACACCGCCAAGGTCCAGGTCGGCGAGACGGTCGTGGTGGTGGGTGCCGGCGGAGTCGGCCTCAATGCGGTCAGCGGGGCGGTGATCGCCGGGGCCGCCACCATCATCGTGGTGGATGTCGAGGACGAGAAGCTGGAGCGGGCACGGGCGTTCGGTGCCACGCACGTGATCAACTCCCTGATCACCGACCCGGTGGCAGAGGTGCATCGGATCACCGGAGTCGGGGCCGAGCACGTCTTCGACTTCGTGGGGCTGACTCCGGTGACTGCCCAGTGCGTGGAGATGTTGACCCGCGGCGGCGGGCTGTACCTCATCGGGCTCGGTGCCAGCGGTGCGGCGCTGTCCCTCGAGAACGTCACCATGATCACCCGCCAGATCCACGTCCACGGCGTGTGGATGGGATCTTCCAATCTCAAGCGGGACATCCCGCTCTACGCCTCCCTGTACCTGCAGGGCCGGATGAACCTGGACGGCCTGATCACCCGCGAGATCTCACTGAGCGAGATCAACGAGGGGTACGGCGAGCTCCGCGACTCGATGACCGCGCGCATGGTCGTCACCGACTTCTCCTGATCTGACATCCCAACAGCTGCGTCCCCGCCATCGTCCACTCATCAGGAGATCTCGTGAGCATCAACGACACGACTGCCGGTACCGCCTCAATCGGCATCGAGGAGCTGCGAGCTCGCCATGCTCGCGACTACAACCCATACAACCCGGTGTCCTTCGAGGAGCATCTGGCGGAGATGGCCGAGCGCCGTCGCGAGATGCCGGTGAGCTTCTCGCCGCGCAACGGATGCTGGGTGTTGACCCGGTACGACGACGCCTCGTCCGTGCTGCGGCGCAGCGGTCGGGGGGTTGTCAGCTTTCCGAACAACCCCGACGGCGCCAACGACACCGGTGCGGCGGAGGGCATGATCCCAGTCGAGATCGACGGCCCGCGGCACCGTCAGTTCAGGGCGCTCCTGGATCCGTTCTTCTCTCCCGAGCGTGTGGCGTTGTTGGAGGACGGCCTGCGCGAGTGGGCAAACCGGCTGATCGACGGCTGGATCGAGGACGGGCGCTGCGACTTCGTGGACGGCTTCGCGCTGCCGTTCCCCGGCATCACCGTGCTGACCATCATGGGCTGGCCGTTCGAAGACCTGCGCCGGATGAACACCTGGGTGGGCTACCTCCTCCACGGCGTCAGCGGCGGCACGGTGGAGGAGACCAACGCCGCGCGTGCCCAGGCGCACGGCGAGATGCGGGAGTACATGCTCGCGCTCATCGCGGATCGTCGCGTCTCCGCGCCGCGAGACGATGTCACGGGCGCCGCTCTGCTGGCCGAGGTCGACGGCTCGAAGCTGACCGACCTCGAGCTGTTCGACCTGTTCCTCACGATGACTCTCGCCGGGCTGGACACCGTCCAGAGCGTGCTGGCGCAGTCGATGGCCTACCTGGCCCAGCACCCGGACCAGTGGGACCGGATGTTCGAGACCCCGGAGAGCCTCGAGCCGGCGATCGAGGAGCTGCTGAGGTGGTGCGCGCCGGCGACGCCGACCCGCACCGTGGTGGCGGACGAGCTGGAGGTCGGCGGGGTCGTGCTACCGAAGGGCGAGCGGGTGCACACTCCGCTGATCGCGGTGAACCGGGACCCGAAGTACTTCGAGGAGCCCGACGAGGTGAGGTTCGACCGCCAGGCGCGCCCGCATCTGGCCTTCGCTCTCGGCGCGCACCGGTGCGTGGGCGTCCACCTGGCTCGGCTGGAGCTGAAGATCGCTTTCACCGAGCTGCGCCGTCGGCTGCCCTCCTTCCGCCTCGTGGACGGCGTCGAGCCTCACGAGATCATCGGGCTGACCTACACCGTGGACAACGTGCACCTGGCCTTCACGCCCGGCCAGAAGGAGGTCACGGACTCCTTGGCCTGAGAGCCTCCGCCCGGCCGGAGGGCCGCGAGCTCACCGGCGTCGCCGTCCTCCGGCCGTCAGTCAGCGATCAGCCCCGATCAGCCCCGATCGGCCCGCGAGAGCCGGGTCGGTGGCCAGCGTCGGATAGTCGGTGTAACCCACCGAGAAGTCGCCGTCCGGGGTCTCGTAGAAGGTGGCCCGTTCCGGCCGGTTGAGGCCGGCGCCGATGCGGAACCGCTCGGGTAGGTCGGGATTGGCCAGGTACGACGCACCGAAGCTGACCGCGTCCGCGCCACCGCAGGAGAGCAGCCTCTCGGCGCGGTCCCGGGTGAACCCGCCATTGGCGACCAGCGTGCCGGTGTAGTGCTCGCGGACCAGGGCGATCGGGTCGTAGCGGCGCGGCTCGGAGTGGCTCTCGCCGAAGTCGGCGACCTCGACGAACGCGAGCCCGAGGACAGAGAGCCTTCCGGCCAGGTAGGAGTAGAGGTACCGGCTGTCCTCGTCACGCACGTCGTTGAAGCAGAACGTGGGGGCCAGCTTCACGGCTACCCGTTCTGCGCCGATCGCATCGGCCGCCCGCTCGAGGCACTCGAGCAGGAACCGCGTCCGCTTCTCGGGCGTCCCGCCGTACGCGTCGGTGCGCTGGTTGGTGTTGGAGCTCAGGAACTGCATCGGTAGGTAGCCGCTCGCGGCATGGATCTCGATCCCGTCCAGGCCGGCCCGTACGGCGCGCACGGCGGCCTGGGTGAAGAAGCCGATCTCGCGGGCGATGCCGTCGGTGTCGAGCGCCTTGGGGGTCGGGAACGCGCGGCCGTGTCGGGGGCAGCGGATCGCGTACCCGCGGAAGTCGGGGTCGGGCCGCACCGCGGACGGGCCGATCGGGGTGGCGGCACCCGGCAGCAGCTCGGGGAAGGAGATCCGTCCGACGTGCATGATTTGGGCGAAGATCCGTCCGTCAGCCTCGTGCACGGCGTCGGCCACCCGCGCCCAGCCGCGCTCGTGAGCTTCGGTGTAGAGGGCGGGCACGTTGTAGTACCCGCGTCCCATCGGGGAGGGGTTGACGCCTTCGGAGACGATGAGCCCGGCGCCTGCGCGCTGGCGGTAGTAGGTCGCCATCACCTCGGTCGGCACCTGGTCGACATCGGCGCGATGCCGCGTGCAGGGGGCGTGGAAGACCCGGTTCGGGGCGATGAGGGGGCCGACCTTCAGGGGCGAGAGGAGGTTCGATTCAGGCGTGGGCTCGTCCATATTGAGAGAGTCTGACTCAAAAATTCCGGGGCCGCAACGGCTCTACGACTAATTTGCGACGAACTGTCTTGCAATAGCTTCGAGGCTTGGTTAGCGTGACGTGCATCTCATGATGCAGAAGAGGTGTGGCGGGTGAATCAGTCGACTGTTGAGAAGCGCGAGTCGGTCTTCGGTCCCGACTTCGACCCCTGGGATCCGCGGTACCTGATCGACCTGGCCGCCCTGTATGCCGAGCTGCGCGAGCGCGAGCCTGTGCACTGGAACGAGCGGCGGGGACTCTGGTTCGTCACTCGGTACGACGACGTGGCGTCGGTGCTGGGTGACCGGGAGAGGTTCTCCTGCGCTCAGTACAACATCGACAAGCCACACATGGTGACGCGCAAGGAGGAGGGTGCGCGCTATCAGCCCTGGTCGGGGCCGACGATGGTCACGACCGAGCCTCCCGAGCAGACGCGTCTGCGCCGAGGCTCGGCGCGGGCCTTCTCGGTGCCGGGGCTGCAGCGCCTGACCGGTCGGGTCGAAGCGATCGCCGACCGACTCCTGGATCGCCTCGACGGGGCCGCGTCGATGGACGTGATCGCCGATTTCGCCTATCCGCTGCCGGTGTATGCGATCGCCGAGCTTCTCGGGGTTCCCGAGGTGGATCAGGAGCGGTTCCTGGCTCTGGCGCTGGCCGATCGTGAGGACCCGGGTCATGACCCGAACGCGACCCCGGAGATGCTCGCCGTCGCCGCGTCCCATGGCGAAGAACTGCGCGCCTTCGTCGAAGAGATCATCGCCCGAAAGCGGCTAGACCCGGGCGAGGACCTGATCAGTGCGCTGATCGCCTCCCAGCAGGCCGACGGCCTGACGGCGAGCGAGACCCTCGACACCGTCCATCTGATGATGGAGGCAGGCCATATCACCACGGTGAACCTGATCGGCAACGGGCTCGATCTGCTGCTCGATCATCCCGATCAATGGAGCCGGCTGCGCGATGAGCCGGAGCTGATGGCGTCGGCGGTCAAGGAGTGCCTGCGCCTCGTCGGCCCGGTCCAGTTCACCGGGCGTACGGCGAAGGTCGACGTCGAGATCGATGGTCAGCTCATTCGCGCAGGGGAGGCCGTGATCCCCCTGATCCCGGCGGCGAACCGTGACCCGCGGCAGTTCGAGGACCCCGACGTCTTCGACGTCGCGCGCAACCCCACGCGGCACCTGGGCTTCGGGGTCGGCGTCCATGTCTGCATCGGTCAGTCGCTCGCGCGCCTGGAGACGCAGATCGCGTTCGCTCGTCTGCTCGAGCGGACGCCGGACCTGCGCCGGAGCGGTGACGTCACCTGGAACACGAGCTTCGAGCTCCGGGGGCTGACGACCCTGCCGGTCGCCTGGTGATTCGGGTGCTCTCCTTCGCGCCGGACCCCTTGTCGTCGATAGTTCTGAGACACTAATATTCAGAAATGCCGGGGCGTGCCGCCTCGCAGTGATCGGATGGGACTCCTCATGCTGAACAAGGAAGACAACGACCTACTGACCCGCATCGAGGGCGACGCGCCGATGGGCCAGCTGATGCGCCAGTACTGGACGCCGGTGTACCTCTCGCAGGATCTGGTCGCCGACGGTGCGCCGCGCCGCGTACGAGCGTTCGGTAGCAACTACGTCGCGTTCCGCGACACCGAGGGCAAGGTCGGCGTCCTCAACGAGGCATGCCCGCACCGCGGCGCCTCGCTGGCGCTGGCGCGCAACGAGGACTGTGCCCTCCAGTGCCTTTATCACGGGTGGCGCGTGGATCGGGAGGGAAGGATCGTCGAGACCCCGTCCGAGCCCGCCGACAGCACCTTCAAGGACAAGATCAAGCACATCGGCTACCCGGTCCGCGAGGCCGGCGGGATCGTCTGGGCCTACTTCGGCGAGCCGGGCACCGAACCCGAGTTCCCGGCCTTCGACTGGACCGAGCGGGCGCCGGAGGAGATCTACACGATCCGCGTCGCACAACGCTGCAACTGGGCGCAGGCGCTCGAGGGTGCGATCGACGCCGCTCACTCCAACTTCCTGCACAACGACCTCAACCGTCGCCTCGCCACCGGCAGCGGCGAGTACACCGGCGGTGGCGGCCTGCTGAACTTCCAGCTGCTCGACGGCGCCCCGAAACTCGAGGTGCAGAACCTCCCGTATGGCTTCCAGTACGCCGCCATCCGGCGCGCGCTCGATGAGGGCCAGGAGAAGAGCTACGTCCGTACGACGCAGTTCGTGGCGCCCTTCTGGGCCCTCTTCGCCGCCCCTCCCGGCTGGATCTTCTCGCAGGTCTTCGTGCCCGTGGACGACTACAACACCGTCTTCTACTTCATCCATGCCCGCATCGACGGCGAGCCGATCGAGCCCGACTATCGCAAGAAGATCCTGGAGTGGTCCGGCGTCGGTGAGCTCGACGACGACTTCCACATGGACTTCCACACCGGCAACATGTGGCGTCAGGACCGCGACTCGATGGACCGCGCCAAGCACGGAGACGCCTTCAGCTTCAGCGGCATGACCGGCAACCAGGTCGAGGATCTCGGTGTGCAGGAGAGCATGGGGCGGATCGAGGATCGCACCCGCGAGCATCTCGGCACCTCCGACCTTGCGATCATCCGGATGCGCCGGTTGGTCCTGGAGGCCGCCCGCCGCCACCAGCGCGGCGAGCGACCCCTCGGCCTGGACAAGCCGTACGACTACAGCCAGATCCGTGCCGGGGAGGAGCTGATCGGGCCTGACGACGACTGGCGCGAGATCGTCGGCAGCCGCGGTGAGCGCTCGAGCGTGGTCACCGGTGGCTGAGGCCGCGCCGGCCGCGCCGGTCTCGCCGTACTTCAACGTCACCGAGGCCGACGAGGCGCTGCACGAGCCCGGTCCCGAGCCGGACTGGAACGAGTCGGCGTTCTTCCACCTGGTCGAGACCGACGGCCGCAGTGGTTCGCTCTTCCGGATCGGGCGCCGGGTCAACGAACAGCGGGCCGAGGTCACCGCGCTGCGGCTGATGGACGACGGCAGTGCCCTGGTCGGCTTCGACCGGCCGGCGATCAGCGGCAACGACGCCTGGCGCGCCGGGGCCCTCGACTTCGTCCGGGAAGCGGGGGAGTGGAGGGTCACCTTCGACGGCACCCTGAGCCATCTGGCCAAGGGCGAGGCGTTCGCCGACCCGGGGGCCGCGCTGCGGTCCTCGCCCCGGGTCGACACCCGTTTCGAGCTCGCGGCAACCGACGTGGCGCCGGCCTACCGGACCTCGGCCGACGGCACCTACCACGGCGGCGAGGCCATCGCGAAGGACCATTACGCTGGCGTCGCCCGCGTGCACGGACGTGTCACCATCGATGGCGAGTCACGCGAAATGGCCGGCTTCGGCTTCCGGGATCACTCCTGGGGGCCGCGCAACTGGCAGGCGATCGACTGCTGGCGCTGGGCCTACGGCCAGTTGGATGGGGACAACCTCTTCTCCGTCGTGGTGATGTGGCACGACGGCCAGCCGGACGTCGCCGGCATCGCGGTCCGCAACGGGCGCCCGGAGGTGATCCGGGAGGCGCGGGTGAGGACGACGTACGGCGCTCGGCCCACGTTCTACGCCGACGGCGTGAAGGTTGTCATCCCGCACCCCGAGGGCGAGATCACGGCGACCTTCCGTTCGACGAGTCGGTTGCCGTTGCGTCATCGCAAGGGCGAGGAGATTCTGCGGATCGTCGAGCAATTGGCCGAGGTCAGCATCGACGGCACACCCGGTGTCGGCTGGTTCGAGACCTGTGACCGGATGAGCGACGGGACGCCGTTCGGGATGGCGCAGGGCATCTGACCGCCGCGTGCGACGAGCCCCGGATGTGCCTCAGTCGGTGAGCGGTGTCAGCGCGAACCGCGCCAGGATGGTCGCGGTCAGTCGCTGGATGTACCACCGGCCGTCTTCGCGCCGGTACTCCTCGTCGTACCGGGCCAGGGTCAGGCGAGCGGGCCCGTCGTCGGGCTCGAGCATGCCGGAGAAGTGCCAGCTTCCCCAGGCCTGGTCGGCATCGAGACGCAGGTCGAGATTCGTGGCGTTGTGTTGGGATCGACGGACCCGTCCGCCGATCCCGACCATCGCCCGGCGGATCGCGTCGCGTCCTTGGTGGGTGCCGAGATCGGCGGTCTCCCAGATGCCGTCGGCGGCGAAGAGGCCGGCGATGAGGTCGGGAGCATGCTGACGGTCACAGGCATCGCAATACCGCGCCTTGAGGGCGCGGATCTCCTCGATCGCCTCGAGCCGGGCCAGCCGCTCCTCGATGGCCATGGCACTGCTCCCGCCTGATCGTCTCTTGACCGGCATCGGCGCCGATCCTATATTGATCCTACACATCTCAATTTATGTCAGACGGCAGTTCCCCACGTCAATCACGTCGTCGTGAGCGTGCTCCGAAGGAGACCAAGATCCATGTTGGACACCTCGAGTGCTCTGCCCAGCACTCCGGACGAGATCACCCCGGCCTGGCTCGCCCACGCGCTCTCGATCGAGCATCCTGGCATCACGGTGACCTCGCTCGAGACCACCAGGATCATCTGGGGCGCGGCGACCAAGGTGATGCTCGAGGTCACCTATGCCGGCCCGGGCGCCGATGAGCTGCCGCGTCAGCTGTGTGTCAAGGCGGGTCTGGACCGGCGTCTCGATGCCGTCTCCGACGATGCGATCCACCTCACCGAGGCGCTGTTCTACGGTGACCTCCGGCATCGCTTCGAGACCTCGGCACCGCGGAGCTACTACGCGGCGACCGATGCCGAGGGCCGTACCGGCCTGATCATCCTGGAGGACCTGGCCGCCCAGGGCGCCGTCTTCGTCGACCCGGGAGAGGCGCTGACGCCCGACCAGGTCGCGGACGGTCTGACCCATCAGGCGACGTGGCATGCGGTCACCTGGGGTGCGACCCCGGAGACGTTGCCGGGCGTGCGGGTGGGGAGCATCACCCGTCAGGCCGCGAAGCTCTTCTTCCGTCAGGACTATTGGGACCGGCACTTCGCTCAGCCCGAGGTACCCCACTACCCCGACCGGCTCGACGACCCGGAGCTGCTCAAGCGCGTCTTCCGTGGGCTGTGGGCCCACGACGACGCCCGCGTGCACTGCTTCCTGCACGGCGACGCGCACGTGGGCAACACCTATCTGCGCGCGGGCGGTGGCCTCGGCTTCATCGACTGGCAGTGCTATGGCCTGGGCCCATGGTCGTACGACGTGGCCTACTTCGTCTCCGGTGCGCTGACGGTCGCGGACCGACGCGCCAGCGAGATCGACCTGCTGCGTCACTACCTCGACGTGCTCGCGGCCCAGGGTGGTCCGCGGCTTGACTTCGACGAGGCGTGGCGCGACTACGCCAACCATCTGGTGCACGGGCTGATCTGGACCATGACGCCTACGCTGATGCAGCCGATCGAGCGGACTCAGACGATGAGCGAACGACACGTAACGGCCGTGGAGGACCACGACGCCGTCTTCGGAAGCGGATTGCTAGGAGCAGCCAGTGCCCGGTGAAGTGCAGAGCCTGTGTGCCGAGTTCCAGCGCGCGGTCGCGCAGTTCGGTGACGCAACCGCGATCCACTCGCTCGACGGGGCCTTCGCCGACGTGACCTGGGCGGAGTGGGCCGAGCACGTCGAGGAGACTGCCGGCGTACTGGCGGGCCTCGGGGTCGGCCACGGAGACTGCGTGGCACTGATGTTCTCCAGCCGGCCAGAGTTCCACTGGTTCGACCTGGCCGCACTGCACCTCGGCGCTCGCACGGTCTCGGTCTACAACACGGCACCGGCGGCGTTCGTGGAGCACCTGCTCACCAACTCCGAGGCCAGTGTCTTCATCACCGAGACGGCCTACTCCGAGCGCGCCGAGCAGGCTTCGGGACTGGTCGCCGAGGTCGTCGTCATCGACGCGGACGAGGCCTCGCCGTGGTCGTGGGCGAAGGCTGCCGCACGGCGACCGGCCGACCTCGACTTCGAGGCCACATGGCGCGCGGTCGGGCCGAGCGATCTGGCGACGATGATCTACACCTCCGGCACGACCGGGCCCTCCAAGGGCGTCCAGCTCACCCACGGCAACATCCTGTGGGCGGTCGGCACCTACATCGACGAGATGGGCCTGCCGTACGGGGCGGACCACCTGTCCTTCCTCCCGATGGCGCACATCGCCGCGCGCAACCTCGACTACTACGGTCAGATCCTGCGCGGCTTCCGGGTGCACCTGCTCGGCGACGGGGAGACGCTCGACGGGATCAAGAGGGTCCGGCCGAGCCTGTTCTTCTCGCCTCCGCGGGTCTGGGAGAAGCTGCGCAGTCGCATCCAGGCCTCGATCGCCGCCGAGCCGAATGCCGTCCGTCGTGAGCGGTGGAACAGCACGCTCGCGGCCGCGATCGAGCGCTGCCGCGCGGGTGAGCCGGCGGCGAACGCCGAGCAGCAGGCGGTGCTGCGCGAGATCGCGGGCCTGGTCGGGCTGGATCGGATGACGGCGGCGATCGTCGGCGGCGCGCGCGTCGAGCGTGAGCTGGTCGAGTTCTTCCACGGCCTCGGGATCCCGCTGGGGGAGTCGTACGGCCTCTCGGAGAACTCCGGGGTGTGTACGACGAACCCGCCCGGCCAGGTCCGCTTCGGCACCATCGGCGTGCCTGTGGGCGGTCAGGAGGTCCGCATGGCCGCCGATGGCGAGCTCCTGGTCCGCGGTCCCGGAGTGATGGCGGGCTACCGCGGCATGCCGGCCGAGACCGCCGAGGCGATCGACGCCGAGGGGTGGCTGCACACCGGTGACGTGGTGGCCCAGGACGAGGCGGGCTACTACCGGATCATCGACCGCAAGAAGGAGCTGATCATCAATGCGGCGGGCAAGAACATGTCGCCGGCGTTGATCCAGGGCGAGCTGCTCAAGGCCAACCCGCTGCTTGCGTCGGCGGTCCCGGTGGGGGAGGGGCGGCCGTACATCGTCGCGCTGCTCCGTCTTGATCCGGATGCGGTGGCGGCCTACTGCGCCGACCACGGGATTCCGTCGGCGCCGCTGGCCGCGTTGGCGACCGATCCACGGATCGCCGAGGAGATCGCCGCCGGGGTGGCTCGGGCCAATGAGAACCTCGCGCGAGTCGAGCAGGTCAAGCGCTATTGCGTGGTCGCCGACGAGTGGGAGCCCGGCGGCGAGGAGCTGACCGCCACCCTGAAGATCCGACGGCGTGGGGTGATCGCGCGCTACGCCGAGGAGATCGACGCGCTCTATGCCGCCGGGCAGGAGCCGGCGCGCGTGGGGAGTCCGGCATGAGATTCCCTAGGTCAACCTCAGGCGGCAAGAAGTTGCATGGCGCCTCCGTGGGGTTGGGGGTTGTAGGCGGTGTTGGTTTGCCAGCAGCGCCAGATCACGCGGACCCATGCTCGGGCCAGG
>NZ_JASGET010000009.1:0-25620 GCF_047606145.1 Nocardioides sp. | reverse complement strand
GGACCGCGTCGGCCAGGGCGAGCAGGTCGTCGCCCCGGGGCCCGGCCGGCGCCGGCTCACGCGCCAACCGGACGACCTCCCAGCCGCGCGGCGCGGAGAGCCGCTCGGCATGTTCCTCGCACAGGTCGTAGGCGTGCGGCTCGGCGTAGGTGGACAGCGGACCCAGCACGGCCGTCTGGTCGGCGTACACGTAGGTGAGCGTGCAGACCGCGGACCGACGACAGGCGGTGCGCGAGCAACGACGGGCTGGGGTCACGCGGTCACCGTACCGCGCCGACCTCGCGGCGCCGGCGAGGCTCGCGGAGGACCTCCCGGGCGCGCCGTACGCCGCTCATCCGCCCCGACCGAGGTGTCATAGGCTGCCCTCCATGGCTCGTCTCAGGGACCGACACGGACGCGGCATGCGCGGACCCGGGGTGGTGCCGAAGGTCCCCGGCGAGCCGGTGCTGCGCACCCGGCGAGAGCGGTTCGACGACCTCGCGCTCGGCATCGTCACCGAGATCGACGGGCGCTGGCAGGAGCGGCTCGGACTGATCGAGTACGCCGTCGAGGAGACCCCGGTGGTGCTCGACGGGATGCGCAGCCAGGATCCGGACGGCGAGCCGGTGCCGCTCTCGGCGCTCACCCGCGGCACCGGGACCACGCCGACCAGGCTGGTGCTCTTCCGCCAGCCGATCGAGCACCGGTGCGAGTCCCGCAGCGAGCTGGAGCTCCTCGTGCTGAGCGTGGTCGTCGAGCGGATCGCCGAGCTCCTCGGCATCGAGGCCGAGCAGGTCGACCCCCGCTACGACGGCGAGGACTGAGCCCACCGGCTCCGGCCGCGGCCACCCACCGAGCCGCTCCCCCAGCGCTATCCGCCCGCGGTCACCAGCCCCGGTTGCACCGAGGGCACCTCGGCGGCGGTGACCAGCTCCCGGAACGGCACCACCGCGGCCCCACGTCGCCCGCGGCCGGCGAGCAGCACCGACGCCGCAACGCGGGTGCGCCGCGGCTCGATCTCGACCATCGCCGCGGCTCGAGGCACGTCGACGACCGCGCCCTGCTGTTGCTTGATCGCGACCTTGGTCGAGTCCAGCTCGCTGCCGTCGGCGGCGCGGCTGACCACCGTCACCACGCCGACGCCGGTGGCGCCGGCGAGCAGCACCTGCTTGGTGCCGACCCCGACCGGCGTCAGCACTGCCGTCCTCGCGCTCACCTGGGCGGACGGCGTGGTCAGCGCCAGGTCGCCGGCGCGCACCGTGCGCAACGCGGCGGTCACCGCACCGGAGCCGGTCACCTCGATGCCGTAGGCGTCCTCGGCGGCGTCGCCGGAGAGCACGTCACCGAGGTCGACGCTGACCACCGACGACGGCGCGATGCTGATCTCGGGCGCGTCGGCGGGGGTCAACACCGCCGACGGGGTGACCAGCTTCAGGGTGGCGGTGACCTGGTTCTCGCCGGGGTTCGCGATGGTCAGGGTGCTGGACGAGGCGTTGTCGGGCAGGCCGAGCAGCAGGTTGCTGCGGGCGGGCTGCTCCTGGCCGGCGAGCCATTCACTGCTGCCGCCCTTGCCGGTCAGGTGCGTGCTGCGGTCCCGCACCGAGGCGACCACCTCGCCGCGGGTGACCACCGTGTGGAGGGCGATCATCCCGCGCCGGTGCAGCAGCGAGAGCAGGTCGAAGGAGCGGGTGGAGCCACCCGGCACCGCGATCCCCCGCAGGCTCGAGACGTCGACCTCGCCGCTCCGGGTGAGCACGGTGACGTCGACGACGGCGGCGCCGCTGTTGGGATTGGTCAGGTCGAGGGTGGAGTCGTGCACCGCACCGGCACCGAGCCCGGTGAACCACTCCTCCGCGGTCGGCGCGCCGCAGTCGGTCGCGGCCAGCGGACCGCGGGTGGAGCGGCCGGCCACCAGGCCCGCCGCCAGGTCACCGCGGGCGGAGAGCACCACGCTGCCGCTGCCGGCCTCGACCTCGGCCGGGGTGTCGGCGTCGACCGAGACGCTCTGGTCGGCCCCGGTGGCACCGTCCCCGCTCACGCTCAGGTCACCGCTGGCGCCGCCGAGCGAGGCGGCCAGGACGGTGCCGGCACCGGTGGCGGTCTCGTCGGAGCCACTGCTCTCCCCGGTCGGGGGACAGACCACCGCGGCCCGGCTCAGCGCCGCCGTGGCGGGCCCGGCGGTCGGCTGGCTCCAGCTCCCCGAGCGGTCGAGCGCGAGCGCCCCGGCGACGACGATCACCAGGACGACCGCCACCACCATCGTCATCTCGAACCGCCCGGAGCGCTGACGGCGCACCCGGCGCTCCCGGCGTGCCGGACGTGTCGGCCGGTGGTCGGCGTGGCTCATCGCGTCCTCCTCCGCTCCAGGGACGGCACGCACATCACCAGCGCGAGCACGATCACGGCGAACTGCACCACCAGCAGCGCGATCCGCGGCCACGACCGGTGACCGGTCAGACCGGGGTCGACGGCGCGGGCGTCGATCTGCCAGGCCCGCGCCGCCGGATCGGCGGTGCTCGCCTGGGTGACGCCACCGCTGGCATCGATGCCCTCGGCGACGACGTGGTCGGTCGGGCTGGGCAGCACCACGTAGGAGATGCCCGCCTTGGCCAGGCCGGCGACGACCGCGTCGTCCGGGTCGGCGGCGAGCTTGGCGACCAGGGCGGTCATCGCGTCGTCGCCGGGGGTGGTGGCGGCGATCTCGTCGGTGCCGAGCGTGGTGCCCTCACCGCGTTCGACCACGTAGCGCAGCCCGTCCTCGACCGACCCGCGCAGCACCAGGACGCCACCGGTCTCGCCCCGGGTCGCCTCGGCCAGCATGTAGCTGGGCACCCCCGGGTGGGCCAGCGTGCTGGTGTCGCCGGTGAGGTCACCGGTGCCGTCGAGTACGAACCAGCCCAGTCCACCGGCCACGCCGACCACCGCGATCGTGGCCAGCACCGCGCCCACCACGCGGCGGAGCCCGGAGAAGCCGTCGAGCAGGAGTCCCTGGATGCCGAGCGTGGCGGCGACCACCCCGGCCCCCTGCAGCGCGATCATCGCGAAGGCGTTCCCGGCCGGGGTGGAGCCGGCCGCCAGTTGCAGGGTGAGCTGGGACAGGACGAGCGCGCCGACCGCGATCACGGCGGCCACCAGCCAGCACATCAGCACCGGGATCCGGGTGCGGCTGCCGACCAACGCCACCACCGCCAGCACGACGACCGGCAGCCCGAGCCACCACGGGGCGCCGATCAGCGAGCCGTCCAGGCGCAGCCGGCCGATCACCAGCTCGAGCCCGCCGGCGCTCGGCGCCGGCAGTCGGCCCGGGTCGAGCAGCAGCCCCGCTCCGGCGCCGTGCCACAGCGCCGGCAGCCACCAGGGAGCGAGCAGCACCAGCGGCAGCGCGACGGCCAGCAGGGGCGGGCCCCACCGACTGCGCTCACGCAGCGCCCGGCGCGCGATCGGCACCGCGAGCAGTGCCACCACCACCGCCAGCGCGGCGGTCAGCAGCCATGCCGTGGGGGCGAACGCGGTGGTCAGCGCGAGCAGCAGACCGGTGCGCCAGCCGGCCCGCCAGCGGCGGTCGGCCTCGGGGTCGGCGAAGCCGAGCGCGGCATGCGCCAGCCACGGCAGCAGCGCCGCGGCCACCACCGTGCCGAACCGGCCCTGCCCCCAGGCCCCGCTGACCAACGGCACCAGCGCGTAGGCGCACGAACCCCACCAGATCAACCAGCGAGGGGCGCCACGATGGCTGATCAGCCGGCCCGCCACCCGCAGGAACCGCCACCCGCCACCGAGCGCCAACGGGAAGCTGAGCCACATCAGCACCGTGATGGCCAACCCGCTCTTGCCCAGCAGCAGCGTGCCCAGCAGTGCCAGCGGCAGCACGTACGGCGGCGCCGGCACGGCGGTGCCCTGGCCGATCGCGTGCCAGGACTCCAGGTGCAGTCGCCACCAGTCGAGAGCGCCACCGGGCACCGGCGAGAGGCCACCACCGGCGACCGCGCCGAGCGCGGCCCGGGCACCGATCAGGCCGAGCAGCACCACCAGCGCAGTCAGCACCGCGACCGGGTTGGTCAGGAACCGGACGACCAGCCCGTTCTCGACGCCTACCTCGTCGTCCTCCAGCTCGTCCAGCGCGGTCTGCCGGCGCGCGGCGAACGAGGCCGGGTCGGCGGCGGCCTTGGCGCTGCGCCGCCGCTCGGCGACGTCGGCGGCCTGGTTGGTCACCGCGCTGGCCACGTCGCCGACGAAGTCGAGCCCGTGCCGGTAGGGCAGCCAGCGGGGAGCGAGCAGGGCGCGCACCTGGTCCACCGGCGCGGTGCGGTACGGCGCCCGGGCCCGGCGTGCCGCGCGCAGCTCGCCGGGGTGCCGATAGACGCTGACCAGCGCGGCGAGCTCGTCCAGCGCGGTACCGACCTCGCGGACGAGGAGGAAGCCGAGCATCCGCCACAGCGTGCCCAGCGCCAGCCGGACCAGCTGGAACGGCAACGCCCGGCCCGAGCCGTTGGCCAGCAGGGTGAACAGCGCGGACCTACGCTCCTGGTAGTGCGTGTGCCGCCCGGTCAGGGGCGTGCGCCGCAGGCCGCGGTGGGCGGCCTCGGCGTGGAAGACGACCGCGTCCGGGATCACCAGCGTGGTGTGGCCGGCGCTGGCCGCCCGCCAGCCGAAGTCGAGGTCGTTGCCGAAGATCGGCAGCGCCCGGTCCAGGCCACCGAGGTCGGCCAGCACCCGACGACGTACCAGCATCCCGGCGGTGTTGACCGCGAGCACCGAGCGGACCCGGTCGTGCTGGCCCTGGTCGTACTCGCCACGCTCCAGGCCGGTCTCGCGGCGGCCGGTGCCGGAGATCGTCACCCCGACCTCCAGCAGACGCCGCAGCGACGGCCACTCGCGCAGCTTCGGCCCGAGCACGTCCGCCTCGGGGTGCTCCTGCGCGGCGGCGAGCAGCGCGGCCAACGCACCCGGATCGGGGGTGGAGTCGTCGTGCAGGATCCAGATCCACTCCGGGCCGCCCTGCTCGGTCGGCGCAAGCTGCTCGACGGCGAGGTCGATCGCCTCGGGGAAGCTGGTCCGGCCGCTGACCCGGGTCAGGTTGCCGAAGGCGGCCTCGAGCAGCGCCGGGCTGTCGTCCTTGCTGCCGGTGTCGACCGCGATGACCGGCCCGAACGATGCCTGCTGGGTCTTGATCCCCTCGATCACGGTGGGGAGCCAGCGAGCACCGTCATGGCTGACCAGGACGAGGGCGACGGAGGATTGCACGATCGGCAACCTTAGCCTGGATACGCCGATGGCCGACGTCGCGAGCGCCCGGCACGACCGGTTCGGCCGGCCGGTTCCATCCCGCGGATGTCGCGGCGGACGAGCGCGCGACCACCCCTCCCGACCACCGTGCCGGCGGGCAGGAAAGAAGCAGGCCCGGGTCGGACGACCCGGGCCATGCCGCTCTCAGACGGCGCGCTTCTTCAACTTGCGGCGCTCTCGCTCGGAGAGCCCACCCCAGATGCCGAATCGCTCGTCGTTGCTGAGGGCGGATTCCAAGCACTCCTGCCGCACCTCACATGTCAGACACACCTTCTTGGCCTCCCGAGTCGACCCGCCCTTCTCCGGAAAGAACGCCTCGGGATCGGTTTGTGCACACAGCGCCCGCTCTTGCCAGCCCCCATCTTCGGGGTCCGGCTCGAGGAGAAATAGTTCTCTCATCGTTGTCGCCCTTTCGACCCACCCTCGAATGACACTGATGAAATTACATGCCTGTCGTAACCACAAGTCAACCCCGCGGTCTGGTATGGCTGCTCCGTAGCACACCCGCCTGGACGCTCGCCCACCCCCGGCTGAGAGGCTGGTGGCATGCGGAAGCTGACTGTCCTCTCCGGCGGGCACGGCGGCGCGAGGTTCATCGCGGGGCTGTGGCACGGCATCGCCAACGGGGTCCTGCCGGGCGTCTGTGATGACGCGGAGATCACGGTGGTGGCCAACACCGCCGACGACCTGTGGATCCACGGGCTGAAGGTCTGTCCGGACCTCGACACCGTGATGTACACCCTCGGCGGCGGCCTCGACCACGCGCGCGGCTGGGGCCGAACCGAGGAGACCTGGAGCATCGCCGCCGAGCTCGTCGAGTACGGCGTACCGCAGACCTGGTTCGGGCTCGGCGACCGCGACGTCGCCACCCACCTGGTCCGCACCCAGATGCTGGAGGCCGGCTACCCGCTCTCGGAGGTGACGGCCGCGCTCGCCCGGCGCTGGCTGGAGCCGCGGTACGGCGATCGGCTGCGACTGCTGCCGATGAGCGACGACCGGGTGGAGACCCATGTCGCGATCACGAGCACCGAGTCGCCGAGCGGCCTGGAGGTGGTGCACTTCCAGGAGTACTGGGTCCGGCTGCGCGCCGAGGTACCCGCCGAGCAGCTGATCTTCGTCGGGCTGGAGGACGCGCGGCCGGCGCCCGGCGTGGCCGAGGCGATCTCCGGGGCGGACCTGATCGTGGTGCCGCCGTCGAACCCCGTGGTCTCGGTCGGGACCATCCTCGGTGTGCCCGGGATGCGCGAGCTGGTGCGCGCCGCCACGGCACCGGTGGTCGGGGTCTCCCCCATCATCGGCGGCCACCACGTGCGCGGCATGGCCGAGCAGATGCTCGCCGCCATCGGGGTGCAGGCCAGCGCGCTGGACGTCGGCCGGCACTATGGCGCTCGTTCGGCCGGCGGGGTGCTGGACGGCTGGCTGGTCGATGCCGCCGATGCCGCCGCCGTGCCCGAGCTCGAGCGGGCCGGACTGGCCGCGGCCGCGGCGCCGTTGTGGATGAGCTCGGCGGAGACCACCGCGGCGATGGCCGCGACGGCGATCGGCCTGGTCCGGTGACCGGTCGTTCCGGCGGCCGGCTGGAGGTGCTGGCACCCGACGGTGTCGGCGAGGTCCGGGCCGGGGACGATCTCGCCGAGCTGCTGCTGCGGGCGTTGGCCGGCGCCGGCTGGCAGCTGAGTGCCGGCGACATCGTGGTGGTGACCAGCAAGGTGGTGGCCAAGGCGGAGGGCCGGGTCCGCCGTGGCACCCGCGAGGACGAGCTGTCCGGCGAGACCGTCCGGGTGGTGGCCCGCCGCGGCCACACCGCGATCGTGCGCAACCGCCTCGGGCTGACCATGGCGGCCGCCGGCATCGACGCCTCCAACGTGCCGGCCGGGCACGTGGTGCTGCTGCCGGAGGACCCCGACTCCTCCGCCCGGGAGCTGTGTGCCCGGCTGCGGGCGCGTACCGGCGTACGGATCGGGGTGGTGGTCACCGACACCGCGGGACGGGCCTGGCGCGACGGGCAGACCGACCTGGCCATCGGCGCGGCCGGCGTCCAGGTGCTGGAGAGCTTCGCCGGCCGGCAGGATCCGCACGGCAACAGCCTGGTCGTCACGGCGCCGGCCGTCGCCGACGAGCTGGCCTCCACCGCGGAGCTGGCCCAGGGCAAGCTCGGCGCCCGGCCGTTCGCGGTGGTGCGCGGCCGGGCCGACCTGGTGCTGTCCGACGACGGCCCCGGTGCCGCCCGCCTGATCCGGGCGGAGGGCAGCGATTTCTTCGGGTACGGCGCTCGCGAGGCGGTGGTGCGGGCGCTGGCCGGCGAACCGGACGACCGCGCTCCGTTCGGCGCCGCGGCGACCGCCGACGACCTGTGCCACGCGATCGGAGTCGTCCTGGGCCGGTCGGCGCGGGTCGACGAGGACGAGCGACGCATCGAGGTGGGGATCGCCGACGAGGCCGAGCGGACCCGGCTCGCCGTGCTCGCCTTCGCCCACGGCTGGTCGTGTCGGCGACCGGATCCGGGCACGATTGCGGTGCTGCAACCGCTGACTCCGTAGACTCTGCCCGAACTCGGCACCTTCCTGACTCTGCCGAGTTCACATCCGTCACAGCCGCACCATCCGAGAAGCCGAGGAACGCCGAACCGTGGCCAAGAAGTCCGCCAAGTCCGACCGTCGTGCGGTCGTCGACCAGATCCGGAAGAAGCAGCGCGGCGCCGAGCGCGCCCGCGGGATGGCGATCATCGGCGTCTGCGTGGTGATCGCCCTCGCGATCGTCGGCGTCGCCGCGGCCAAGCCGGTGATGTCCTCGATCAGGCTGGCTGAGTACGGCGGCAAGACCCTGTCCGAGATCGGCGACTCGGCCTCGGCGGCCGGGTGCCAGAAGGCCATCACCCTGACCACCAGCACCAAGAAGCTGGCCACCAACGGCACCTACTACCTGACGGCACCGCTGGCGTTCGCGTCGTCGTACAGCGCGATCTCGAGCGGCACCGCGGCGTCGATGAGCACCAAGTTCTACACCGCCACCACTCGGCCCGACCTCACCACGCTGCTCCGCAACCTCAGCGAGGGCTTCACCATCCTCTGGTACGACAACACGGTGAGCGACACCGAGCTCGACCAGATCCGGGCGATCGCGAAGAAGTTCCCCGGCACCACCAACTACCGGTACAAGTTCATCGCGGCCCCGTGGAAGAGCGCCGACGAGAAGACGACGAAGAACAAGAAGAAGGCGCACACCGTCTTCCCCGAGGGCACCCACATCGCCTTCTCCCACTGGACCGGCACCGACGACAGCTCGACGTCGAGCTACACCACCACCTCGGTGCAGAAGGGGATCATCCAGTACTGCAGCAGCGTGTCGGGCGCGGCGCTGAAGACCTTCATGGAGAAGCACCCCTACACCGACTCCCCCGACCCGACCACCGCCAGCTGAGACCGGCGGCCCGGCCGTTCCAGGGTTGGTCGACGACCCCATGCGTTGGTCGAGCCCGTCGAGACCCGGACCGGCGAGCGAGCGGCGGTCCCTCAGGTCAGGTCGTGCCGGTCCTGCGCCTGCAGGCCGGCGACGATCTGCTTGACCCGCTGGGCCTGCGCCCGGGTGGTGACCAGGACGGCGTCCGGGGTGTCGACCACGACGACGTCCTCGACGCCGACCAGGGCGATCGCCCGGCCGCTGCGCGGCACCACCAGTCCGGTGGCGTCGATGGCGCTGACCAGGTCGGCGTCACCGAGGATCGTCGGACCGTCGGCCGGCGCGGTGCGGGCATGGTCGAGCAGCGCGGCCAGCGAGTCGAAGTCGCCGACGTCGTCCCAGCCGAACGCGGCCGGCACCTCGGCCACCCGGCCGGCGTCGGCGGCGGGCTCCGCGACGGCGTGGTCGAGCGCGATCTTGGGCAGGCCCGGCCACAGCTCCGCGAGTCGATCGGGCTGCGCGGCGATGGTGCGCAGCGTCGCGGCGAACTCCGGGTCGCAGGCGGCGAGCAGGTCGAGCAACACCGTCGGCCGGACCACGAACATGCCGGCGTTCCACCGGTAGCCCCCCTTGGCCAGGTACTGCTCGGCGACCTCGACCGAGGGCTTCTCCACGAACTCCTGCACCGTGAAGGCGCCGGGATGGTCGGGCACCGGGTCCCCCTCACGCAGATAGCCGAAGGCCGTCGAGCCGAAGGTCGGATGGATGCCGAGGGTGACCAGCCAGCCGTCGGCCGCCACCTCCGCCGCCCGTCGGACGGCCGCCTCGAAGCCCGCCGTGTCGGTGATGACGTGGTCGGCGGCGAACGAGCCCATCACCGCCTCGGGATCGCGGTGCTCCAGCACCGCCGCCGCCCAGCCGATCGCCGCCATCGAGTCCTTCCCGCTCGGCTCGGCCAGCAGGGCGTCGGCGGCCAGCTCCGGCAGCTGCGCCCGCACCGCCTCGAGGTGCGCCTCGCCGGTGACCACCAGCATCCGGTCACCGGCCAGCGGGGTCAGTCGGTCCCGGGTCTCCTGCAGCAGTGAGCGACCGGAGCCGGTGAGGTCGCGCAGGAACTTCGGCGTCGCCGACCGCGACAACGGCCACAGCCGGGTGCCGGCGCCGCCGGCGGGGATCACCGCCCAGAAGTTCATGCCGACACCCTATGTTCCACACCCAGGCCAGGAGGCGCCCGAGCCTCGGGTCGGGCGCGACGTGCCGTGCCCGACGACGCGCGGTGGCCGCCCGGCGCCGGTCTCGACCCCGTGCTCGACCCCGTGCGCGACCCTGTGCTCGACCCCGCGCGAGAGGCTTGCCTCATGACCGCCCCGTTCCCCGCCCTGCTCGCCCGCGCGCTGCGTACCGATCCCGGGCGCCCGCTGCTCACCTTCTACGACCTCGCCAGCGGCGAGCGGGTGGAGCTGTCGGTGACGACCTATGCGAACTGGGTGGCCAAGGCGTCCGGCCTGCTGGTCGACGAGCACGGCCTCGAGCGCGGCGACACGCTCCGGGTCGACCTGCCGGCCCACTGGCTGGCCGCGGTCTTCGCCGGCGCGGCCTGGAACTGTGGGCTGGTGCTCACCGATGACGACGCCCCGAGCGCCGTCGTGACCGGGCCGGAGAGCCTGGCGCGGTGGGAGGGCTACGCCGGCGGTCCGGTGCTGGCCTGCTCGCTGCTCCCGCTCGGCGTACGGTTCGCCGCGCCGCTGCCTCCCGAGGTGCACGACGTGGGAGTGGAGATCTGGAGTCAGCCGGACGGCTTCTCCCCCTGGGACCCGCCGACCGCCGAGGATGCCGCCACCCGCTGGACCGGCATCGAGACGACGCAGGTTGGGAGCACCCGGGCGGGGACCACCCAGGCCGAGCTCGACACGGCCGCCGCGCCCTGGCATGGCCGGCTACTCTCCCGCCTCTCCCCCGCTTCCCTCCAGGGCGCCGCCTCGGTCTGGGGGCCACTGGCCACCGGCGGCTCCCTGGTGCTGGTCACCGGCGACGACCCCGTGCCGGCGAGCCTGATCGAGAGCGAGCGGGTGACCGGCGACTACCCGATCAGGTCGTAGCCGGACACCGTGCCGAGGTAGACCGGCGAGGCCAGCCCGCCCGAGGCGGTGCGCTGCAGCGCATAGAGCCGGCCGGTCCCCTTCCGCCGCGCGATCAGGTCCGAGCGCTGCCCGCCCTTGAGATCGGGTACGCCGATCAGCCGGTCCCACCGGGAGGCGTCGACGTTCAGCGTGCTGCCCGACATCAGCCCGCCGGGCCCGTTGCCCCGGTACAGCGTCAGCGTCGAGCCGGAGCGGAAGATGCTGTCCGGGGCACCGTCGGCGTCCCAGCGCCCGACCGCGATCTGGCTGCCGGCGCCGATCGCCGAGTGCGAGACGTACCCGGTCCCGACGCTCTTCGCACCGCGACCGGGCCAGAGCATCAGCGACCCGCCCTTCTCCCCCTGCAGGTCCGGGTAGCCGTCGCCGGTGACGTCGCCGACCACCGCGAGCATCCGCACCGAGCCGAACCCGGTGCCGATCACCACCGGGGTGCCGAACCTCCCGTTCCCCGTGCCCGGGTAGAGCCGCAGCGTGCCGCCGGTGCGCACCACCAGGTCGCCGTGACCGTCGCGGTTCCAGTCGCCGGCGTTGAAGATGGCGTCCGCGCCGGAGAGGTCGAGCCCGGTGGCGATCGCCGGCGCTAGGTTGCGCCGGCCGTTGTTGGCCACCAGCGAGAGCGTCGTACCCGAGCGCACCAGCAGATCGGGCAGCGCGTTGCCGACCAGGTTCGCGGCCCCGACCACGCTGCCCGCCGACTGCATCGCGGTGTACGGGCCGAGTGGCTTGCCGAACCCGCCGGCACCGTTGCCGAGGAAGACCCAGCCCTTCCCGCCCTTCCCGCGGGCGAACAGGTCCGGGTGGCCGTCGTTGTTGAAGTCGCCGTACCCGACCAGATCCCGGTACGCCGACCAGGCGGCCGCCGGCGAGTCGACCGCACTCGGCGCGCCGAAGGTGCCCCGGCCGGTGCCGCGCAGCAGGTAGAGCTTCCCGTCCTTGAGCCCGAGCAGGTCGGCCCGGCCGTCGGAGTCCAGATCACCGACGCCGATCAGCCGGCTGAAGGCCGCCAGCGACCTGTCGTCCTGCGGCACCGCCTTGAACCCGCCGCCGCCACCGCCGAGGAAGCTCACCAGCACGCCGTCGCGGCGACCGACGAGGTCGTGGTGTCCGTCGCCGTTGAGGTCACCGGCCGCGGTGAGCAGGCTGGCGCCGGCCAGCGTGCTGGGCATCTTCTTGATCGCCTGCCCGAAGTGGCCGCTGCCGTCGCCCGGCCGGGTGCTGGCCGTACCGTCCGAGGTGCGCACCACCAGGTCGGCCTTGCCGTCCCCGGTCAGATCCGGCGACACCACCGCGAGCGCACCGGAGGGCACGGTGGTGGAGGCCACCTCGCTGTCGAAGCCGGCCAGCCCGCCGGTCGGGATGATGAACGCCTGCCCGTCGCTGGAGCGGCGTGCGATCAGGTCGGGATAGGCGGTCTTCGCCAGGTTCGACTGCAGCTCCCGACCGCTCCAGCCCCGCTGCAGCGAGGCGGCGATGGTGCGGATGCGCGGGATCTTGGCGTAGAGGTACCTGCCCGGGCAGGCGGTGGCCTTGGTGTCGCGGTGCCCCTCGATGGCGTGCGGGAAGGTCGTGGCGCCGATCTTCACGCCGGTCGCGTTCGCGGCGACGCCGTGCAGCGACAGCTTCCAGGCGAACAGGGCGCCGAAGGACTGGATCAGCGCACTGGTCGGCTTGGCGGTCTCGAAGTTGCCGATCGCGGCGGCGCCGAAGCCGTAGGAGTTGTAGTTCTCGGTGTGCGCGCCGACCACCGGCCGCGTCACCCCGCCGGCACGGCCCTCCCAGATCCGGCCGAACTTGTCGATCAGGAAGTTGTAGCCGATGTCGGACCAGCCGCGGGACTTCACGTGATAGGCGTAGATGCTGCGGATGATGCCGGGCACCTCGGCCCGGGTGTAGTCGTTGGAGTTGACGGTGTGGTGGATGAAGCCGCCGTGGATCTCGTAGTAGTGCAACGAGGGCTTGTCCCGCAGCGACTCGTCGGCACCCCACTGGGCGCGGGAGTAGATCTGCGGCTTGGGCGTGTACGACGCGGTGGCGGCCGCCTGCGCCAGGACGCCGTCGGTGGTGCTGGCTGTGGTGCTGGCTGTGGTGCTGGCTGTGGTGCTGGCTGTGGTGCCGAGGTTGCTGGCCGTGTCCGTGCCGGTGTCTGTGCTGGTGCCTGCGCCGGTGTCCAGCTTCGGCCGCTGGACGACGGTCCGCCCGGCCTTCCCCGGATCGATGATGGCGAGCTTGAGGTCTCGGGGCACGCTCCCGCCCGTGCCGGCGCGCAGCGTCAGTCGGGCCTGCACCTTGGCCACGTGGCCCACCAGTGCCTCCATCGTGCCGGGTCGGCTGGACCTGCCCTCGGCGCTGGCCGGATCGGGGCCGTCGACGTCGTAGTCGAGCGGCTTCCACCGGCTCCACGTGCCGTGACTCCGGGTGCGGACCCACGCATGGACCGCTGCCGCCGGCAGGTTCTCACCGTGCGCCCAGGTCAGTCCCACGGTGCCGAACCCGGTGACCGGCTGCGGCCGGCTGGTCACCACCGTGCGGTGCGCGTCGGCGACCAGCCGGGCCTGTGGGGTGATCCGCCGCGCGGTCGTCCTCCCGGGGTGAGCGGCGGTCAGAGCGACCTCCCGCACGTGTGCCTTCACCCTCCCGGCCGGTACCCGGGACGCGGTGGTGGCGGCCCGCACATATCCCGCGAGGGAGCCCGAGAGCACCCCGGTCGGCTTCGCCGAGGTGGAGCCGGTGCCGCTGGGCCCGACCACGTCCAGGCTGACCAGGGTCGCCGCCGGCACCAGCGCGGCGCACACCACCCCGAGGGCGAGCAGCTGCTGGCACACGGCGACGTACCGGGACCGGCCGGCGCCGGGCGTGCCAGGGGACATGAGTGAGCTCCGGTGTGCGGGGAAAAGTCACACGAGGGCTCAACTTTCACATTCGCCCCAGGCCTCTGGGAAGAGATTCCGAGTAACTACAGAGATGTAATTTCTAGTCGACACGCCGATGAATCAGAGATTTTCGGGTCACCGTGCGCGCGAGTCGCGTGTCTCACCACCCCTCCTGCCGCCGTCGCGGCCGATAGCCTTGGCTGCCGTGGCCCACTCCGACCAGTCGTCGACCGACGCACCCTCTCCCGGACGCACCGGAACGCCCGGCCGGCTCGGCCGCATGGCCGGCCGGGTGACCGGCAAGGTCACCGAGCTCGCGGTGGAGGCGGTTCCGCCCGAGGTGATCCTCGATCATGTCGACGTCAACGCGCTGCTGGACCGGGTGGATGTCGATCGGTTGCTCGACCGTGTCGACGTCGCGCGCCTGATCGACCGGGTGGATCTCGACGAGCTGTTGCAGAGGGTCGACGTCGAGGCGCTGGTCCAGCGGGCGGGGATCCCGGCGCTGATCAGGGAGAGCACCGGGGAGTTCGCGGGCGACGCGCTGACCGGCGCCCGCCGCCAGATCGCCGGAGTGGACACCATCCTCGACGCCGCCGTGGGCCGGGTGCTTCGCCGCAAGGCGCCGTCGGGCTCCCGGCGTCTCTCCGGCTCCCTCACCGGGCGCCCGGCGGGCGCGCTCGCCCGGCTGCTGGCCGCGGCCGCCGATCTCGCCACCGTGCTCGGCTGCTACACCGCGTTCACCGCGATCCTCGGCTTCTTGCTGCACACCCTGCTCGGCGTCGGTCTCGGCGGCACCGCGAGCCATGTCCTGTCCACCGTCGGACTGTTCTGCTGGGCGGCGCTCTACCTGGTGGTCAGCACGGCTCTCAGCGGCCGGACCGTGGGCAAGCGTATCCTCGGCCTACGGGTGGTCCGGCCCGACGGCGACCCGATCCGACCGAGGGCCGCGGCGGTCAGGACCCTCGTCTTGCCGGTGAGCGTGCTCGCCTTCGGCCTCGGGCTGGCGCCGATCGTCCTCCGCCGCGACCATCGTGGACTGCACGACCTGGCCGCCTCCACCGAGGTGGTCTACGACTGGGGCGATCGGCCCGCGGCACTCTCGGCTCCGCTCGCCGCCTATCTCCACCAGCGCCTGTCGACCGACTCGACCGACTCGACCGACTCGACCGACTCGACCGACTGACTCGGCCTGCTCGACCGACCGACTCGACCGCGCAACCGACCGACTCGGCCTGCTCGACCGACCGACTCGGCCTGCCGATGGAGACCGACGCTCCTGCGCTGGTAGCGTCGCACTCGAACCTCTCGACGGTGCGCAGACGCCCCGGTGGGCCTCTCCTACCGCCGGTCTCTCCCACCGTCCAAGGAGCCTCGGATGTCAGATCCCTCGGCGTCATCGCCTCGGCAGCTGTCCCCGAAAGTGATCACTGCCGTCGTCCTGGCCGTCCTCGCCTTGATCTTCGTCGTGCAGAACACCGGCAAGGGCCGCATTCACTTCCTGTTCTGGACCCTGTCGATGCCGAGCTGGATCTGGCTGCTGGTGATGTTCCTGGTGGGCGCCGTCGTCGGCTCGATCTTCCCGTGGTTCCGGCGGAAGAGGAGCTGAACCCGGTCCGAGACGGCGCGGGTCGGACAGCGCGGGCCGAGCTCAGATCTCGGCGCCGAGCTCGCTGTCGTCATCCTCCAGGTTGTCGAGCTCTTCGTCGTCGTCGCCGCCGTACTTGAGGTGCTTGATGCCCTCGTCGACGTCGCCGTCGAAGGTGAGCTTGCCCTGCTCCAGGACCAGCACCCGGTCACACATCCGCTTCACCGAGCCGGCCGCGTGCGAGACGTAGAAGATGGTGCGGCCGCTCTGCCGGATCTCCTCCATCTTGGCCAGGCACTTGCGCTTGAACGGCTTGTCCCCCACCGCGAGCACCTCGTCGGCGAGGAAGATGTCGGAGTCGACGTGGACGGCGACCGAGAAGCCGAGCCGCGAGTACATCCCCGAGGAGTAGGTGCCCACCGGGGTGTTGAGGAAGCGGCCGATGTCGGCGAACTCCACCACGTCGTCGTAGATCTTGTCGGTCTCCGCCTCGGACAGCCCGAGGATCGCGGCGTTCAGGTAGATGTTCTCCCTGCCGGTCAGCTGCGGGTGGAAGCCGGCGCCGGTGGCGATCAGGCCGGCGATGCGACCACGGGTCTCCACGGTGCCGGTGTCGGGCCGCATCACCCCGTTGATCATCTTCAGCAGCGTCGACTTGCCCGAGCCGTTGAGGCCCATCAGCCCGATCGCCTCGCCCTGCTCGACGGTGAAGGAGACGTCGTCGACGGCGGTGAAGGAGTCGCTGACGTCGTACCCCTTGAGCATCGCCACCGTCATCTGCTTGAAGGTGCGGTGGTAGCGCAGGGTGAAGTTCTTCGTCGCGTGCTCGACGCGGATCGAGGTCACCATCACAGCCGCTCCGGGATCCGGTTCTCGAACTTGTTGAACACCAGCTGCGCGATGACCAGCAGCACCAGGGAGGCGCCGAGCGCACCGAGGCCGTCGAGCCAGAGATGATGCGGCATGCCGACGCGCAGCGTCTCGGCCGGGTCGGAGGTGGTGCCCACCCAGAACGCGCGCTGCATCAACAGCACGGCGCTCGCGATCGGGTTCAGCATGTAGTAGTGCGCGAACGTGCCGAACTTGCTGGCGACCATCTCGTAGGTGTAGATCATCGGTACGCCGAACCTGACGAAGTGCGTCAGGATCGACACCGCGCTGCCGAAGTCCCGGAAGAACACGTTGGCGACGCTGAACAGCAGCGCCAGTGCGGTGCCGAGCGTCATGATGATCCCCAGCGAGAGCAGCACCGCGAGGAGCATGGCCGGATCAGGAGTCCACCCGGTGGCCGCCGCGGCGATGACCAGGATCCCACCGGCCGGCAGCACGTGGTAGAACGAGACCAGCATGGCCGCCACCGGGAACATCTCCCGCGGCATCGCCATCTTCCGCACGATCGACTTGTTCTGCACGATCGATCTGGTGCCGGCGCCGAAGGTCTCGGTGAAGAAGTGGACCACGATCATCCCGGAGAACACGTGCACCGGGTAGTTCTCGACGTTCTTGTGCGCTCCGATGATCTCGCCCATCACGAACCAGTAGATGAAGAACTGGCTCAGCGGGTTGATGTAGGACCAGAACAGGCCCATGAACGAGTTCGCGTACCGACCGCTGATCTCGCGCCGGACCAGCAGCCGCAACAGGTAGCCGCGGCGGAAGACGGTCAGCAGCCCGAGGTGGGCCGCCGGCGAGGCCAGCGGCGCGTCGACCACCCGGACGGCCCGGCTGGCCCGCTCCTGCTCGCGCTCGGCCTTCTCCTGCGCCTGCTTCTCCGCCAGTCGCTGCGCCCGGCGCTCGAGACGGCGGGCCTCGCGCTGAGCCTCCCGCTCGGCCTTGTCGGCCTTGTCGGTGGACCCGTCGGCCGATCCGGCGCCGCCGAACGGCTCCGCGGAGAGATCCGGCCCGATGTTCGGCCCGATGTTCGGCCCGGTGTCTGGCCCGGTGCTCGGTTCGGTGCTCGGTTCAGTGCCCGCCATCGGCCTCACCTCCGCCCCTCGGCTCCGCGGCCGCGTCCTCGGCTGCCTCCTCGGTCCACGGAGCGAACGTCTCGTCCCACGCCTCGGGCGATGTCACGGCACCCAGCTTGGCCCGGTACTCCTCGGCCAGCCGCGGCCACTCCCGGCGGAGCCGGGCGTGGATCTCCACCGTCTTCTTCAACAGGTCCTTGAACCGCTCGGGGTCACGGCGATAGAACGCCGCGCTCTGGCCGTCGTTCATCGAGACCACCACCGAGTCGTACTTGGCGATCCGGTACCACTGGGAGTCCATCGCCGGGAGCTCCGCCTCGGGGAACTCCCGCGACATCTCCCGGGGTCCCCGGAGCTGGCGCAGCGGTGCCTTGAGCGCCGCCAGCTTGGTCTGCAGCCCGCTGGGCACGTCGGTGTCGTCGCGACCCTTGCGGGGCGGCTTGTGCCGCCGTACCGGCGGGAACGACTCGCGGTCCGCCTCGAGCTGGGCGTCGGGGAACTCCTTGACCAGTTGCCGGATCTCGGGCAGCTTGGTGGCCAGGTCGAGGTGCAGCTGCTCGGGGCCGGCCAGCACGTCCAGCAGCGCCTGGTGCCGCAGCTCGACGGTGGAGTACTGCATCGACACCAGATGCTTGACCTGGTGGTTGAAGCTCTCGGTGACCATCCGGCCACCCTTGGGGTAGGTCGAGTGCAGCAGCGCCGCGACGAACCGGTTGCGGTGGTGGAAGTAGGACTGCCAGTCCAGGGCGTCGTTCTTGTCCGTCCACGGGATGTGCCAGACCGCGGCGCCGGGGAAGGAGACCGTCGGATAGCCCGCCTCCTTGGCTCGCAGCCCGTACTCGGAGTCGTCCCACTTGAGGAACAGCGGCAGCGAGAGACCGATCTCGGCGATCACCTGGCGCGGGATCAGGCACATGAACCAGCCGTTGAAGTCGACGTCGACCCGCTTGTGCAGCCACCGGGTGGAGCGCAGGTTACGGGCGGAGAAGTCCCAGTCGCCGAAGACGCCCGGCGCGGACTGCCACCAGAACCGCCAGGGCTGCACGATCTCGCCGAAGCTGTGCATCCGGGAGCGGGCGTAGATGTTGAACATGTGGCCACCCACGATGGTGGGACGACGGGCCAGGTCGCCGAAGGTGACCGCGCGGACGATGCCCTCCGGCTCGCAGACCACGTCGTCGTCCATCATCATCGCGTAGGTGGCGGTGCCCTTGCGCACCGACTCCAGCTGCCCACGGGCGTAGCCGCCGGAGCCGCCGAGGTTGCCCTGCTCGATGACCCGCAGGATCTCGCCCAGACTCTTCTCCGCGGCCGGGAAGTACGTCGAGTCGGCCACCTTGTCGGTGCCCTGCTCCATCACGAAGACGGTGTCCAGGTAGGGCCGCAGCTGCTCGTCGTCGCCGATCTGGCCGAGCAGCTTGGCGCAGAAGTCGGGCCGGTTCATCGTGGTGATGGCGATGTCGACGGTGCCGTGCTCGACCCGGTCCTCGGGCACCTCGGCGCTCCACTCGGCCGCCACCACCCGGACGTCGGTGTCGCCGGCGATCACGTCGTACCAGTACCAGCCGCCGTCCACGAACGGCTTGAGCGAGAGGTCGAAGGCGAACCGCTGCTCGCCCTGTACGTCGTCCGGCGTCTCCACCGCGGCCACCTGCTGGGACTTGCCGGTGGCCTGCGACTTGTAGACCACCAGCCTGGCTCCGGCGCCGACCAGGGTGACGGTCAGGGTGACCTCGTCGACGATCGTGTAGCGCCGCCAGTAGCTGGCCGGGAAGGCGTTGAAGTAGGTGCCGAAGGAGAGCGACTCGCCCGCCTCGACGCGCAGCGCGGTGCGCGACTCGATCTGTTCGGGGTGCACCGAGCGCCCCGAGGAGATCGACTGACGCATGGAGAAGGAGTTGAAGTCCCGCGCGGCCTTGCTGGAGCCGACCTCGTACTTGTCGGCGTCCAGGATGGCCGGCTCGGGGTCGACGTAGAGCGGGAAGACCTCCAGATCGGAGTCGGTGGGCAGGATCTGGCGCTGCAACAGCCGGGTTCTCATTCCTCGGCACCCCCTGAGGTCAACGGCGCGCCCTGGAGGAAGTGCGGGCGCAGCTTGTTCTCGAACATCGACAGCGCCGAGGCGATCGCCATGTGCATGTCGAGGTACTTGTAGGTGCCGAGCCGGCCACCGAAGAGCACCCCGAAGCGCTGGGCCTCGCGCCCGGCCAGCGCGCGGTACTTCAGCAGCATCTCGCGGTTCTCGGCGGTGTTGATCGGGTAGTACGGCTCGTCGCCCTCCTCGGCGAAGCGGCTGTACTCGCGCACCACCACCGTCTTGCCCTTGGTGTAGGAGGCGGCTCGCTCCGGGTGCAGGTGCTTGAACTCCAGCTCCCGGGTGAACGGGACCTCGGGGTCGTTGGCGTTGACCACGCCGGTGCCCTGGTAGTCGTCGACGTCCAGGATCTCCGACTTCAGATCGACCGTGCGCCACGAGAGCCGGCCCTCGGAGAAGTCGAAGTACTCGTCGATCGGACCGGTGTAGACGATCGGCACCCTGCCCTTGAACTGCTCGGCCAGACCGGCGGTGTGCAAGAAGTCGGTCTCGGTGCGGACCTCGATGTTGGGGTGGTCGGCCATCCGGGTCAGCCACGCGGTGTAGCCGTCGACCGGGAGTCCCTCGTACTTGTCGTTGAAGTAGCGGTTGTCGAAGGTGTAGCGGACCGGGAGCCGGGTGATGATGTCCGGGCTGAGGTCCTTGGGGTCCTTCTCCCACTGCTTGGCGGTGTAGCCCTTGATGAACGCCTCGTAGAGCGGCCGCCCGATCAACGAGATCGCCTTCTCCTCGAGGTTGGTCGCCTTGTCGGTGTCGAACTCGGCGGCCTGCTCGGCGATCAACGCCCGGGCCTCGTCCGGAGTGTGCGACCTGCCGAAGAACTGGTTGATCAGCGCCAGGTTCATCGGCAGCGAGTAGACCTGTCCGCGGTACTTGCCGAACACCCGGTGCTGGTAGCCGGTGAAGTCGGTGAACCGGTTGACGTACTCCCAGACCTTCTGGTTGGAGGTGTGGAAGAGGTGGGTGCCGTACTTGTGCACCTCGATGCCGGTCTCCGGGTCGATCTCGCTGTAGGCGTTGCCACCGATGTGGTGACGGCGCTCCAGTACCAGCACTCGCTTGTCGAGCTCCGCGGCCACGCGCTCGGCCACCGTCAGGCCGAAGAAGCCCGAGCCGACGACCACAAGATCAGGTGTAGACACAGTCCGTCAGTCTACGGAGGTGTCGGGAACACGCCGCATTCCCCGCGCCGATCGGAGCGCCCGGATGACATTGCGTGCCTCACTCCACCGGCCTCCCGGGGTGCCGCCGCGGCGCCGCGGGCGCAGCGGCGAGAGCAGGACGACGCCCGCGGCGATCGCGTACGGCTTGGCCCGCACCAGCGGGTTGGCGCCGTACCGGAAGTGCACCGCGAACAGGTTGCGGTACATGTAGAAGCCCTTCCAGCCGGCCAGGTCGTGCTGCTGGCTGAAGTCGAGCTGGCGGACCAGCACCGCATCGCGGACCGCGAGGATGCGGAAGCCCGCCGCGCGGGCGCGCAACGCGTAGTCGACGTCGTCGTAGAAGATGAAGTACGACGCGTCCGGCAGCCCGATCCGCTCCACCACCCGGCGACGCAGCATGAAGCCCTCGAAGGCGACGTTCTCGATCTCGACCAGCTCCGGCATCGCGGCCCGGCTGCGGTAGTGGGTCTCGACCATCGCGGTCTTGGGCCGGATCGCCAGTGGGTTGCGCAGGTCGAAGCGGAGCGCGGCCTTCTCCACCAGGTCGCCGGCGGCGTCCTCCCGGACCGCCATCAGGCAGTCCCCGTCGACCGCGAGGAGCACGCCGAGGCAGTCGGGCGCGGGCACGACGTCGTCGTCCATCAGCCAGATCCGCATCATGCCGGCGTGGTAGGCGTGCTTGAGGCCGAGCCGGAAGCCGCCCGCGCCACCGAGGTTCTCACCGGTGGTGATGACCTCCAGTCCCGGCAGGCTCCCCTGCTCGCGGACCTCGGCCAGCACCCGGGCGGTGTGGTCGGTGGAGGCGTTGTCGACCACGACCACCGCGTCCGCCGCCGGGTTCAGCTCGGCCAGCCCGGCGAGCATCCGGGCCAGCATGTCGGCCCGGTTGTAGGTGACCACGACGATCGCCACCGACTCGCCGGTCGAGGAGCCACCGTCGCCGGCCGAGGGGTCGTCACGAGGAACGAGCGACGGCGTATCGAGACCACTCATCGCAGGAACCTCTCGTGTCCGGTGAAGTCGCCCCGCAGGGCCGCCCACCAGGCACGCAGCGAGAGCGCGATCCGGCTCGGGCTGGGGCGGGTGAAGGTGTAGAACCACAGCGTCTTGCCGACGAAGGCCAGCGCGTGCGGCACGCCACGGTACTCACGCAGGTTGATCAGGTTGTTGCGCGCCATGCAGTAGTGCTTGAGGTCGCTCGGGGTGTCGTTGTAGGTCATCCGGCCGCGCAGCATCGGGGTGCCCAGGTCACCCACCGTCGGATGCCTGACCACCGCGTCGACCACGGTGGCGATCCGGGCGCCGACCGCCTCGGCGCGCAGCCGATACTCGTGGTCGTCGCCCCAGATGAAGTACTCCGCTCGCGGGTAGCCGATCCGCTCCACCAGCTCGCGGGTGACCAGGACGCCGTTGAACGGGATCACGATGCCGTCGATCCGGGGGCCGGCGGGCGTCGCCGTCGCAGCGGCGCGCACCGCGTCGAGCCGATGCACCACCCGGCTGCCGCCGGGCAGTCGGATCGGGAAGACCAGCCGGTCGGGGTCGTCCTGGTCGACCACCACCGGACCGGCGAAGTCCAGGTCGTCGTGGGCCAGCAGCGCGGCCAGGCAGCCGGGATCGGGCAGGCCGTCGTCGTCCATCAGCCAGGCGAGGTCGGCCTGGTGCCGCATCGCGGTCTCCAGGCCGTCGCGGAACCCGCCGGCGCCGCCGGTGTTGCGCTCCTGGGTACGGCGCACCAGCCGACCGCCGAGGGCGTCGCGCTCCTGCTCGGCCAGCCAGGTCGTCGTACCGTCGACCGAGGCGTTGTCCACCACGATGACCTCGGCCAGCAGCGGCTCGGCCAGCAGCAGGGGCACCAGGCGTCGCAGCAGCTCGATCCGGTTGTGGGTCACCACGACCGCGATGATCCGCGCAGCGGTCGGCTCAGGCACGCCCGTCACCATATCGACCGGCCGAGACCGCGCCAATCCGCGCCAATCCGCGCCGCCCGGCGGCTCGCATCGTCGTCAGCAGGCGGTGGACAGGTCGCTGGTCTGGTTGGCCGCATACCCGGTGCTCAGCGATCCGAGCGAGCCACCGGTCATCACCGAGGTGGACTTCTTCTTGACCTTGCCCTTCGGCTTGGCGGCGGTGCCCTCGGCCTTGGCGATCGCCTTCTTCACCGCGGCACGGATCACCTTGATGTCCGGGTCGCCGGTGTCGACCAGCGGCGGCACCAGGGAGAGCGTGGAGACCTTCTGGCCCCTCGCCTTGAGCGCGAGGTTGACGAAGGTGTCGACCTCGCTGGGTGGGATCGAGGTCTTGACCATCGCCTCGGTGGCGTTGGCCAGCGCCTCGTAGTGCTTGACCACGTCGGTGGGGCTGACCTGTTGCAGGAACGCGTTCATCACGCACTTCTGCCGGGCCATCCGGGAGTAGTCGTCGGAGGAGTCCCGGGACCGGGCGTACCAGAGCAGCTTGTCGCCGGAGAGCTTCTGCACCCCCGGCTTGATGTAGCCGGTGACGTCGTCGCCGAGACCACCGATCGGGATCGCCTGCCGGACGTTGATGGTGACCCCACCGACCGCGTCGGCGATCTCGCGGAAGCCCTGCAGGTTCACCATCGCCCAGTAGTTGATCTTGAGGTCGGTGATGCCCTCGATGCCCTCGATGGTGGCCTCGACCCCGGGCTGGGCGAACTTCGCGAACAGCGACTTGTGGTCGGCCGCGTAGGTGGCCAGGCTGTTGAGCTCGCAGGTGGAGCAGTTGTAGCCGTGCGGGAACTGCTTGGCCATGATGGAGCCCTTCTGGAACGGGAAGTTCTCCATGTTGCGCGGCAGCCCGATCAGCACCGTGCGGCCGGTCTCGGCGTCGATCGAGGCCACCGTCATCGAGTCGGTGCGCAGACCCCAGCGGCTGGTGCCGGAGTCGGCGCCGACCAGCAGGATGTTGTAGCGGCCGTCGACCGCCGACGAGGTGGTGGTGCCGGTGAAGGTGGAGAGGATCAGCCCCCGGTGTACGCCGACCAGGTGGGCGCCGAAGAGCAGCACCGCCGCCACCGAGAACGCCAGGACGCCGTTGGCGGCGACCGCCCAGCGGCGCTGACCGAGCCGGAGGCTGAGCGGGTTGCCCAGCCGCCAGGCGTCCACGAAGAGCGCGGCCCAGCCGACGCCGAGCGCGATCAGGCCGATCCGCAGCCAGGTCAGCACCCAGGGCGTCGTGCCGAGCCAGAAGAACAGCTCGTGCCACCACAGCCCGATCAGCAGCAGGCCGACGCCACCGGCGCAGAGCACGGCGGCGATCCGGAGTGCCCAGTGGCCCACTCGCCGGTTCCCGGCGAGGATCTGCGCCGAGCCGGGCAGCAGCAGCGTCATCAGCATCAGGGCGAGCGCCCGACGGAACCGCACCTTCGAGGCACGCTCGGCGGTGCTGGGGCCGCGGTCGACCCGGTCGGCGACGGAGCCAGCCGCCGGACCGGTCGAGGAGCCGGAGCGCGGGGTGGGTGGGTAGCCCCCGGCACGGGGGTTGCGGATCGAGGTGTCGCCAGACATCAGTGCTTGAAGCTCCTGAGGGGAAGGTCAGGGGTGCCTCGCCAGTATCACCTCATCACAGCCGTCACACCCGTCACGACGCGCCGCAGCAGGACTCTCGGTCCGCTGGTGCCCAGGGCGCGCACGGTACCGTTCCCGCATGGCAGATCGTCCGCACGACCAGGCTCCCGAGCCCGGCGGCACCGACTACGGCTGGCTCTACGGCAAGAGGGCCGGCCAGTCGGGCCAGGGGCAATCCGGCCAGGGGCAATCCGGCCAGGGGCAATCCGGCCAGCCGCCGGAGCCGACCCGCAAGGTGTCGACCCGGAGGGTCTCGGGCGACCGGCAGGCGGACACGACCGCCGATGCCACTCAGATGATGCCGACGATGCCGCGGCCGTCCCAGGGTCAGGCCCAGGGTCAGGCCCAGAGCCAGGCGGCACGCGGCTCCGCGCTCCCCTCCCCCGGCGAGATCGCCCCCACCCCCGGCGAGCCGGGCGGTCCGGGTAGGTCCGGCGGAGCGAGGAACAGGCGCCGCTGGCTCCGACCGCGCAACGTGCTGATCGGCATCCTCGCCCTGATCGTGCTCTGGGTGGCGGTGATCGCCTGGGTCGGCATCGCGGCCTGGAACGGCATCGACAAGGTCGCCTACGAGCCCAAGGCCTCCACCCGGCCCGACGACCAGCCCGGGACGACGTACCTGATCGTGGCCAGCGACTCCCGCAAGGGGCTGACCAAGGCGGAGCGGAAGAAGCTGCACACCGGCAATGCCGCCGGACAGCGCACCGACACCATCAAGCTGTTGCACACCGGCTCGGGCCCGAACACGCTGGTCACCATCCCGCGCGACTCGATCGTCGCCATCCCGGGACACGGCACCTCGAAGATCAACGCGGCCTTCGCCTGGGGCGGGCCGAAGCTGCTCACCCGCACCATCGAGGCCGACACCGGCATCAAGATCGACGGGTACGTCGAGATCGGCATGGGCGGCCTGGTCAACCTGGTCGACGCGGTCGGCGGGATCACCATCTGCCCGACGAAGAACATGAACGACAACCTGGCCGGCCTGCACATCAAGAAGGGCTGTCAGGAGGCCGACGGGGTGACCGCGCTCGCGTATTCCCGCTCCCGGCACACCCTGGCCACCGGCGACCTCGGCCGCGGGGTGAACCAGGACGAGGTGATCTCCCAGATCGGCAGCAAGATCGCCCACCTGACCACCGTGATCAACCCGTTCAAGGTGCACAAGCTGGCCGATGCCGTCTCCTCCGGCTTCGCGGTCGGCAAGGGCATGAGCGCATGGGGCGGACTGAAGTTCCTGCTCGCGTTCAAGTCGATCGGCGACGGGTCGGCGAAGACCTGCGGGGTGCCGATCTCCGACATGTCGGTCAACTGGGATCCCACCCGGTCGAAGAAGTTCTTCACGTACATCATCGACGACGAGACCGACAAGCTCACCGGCCAGCTGTGCACCTCCACCGGACTGCCGAAGAGCGTCACCGGATGAGAAGCCCTATGTCAAGCCGCCCCGGTCTGGCTGGCGAGGAAGCGTTGCAGGGCGCGGTGTCGGGCGGGGTCGTAGGCGAGGTCGTCTTGCCAGCAGTGCCAGATGATGTGGAGCCAGGC
>NZ_JASGET010000008.1:0-67201 GCF_047606145.1 Nocardioides sp. | reverse complement strand
CGGGTCCCCGTGCGGGGACCCGCCGCGCCGTGGATCGGACCGCTGCCGTTCTCGCCGTCAGCCCGTCCGTCCACCCATCGATGCGACACACGGAGGAACCATGCTCAAGACCATCGCCGCCACCGCCACCGCCACCGCCTGCGCACTGCTCGCCGGCTGCTCCACGAGCAACGGGCCGACCTCGTCCGAGACCATCTCGGGGCCCGCGGCCACCATCCCCGCCACGCCCACCGCTCGCACCCCCACCGGCAGCGGCGCCTCGACCAGGGGACAGCGGAGCGGCCGGGTGGACAAGCTCGTGACCTTCATCGTGGAGAACAAGACGTTCGGCCAGATGCGCGCTCAGATGCCCTGGGTCGCGCAGCTCGCCGACCGGTACGGTTATGCGGCGGACTACCGGGCGCTGACGCACCCCTCGCTGCCGAACTACCTCGCCATCGCCGGCGGCTCACTCTTCGGCGTTGCCGACGACGACCCGCCGTCCGCGCACCCGGTCTCCGGCCCGAGCATCTTCGGAAGAGCGCTGGCCGTGGGGAGCACCGCGGCGCTGTACGCCGAGGACATGAACGGCACCTGCGAGCTCGAGCCCGACGGCCGCTACGCCGTCAAGCACAACCCGTGGGCGTACTTCGTGGACGAGCGCGACACCTGTGCCCAGCACGACGTACCGCTCGACCGGCTCGCCAACGACATCCGGACCGGATCCCTCCCCGACGTCGGGATGGTCATCCCGAACATGTGCAACGACGCCCACGACTGCCCGCTGTCGGTGGCGAACGACTGGCTCCAGCAGGAGGTCGGCCAGATGATGACCGGTCCGGACTGGAAGTCCGGGCGGCTCGCCATCGTGATCACCGCCGACGAGGACGACGGCACCGAGGGCAACCACATCCTCACGGTGGTCGCGCACCCGAGCCTCGATCACGTGGTCGTCGAGACGCCGTTGACCCATGACGCCCTCGGCCGGGCGTACGCCGATGTCGGTGGCTTCGCACCTCTGGGGAATTCGCGCACCGCGCCGTCGCTGCTCACCGCCTTCGGCCTCTCGTCCTAGCACCGGTGGTCAGGTCTGCCTCGGCTACCACCGGGAGATCGACATCCAGGCGTCCTGGCTCATCACTGCCGGGACCGGCGTCCGCTCAGGTTGTCGGCAGGTTCGGGACGGCAGGGTGGTCCGCATGCAGCAACGCGCCTTCGTCTCACCCAAGGTCCCCGAGGTCTTCGTCGTCTTCTGGGCCACCAAGCTCCTCACCACCGGGATCGGTGAGACCGGAGCCGACTTCCTGGGGAGCCACAGCATCGCGATCGCCGGGATCGTCGGCGTCGGCGGGTTCTTTGCCGCTCTGTGGTGGCAGCTGAGAGCGGAGACCTACCACCCGGTCCGGTACTGGGTGAGCGTGTTGATGGTCGCCGTCTTCGGCACGATGATCGCCGATGGGCCGCACGTCGCGCTCGGGACGCCGTACTGGTTCGACGCCATCGTCTACTTCGCATTGCTCTGCGGGCTGCTGGCCTGGTGGTATCGCAGCGAGGGCACCCTGTCGGTCCACTCGATCGTCACCAGCCGGCGTGAGCGCCTCTACTGGGGCACGGTGCTGATGACCTTCGGCCTCGGCACCGCGCTAGGCGACGCCGCCGCGATCGACGCTGGCCTCGGGTTCGGCTGGTCGATCGTGCTGTTCGGGGTCGCGATCCTGCTCCCGCTCGGGCTGTGGCGCGCCGGTCTCCCCGCCGTCGGGTGCTTCTGGGCCTCGTACGCGCTGACCCGCCCACTCGGCGCGAGCGTTGCCGACTTCCTGGCGTCGAGGTCGTCGGCAGGCGGGCTCGGCTGGGGCACGGGTGTGGTCACCGCGGCCGGTCTGGTGATCTTCGCGGCCCTGGTCGGCTACGTGACCCTCACACACTCCGACGAGGAGGGCGCGCATGCCCGGGCGACCGAGCCCCACCAGCCGCTGGAACCGGACGCGCTGCCCGCTGCGGACTGACGGCGTCACGCTTGGGGTTGGATCGCGGCCGCCAACCTCGCGTCGGCGCAGCTCGGCAACCCGGCGATCGGTCCTTCCAGATCGCACCATGGGGCGGAGGACGCGGCGAAGCCTCGCGTCAGAGGACCGTGGAGCTTCTGTGGGCGATACTGGGTTTGAACCAGTGACCTCTTCCGTGTCAAGGAAGCGCGCTACCGCTGCGCCAATCGCCCGAGGATGATGCTGTTGTGGTGGAGCTCGAGGTGGGTACGGGATTTGAACCCGTGTACACGGATTTGCAGTCCGTTGCCTCGCCTCTCGGCCAACCCACCGTGGAGGCCTGACGCTTCTGGTGGAGACCTCTCCGAGCGGACGACGAGGCTCGAACTCGCGACCTCAACCTTGGCAAGGTTGCGCTCTACCAACTGAGCTACGTCCGCTTGACTCCCCGGCTCGGCTTCCCGCGCCGCGGCGACGCAGAGAACAGTAGCGGAGCCACCACGGCCCGCCAAATCGGGGTTGCCCGGCGTGTCCGCGGCGGTCGGCGGGTCGATCTCGGCCGATGCGCGCGGACTAGAGTCCAGCCATGCACGCCTGGATCGATGGCCGTCTGCTCACCGACCCGACCGAACCGGTCTTCCCGGTCAACGACCACGGCGTCATCGTCGGCGACGGGATCTTCGAGACCCTGAAGGTCGTCGACGGTCATCCGTTCGCGCTGGACCGGCACCTGGCCAGGCTCGCCGCATCTGCCCGCGGACTCGGACTGCCGACTCCCGACGAGCAGGCGCTGCGCCGTGGCGTCGCGGAGGTGCTCGGGGTCGAGCGGGTCCCGCTCGCCCGTCTGCGGATCACCCTCACCAGTGGCGCGGGACCGTTCGGCTCCGCCCGCGGTCCACAGCCACCGACCATGGTGGTGGCCACGGAGGCGGTCGCCCCCACCGCCACCACGACGAGCGTGGTCACGGTGCCGTGGCGGCGCAATGAGTTCGGCGCGCTGCGCGGGCTCAAGACGACGTCGTACGCCGAGAACGTGCTGGCCTTGGCCGAGGCTCGCCGGCGGGGTGCGACCGAGGCGATCCTCGGCAACACCCAGGGTCAGCTGTGCGAAGGCACCGGCAGCAACATCTTCTACGTGCTGGACGGGGAGCTGTGCACGCCGACCCTGGACAGCGGCTGCCTGGCTGGCATCACGCGTGCCCTCGTCCTGGAGTGGTACGGCGGCCGCGAGGTCGATGCGCCGCTGACCGAGGTGGCGGCCGGGGCCAGCGAGGCCTTCCTGGTCTCGACGCTGCGTGACGTCCAGGCGATCACGCGGTGGGACGAGCGCGTCCTACCGCACGGTCTCGTCACGGTGGAGGCCCGCCGGGCCTGGCGGCGGCACGAGCCGAGCCTGACCGGCTGAGGCGCTCACTCGGTGATGGCGCCGAGCAGATCGGCGACCAGTGCGTCCAGGTCGAGGAACTCGTGCTCCGAGCCGACCGGCACCGCCGCGAACGTGCGTGCCAGGAACTCCTGCACCATCCGGGACGAGGTGATGGCCACCAGCCGGCCGTCGGGGGAGTGGAAGTCGATGACCGCGACCGCGCGCCCGTTCTCGTCGATGCTCGGTGCGACCCGCACGTCACCCTCGCCGGTCGGCGCGGCCATGCCGTGCAGCAGCAGGGTGCGCGAGACGACCCACTCGACGTCTCCGCTGGGGGCGTGGAAGGTCAGCGACACCGCATACGGGTCGTGCTGGCGGTAGCCCAGCGTGGTCGGCACGTCGACGGTGCGGCCCCACGGATCGAGGCAGGACAGGGTCACGTCCTGGGTGACTGTCGGGTGCTGGCCGAAATCCTTCATGTCGTTCGTCGGGCTCCTTGGTTGCGGTCTCATCGAAGAGACGCGCGACCGCGGAGCCCATGACGCGGTTCGGGCGGGTGTGCCGCGTCACTTCAGCGCGCACTGGCCGAGCTGCCCGCCAACTGCCCGCCAGCTGCCCGGTGGAGGCGCTCAGCCGCGCCCGGCGAGAGCCGCCCGCAGCCGCGCCACGGGCCCCTCGAGGTTGTACCTCGCGGCCAGTTCGGCGAGCCGGACGGGATCGGCCGGCGCGGTCGGCAGCGACGTCGCGCTCCGGTCGACCGGCAGGTCTCGCCGGACGGCGACCACCTCCGGTGCCGCCGCCAGATACCGCCGAGCCGCCTCGATCTTGGACCGGGTGGAGGCGGTCAGGATGCTGGCCGGATCGGCCGCGGCGGCCAGCACGCCGGCCAGGTCGTGGTGGCTGGCGAGCAGCTTGGCCGCCGTCTTCTCGCCGACCCCGCGCACGCCCGGCAGCCCGTCGGAGGAGTCGCCGCGCAGGGTCGCGTAGTCGGCGTACTGAGCGGCGGTGACGCCGTACCGCGCGAGCACCCAGGCCTCGTCGACCCGGTCGTGGTTGCCGACCCCGCGCGCGGTGTAGAGCACCCGGACCCCGGCCGCGTCGTCGACCAGCTGGAACAGATCACGATCGCCGGTGACCACCTCGACCGGCATCCCGGCACCGGTGGCGAAGGTGCCGATCACGTCGTCGGCCTCCATCTGGTCGACCCCGACCACGGCGATCCCGGCCGCCGCGAGCACCTCCCGGATGATCGGGACCTGGGCCTCCAGCGGGTCCGGCACCTCCTCCACGTCGGGGGCCGCGCCGGCGCCCGGCTCGACCACCCGATGCGCCTTGTAGGACTCGATCAGATCCACCCGCCAGGCCGGCCGCCAGTCGTTGTCCCAGCAGCACACCAGGTCACTGGGGGAGTAGTCCTCGACCAGTCGGGCGATGAACTCGAGCAGCCCACGGACGGCATTGACCGGAGTGCCGTCCGCGGCGGTGATCTCGGGGACGCCGAAGAAGGCACGGAAGTAGAGCGAGGCGGTGTCGAGCAGCATCAGACGTGGAGTCACGCGGGCGAGCCTAGTGGGCCCCGGCACCGGCGAGGCCGGCCTCGGCGGGAGTGAGTCTTTCGCCATCCGGATAGCGCTGCGGGAGGCTGTGCGGGTCGTTACGCTGTGCCGCGTGAACGCTTCCGACATCGAGGGCACCGATCGCAAGATCGTGTCGCTGCTGGCCGCGGACGGCCGGATGTCCTACACCGACCTGGGCAAGGCGACGGGGCTCTCCACCTCTGCCGTCCACCAACGGGTCAAGCGACTCGAGCAGCGCGGTCTGATCAAGGGGTACGGCGCCACCGTGAACCATGCCGCGATGGGGCTGCCACTGACGGCGTTCGTGGCGATCCGCCCGATCGACCCGTCCCAGCCCGACGACTGTCCCGAGCGGGTCAAGGGGCTGCCCGAGATCGAGTCGTGCTGGTCGGTGGCCGGCGACGAGTCCTACCTGCTCAAGGTCCGCACCGCGACGCCGGAGGCGCTCGAGGAGCTGCTCGGTCGGATCCGCAACGTCGCCAACGTCTCCACCCGCACCACCATCGCGCTCTCCACCTACTACGAGAACCGCCCGGTCTCGGCGGAGTGACCACCTGGGCCGAGGCGGTCGGGCTGGTCGCCGCCGGCATCGGTGCGGGCGTGTGCGGCAGCGTCGCCGGACTCGCCTCGCTCTCCTCCTATCCGGCGCTGCTGGCCACCGGCATGTCGCCGGTGGCCGCGAACGTGACCAACACGGTGGCGCTCGTCGGCTCGTCGCTCGGTTCGGTGATCGGCTCTCGCCCCGAGCTGCGCGGCCAGGGTCACCGGTTGCGGTCGTACGCCGGCCTGACCCTGCTCGGCGGGGTGATCGGCGCGGTCCTGCTGCTCACCACGCCCTCGGGTGGCTTCGCCAAGGCGGTTCCGTTCCTGATCGCCCTCTCCGCCGTCCTGGTGCTGGTCCAGCCGCGCCTGCAGGCGGCACTGACCCGCCGTCGGGCGAGTGCCGCCGCACCGGTCCGGATCGGCTGGGCCTGGCGGTCGGCGCTGGTCGGCATCGGCCTGTACGGCGGTTACTTCGGCGCCGGGGCGGGCGTGATGATGATCGCGGTGCTCGCGCTGATCACCGGCGACGCACTGGTCCGGGTCAACGCGTTGAAGAACGTCCTGCTCGGTGTCGCCAACGGCGGCGCCGCGATCGGGTTCGCACTCGTCGGGCCGGTGCACTGGCTGCCGGCGGTCCTGCTCGGGCTCGGGTGCGTCGCCGGTGGATACGTCGGGCCGGCTCTGGTGCGGGTCATCCCGCCACTGCTGCTGCGCACCCTCATCGCGCTGGCCGGCCTCTATCTCGCCGTCAGCCTCTTCCTCGACGCCTATTGAGCCGGGGTCGGGGGCTGAGCCGACGCTGCCTCACCTGCGACACGTGGCCCGGGCGCTGGCACAGATCATCTCGCCTAGGTAGGCTTGAGGCGACAATTCGTCCGGCGTGAGGTGAAATATGGCGAAGGTTCTTGAGAAGTCGGAGGTCACGGCGACCGACGGAACGAGCGAGCGGGTGATCGATCACCCGGCCTGGGTCGAGTTGAAGGGTGCCGTGGAGCGGCTGCGTGGCTGGCAGGCGGCCGACGGGTCGATCGACCGTGCCGCCGCCGACGCCCCGCCTCAGCAGCAGGTCGCGACGACGGTCGCGACGATCACCGCCGCGGTGGCCGGACTCTCACCGTTGCTCGTGCACGACGCCGACTACCACGCCGCGCTCATCCGAGATCTCGATGCCTGGGTGGCCGGTGGCTGCGGCGTGCCGGACTTCCTGGACTCCCTGCTCGCCTTCCAGCCGGCGGCCGAGCGGGTCGACGGGCGGCAGCATCTGGTGGTGTTCCCGATGTACACCCAGAACGGCAACCCGAACCGCAACTTCGAGGCGGTGGTCATCCGGATGGTCTGGCCGTCGTGGCTCGCCGAGCTCGAGGCGACGAGATATGACAATCCGCTCTTCTGCGGCATCACCTTCGAGGACTTCACCCCGGGCTACGACACCAACTCCGCGGTGCTCTTCCCCGAGACGGTCGCGGTACGAGAGGTGCCGTCGCGGTTCAGCTGGGGCGCGATCTTCTGCGATCGCGAGGCCGCCCGCTTCCGGCGGGTGACCACCAGCGTCGTCGACCTGCTCGGCATCGGCCTCCCCGACGAGGTGCGGGACCTCCTCGCCGACCAGCAGCGCTGCCAGGACGCCTTCGTGCTCTGGGACATGGTGCACGATCGCACCCACAGTCACGGCGACCTGCCGTTCGACCCGTTCATGATCAAGCAGCGCCAGCCGTTCTGGATGTACGGCCTGGAGGAGCTGCGCTGCGACCTGACCGCCTTCCGTGCCGCGGTCGACCTGGCCAGGGACGCCGAGCAGGGCACCGTCGCGCGCGAGCTGCTGCAGACCGCCCGCGACGTCCAGATCGCGGTCCTCTTCGACCGGATGTTCCGCTTCCCGCTGACCGGGTCGCGGGTCCGCAACTATGACGGCCTCGGCGGGCAGCTGCTCTTCGCCTACCTGCACAAGCACGACGCCGTCCGGTGGACCGACAACACCCTGCGCATCGACTGGGACCTGGCGGTGCAGACCACCACCAGGCTGTGCGACGAGATAGGCGCCCTCTACCGCGACGGCATCGACCGCCCGAAGCTGGTGCACTGGTTGGCCGGCTACGACCTGGTCTCGGCCTATCTCTCCCCGAACCCGGCGTCGAGGTGGGCGAAGGGCGCCGAGGCCCTGGACCTCGACAAGCTGCCCCGGCAGCTGGTCGACGACGTCCATCCCGACGAGTTCCCGCTGAGCATGTTCTTCGAGGCCCTCGGCAAGAAGGTCAAGGACGTGATCGCTTCGACCGAGGGGATCACGGCGCAGGCGGCGTGATCCCGACGGCGGCCTGGGCGACGGGCGTCGAGGCCGGCACGGATAGCATCGTGTGGGTAGCCCCGCGCGCGACCACGACGAGAGCACGATGACGTTGAAACGGAGCCCATCTGTGGCTGAGGCAGCACCGACCCCCGACTCGTCGGCGACCATCTCGGCGGCGCACGACGCGACCGTGCGCGGCTTCGCGAGCGACAACTACGCCGGCGTGCACCCGGCGGTGCTCGCCGCGTTGAGCATCGCCAACGGCGGCCACCAGGTGGCCTATGGGGAGGACGCCTACACCGAGCGGCTCGCCGAGCGCATCCGGGCGCTCTTCGGCGAGCGCACCGAGACCTACCCGGTCTTCAACGGCACCGGGGCCAACGTGGTCGGCCTCCAGGCGCTCACCGATCGGTGGGGAGCGGTCATCTGCGCGGCGACCGCGCACATCAACGTGGACGAGGGCGGCGCGCCCGAGCGGATCGGTCATACCAAGCTGCACCAGGTCGACGCGCCCGACGGCAAGCTCACCCCGGCGCTCATCGACCAGCAGGCCTACGGCTTCGACGACGAGCATCGGGCCATGCCGCAGGTCGTCTCCCTCACCCAGTCCACCGAGCTCGGCACGCTCTACACCCCGGCCGAGATCCGGGCGATCGCCGACCATGCCCACAGCCTCGGCATGTCCGTGCACATGGACGGATCCCGGATCGCCAACGCGACCGCCGCGCTCGGCGTACCGGTCCGGGAGTTCACCACCGACGCCGGGGTGGACGTGCTCTCCTTCGGCGGCACCAAGACCGGCGCGATGGGCGCCGAGGCCGTGCTGATCCTGAACCCGGACCGGGTGCGCCACCTCAAGCACATCCGCAAGCTCTCGATGCAGCTCGCCTCCAAGATGCGCTTCATCTCCGCCCAGCTCGAGGCTCTGCTCGAGGGTGACCGCTGGCTGGAGCTGGCCGACCATGCCAACGCGATGGCGCAGCGGCTGGCGACCGGCGTCGAGGAGCTGCCCGGTGTCGAGCTGCTCCATCCGGTCCAAGCCAACGGCGTCTTCGCCCGACTGGATCAGGAGGTGAGCCGGCGACTGATGAAGAGGTTCCGGTTCTACTTCTGGGACGAGGCCGCCGGGGACGTGCGCTGGATGTGCTCGTGGGACACCACCGAGGCCGACATCGACGCGTTCCTGGCCGCCCTGACCGACGAGCTGGGCGGGGTCGGCGCCTGACCCGACGGGCCTGGCTCGGCGTGTCGCGGCGACACGCCGATATCCCGTGAAATTCTGGAAGAATTTTCTCGATGGATGCCTGTGCGCTGACCTGCGTAAACACACGTTTCGGCAGGTCAGCGGATGGTTGACGGCCGCGCGGGCGCGGACGGAGGCTGGGCTGGTTCGCCCACGCAAGGTCGCGGTCGGCGAACCGGCGTCCGAGGGTCCGGGTCGGAGGGTGTCGAGCCAGGCACTCGTCCGAGGTGAACCTACGGAGACCGGTGCGCTACCCGCGAGGGCAACGTGGGAGGGCCCAGAGGTCCTTAGACAACGACCGGTCCGCGGCAGCCAGCCGTGGCCCGGGACGGCCCGAAGAGCCTCCCGGCCCTCCCACGCCTTTGCCGCCGGACGACGACCCGCGGTGCTGTGACGGAGCTGCCGCGACGGCCTCGTGAGCGGTCGGCGTCGATCCGCGTGGCTCACCGGTGCCGTCGTAGGCTGGGGCTTCCACCAGCGACTGTGAGGCACCCACTGTGACCCAGGCCAGCTCCGGCCCGACGACCGATCCCGGCACCGAGCTGGGCCGGATCGTGATGGTCGTCCCGACCTACAACGAGGCGGCCAACCTCGACTGGATCGTGGGACGGCTGCGGCGTGCCGAACCGGAGGTCGAGGTGCTGATCGTCGACGACGGCTCGCCGGACGGCACCGGCGACCTGGCCAATGGGCTCGCGGCGGCCGATCCGGCGGTCCACGTCCTGCACCGCACCGAGAAGGCCGGCCTCGGTGCGGCCTACCTGCATGGCTTCGGATGGGCCTTGGAGCGCGGCTATGACGTGATCGGGGAGATGGATGCCGACGGCTCCCACCAGCCCGAGGAGCTCGGCCGACTGCTCACCGCCCTAGTCTCCGCCGACCTGGTGATCGGCTCACGCTGGGTGCCCGGGGGATCGGTGCTCAACTGGCCGTTGCGCCGTCAGGCGCTGTCTCGCGGTGGCAACCTCTACGTCCGGATCCTGCTCGGCATCCCGGTGCGCGACGCCACCGCCGGCTACCGGGTCTTCCGGCGTACGACGCTGGAGAAGATCGACCTCGCCTCGGTGGAGTCCACCGGATACGTCTTCCAGACCGACCTGGTCACCCGGACGCTGCGCGCCGGCCTGGTGGTCCGGGAGGTGCCGATCCAGTTCGTCGAACGGGTCCGCGGCGCCTCGAAGATGAGCGGTGCCATCGCCGCGGAGTCGATGCGGCTGGTCACCCGCTGGGGGCTCGCCCAGCGCCGCGAGGAGCTCCGGGCGAGGTTCGGCCGATGAGACGCCGTACGCCGTGGTCGGTGGCCCTGATGGTCGCCTTCCTGGTGGTGCCGCTGCTGGAGATCTACGTGCTCATCCAGGTCGGTCAGGTGATCGGGGCCGGGTGGACGGTGCTCCTGCTGCTCGCCGACGCAGTCTTCGGGAGCTGGCTGATCAAGCACGAGGGCGCCCGGGCGTGGGCGACGTTGCGCACCGCCCTCAGCGAGGGCCGGATGCCGCACCGCGAGCTCGCCGACGGCGCCCTGGTGGTGCTCGGCGGGGCGCTGATGATCAGCCCCGGGTTCGTCAGCGACGTCCTCGGCATCCTGCTGGTGGTGCCGGTGACCCGGCCCTTCTTCCGTCGGCTGCTGGGCGCGATCCTGGCGCGCCGCTTCCTGACCGGCGGGCCGCGGCCGCCGGACGACGTCATCAAGGGCGAGGTCGTCGACCGGAGCTGAGCCGGCTCTCGACTCGCGCGGCCGCCCGACCATCTGCGCGGGCCGGGCGGACAGACCGAGCGCCGGGCTCAGGCGGTCGCCTTGCTCCGCTTCGGGCTCTTGCGGTGCAGGTGCGCCGGGCCGATCTCACCGCCGCGGAGCAGGTCGAGACGCTCCTTGAGGATGTCCTCGAGCTCCTTCTCCGAACGCCGCTCCAACAGCATGTCCCAGTGGGTGCGGGCGGGCTTCTCGTTCTTCTCCTCCGGCTGAGCACCGGAGGTGTTCAACGCCTCGGCGCCACAGCGCGGGCACTCCCAGACCGCCGGCACCTCGGCCTCGTCGGACATGGTGATCTCGAACTCGTGGCCCTGCGGGCACCGGTAGCCGACCTGCTGACGGGCCGCGAACTCGATGCCGCGCTCGTCCTCGAAGCTCTGTCCTCCCAGTCGCGCGCCACGCAACGTACGCTCGGCCATTGGCACCTCCTGAGTGCTGTTCCCCCGGGTTTCATTCCATGAGACGGCTGCCGTGGCGCCCCATGACGTGCTTCACGCCCACCCGCTCGATCTGTTCAACGGTACAGACCTCGGCGGGATTCCGGGAATCTCTGGCCGTGCCGGCGGTCACAGCGCTCTTCACGACCCTCCTCGCAGTCCTCTTCGCAGCCCTCCTCACAGCACCGCGGGCGGGCGGTTGCCGGCCTGCGCGATCCCGCGACGCGGGTCCAGCCGGAGCAGGAAGAGCGCGCCCAGGACGAAGAAGACGATCAGCGAGACGATCGCGGGCCGGTAGGAGCCGGTGACCTGGAAGACGATCCCGAACAGCAGCGTGCCGAACCACGAGGTGCCACGCTCGGCGGCGCCGTACAGCGCGAAGTACTCACCCTCCCGGCCGCGCGGGATGAGCAGGCTGAAGAAGGAGCGGGACAGGGCCTGGGTGCCGCCCATCACCAGCGCGATGGCGACGCCGGCGACCAGGAAGAGCGCGACGTTGCGCTCGGGCAGGAACATCGCCGCGACCACGATCGCCATCCAGCCGAACGTGCCGTAGAGCAGGCATCGATAGGCGCCGTACCGGCCGGCGTACCTGGCGAAGACGAGCGCACCGCCGAACGCGACGAACTGGATCATCAAGATGGCGGTGATCAGCACCGAGTCGGAGATGTGCAGCTGCTTGGAGCCGTAGATCGAGGCGGAGTAGATGACCGTCTGGATGCCGTCGTTGTAGAACAGGTAGGCGATCAGGAACGTCATCGTCATCGGGTAGCGGCGCACCTCGCGCAGGGTCGCCCAGAGCTGTCCGAAGGAGCGCCGCAGCAGGCCACCGGACTCGTCCTCGACCGCCTGCGCCGGGTGGTCGCGCAGACCGCGCAGGGACACCACGGTGAAGCCGGCCCACCACAGCGCGGCGGAGAGCAGCGAGAGTCGTACGGCGAGCTCCTTGTCGATCCCGAAGGCGTCGTGACCCTGGACCATCACCAGGTTGATCAACAGCAGCAGGCCGCCGCCGAGGTAGCCGAACGCCCAGCCGCGGGCGGAGACCCGGTCGCGCTCGTCCTCGGTCGAGATGTCGACCAGGATCGCGTAGTAGCTGATGAGCGAGCAGCCGCCGAGGATGCTGCTGACCACCACCGCGAACGCGCCGAGCTGCCAGTGGTCGCCGCTCATGAAGTACAACAGAGCGGCGAAGAACGACCCCGCCCAGGCGAACCAGGCCATGTGCAGCCGCTTGCGGCCGGACCGGTCCACCATCGCGCCGACGATGGGCAGCACGAAGGCCGAGGCGATGGTGGCGAAGCTGGTCAGGTACGACGGCAGCGACCCGGCCGCCAGGTGCAGACCGAGCAGGTCGACGGTCTTGGCGCAGGTGTCGTCGGCGGAGTCGCCGCAGCCGGCGGCACGACCGGCCACGGTGATCATGAACGGCCCGAAGAGGACGGTGAGCACGGTGGTGTAGTAGGCGGAGTTGGCCCAGTCGTACCAGTTCCAGGAGCGCTGTTCGGCGCGACGCTGGAGCGTGGTGCGATCGCCGACCGCGGCCGTCACGCGTCGTCCTCGTCCACCGGATCCACCGGATCCACCGGATCCACCGGGTCCCACTGGCCCCGGTCGCGCAGCACCTCGCGGAGCAGGTCGGTGCGGTCGGTCATCAGACCGTCCACCTCCCGGTCGAGCAGCGTGCGCATCTCGGCCGGGTCGTCGACGGTCCACACGTGCACCTCCTTGCCGGCCGCGTGCGCGCGGCGTACCAGGGCGGCGCTGGCGACGGTGAGCGCGAGCGGTCCGAGCCGTCGCCGGTGCGGGATCTGCAGCGCACTCACCCGGCCGTGGGTGAGCGCGTCGGCCAGGCGCGGGTGCGGCACCACCAGCCAGGTCAGCACCTCCAATGGATCGGCCGAGGTCCGCACGCGACCGGCGCTGAGCCGGCGGAACTCGGCGAGCCGGCGCCGGGAGAAGGATCCGACGATGACCCGGTCCTCGGTGCCGGTGGCGAGCAGGAAGTCGGCCAGCGCCGCGGCCGCACCATCGGCCTTGAGATCGATGTTGAAGGTGACGCCGCCGAACTCCTCGAAGAGCTCGGCCAGCCGCGGCACCGGATACCTGCCGCCGACCCGGGCCGCGCTGACCTCGGCGTAGGTCAGCTCGCCGATCCGGCCGCGGGCGTCGGTGACCCGATCAAGTGCCTCGTCGTGGAAGGCGATCAGCACGCCGTCCCGGGTGATGTGGACGTCGGTCTCCAGGTGCGTGTAGCCCAGCGAGACCGCATGCCGGAAGGCGGCGAGCGTGTTCTCGTATCCCTCGATGTCGGGGTGGTGGGCTCCACCGCGATGGGCGTAGGCGCGCACCGGCCCGCGGTAGGTCTGGCTCACACCGAGCAGTAAACCGCACGTCCCGTCCGGGTCGGCTCAGATGTCCCGGAACGGCGTGATGTTGGCGCCGAGCTGGTTGAGCCGCTCGGCCAGGTCCTCGTAGCCGCGCGCGATCACGTACGTCGAGCGCAGCACCGAGGTGCCCTTCGAGGCGAGCATCGCCAGCAGGACGACCACCGCCGGCCGCAGCGCCGGCGGGCAGACGATCTCGGCGCCGGAGAAGTGGGTCGGTCCCTCGATCATCACCCGGTGCGGGTCCAGCAGCTTCACCTGGGCGCCGAGCTTGGAGAGCTCGGTCAGATAGATGGCCCGGTTCTCGTAGACCCAGTCGTGCAGCAGCGTCTGACCGGTGGCCACCGCCGCGATCACCGCGAAGAACGGCAGGTTGTCGATGTTGAGACCCGGGAAGGGCATCGGGTGGATCTTGTCCAGCGGAGCGTGCAGCACCGAGTGATGAGTGGTCAGGTCGACCAGCCGGGTCATGCCGTTGCGGGCGACGTACTCCTCGGAGCGGGTGTAGCTGAACCCCATCTCCTCCAGCGTGGCCAGCTCGATCTCGAGGAACTCGATCGGCACCCGCCGGATGGTGATCTCGGAGTCGGTCACGATCGCCGCCGCCAGCAGCGACATGGCCTCGATCGGGTCCTCGGAGGGCGCGTAGTCGACGTCGACGTCGATCTCCGCGGTACCGGTGACGGTGAGCGTGGTGGTCCCGATCCCGTCGACCGAGACTCCGAGCTTGCGCAGGAAGAAGCACAGGTCCTGGACCATGTAGTTCGACGACGCGTTGCGGATCACGGTGGTCCCCGGGTGCAGCGCCGCCGCCATCAGGGCGTTCTCGGTGACCGTGTCGCCGCGCTCGGTGAGCACGATCGCGCGGGTGGGCGTCACCCCGGGATCGACCCGGGCGTGGTAGCTGCCCTCGGTCGCCTTGACCTCCAGGCCGAAGGGTCGCAGCGCCGACATGTGCGGCTCCACGGTGCGGGTGCCGAGCTGGCAGCCGCCGGCGTACGGCAGCTCGAAGGTCTCCGCGCGGTGCAGCAGCGGGCCGAGGAACATGATCACCGACCGGGTACGCCGAGCCGCGGCCTCGTCCACGGCGTCGAGCCGCAGCTCCTTCGGCGGCACGATCTCGAGGTCGTTCTCGTCGTTGAGCCACCGGGTCTGCACGCCGAGCGAGCTGAGCACCTCCAGCAGCCGGTTGACCTCCTCGATCCGGGCGACCTTGCGGAGCGTGGTGCGACCACGGTTGAGCAGACAGGCGCAGAGCAACGCCACCCCGGCGTTCTTGGAGGTCTTGACGTCGATCTCGCCGCTCAGCGTGGTAGGCCCGGTCACCCGCAGGTGGGTCGGGCCGGCGCCGATGTCGACGATGGAGGAGTCCACCGCCGCGCCGATGCGGGCGATCATCTCCAGGGAGAGGTTCTGTTGGCCCTTCTCGATCCGGTTGATCGCGCTCTGGCTGGTGCCGAGTCGGTCCGCCAACTGGGTCTGGGTGAGCCCCCGATGCTTGCGGGCGTCACGGATGAGGTTGCCGATGCGGCCCTTGTATCCCTCGCTCATGGATACCGACAGTAACTCACATATGAGATAACGCGAAGTCCAGCGTCGGCGTTTCGCTCGTCACATCCCGGGCCGGGTCACGACGGGCGGTCATCGGCGGCGGGTGCGGCGATGCCAGGATGATGCCATGCGCGCGACCACGATCCACGGCGTCCGGGACATCCGCTACACCGACGTGCCCGACCCGGTGATCGCCGAGCCGACCGACGCGATCGTCCGCGTCACCGCCGCCTGCATCTGCGGCTCCGACCTGTGGAGCTACCGCGGCGACAACGGCCCGATCGAGCGGCCCCGGACGATCGGGCACGAGTGCCTCGGCGAGGTGGTCGAGGTCGGCAGCGCGGTGCGCACGTTCCGCGTCGGAGATCACGTGCTGGTGCCGTTCGACCACTGTGACAACACCTGCCCGGCGTGCGTGGCGGGCTATCAGTCCGCCTGCGTCAACCACGCCACCACGACGAGTGGGCAGGGCGAGTACGCCCGGGTCGCCGAGGCCGACGGGACCCTGTTCTCCCTCGGCGGCGCGCCGGCGAGGGACGAGATCCCCGACCTGCTCGCGTTGACCGACGTGATGGCCACCGGCTGGCATGCGGCGGTGATGTCCGGCGTGCGACCCGGCGGTACGGCGGTGGTGGTCGGTGACGGCGCGGTCGGGCTGTGTGGGGTCATCGCCGCCGTGGAGCTGGGCGCCGAACGGGTGATCGCGATGTCGCGGCACGCCGACCGGCAGCGGCTGGCACGGGAGTTCGGCGCCACCGACATCGTGGCCAGCCGTGGCGCCGAGGGTGAGGCCGCGGTGGCCGAGCTGACCGGCGGCGTCGGTGCGGACTACGTCTTGGAGTGCGTCGGCAACGACGCCGCGATGCGCACCGCGCTGCACGTGGCCAGGGCCGGCGCGACGGTCGGGTTCGTCGGTGTGCCGCACGGCGTCGAGGTGCCGATCCGGCTTCTCTTCGACACCAACGTGGGCCTCAAGGGTGGGATGGCGCCGGTGCGTGGTTACGTCGAGACGCTGCTCGACCTGGTCCGCGCCGGCCGCATCGACCCCGGACGCGTGCTCGACCTGGCGCTTCCGGTCGAGCGGGCGGCCGACGGCTACCGGGCGATGGACGAGCGGACCGCGATCAAGGTCCAGCTGACGTACTGACCTGTTGACCGGCTGACCGGCTGACCTGTCGGGCCACCGCCGCGCCGGCCGAGCGCGATGGCGTGACGATGGTGTAGTCATGGACACATGACCGGCACCGATGCGCTACGCGCCGCGCGCGACCAACTGATCGCCCTCCGCACCTCGTACGCCGAGGCGGTGGCCCGATTCCGGTGGCCCGAGGTGGGGGAGAGCTTCAACTTCGCCCACGACTGGTTCGACACCTTCGCGCGCGGCAACGATGACCCGGGACTGGTGATCGTCGAGGAGGACGGCAGCCGGGCGTCGTACACCTTCGACGAGCTGGTGCGCCGCTCCGACCAGGTGGCGGCCCGGTTGGGCGCGGCCGGGATCGGCCGGGGCGACAGTGTGGTGATCATGCTCGGCAACCAGGTCGAGCTGTGGGAGTCGATGCTCGCCGTGATCAAGCTCGGCGCGGTCATCATGCCGACCACCACCGCCGTCGGCACGGCCGATCTGGTCGACCGACTGGCGCGTGGCGAGGCGCGGGCGGTGATCTGCAACGCCGTCGACGCCGCGAAGTTCGACGATGTGCCGGGCGACTACCTGCGGTTCGCCGTCGGCGGTGCGCCCGAGGGCTGGTCGGACCACGGCGCCGCCTACGATCTCGGCGAGGTGAGTGTGCCGCACCCGGGCAACGCCTCCACCGACCGACTGCTGCTCTACTTCACTTCGGGGACCACCAGCCGGCCCAAGCTGGTCGAGCACACGCATCTGTCCTACCCGGTGGGACACCTGTCCACGATGTACTGGCTGGGCCTGGAGCCCGGCGACGTGCATCTCAACATCTCCTCGCCGGGCTGGGCGAAGCACGCCTGGTCGAACTTCTTCGCCCCGTGGCTGGCCGAGGCCCGGGTGCTGGTGTTCAACTACGCCAGGTTCGACGCCGCCCGACTGCTCGCCGAGCTGCGCCGCGAGCACGTCACGACGTTCTGCGCGCCGCCCACGGTGTGGCGGATGCTCATCAACGCCGACCTGGGCGAGAGGCCGAGCCGGCTGCGCGAGGCGATCGGCGCCGGCGAGCCGCTGAACCCCGAGGTGATCGCCCAGATCGAGCGGCACTGGGGGCTGACCATCCGTGACGGCTTCGGCCAGACGGAGTGCACCGCGTCGGTGGCCAACACGCCCGGCGAGCCGGTGAAGGCGGGCTCGATGGGCCGCCCGCTGCCCGGGGTCCCGGTGGTGCTGGTCGATCCGGAGAGCGGCGAGCTGGTCGACGGGGTCGGGGAGGGGGAGATCTGCCTGGATCTGACCGGCCCGGACGGTCGGCCGCTCACCCTGATGACCGGCTACCAGGGCGACGAGGCACGCAACGCACACGCGATGGTGGGCGGCTTCTACCACACCGGCGACGTGGCCGGCCGGGACGAGGACGGCTACATCACCTACGTCGGCCGCACCGACGACGTCTTCAAGGCCAGTGACTACAAGGTGAGCCCGTTCGAGCTGGAGAGCGTGCTGATCGAGCACGTCGCGGTGGCCGAGGCGGCCATCGTGCCGGCACCCGATCCGGTCCGGCTCGCCGTGCCGAAGGCGTACGTCGCCCTGGCGCCCGGGCACGAGCCGACCGCCCAGACGGCGGAGTCGATCCTCGCCTTCGCCCGGGACCGGCTGCCGCCGTACCTGCGGGTGCGCCGGCTGGAGTTCTTCGAGCTGCCCAAGACGATCTCCGGCAAGATCCGGCGGGTGGAGCTGCGCCAGCGTGAGGTCGAGGCCGTCGACGACCGGCCGCCGGGGGAGTACCGGGACGAGGACTTCGGTCTGCGCGGGTGAGTGCGGACCGCTACCCGCGGTGGGCGATGGTCGGTGCGCTGGGATCGCGCACCGCCGACGAGATGTCGGGCACGGCGCTCCTGCTGCTCGCCCTGGCCGCCACCGGACGGGTCGGCGCCGGAGCGGCGGCGGTCGGCTCGCTGACCATCTCCGCGGCGATCGGCGGACCGCTCCTCGGCGTGCTCCTGGACCGCTCCCGGCACGGGCTGGCGATCGCGCTCGGCCTCTACGGCGTCGGATTGATCGGCTGCGCCCTGGCGTTGCACGCCGGGCTGACCGTCCTGGCCGCGCTGGTGGCGCTGGTCGCGGGACTCCTCGGTCCGGCGGTGGCGGGCGGCTGGTCGGGCATGCTGACCAGCACCGATCGCCAGCGCGGACGCCGGCTCGCCGCCTTCGACGCCGCCTCCTACAGCCTGGCCAGCCTGATCGGACCGCTCATCGCCGGGGTGGCCTATGCGCTCGGCGGGGCGAGCACGCCGGTGGTGGTCACGGTGGTGCTGCTCGGGTTCGGCACCTGCTGCGCCGTGCGGGCGGCGACCCGGCGGGCCACCGCGGACCGCGACCGGTCCGCGGCCTCCGCGCTCGGCGACATGGTCGACGGGATCCGGACGATCTGGCACGACCGACCGCTTCGCGCCGTGACGAGCGCCTCGTGCATCGGCTTCGTGGGCTTCGGGATGCTCTCGGTCGCCGTACCCCTGCTCGGTGCGGAGCGCCTCGGCAGTGCCGGGAACGGCACCATCCTGCTCGCCCTGATGGCCGCCGCCGCGCTGGCCGCGGCCGCAGCGGCGGACCGCCTCGACCTGCTCAGCCGGCCGGGGCCGCTGTTCGTGGCCGGCACCGTCCTGGTCGCCGCGGGCCTGCTGGTCATGACCGTGCCCACCCGTCCGGCCGCCCTGATCGCGGCGGCGCTGATCGGCCTGGGCGACGGCCCGCAGCTGGCGGCGTTGATCCAGGTCCGCCACCTGCGCGCGCCGGCGCGGCTGCGGACCCAGATCTTCACCACCGGCGCGAGCCTGAAGATCAGTGCGGCCGGAGCGGGGGCCTACCTCGCCGGGGCACTCGGCTCGGACGACCCGACGCTGTTCACCGGCGTGGCGGCGGGCCTCTACCTGGTGGCGGCCATCGCGGTGCTGCCCGGACTGCCCGGCCTGCGCGCGGAGCGAACGGGAATGGCCGGGAATGACCGGATATAGTTGATGGTTGAACCACACATGAAGAAGATCGGGTTCCTCTCGTTCGGCCATTGGACGCCGTCGCCGACCTCCCACACCAGGTCCGCCTCCGACACCCTGCTGCAGTCCATCGACCTCGCGGTCGCCGCCGAGGAGCTCGGCGCCGACGGCGCGTACTTCCGGGTGCATCACTACGCCCGGCAGCTCGCCTCGCCGTTCCCGCTGCTGGCCGCGATCGGTGCCCGGACCTCGCGGATCGAGATCGGCACCGGCGTGATCGACATGCGCTACGAGAACCCGCTGTACATGGCCGAGGACGCCGGCGCGGCGGACCTGATCGCGGGGGAGCGCCTCCAGCTCGGCATCAGTCGCGGCTCGCCGGAGCAGGTCATCGACGGCTACACCTACTTCGGCTACGAGCCCGGCGAGGGACAGAGCGACGCCGACATGGCGCGAGCCCACACCGAGGTGTTCCTGGAGGTCATCGCGGGTGCCCGGTTCGCCGAGCCCAGCCCACGACCGATGTTCCCGAACCCGCCGGGCAGGCTCGGGCTGGAGCCGCAGTCCCCGGGCCTGCGGGACCGGATCTGGTGGGGCTCCGGCTCGAACGGCACGGCACAGTGGGCGGCCAGGCTCGGGATGAACCTGCAGAGCTCGACGCTGAAGAACGACGAGTCCGGAGAGCCGTTGCACGTGCAGCAGCGCAAGCAGATCGAGCGGTATCGCGAGGCCTGGAAGGAGGCCGGGCACGAGCGCGAGCCGCGGGTCTCGGTGAGTCGCAGCATCTTCGCGCTCACCACCGAGCAGGACCGGCGCTACTTCGGCGCCGACGGCGACAGCGAGGACCAGGTCGGCTATCTCGACGCCCACACCCGGGCGGTCTTCGGCCGCTCGTACGCCGCCGAGCCGGAGCTGCTGGTCAAGCAGCTGGCCGAGGACGAGGCGATCGCGGCGGCCGACACGCTGCTGCTCACGGTGCCCAACCAGCTCGGCGTGGACTACAACGCCCACGTGCTCGAATCGATCCTGACGCACGTGGCTCCCGAGCTCGGCTGGCGCTGACGACGCAGGCCGCCCGGGCGCGACGTCGTCGGTCGAGTGACGGTCGCCGGCTGTCGGCATCGTCGGTCGAGTAGCGAGCCGAGCGTATCGAGACCCGGTGACCGGTGGTCTCGAGTAGCCCTCGCTCGTTCCTCGGGAGGGCTACTCGACCAACGAAGAGCTGGCCATCGCTGGCCGAATAGCGAGCGCATCTCGACCCGACGAGCTGTCAGGGGCCGACCGGTGACAAAGCTACTGTGGAGTAGGTTTGCTCCATGACCCCACCCCGCGCTCTCATCACCGGCGCCGCCGCCGGCATCGGCCGGGCCAGCGCGGTCCGGTTCGCCGCCGCCGGCTGGCGGGTCGGCGCCTTCGACGTCGACGAGGACGGCCTGGCCGACCTGGCGGACGAATGCGGGGACGCGGTGCACACCGGGCGGCTCGACGTACGAGACGAGGGGGAGTGGCGCGCCGCGCTCGAGGCCGTCGCGGCACCCGACGGCCGGCTCGACGTCCTGGTGAACAACGCCGGCATCCTGCAGGGCGGTGCGTTCGCCGAGCTTCCGCTCGCCGACCAGCTGCGCACGGTGGACGTCAACGTCAAGGGCGTGGTGCTGGGGTGCTACCTGGCCCACCCTTACCTACGACGCGCGCCGGGCGCGCACGTGGTCAACCTGGCGTCGGCCTCGGCGATCTACGGACAGCCCGAGCTGGCGACGTACTCGGCCACCAAGTTCGCGGTGCGCGGACTGAGCGAGGCGCTCGATCTGGAGTGGCGCGACGACGACATCACCGTCACCGCGCTGTGGCCGATGTTCGTGCGCACCGCGATGACCGCCACCATGTCGAACCCGGCCACGCGGCGGATGGGGATCAACCTCACCGCCGAGGACGTCGCGGCCCAGGTCTACCGCGCCGCGACCACCGGCCACGGTCGGCTCGGCGGCGTCCACCGCGCGGTCGGAGGCCAGGCCAGGGCGATGATGGCGGCCTCTCAGATCGCGCCGAGCTGGCTGCTGCGAGCGGTCAACGGACGCCTGACGACGGACAGGTCAGGAGCGCGCCGCGGCTAACCGGCGCTGCTGCTCGCGACGACGCCGCTCGCGGCGGCGGAGCGTGGCGGGCAGCGTCAGGATCAGCGCGAGCACGACGCCGATCAGGCCGCCGAGGGAGTTCGCGACCAGGTCACGGCTGTCCGAGACGCGGCCCGGGATGTACTCCTGGGCGTATTCGATGCCACAGGTCATCGCGACACATCCGATGAGCGCCAGCCACCACAGCCGCGACCCGAAGAGCAGCAGCAGGAAGACGCCGATCGGCACGAACAGCCCGATGTTCGCCAGGAACTCGAGCCGGTCGTAGTCCAGCGACATCGCCAGGCCGCGCCGGTGCAGTCCCTCGATGGCGCGCTCGATCAGGTCCTCCTGGCTCGGGCCGATGGGCTGCGGGGTCAGGGTCAGCCAGCCGACGAAGATCAGGTAGCCGCCGGAGAGCAGGCTGAGGAACGGGTGTCGGTGCAGCATTCCTCCAGTGTGCCGGAGGTCTGGTCACGACTCCGCATCGAGGAGCGCGATCGGCGTGCCGTGGTGATGGGCGTGCCCGAGCAGCCTGCCGTCGAGACGGAGCGCGGCGCCGTGGGTCGCGATGGAGTAGCCCGAGCTGGTCTGCCGCGGCGGCACGCCCTCCAGCGACAGGTGCGCGAGCGGCAGCCGGTCGCGGTGTTCGGCGATCACCTCGGCGACGGCCGCCGACACCTCGGCGGGCCAGTACTGCTCGGTGATCGACTGCCACACCACGGTCAGCACGTCGTGGTCGACCGGGGTGGCGAGCTGTGCGGCGATCCATCGCTCCACCGAGGCGCGATCGACCTGGACCGGGTGCGCGGCCACGATCCGCAGGGCCGCGGACAGGCGCGCGTGCCGGGTCAGGTCGAACGGCCACACGAACGACGTCAGATAGCGCGCGCCCGCCGCGCTGGCGGCGTCGACCGGGGCGAGGTCACAGCCGCGGCGCTCGATGACGGTGAGGTCGATCGGCCGTACGCCGCGTGCCGTGGTCTCGATGCTGAGCGGGCTGTTCGCCGGACCGTAGGACCAGCCGGGTCCGGTGAAGCGGTAGTGGTCGACGTTGAGGTTGAGCCCGGCCGAGGCGCCGAGCTCGAGCAGCCGGATCCGGGATCGGCCCGAGCGCCGTACCGCGTCGAAGAGGCCGATCACGAGGCAGGCGGACCGGCCGACCTCGTTGGTCTGGGGAGCCAGGTCAAGTGCCCGTCGCAGCTCGTCGACGTGGCCGGCCAGCACCGGAGCGGCCACCGGCCAGACCAGCTGTGGGTCGGCGGTGCCGCCCTCGGACGGGTAGAAGCGGGCCAGCTCGGCGGCATCGCCGCGCAGCGCGATGCGGAACAGGCCGGCGAGCAGCCGCAGCTGGATGGCGTCGGCGCGCGGGGCGTGCAGATGGTCCCGGCAGATCTGTGCGGTCGGCCCACCCGCCTCGAGATCGTCGGCCAGGTGATCGAGGAGGACGCCGTACAGGTGGTCGCGGTGGCCGAAGTGACTGCGGAACTGGTCGGCGAGCGGGAGCCGCTCGGAGAAGGACGGGTCGTTCAGCATCCAGATCTGGCGGCGCTCCTCGCGGGTGAGGTCGGCGGTGGCGAGGATCCGGTTGAGCACCGCCGACTTGCCGGCGAGATAGCGGTCGATGTCCATCGACCGGTCGGCCGCGAGGGTGAGCTTGGTGGCGCCGTACTCCTCGCGCAGGTCGGCCCGGCGGCGGAGCACGTCGCGCACGGCGAGGTGGTTGCGCGCGCTGAGGGCGTCGCGCTGGCAGACGTAGACGTGGCGCCGAGGGTGGTCGTCGGGCGCTCGGAACGCCTCCCGACCGTGGACGCCGAGGTCGCCGCGATGCTGATAGCCCAGCGAGACCAGGGCGGCGACGGCGGCCGGCACGTCGGCGGCGCCGACCAGGACGTCGATGTCGATGACCGGCTTGGCGGCGAGCCCGGGGACCGCGGTGGACCCGACATGCTCCACCGTCGCGGAGGCGATCTCCCTCACCGCCGCGCGCAGGGAGGACGCCACCTGCTCGAACTGGTCCGGCCACGCGGGGGAGTAGGGCACCACCTCAATCGCCATGCTCCGATCATGACCCGCTATCGCCACCGGGCGCGCACCGGGCTCACCGCGACCGGCACCGGGTTCGCTCAGGAGTGCGGGACGAACGAGGTCGAGCAGGTCCGGACGTGCCCGTTCTTACGCACTCTGACGTCGACCCGGACCCGGTAGCCCGCGGTGGCGCCGGAGATGTAGTACTTCACGGTGGCTCGGCCCTTGGCGTTCGCCTTGGCGCGATGAGGCGTGGTAGTGGTCTTGTAGTGGGCGAGGGTGCGTACCTTCGCGTGCGAGGCGGTCCGCACGCGGACGAAGGTGCTGCTGTACTTCTTGGGATGGGCGTTCGACATGCTCGCGTGGCAGGTCAGCGGCGCCGCCGCATCCGCGGCTCCGGTGCCGATGACCGGAAGTCCGAGTACGACGGCGGCGGAGGCGAGCGTCAGGGCGAGCCTGGTACGGGGGGATGCGTTGAGAGTCACGATCCGCGACCGTAGTGACCGTGCACGGTGGCGCGTCGCGGGTCGCTCGTGAACCACCCGAAGTGACTACGCCGGGTAGCCCGCTCGGCCGGTCCGGGGTCGCGATGTCACACCTGCGTGAGCCGGTTCGTCACCAGGATGGACGTCATGACGCGACGAAGGAGTGGTGAGAGATGAGATTCCACAGCCGGGTCGAGCCGCCGGAGCCGATGCGGGGCCTGGAGGTGCCGGCCGAGGTGGTCGCGTCCCTGACCGATGCCGCCCGTCCACGGGTGCGGGTCACGATCAACGGCCACACCTGGCGCACCAGGATCGCGATCATGCGTGGCCGGCATCTGATCGGCCTCAGCAACGCGAATCGGGCGGCGGCCGGGGTCGCGACCGGGCAGGAGGTCGAGGTGGCGGTGGAGCTCGACACCGAGCCTGTCACGGTCACCGAGCCGGACGACCTCGCGGCGGCACTGGCCCAGGACCCGGTCGCCGGGGCGGCGTACGGTCGCCTCACCGCGAGCCAGCGACGGCAGCACGTGCGCGCCATCGAGAGCGCGAAGAGGCCGGAGACCCGTCTGCGACGGATCCGGCAGGCGATCGAGTCACTGCGCGAGCGGTGACGGGTCGAACCGGCCGCCGAGTGGCCGCCGGTTCGCTACTGTCCTGTCATGATCGCGCCCGTGCACGCGGAGTACCTCGCCACCATCGAGAACGAGGCGCATCGCGCCAAGCTCGCCGACATCCTGGACTGGATCTCCACGACGTGGGCCGAGCTCGAGGCCGTCGTGAAGTGGAAGCAGCCCATGTTCACCCATCACGGCACGTTCATCATCGGCTTCTCGGTCTTCGCCAAGAACATCGCCGTCAGCCCGGAGGACGCCGGCATGGAGCGCTTCCGCGAGGCGATCCACGCCGCCGGATACACCACGACACTGCGACTCTTCCGGATCAGGTGGGACGACCCGGTCGACCACGACCTGCTCCGCGAGATGATCGAATGGCAGCTCGCGGACAAGGCGGAGTTGACCAGCTTCTGGCGCCCCTGACGATCCCGAGGTCAGGTCGAGCGGCGACGCGAGTCACCGGGATGGCTCGCCGTTCCCGGTAGCCCGATAGCCTCGTCGGTCATGGGCAACGTGGACGTGCGTCCGGCGACAGCGACGGATGCCGCCGCGATCAGGCGCATCGGACGAGAGACGTGGCCGAGCACCTGCGCCTTCGCCGGGGAGGCGTACATCGCCCACGGCCTCGCGACATGGTGGTCCGACGAAGCGGTGCTGCGTGGCATCGAGACGACGCGGACCTTCGTCGCCGAGCTCAGTGGCGACGTGATCGGCATGGGGAACGTCGATCTCCGCCCGGAGAGGCCGATCATCTGGAAGCTCTACGTGGTGCCGGGCCACCAGGGGACCGGGGCCGGTCACGCACTCATGGCGCGTCTTCTCGCCGAGGTGCCTCCGGGGTCGGAGGTTCTGCTCGAGTACGCCGCCGGCAACACCCGTGCTGCGGACTTCTACCGGCGCCACGGCTTCGTCGAACTGCGACGCGAGGCCCCACCGCAGAAGGGCTGGCCCGACCAGGTCTGGATGGTTCATCGAACCGCTGCGGTCGGCGATCAGGGCAGGGGCGATCGGGGCAGGGGCAAGAGAGCCTGACAGGCCTCCAGGTGGTGGAGTCGGATGTCGTCTCGGCGTTGCCGTTCCCAGGTGTCTCTGGTCAGTCGCCACCGGTTGAGCAGGGCGGGCTCGCCTTGCCGCGTCGCCCAGTCGGACCCGTTGGGTTCGTATCCGAGGCCCCGTGAGATCGCGTTGGAGCCGTGGTTGTCGACGAAGGCGTCGCTGCCCGCCTCGGCGGCGCCGAGGCCGTCGAAGGCCAGATGCAGGATCGCGGCCCGCATCTCGTGTCCGAGCCCACGACCGCGCTCATCGGCGGAGAGCCACGAGAAGGTGGTGACCGTCCGCAGGGTGGCGAAGTTCGCGCCGATCAGGCTCTGCTCTCCGACAGGGCGACCGTCGACCATCACCACGAAGGAGAGTCGCCAGGCGTCGGGCGCGATGTTCCCGCGATGTCGCCAGATCGCCCGGAGCCACGTGGCCACGCGGCGGTCGGGATCGGCCTCGTAGAACGACATCGGGTCGTCGTACGGCGGAGGGTCGGCCTGGGTCTTGCCCGCGCGCACCAGGTCGGCGAGCTGGTCCAACAACTCGTCCGTGGCAGCGCGCAGCTCCAGTGTCGGCGTACTGACGCGCACATCGAGAAGGGGATAGTTCTTCATGGGTCCGTCCCTCTGCTTCCAGGGTCGAGGCGCGCACAGGTCAGGGCGCCACGACGCATCGTCGCAACGGAGCAACGGAGCTCGCCATCGAATTTCCGTGTCGAACCGGCGTCGAGTCCGACATCGTGGGCGTGGCGCCTGATCCGCTCGGCACGATGGTCGGGCCGACGGTTCTGTATCAGTAGCCGGTACGTCCGTCGACACGCTCGCGCAGCAGGTCCATGTGACCGAGGTGGCGGGCGTACTCCTCGACGAGGTGGGTCAGGATCCAGGCCAGATTGACGCTGGCGCCGCGGCGTTTCCCACGCGCCAGGGCGTCCAGATCGTCCCAGTCGGAGAGGATCTCGCGGGTGTCGGCGATCTCGCGTTCGTACGTTGCGACGTCGGCGAGTGCGGTGGCGGGGGAGACGTCGTCGAAGTCCCCGTCGCGGCTCCCCTCGCTGCAGTAGTAGTCCGGCACGTCCTCATCGCCCTCGACCACGACCCGCACCCAGTAGGCCTCCACCTCGGTCAGGTGGCGGACCAGCCCGATCAGGCTCATCGTCGACGGCGGTACGGCGCGCTCGCACAGCTGTTCGGCGTCGAGACCGGCGACCTTGAGGAGCACCGTCTCGCGGTAGGTGTCGATCCAGTGGTCGAGCACCTCCCGGACCGTACCGGTCATCGGCCCGTGGTCGCGGGTGTCCTCGCGTTCAGGAAGGGTGGTCTGCTCGGAGCTCATGGCCATCACACAACCACGCGCGGCGTGCGAGTTCACCTGCATTGCCAGAGCCCGCGAACGGCGCGCTGGCCTCGACCCTGGTGTCAGCGTTGCTCTCTCCAACCGGGCCGCGGACTCGCCGCCGATCAGCGGAGATTTGCTCGTTGAGAGGCTGGCCAACGGTGGCTGGTCGCCGGCGGGCAGCCTCGAGATCACCGCCAGGAGACGTACGGTCATGAGCGTCGTGCGGTGACCAGCAGCCGGTCCCTGGTTCGTCTCCCGACGCCGGGCAGGATCTCGATCCGTTCGAAGCCGGCTCGGGTCAGTCGAACCTGCAATTCGGAGACCGTCCAGGGCCGCATCCAGAAGGTGTACTCACGGCGGACGGCGCCGGCGCCCTCCAGGGCTCGGCCGCGTTCAACAGCCGGTTGGCGACATCGACGGTGGCGACGAGGTGGCCGGTCGCGGACCGGAAGTCCGCCGTCTCGAGTAGCGCCGTCAGTTACCTTCGCTCCATGGACTTGGCGGAACGTATCGCAATACGCGGGAGCGAGGTCCTGCTCTTCGGATTGACTCCTTCTCGGATCACGGTCACTCGTGTGCAGGCACAGGAGAGCGCCGACACGACACAAGAGTGCCTGACTCCTTGGAGCCTTGATCGGCTCGTCCTCCACGACATCGACGATGAGAGGGGCCTGCAACTCTGTGGCGCGACCCTTCCATTCCTTCTCACGATCGAGCTTGCAATCTAATCTTCCGAGCCCAGCTCCTGAAGTGAGAGGACAACCTCCAGTGGACATGCTTGAGCGACTTGAGCGGACGCGTGATGGTGCTCGCTTCGACGAGCTGCTTGACGAGCTCCTTCCTGGCGATGAGTCGGCGAGGGCAACCGCGGTCGAGCTGCTGGCTAGGCTGCCGTCTGGCAGCTACCGGCATATTGGGCTCGTCGCGAAGTGCGGGGAGTGCGGGGTGTGGGAGGCGATCCCGCAGATCCGCGAGGCATTCGAGAACCCAGGAAAGAGACCGCGGGACACCCAGGCAAGTGCGGTGTGGGCACTCAATGACCTCCTCGGCCCCGAGGAGAGGATCAAGTTCCTCATCGAGGCCTTGGACCAAAGGGACTTCACCGTGGCCGAGCTTGCCGCGAGTTTCATCGGAGGGAGCGAAGACTCGGGCGTCGTCGAGCCCCTCCTCGCCTGGCTTCACGACCGACTACAGCGTGCGCGCTCCCAGACGCAGGCGCACTGCACGACGGAGGTCATCGCGGCGTGCGTCCGACTCGCTGACTCGGCGCAGTCGACCCGACTGCACACGATCCTGGACGGAGCCCGGCTGACCAAGCTCGAGCAGCTGGCAGCCGACGGCCTGTTCCCCGGCCTGGAATTGAGCGGGCGCGCCCCCATCATGGACTGGCCGGACTGAGCCTCGCCCGCCGCCACTGCCAGTCGTCGCAATGGGCGCGCCCGGGTCGGCCGATACCGCCAGGGCCGTGGACGAGGTCGTTGTGGGTGTCGCAGAGGGTACGCCCCGAGGAGGTCGAAGACCTGGTGCTGAAGATGGGCATGGTGCTGGGAGGGCGAGGTCTACAGGGTCGAAATCTGTTGACAACGGTCACGCACGTCATGGAACGCTCAGCAGCGTGACCAGTAGCGAAGTCTGGGACGAAGAGACCGCCGCCAAGTACGACGCCGACGCCGCAGAGCACTTTGCTCCAGACGTGCTGGATCCAGCAGTCGACCTCCTTGAGCGTCTGGCCGAGGGAGGTCCTGCGTTGGAGTTCGCCATCGGGACGGGCCGGGTTGGCATTCCATTGGCGTCACGCGGCGTTCCCGTGACGGGTATTGAGTTGTCCGAGCCGATGGTGGCCGAGCTTCGACGGAAGGTGGGAGACGAGCGGATTCCTGTGACCGTCGGCGACATGGCCACGACGGTTGTGCCCGGCGCCGGGTCGTTCTCGCTCGTCTTCCTTGTGTGGAACAGCATCTCGAACCTCCGGACGCAGGCCGAGCAGGTGCAGTGCTTCAAGAACGCGGCACATCACCTTCGCTCCGGCGGTCGCTTCGTGATCGAGCTCTGGGTTCCGCCGATCCAGCGCCTGTGGCCGGGGGAGGAGGCTGTTCCAGTGAGCATCAGCGAGGAGCACTTGGTCTTCGATACTTACGACCTGGTCACGCAGGAGTGCGCCTCGCACCACTACTACCGCGACGGGGACGGCAGCCTTCGGCAGGGGACCGGTCACTTCCGGTACATCTGGCCGTCCGAATGTGACCTCATGGCCCAGTTGGCCGGCCTCGAGCTCGAGTCGCGGTGGGCTGACTGGACGGGCACGCCTTTCGTCGCCACCAGCGGCAGTCATGTGTCGGTCTGGCGCAAGGTCTGATCGCACGTCCAGCAGAGGACTGGCGAAGCAACATTCGAGAGGGCGACGAGTCACAGCCAGGAGTGATCACGCCTGCAGACTGGCGGACGGCCGTGGTGTAGGACCGCAGCGTTGAGATCCTCAGTGGGCGCTCATCGCATCGCAGGTCGGTGGCGAACTCCTCGACGTGATGCGGACGCCGGGTCCACCGGTACTCGCCGGATCGTCGAGCGAGCGGAGCGGACGGGTTCCTTCGTCTGTTTCGACCTTAATTGGCAGGACGGGAGTTGATGAACCGGGAGTACTGCACACGGCGATACAGTCCTTCGTCGTGGATCTTGAAGCGGCCAGCCTCTATCGGCGGACCCAAGCCGAGCGAGACGACCAGTTCCTGTCTTGGCAGAGGACCGACCGAGCGTTCTTTGCCTCTGGGGCGTGCCACATCCTGGCGTGGACCTGCCGTGAGCTCTACCCGGCGCAGTCGATCGGTATCGCGGCGGTACGCGCCGCCGACGAGGATCAGGTCTTCCACACTTTCGCCACGTGGAACGAGTGGGCGTTCGACCACTGCGGATGGCACCCGGCGGACGACCTGGTCAACGTGAACCAGGACTTCGTTGGTTGCCCGCTGGTGCGGGTTGAGATCGGAGCGGATCTCGCGGAGTTCTGCCGCCAGCACTATCACCGGATGCCTCATCACTACTACGACGACCCTCGGCCGCGGGCCCGCGACTACGTGCGCCGGTTTGATCCGCCGTGGTCGTGGCGAGCGTAGGCACATGGCGTCGGCGAAGACACATGGTGTCGGAATGGCTGCGAAGCACTCAGTAGCCTGCTGGTCGTGGTGGACGGATTGCCCGGGCTCGGGCCCGAGCAGCGAGAACTTCTAGCTGGTTGAGCCCCAGTCGCCGGGGTCGTCGCCGATCACAACTGGGGGCTGGTCGAGACCCCGTTGCCGTGCCTGACGTCGACGACCTGTGGCCACTGCGCTGGGCCAGCGACATCACCCTGACCTCGGCCGCGAATGCGGCATCGGCAGGAACGACGACCTCGCCCAGACCTACCGCCTCTGGCCGTCCGCGGCTTGATCCGGTTCTCGGTGGGCTGCGTCTGTCCCGACTGGCAGGATCGGGCCATGCTTCGCTTCCCGACCCCGCTCAAGCCGGGAGACAAGATCGCCGTGACGTCGCCATCGGCCGGGGTGAGCGGCCCGGGCGCGGAGCGGGTCGCGTTCTGCGCGAACTGGCTGCGTCACGAGGGCTACGAAGTGATCGTCGGGGACTGCATGGACGGGTCGGGCATCACCTCAGCACCGTCCGAGCGGCGCGCCACCGAACTCACCGCGATGCTGTGCGACCCCGACATCCGCGCAGTCGTTCCTCCAAGAGGTGGTGAAACCGCGATCGACCTCGTCGACCTGCTCGACTGGAACGCCCTCGCAGACGCCGACCCGACGTGGCTCGTCGGCTACTCCGATATCTCGACTCTCCTGCTGCCCGTCACCACACGCTTGGGCTGGGCGACGCTGCATGGCGACAACCTCGCCGACACGCCCTACCGAACCCCGGCCGGACTGAAGTCGTGGATCGAGTTGGCGTCAGACACGGGGCCCCATGTTCAGAGCGACTCGGGCTTGATCGCTAGCTGGTGGCGATTGCAGAAAGACGCCCACGCCGTCGGCTGGAAGGACGTTGGCACCGGAAGTTGGCGACTCCACGGCGCCGAATCCATCGCCGCGTCCGGTCGCCTCATCGGCGGATGCATCGAGACCGTCGCCAATCTGGCGGGCACGCCCTATGGCGACGTCGCCGCGTTCGGCGAACAGCATGCCGAGGACGGACTGATCGTCTACCTCGAGGCCGCCGAAGATGAGGCAGTAGCGATCTGCCGCATCCTGCACGGCATCCGCCTGGCCGGATGGTTCGAGCACGCCAACGCGATCCTCATCGGACGGACCAGCGCCGCCGACAGCCCCAAGATGACTCAGGACGAGGCCGTGCTCGACGCACTCGGGCGCCTCGACCTGCCGATTGTCTTCGACGTCGAGATCGGGCACGTGCCGCCGCATCTCCCATTGATCAACGGCGCGCTGGCGACAGTGACTGTCGACGGGGGGACCCGGCAGATCACGCAAGAGCTGCGGTAGGACGCCAACTCCGGTCGTCAAGGTCCGCCGAACTCACCTTGACGATCAATAGGAACACTAGAAGGTGGAGACGCGCGACACCGGAACGAACTGGCGGGCACGGCAGTTATGAGCCGGGAGTCGCCCGTGAGTACGCGGCCCGGGTGGGCTTACCGAGTGCGCCGGGTGTCTGGCCAAAGCCCGATCAGGTTGCTGAATCGCTCGACGATCGCCGGCACGACTCCGGGAGCGTTGAGCGCCCGCGTGACGTCGGGATGAGTTGGTCGATCCGACCCGTCGGCCCACGACTCCAGGAGTGACAGCCCTGAGCCGAGCTCCGGCTCGATCTCGGTCCAGCGCTGAGCTCCGACCGACCGGCTGGTCGTCCAGGTCCGGTCGTGCACGCTCACAAGTCCGGCGACGGCCAGGAGTGTCTTCCGCGCGATCCGGACGCCGAGTACATCAGCCTGAGCTGCGCCGGACTCGTGTTGGTCCCGCCATCGCCGAAGATGTTGGGCGAGATCTCCGTTGAAGCCTCGTGCCGCTCGGGCGTCTGCGGGGAAAGCCGGTAGGTCGACTGCGTGATCGGGCCCGGCGAGATGGATGCAGTAGTGACGCAGGAAGACGCGATTGCCGTACGCCTCGTCAGACTCGCCAACGAAGTCGTCAGCCGTGGCAGCAGCGACTTCTACGCCTCGGCACAGCTGCGCGAACTCCCGTGAAAGGCGAGTCGCAACGGCGGCGGCACTCGGCAGATCGATCGATAGCAAGTCGACGTCGGAGCTTCCTGGTCGCGCGGTGCCATTCGCGACAGATCCATAGAGGTAGAGCGACGCGTCGTGCTCGACCGCAGCGATCGCTTCACGCACGACGGCCGCGAACTGTGGCGGTACGCGGTCGCGTCGAGCGCCAGTCTTGATCGTGCCGTCTTGCTCAATGCCTTCGAAAGGATCAGGCATCGGCTTCACCGGCACGGAGCAGGGTCTGAATCTGCGCCCAGGCGGCTGTACCGAGGTGGCGATCGGCGTTCTCGGTGCCGCCCCGTCGCATGCGGATTCCTCCGCTGACGGCCGGCTCGCCAGGGAGGATCGCACGGTGACCGGCATCTGGGTCGGACACGATCGTGGTCGTGAGGCCGTGCTCCGTCCTCCGAGCTTTGATCGCGGCCGACATCGCATCGGCAGGCCATACCTGGTCGTCGCCGCCCGCGACGAGGAGCAGGTCCGTGATGTCTTCGACGGCGATCGCGGCCTCGGCCACATGCTCGGGGTACCGCTTGCGACTCGCCTCATAGAGGTCGACGAAGGCCGGTATGTCGTTGTCCGACTCCCAGTCCTCGTCGAAGGGAACGTACGGAAGCGGTACGCCGCCGAGCGTCCAATGCGAGGTCTGCGTGCCGTCCGATCGGACACCGGCCCAGACAACGTCAGACGGAGCGAACGCAACCACAGCGTCGACCGCTCCGCTGTGGCAACCGGTCAGGAGCGCGGCCTCGGCCCCGAATGAGGTCCCGAACACCAACACGCGGTCACAACCTCGTTTGAGTTCTGCGACGCGCCCTAGGAACAGCTCCAGTGGAATTTCCCACGGCCCGTCGTGCTGGCCCGCACCGCCGAACCAACGAATGGACTCGGCCATCGCGCCGTTTCGTGCCAGCAGTTCGGCGCGCGCGAAGTCGATCCGTCCGCTGGAGCCTGCGAGCACCAAGGCGCCAACCCCGGTGGGGGTCGCAGGGACCCAACGCCCACCTTCCACTCCTGAGAGGTCAATCTGCCGCATAGCCGGACTCTCTCATGTGTGGATCACCAGCCGGGACGGTCACGGGGCGACGCAGGGGCGGTGGTCCTGACGTTGGTCGCGGGCCGCTCGTCTCTCATGCATCACGAACGGCTGCGGCGTAGGCGGCGTACGCGGATCGCCGAGCCGGTCGCGCTGGCACTGGTGGGTTCGTGCTGGGCGGTCGCGTTCGTGGTGGGTGCGCTGTCGGCCGTACCGGGTGTCGCGATCATCGGGCCTGTCCTCGCCTTCGCTGTCGTGTTCACCCTCGGAGAATGCTGGTACAGCCCCAGCTTCCAGCCGATGTTGATGCGGGTGGTCCCGAGCAGCGATCTCGGACGAGCAAGCGGCATCGCCGCCGCGTTCTGGAGCACGGCGACGTTTGTCGCGCCACCGCTGGGCGTCCTGCTGGTGGACTTGGCCCCACGCATGACCTTGTGGCTAGTGTGTGCGGCGAGCGGGCTGGTCGCCACCGGCTGCGACGCCTGGCTGCGCCGTGTCGGGGAGGTCCCGGAGCGAGTGGTCGGGCACGGGCCGCGGCCCTCGTCAGTTACCCTGTATCGACGATGATCGATTGTCCTGGCTGCGCGGCTATCGGCGCCGACCCAGCACTCGCGTCGGTCCATCACTGTGTCGAACCGCGCACGCAGTTCGCGAGTCCCGAGCTGATCGAGGCCATCGTCTACGCCGGCCATGACGCCGGCGACGACCCGCGGTGGCGCGAATCCGGCGCTCGGGATCGCGCACACTATGGGTTCTGGGCAAGCCGGTCGTGCGGCATTGTCTGTCTGCAGATGGTGCTCGAGCACCACGGCCGCCCGGTGCCGCTGCTGGTGGACGCGGCCGAGGCGGCGTTGGCTGCCGGCTGCTACCGACCCCGACCCGACGGCGGCCTCGACGGCCTGCTCTATCAGCCGTTCGTCGAGCACACGCGCGATCGGTACGGCCTGGACGTCACCGTCGAGACCAGCCTGACGCTCGATGGGATTACCGCCGCGCTGGGATCCGGCAGGCTCGTCGTGGCCTCGGTCCATCCCTCCCTGCGCCGGCCCGAGCAGCCTGCGGCCGGCCGCGGTGGTCACCTCGTGCTCGTGACGGGGATCGAGAACGAGCAGGGCTCGACGGCCGCCGCCGTCCTGCACGTCAACAACCCCTCAGGGCACCGAGAGAGCAGCCGCAGGGCGGTACTGTGCTGGACGGAGTTCGAGCTGTTCTTCGCCCGACGGGGCATGACTGTGCCCGCCCGACCGGACCGAGGTGTTCGCCGGCTGTTCGGCTGAGAACGCTGTGCCACCGACTGCGGATTTGACGTTCCGTTGGACATTCTGACGTCATGTCGACGCTCGTGTTGGAGCCCTCGCGCCGGTGCGGGACCTGCGCACTGGCCAGCGCAAACGACTCAATCCGGGGTAGCGACGGACTCCCTCATCTATTTTCAACTCGTCGGATTTAACTGGTAACGGGACGTGTCGGGGTGGGACAAGTAGCGGTCGGAGTGTCTTCGCGCCCCCGCTGGCCACCGGGCGACGGAAATCTGCTGTCGGTGTGCAGGCCGCTTCGGAAAGAATCCAGCAGGCTCACGCTGGAGGAGATCTCCCCGCCGTTCGCGCTACGGATCGCTTGCGGTCCTGTGGTGCTCACTGTCTTGCGCGACGACGACCTGCCAGAGCTCGTCGAACTCGTGCGTGGAGGCATCCAAGATCCTGACCTGCCCATGTCCTTCCTCCGGGCCTGGCACCAGGAGCTGTTCGCGCCCGCATGCTCTGACGGCTTCTCGGCGACCTCTCTGGCGTGGTGGTGGACCCAAAGGGCCACTTTCGCGCCCGACGAGTGGCACCTGGCCCTCGTGGTCCGTCACGACGGCGCGCCCGTCGGAATGCAGGACCTGCATGCGAAGGGGACTTCCCACAAACTCGCCACGCCATGACCGGCTCGTGGCTGGGGCGGGCCCACACGGGAAGGGGACCGGCCCGTTGATGCGTCAGCTTGCCGTTCGCTTCGCGTTCGACGAACTCGGTGCTCAGGGTGCGCGTCTGGCTACATCGTGGGGAATCACGCCTCAGCATCTGTCAGCCGCAAGGTCGAGTACGTCGACAACGGGCTCCATCTGCACAAGGCCAACGACGTGATCAGCTGCTTCCGATCCGTGCGAGCGGATCTGGCGCCAGGAGCACGCTTCATCTTCGACGTCTTCAATCCGAACCGGCGGTTCCTTGCCGACGCCGACGGTGTTCGACGTACCCGCGATGCCTTGTCGTTCGAAGACTCCGACCGTGGCAACATGAGAGTGGACGTGGCAGCGACGTACGATTCTGCCGCTCAGGTGACCCGCGGGACCTGGCACTTCTCCGCCGACTCAGAGCCCGACCTCGTCTTCGCCCGCGTCCACGCCGACCCAGCGTTCGCCGTGCAACTGACCAGAAGGTAGCGTGAGTCCATGCTGACGAAACTTGAGGTCGACGGGTTCAAGAACCTGTTCGATGTCTCCGTGGAGTTCGGGCCGTACACCTGCATTGCCGGCCCGAACGCGCTCGGCAAGTCAAACCTGTTGGATGCGATTGAGTTCCTCTCGCTGCTTATGGACTACCCCTTCATGGAAGCGGCCCAGCAAGTTCGGTCAGCAGGATCGCGGATGGGAGATCCGCGGACACTTTTCTGGGTCGACGAAACTGACACGCCGCCGCCGTCCATGACGCTCGCGGTTGAGATGATCGTCCCGGAGCAAGTTGAGGATGACTTTGGGCAGGAAGCAACTGCTACCAGTACCTTCCTCCGCTACGAACTTGAGTTGGAGTACGTCCCGCCGGGCGCGAACGGACCAGTGCAACTCGGCTCAATCCGTCTCGTCAGTGAGGACCTGAACTACATCACGCAGGGTAGGGCGGTCCAGAACTTGCGGTGGGCGCACAGCGCGGCGAAGTTCCGTCAGCAGGTCGTGAAGAACGACCGCAAAGGGACCGGGTACATCTCGACAGGCGAGGCGGGCACGTTCCAGGTGCATCAGGACGGGGGCAGCCGAGGGCAGCCTCGACGTTCGCCTGCTGCGCTTCGGACAGTGCTATCAACAATCAACACCGCCGATGATCCCACCGCACTCGCTGCGCGGCGGGAGATTCAGCAGTGGCGCAACCTCGCGCTTGAGCCTTCGGCCATGCGGGCCCCTGACTCGATTAACGAGCCTCCGCGGATTGGCCCGAACGGAGCTCATCTGGCTGGCGCCCTGTTTCGCCTGGCGCATCAGGGGCAGAGTCCCGATGTATACGCGCGGGTGGCAGCAACGGCGTCCGCTCTGACGGACATTCGCGAGGTTACTGTCGATTTCGATGCCAGACGGGACCTCCTCACTCTTGAGGCGCGACTGGGGCGCGGCCCTTTTCTCCCGTCACGGGCGCTCTCCGACGGCACGATGCGGTTTCTCGCACTCTCCGTGATTCAAGAGGACGAATCGTTCGGCGGTCTGGTGTGCATGGAAGAGCCCGAGAACGGGATCCATCCCGCCAAGATCGAAGCAATGGTGGATTTGCTCCGCGACCTCGCTGTCGATCCGCAAGAACCCCCCGGGAGCGACAACCCGGTGCGCCAGGTCATCGTTAACACTCACTCTCCGCGGTTCGTCCTGTTCCAAGACGATGCTGACGTGCTGCTCGCGTTGCCGCGGAGCCTCGTGAAGGGCGGGACGAGCTTCCAGACAGTGACCTTCGCTCCGATCTGGGGAACATGGAGGGCAAGCGACGGGTCTGGTGTGTCGAAAGGTCTCATCGGTGACTATCTGCTCGCTCCGGAGGACGCGCCGATGATGCTCGACTTTCCCGGGCGCCCGCTCGTAGAGACCGCGTAGATGCCGAGTGTTCATTTTGCTCTCATCCGTGAGGGCACGTCAGACGATGGCCTGGTGCGCCACATTCGGGATCTTCTTGTGCGTGCGGGGTTCGACGACGTAATCGGGGCGCCGCTTCAATACAAGGGGACCGTCGCCGAGCGCTTAGTGACGGTGCTGAGTGAAGGGGCAGTCCCAGAGTTGATCTTCGTGCACAGAGACGCCGACGCAGCCGACCCAGCGCCCAGGCACCGGGAAATTCACGACGCCGCTGCGTCACTCGATTGCACCGATCGCGTGGTTTCAGTGGTTCCGGTTCAGGAGCTTGAGGCCTGGCTCCTAACGGACCAGGCGGCCATACGGTCCGTTGTTGGGCGGCCCAACGGGCGGACCCAGTTGAGCGTGCCACGTGTCGCGCGTCTCGAAGCGACCTCAAGCCCGAAGGAGGTGCTCCGTTCCGCGTGTATCGACGCCAGTGAGACGTCCGGTGCACGTCGCAAGAAGGAGGCGGCTCGGTTCAGCACCCGTCGGGCCAGCCTTCTTGAACAGTTGGACATAGACGGCCCTGTCAGTCAACTGCCCTCATGGCAACGCTTTGTGACGGATCTGAATGCAGCGGCGGCGCGACTACTGGCTGGAGCCATTGGACCGTGACCTTGCGGGAGTTCGCTGTGGCAGAACTGTGGCAGGACGACCATTCGCGGCCGGGAGACGCCAACAACGTCCAATGCCTTGTCGCAGGTCAGCCCATATTTCCAACAATCACTGGCAACTACCGCTGAGCGTGTCGCGCTCCCCCTGGAACTGCCGTTGCTGCTGTCCTTGAGTGGGCTGGTACCGCGGAGAATCAACCATCGCACTTCGGGACTTGCCCGGATAGTCCTCACGGCTTGAGCCCCGGCGCCGACCTGAGCGAGCTGGTCCGTGGCCGTCGGCGCGACGTCGCGGCCCGGGCGCCTGGTTCAACTCAGCGGTCGTCGACGAGCACGCTGACGTAGCGCGCATAGTCGGCGCCGGCGGCCGTGGCGTGGGACTCGTGCGTCTTCGCGCTGTAGCCGAGGGCCTCAGCCACGATCGCGACCGGCGCGAGCTTGGTCAGCTCATGCAGCGTGCCCAGCCGGGCCGCGCGGGTGCCGAAGCCCCGTTGGCGCGGGCGGTCACGCAGGCTCATCGCGTGGATGTGCTGGCCAGGGGAGAAGCCTCGGAAGACCCAGTTGCTGTTGGGGCGGGCCGCGGTCTTGTCGTGACCGGGGTTCGCAGCGAGTTTGCGCCAGGGCGCGTCCAGAGGAGCAGTCAGGGCGATCGCGAAGCTACCGAGGGTGACGCTCACGAGCTCCTCGCTCACCTGGACGTCGTCCCAGGTCAAGGCGACGACCCGCTCGATCTGCTGCCCGAAGACCAGCACGAGGATGGCGGCAGCGCGGTCGCGCACGGTAAGGGCGGTTCCGGCGACGACCTCGTTGAGGGTCAGCTCCTGGTCGGCGGGACTGAGCTTCGTGCTCGTTCCTCGGCGGTGGCGCGGGACCTTGAGCCCGGCTGGTGCGATGCGGTTCTGCATGCACCAGTTGAGGAACCGGTCGACGATGAGGTGGGTGGTCGATCCGGTGAGGATCCATCGGTCGACGTCGGCCTGGCGGAGGTCCTCGAGGGGGATCTCCTGCTCGTGCAGCCAGTTGAGGAAGTTGATCGCGACGGTCACGGTCTGCTTGCTGCGTAGCAATGTGCCGTTGAGGACGGTCTCCATCTCGTGCATGCGGCGCAGGTGATGCCACCGGACGTAGCGGTCGATGACGGCGCGGTTGTCGTCGTGGGTGAGGCGCTCGAGCGCTGATCGTGCCCACTCCTGGTAGCGCACGATCGCCTCATCGCGGCGGGGGAGGACCCCGTGCTCGACGAGCAGCCCGCGGACATAGTCGCGTGTGCGTGAGCGGGGGAGTTCGTCGATTCCTTCGTGGTTGATGCGCGGGTGAACCGCGAGCTCCTTGAGGAAGGCCGTCACGTGAGTCTGGTTGATCCAGGTCAAGCCGCTGTTCGCGCGCTCCATCGACTTCAAGGCCTCGGCAAGCGGGAGGAGGATCTGGGCCACGGCCCCGGCCTCAGGGTCGGTGAGCAGCCGGTCGACGGTGTCGCTCAACGTGCAGTGCCAGCACAGGCCGTGCCGGTACAGCTCGTCCTCGGCACCGCAGCGGACGCAGTCGATGTTGAGGGTGATGCCAGCACAGGAGCGACACGCCGGCTCTCCGTCAACGCGGCCAGGAAGCACCCCCACGTGGCCACACGAGCATGTTCCCCGGGTCCGCTCCGCCTGCTGGTAGCAATAGCCACAGATCTCATCGCCCGACCCCCACCGCACCACGAGGTAGTAGCCACCGCCGCACCGATCGCAGGGGATCTCGCGTCGACGCTCGGGATCGTCGGGCTTGCGCGGCCGGGCCATCGAGTGATCAGCCCTCGTCGCTGGGGCGGATCAGCTTCACTCGTCTCGCGATCGGCTGGCCAGGCTGAACCCCGATGTCTTGCGGACGCCGCGGCGCATCAGCGGTCGCGGCCGCTCGCAGCTCCACGACGGGCTCGAAGAGATCGCCGGGCGCACAGTCCAAGATGTCGCACAGGGCCGCGAAGGTGCGTGCCGGGATCCGCTCGGGTGCGGCGGTCACAAGCCGGTGGACCTGGGCAGGGGAGAGGCTGATCCCGCGCGACTTCAACAGCGGGATCAGCTCGGTGGTCTTCCACAGATTGCGTTGGGCCATGACCTGGCGAAGGTTCCACTTGAATCCGATGCGGCGTTGCTCAGTCATGACTCGGTATCTGCCTTCCGGCAAGGCGTTGGGCGATCATCTTTTGCACGGTCTTCTGCTTGAAGTCGGAGGATACGGATGTCTACAGCGCCGTTGTCGAGGAGTAGCTGTGACCCACCTGATGCTGGACGAACATCGGGTCGTAGCCGGCCTCGATCAGGTGGGTGACGTAGGAGTGACGTAGGAGTGACGTAGGGCGTGCAGCGTGAGCTCGTCCGGCAGTCCGGCACGCTCTCGCGCGCGTTTGGAGGATCGGTCCAGCGTCCTCACCACGACTGAGCCGCTGCGCTCCGAGGGCCACATCGCGGTTGAGCGGTCAGCGGTCGCGAACAGCTCACGACCCGCAGGCGACAGCCAGAACTTCACCAGGTCAACGACCCACTCGAACTGCGGAACCGTCAGCACCGTGCGGCGCCGGGGTCCCGACCCCTTGGTCCCCTTGGCCCAGCGGACCTGGAGGGAACCGAAATTCCCGTAGGCGGGAACGTGAGGGTTCGGACCGAAGTCGACGTACTCCAGCATCGTCAGCTCGCGTCGGTGCAGCCCGTAGGCATACCCGACCTTGATCGCGACCGAGTCGCGCAGTGCCGGCAGCCAGCCCTTCGAGCCGGCGGCGTACTCCTCGTCGACGATGTCGTCCGCGGCGTTCAGCAGTGCCTCCATCTCGTCGAGGGTCAGTGCCCGTCGACCTGGCGGAACGGCGTCATCGGTCGTATGACGTGGCGAGTTCCAGTCGAAGACGATCTGGCTCGGCAGGTCGTTGAAGAGTCGCTCACAAAAGGGTGCCCAGCCGTAGGCCGGCTCGGACAGGTAGCTGCAGAACGCCCGGATGGCGCCGGCCTGCATGCGCAGTGTTGAGACCGTCGCAGGCTTCTCCGCGGTTCGGCGATCGGCAAGGTAGTGCTCGAGGTGGAACGGTCGCCAACGCCACGGGTACTCGTTGGCGTGCTCCTGGAATCGCTCCACAACGCGGCACGACGCCTTGATGTACTGCGTCGACAGTCCACGCGCCAACAGCTGCGAGCGCCAGCCATCGACCATGGCCTCGAAGACTCGCTGGTCAGCACGGAGCAGCCCGATTTCCTGCCTGAGCAGCATGTCCGGGATCCGTCCTGGCACGATCTCCATGAGCGAACTATACGCGGGTTTCTCTCACTAAACGAGAGACAACGCCGCTGACCTGGGCTGTTGCCCCACACCGCTCGCGCCGTACGCACCTAATACGACGCGCCACACGGCGCCTGGCCTGCATAGATGCCTCATCACGGCCAGAGACGAGTTCTCTCATCTGTTTCGACTCGTCGTACTTGATCGCCGATAAGCGACATTATGTCAACTTCTAATCATGTTGGTGTCCTCCAGCAGTGACCACCCGGTCCCCTGTCCTGTCTCGGTTGAGTCGTGGCAGCCTCACTGAACCTGACACGTTCGAGATCCGTCTCGTACAAGGCGACTCTGGCGGTCGCTCGTCGCGATCTGGGCGTGCAGGTCCACGTTCAGGCGAGTTGGCGCTTGAACGTGACCGCCCGATGCTCCTGAACTTTGCCCCTGAGGTCGTGACGTCGGCGCCCAGCCGTTTCGCCGTGATGCTGCCGGCCTCCGTCGTGTGGATCGCGTAGGCACACGCCCGACTACGTCGGCGGAATGTCAGACGGCAAGCGGTCATGATCGAAGTGCGCCGCGACGAGCGGGCTGCGAAGGATGCACACGTGTTCGACGCGACCGCCAACCAGGGCGACATAACTCCCCTGCTATCCGCGAACGTTCGCCGACTCTCGGGATACTCCACTGTCACGCCCAAGAAGTCACGGACGCGCTCCTGGACGCCGGCACCAGGTCGAGCAGACCGTCGGACCCACCCCATCACGTCGGTAATCCCGTCGCCTGTTCTCCCATGCTTGTTCCACCCCCTCTCGTTTGGCGAACTCGACGGGGTTCCGAGGTCTCGCATACCACCCCGCGAGGGAAGCAGCCCCGCGTACGCCCTCAATCCGATCTCCCCCAACCGGTGCGCCTTGGCCGGCTGGCCCCTCCTCCTTCCCCAGAATTGCCGTCAGACGACTCCCTCTTGCTGCGATGGGATCGACGATCCGAATGCCGGGAGGGGCTGTACTTCATGCGCGCGTTGCTCCTGAGTGGCGGGCTGGGTGTGATCTGCGCGCTGGTGGGAACCCACGTCGCCATCGGATGGTTCACCCGTCGCGGCTTCGGCCAGCCGATCAGGGAGGACGGTCCGACGACACATCACGTCAAGCGGGGTACGCCGACCATGGGCGGTCTCGTGATTCTCCTGAGCGCCACGGCGGCGTACCTGGCGGCGACGATCCTCACCGGCAGGTGGCCGAGTGCCAGCGCCTGGCTTCTGATGTTGCTGTTCCTCGGTTGTGGGGTCGTGGGGTTCCTCGACGATTTCATCAAGGTCTACACCCAGAACAATCAGGGCCTGAGCAGCCGAGCCAAGATGATTGGCCAGACGCTGGTCGCGCTCGCCTTCGGAATCCTGGCCACGCACTTCTTCGCCGACGAGCGAGGTGTCAGGCCGGCGTCGCACTACATCTCCACCACCCACGACTGGGTCAAGCTGCCCCTGGTCGTGGTCTTGCTGGTGATCTGGTTCATCGTCACCGCGACCTCCAACGGCGCCAACCTCGCTGATGGCGCGGACGGCCTGCTCGCTGGGGCCTCGGCGATCATCTTCGGCGCCTACACCACCGTGAACGTCTGGCAGAACAACCAGATGTGCGGCTCCTCGCGGCCCACCGTGGTGGAGTCGCAGTGCTACCAGGTGCGCGACCCTCTCGACCTCGCGGTCTTTGCGGCCGCCATCGCTGCGGCCTGTGTCGGCTTCCTCTGGTGGAACGCCAAGCCCGCGCGGATCATCATGGGTGATGTCGGCTCCCTCGCCATCGGTGGCGCCCTGGCCGGACTGGCCATCATGTCCCGTACCGAGTTCCTGATGGCGGTCATCGCTGGACTCTTCGTCCTCGAAACGATGTCGGTGGTTCTGCAGATGAGCTATTTCAAGCTGACGAGACGTCTCACGGGCACCGGGCGTCGCCTATTCCGGATCGCTCCCATCCACCATCACTTCGAGCACCTGGGGTGGGACGAGGTCACCGTCGTCATCCGCTTCTGGACCATTGCGGGGATCTGCGTCGCGGGCGGGCTCGGAGTCTTCTATGCCTCCTGGCTGGCCTGAGCCTCCAAGGGCCATGACGCCCGGCGTGGGACCCGCCCTATTCCCTGATCGCTTGGGGAGCGAGGTCGAGGCTGAGCGATGCCAGACCTTCGACAGGCCTGAATCCGAGTCTCCGATAGAGGCCGAGCGCGGTTTGGTTGTCCGGTTCAGTCACGAGGGACAGCCGTGTCGCGCCTGCTGCACGCGCTGCCTGGCGGACGGCGCCGACCAGAGCGGTTGCCGCTCCTTGGCGACGGAACCCGGGTAGGACGTAAAGGTCACGGAGCAGCCAGAACCGTCCCATGACCAAAGACGCGGGGACAGCGTGGCCGGTCGCCAGGCCGATGGGAGGTGCCTCAGCCAGCGAGTCAACGGACGCTGTATAGACCGTGAGCATGTTCGACTCGACCATGTCGGTGAGCCAGCCGAGGGTGCGTTGGTCCCCGTCTGACGGCTCGCCGTAGTGGTGCCGGTACCGGTTGAACAAGCCGCTGGCCGCTGCGAGCGTCTCGTCGGTGTCGCACGTCGTGACCCGCAGCGTGTCCCTGGGGACCGAAGTGTCGCTCATGTCTGCCTCAATCTCACTGTCTCTGGTGGTCAGCCTCTCCCCGATGTTCGGGAGCCCGGAACGCTTGTCGAAGCCCTACTCCCGCCGGCACACGACAGCCGCGGTCGCTATCGTCAGGCTATGGCCTTGAGTGACGCCGAGGTTGCGATCGCCGCCGCCCGGGCAGGAGCCGACGTGGTGGCACGCTCGTACGGCGGCCCGCAGATGCGGTTTGCCAAGTCGGCCACCGACTTCGCCACCCAGACGGACATCGACGCCGAGGCGGCGATCCTCGAGGTCCTGGCCCGACACCGTCCCGACGATGCACGGACCGGAGAAGAGTCCGGCGAGTCGGGCGTCCGCAGCGCCGCTCGGCGCTGGCTTGTGGACCCGCTCTGCGGGACGCTGAACTTCGCCGCCACCACACCGCTTGTCGTGGTCAACGTCGCCCTGGTCTCTGCGGGCGCTGCCTTGGCGGCAGCGGCCGCAGATCCGGTTTCGGAGGAGCTCTTCTGGTCCGACGGCACGCGGGCCTACTGTCGTCGAGGGGCGCAAGATCAGGCTCTGACCCCGACCTCCCACTCCGGTCTGGTCGACATCAACTGTGACGGACCACTGGACCGACCGTTCGTCGGCGGCCAACTCGTGGGCGACGCCCGGCTGCGGACGGCCTACGGTCCGCGGGTCATCTCCTCCACGTTGGGTGTCGCATGGGTCGCAGCCGGACGTCGAGCGGCGTACGTATCGGACGGTCGGTTCCGGGACAACGTTCACTTCGCCGCGGGCATCGCACTTTGTGACGCCTCGGGCTGCGTCATCAGCGATCTCGACGGGAATCCGCTCCACACCGGTCGAGGCCTGATCATCTCGGCCGACCAGGACACCCATGACCGGATGCTCGAACTGGTGGAGCCGCATCTTCGAGCAGTGCGCTCGAACTCATGAGGAGCCCGGCCCCTCCGGAACACCAAGGCCCGCTCCCCCAGCGTCACTCGGCCGGCTCGTGCCGCACTTCGATCGGCTCGGTGATAGTCACGTCGATCGGATCTGAGCCACCCGGCAATTGGGTGGTGGGAGGATATGACCACAGCGCCACCAATCCGGTCGCCTGTCTCAACAGTTCTGACGCACCCAGCGCTCCGTACGAGACCATGTGACCGGTGACTGGCAGCCCTCTCAGTTGTTCCACGCGCCAGCTGAGCCGCGGTCAGTTCGCGCCCCCGTGTCGGCCGGAATCTGCGTGCGGTCAAATCGGTCGGGACTGAAGGTGGTGAGCTCTGGTCGTGACTCGGATCTGATGATCGCTGCGCTGAGCAGGTCGGCTATGGCCGGTGCCAGGGTCACTCCGCTGTGTGTGACAGCTTCGTAGTAGCCACCGAGTTCGTGCAACCGTCCCAGGCTGGGCAGACCGTCTAGCGGGATGGGCCGACACACGATCCGAGCCTCCTGTGTGTCGCTGCCTCGAAGGGCCGGAACGACCTCGACCGCCAACTTCATCAGCATGTCGACGGCCTGAGCGTTATCGTCGACGTCAAGGGACTCCAGTAGAGCATCGACCCTCCTGCTGTGCAGCAGGATACGTCCCTGACTATCCGGACGGATCTCGACCTTGGGCGTGTGCATGGCGGTGTGCACCAGCCTGCCGGGAGCGCGCAGGCGCACCACGAGACCTGGACTGTATTGCATCGGCAACGGCTGCCCCACCAGTGCGCCCACTCGTCCCGCAGAGGCACCTGCGGCATTGACGACGGCGTCGACGTGCCACTGTCGGCCATCTGCGCATCCGACGCCCACGACCGTGCCGTCTGCCGTCTCGATCCGGTCGACATGCGATCGCAGATGGATCTCCGCGCCGAGCGTGGCAGCCCGCCTGGTCAGATGCTGAATCAGGTCAGGAACGTCGATCCACGACTCCTCCGGGGCATAGACAACGGGGTGGTCGGGGCTGGGAAAAGTGACGCCGGGTTCGAGTGCCTCGGCGATGACGCGGGCGGGACGCATCTCGATTTGATAGCCCGCGGCACGGAGTTCATGCACGCGTGCTTGTAGCATCGGCGTCCGCTCCTCGTTGTCGGACCACAGCAGATGTCCGGCCTGGTGAAGCCACGTTCCGTTTCCGAGGTCCTTGGCTAGCGCGCGATGCGCCGCCATTCCTCTCCGACAGAGATCGAAGTAGGGACCCGGGTCCTTGGAACTGGCGTTGACCCACGCGAAGCTAACACCGCTGGCGCCCTGTCCAAGATCACCGGACTCGAAGAGCAGCACGTCGGCGGCGTACTCACTCAGGCGATGTGCGAGGGCCGTGCCGACAACGCCTCCGCCGATGACAGCAACCTTCATCGACTCTGCCTTCCTGTGCGCACTGATTGAGATCCTGTCGGCTGCTACCCAAACCGACAAGTACCTTTGCCGTGCTCGCTACCGCGGTCCAGGCCGGGCCTGCCGGGGTTGGTCGCCGTCGCTGTGAGCGCCTCCGTCATCGACTGAGCCACGCCGGAGACGTCGGCGAGCCTCGACAGCACCCTGGCCTGTTCCTGTTTGATCGGGTTGTTCGATCAGCCGCACCGGTGGTGTGTCACGTACCTGGCGCCGGGTGACCTCCCGATGAGCGGTCGGCCCAGCCGCGACGGTCAGCGATCCTCCGCGATCGATGCCAGCCGATCGATCGATGCCTGGAGCTTGGCAGACGTCGTCGCCTTCGCCCGGGGAATCCGCTGGTCATCGGAGAGCTGCGTCCAGTCGTACGTATGGGTGACCCGCGTCCTCGACGCGCCGACCGGCTCCAGCTCCCATCGCCACAGGTGCCCGGGCGGCTCCTGACCCGGTTCGGCCGGCCTCCACGCGATGCACCTGCCCTCGGCGAACTCGACCACATGGTTCTCCCGAACGTTCCCGTTCGTGATCGTCATCGTGAAGACATCGCCGACCGACCGGACTCGCTCGCCGGGACGCCCCTGCGACAGGTTGTCATTGCCGTCCCAGCGGGGCTGCTCGGTCGGCTCGGCGATCAGCTCGAAGATCTCGGCGGCTCCGGCCGCGATCTCGCGACTGGCGCTGACGATGCGCGGACCTGACTCGTCATCGGTCATGGGGCCATGCAACCACTCTTTCGCACCTACGTCTCCTGCCGCGGAGAGTCACCTACGCCCGGGGCAGGACGACGTAGAACGACACCCGGCACCGCGTTCCACGGTCCGCTGTCCCATGCTGCGTTGCCACCGAGGCGCCGACGACCTTACGGTTGCCGGAGACGACTGGCGTGGGTGGGCCACCACCGGGGAGTGGAAAGCGGGGCATCGACCGCCTGGGTGCTTGCGCAGCCACCTCAGGAGTGCCATGACGCGGATTCTCCACCTCTCCGACACGCACGTGTCCACAACAGGTAGGGACATGGACGGCGTCGACGCCATCGCGGCCGTTGAGCGCATCCTGTTCGACGCACGTCACGTGCCCGGCCTCGACGCCGTCGTCGTCAGCGGGGACATCGCCGACGACGGGTCAGCTTCTGGTTGCAAGGCAGTTCTCGAACGGGTCGGCGCCTTCGCCGCCGACCGGGGCATCCCGCACCTCTACAGCACCGGAAATCACGACACCCGAGACTCCTTCCGGGAGGTACTCGGCAGCGGACACCTGAGTCCCGACGGACGTGATCGCGGTGCGTTGATCGACCCTGACACCGAGTTCTGTGCTGCGGAGAGCTACGTCGGCGGTCTCCGTGTCATCACATTGGACAGTCTGGTTCCTGGCTCCACATGGGGCCTCCTCGAGAAGGATCAGTTGGCACACCTCTCGCGGATCCTGGCGTCGCCGGCGCCTCACGGCACGGTTCTCGCCTTTCACCATCCACCGATTCACCCGGCTTCGATCCCGCAGGTGGCCAAGGTCGTCCTTCAGAACATCGGGGACCTCGAGGAGAGGGTGCGAGGAAGCGACGTCCGCGCAATCCTCACCGGCCACTTGCACTTCCAACTCAGTGGCTACCTGACGGGCATCCCTGTCTGGGTGACCCCCGGCGTCGTCACTCGCATCGACACATCCGCGCCACCGCACCTCGTTCGCGGTGTGCTGGGCGCCGGCGCCACGGTGGTCGAACTGCCCGACGACGGCGCCGCCCCGACCTTCCACCTCCTCATCGCCCGCGATCAACGCGCAGGTGAGCAGGTCTACCTCTACGACGCCGAGAGCGGCGCAGACACCACGGAGGGGTATCCACCAGAACACAGTCGTGATCGACGAGCGGGAGCTTCTTCACCCTCGTGATCCCTTCGGCAGGTCGATCCCGCCGCCTGTCCCCCTCTCCGCTCGGCAACCTCCAGCCCGGGCGGCGCGTCGGACCGACTGACGGACGGTGTCGTCGACCTGCAGATGATCAGGTCGGAGGATCGTCGCCCGCTCGAGGAGGCAGTGATGAAGGCACGGGTGGTGCTCGCAGCGGTTGCGGTCGCAGTCGTGGTGGCGGCCGGCGCCGACGGTATCGGCGTGGCACGAAGCAACTCTCGGGCAGGAACGGCCACCGACGCCACGGCGCGGGCCGGTGCCGCCGCAGCTGGTTCGCTCAACGCTCCGATGACCAGCGACGAGGTCCCCCAAACACCGCACTTCGGCGTGAACGCACGTGGCCAGACCTACGGCGCGATCCCCGATCACGGGATGGCCGAGCCGGCCAGCACCTGGCCGGATCTCGTCGCGATGTACATCCCCGGCGCGGAAGGGGACGCCGACGTCGGCTATGTCTACAGCGACGACATCGACGACGCCGACCGGCCCCAGCCGAGAACGCCAGCCGAGGCGCTGGCCCGACAATCGGCCAACGCCGGGACGCGCATCACCATCTACGCAGCCGATGGAGTGACCGTGGTGGGCTACTTCGTCCCATCGACGGGACGCCCGGGCGACGCGACCCGTCCGACCGAAGCGGCCGACTGACTCTCGCGGCCGCGAATGTCGTTGACGCCTGGCAGCGGGACGACGAGGGTGTCGTCATGAGCCGGTACGTCGACTATCCCGCCGAGGGAGCACCGGTCGGCCGCTGCGTCGTCCTCCCGGGGCGGCAATACACCGCCGATCGACCGCTCCTGTTCTTCGCCACCGAGGTGGCGTCGATGCGAGGCTGGGAGGTCCGTCAGGTCTGGTGGGAGCCCCCAGCGCGCGATCGCCGTGACATCTCCGAGGAGACGTCCTGGGTGTGCGATCAACTCGACGCCGCCGTCGACGGCTACGACGGATCGGTGCTGATCGTCGCCAAGTCGCTGGGCACCCTGGCGGCCGCGCGCGCCGCGGAGCGCGACTACGACGCAGTCTGGCTCACGCCGCTCCTGGGTGAGCCGGACGTCGCCGAGGTCCTCCTGACCTATCCCGGCAGACAGCTCTCGGTCATCGGCTCCGAAGACCCGTACTTCCGCCGCGCCGTGTTCGACGCGCTTCCCGGAGAACGTCTGCTGGTCGCCGGCGACCACGTCCTACGAGTCCCCGGCGACCCGGTCGCGATGGTGGCCAGCCACGGCCAGTTCGTGCGGTCGTTCGACGCATGGCTCGCTGCCGAGAGGCCCTAGCCCATGGAGTTCGTCTCGGTGCCGAAGGCGCGGCCCGGGGACAAGGTCGCGGTGCTCTCGCCCTCGTTCGCGGCTCCGGCCGTCGCCTCCGCGATCCACCAGCAGGCCATGGACGGCAGCGCCCACCGCCTGGTCGCCGACTACCGGTGAACGGCCCGTGCGGGTGCGACCCGGCGACCGGTCGAGGGTTCGCCGAGGGGGCGCTCAGTCCCGGTCAGCTGCAGGCGGAGCTCGCGTAGACCAGGAACGCCCGCACCTGCTTCTCCTGCTTCGTGCTGAGTCCCAGGTCGGTCATCGCATTGAGCTGTTTCTTGGTCGTGCTCTCGTCGATCGACTCGAGCACCGAGAGATAGGCCTCGAAGCCCAGGCGCTGCTTGGCGGAGATGTCCGACGGCGTACCGGTCTTCTCCATCGCGGCGGCGACCTTGGCGACGTCCTTGCCGTTCTTCACCGTGGTGCTGGTCAGCGCGGAGCAGAAGTCACTTGTCTTCGCGTCGGTCGGTGCGCTGCTGCCGCTCGACGCCGAGGCGGACGCGCTGGCCGAGGAGGCCGAGTCGGACTGGCTTCCGCAGCCGGCGGTCAGCAGCGTGGTGGCGAGGACCGCGGTCAGGGCGAGCCCGGTACGGAGCACAGTGTCGCTTTCGGTCGAGGACATCGGAGGAACCGTCAACGATGTGCCCTCAAGCTGTGCATCCGTCCGACCAGACTGGCAGGAGCCTGTGCCCCACCTGGGTACGGCGCCGAGCTCGCGGTGCGACCCGAGCCGACGGTGACCTCGCGACTGTGACATGGGTCATGTTCTTGCCTTCGCGTTCCCGGGCACGCCGATCGGAGGGGTTCGCTCCCGGACCCTGCCACCACCGAGAGGCGCGCACATGCGCAAGCTCGGACTCGCGGCGATCGCCGCCATCGCTACCTTCTCCCTGGTCGGCTGTGGTTCATCGGATGACTCGGCCGACTCGACTGGCGACACCGGTGCCACGTCCTCTGCCCCGGCCAGCAGCACGGCCGACGACACGACCTCCACGCCGACGACCACCGCCTCGGCACCCTCGGTCACCGCGTGGTGCACGGCGTACACCAGCGAGCCGGAGATGTCGAACGACATGACCGCCACCGAGGTTGCCGACGAGTTGGACAAGACATTGCAGGATCTCCGGTCCCTCGGCTACCCCGACGGCATGCCCACCAACGTCCAATCCGCGATCGAGGACCAGTACCCCGGGATGGAGTCCTTCATCAAGGCGCTTCGGGCGTTCGGCGACGAGACGATCTCGGACCTGCGCACCGACGACGCCAAGAAGACCCGGTGGGAGGCGTTGGAGAAGCAGAGCAGCGACGCCCTGGACACCCCGGCGGTGGTCAGCACGTACCTGGACAAGAACTGCTGAGCCGGACCTGATGGACCGCGCCGACGGCCACCCGGCTAAGGACGTACGGCGCGATCCACCTCCTCCGCCGCAACGTAGACCCACGCGGTGACGCCGGAGGCGAGCCGCACCTCGATCCGGGTGTAGTCGTCGACCTCGTAGTCGTCCGCGGCGGCCAGCTCCGCATCGTCGAGCTCGAGGTAGGCACCGGTCACGACCCCGTCGGCGCTTCCCCGCCGCAGGATCGGATGCCGATCCGAGCCGCTGGTGGCGACCACCGCAGGATCGGTGATCCGCACCCAGCCGAGGCCGAACCCCGGCAGCGCGTCGTCGGTGGTCGGCACCGCGCGGCCGAACACCGCGGCCTGGACCTCGGGCTGGCGGAGCGTGCCGTAGGAGAAGACCCGGTGCGTCATGGGTCAAACCTACGGTGCGGCATTGACCCCGGGGGTGATGGGGAGGACGGTGGAGCGATGGCAGAGAACTCGGCACGTCGTACGCCGCCGCGGGCCGCCCGCGGCTTCAACAAGGTCGCGCTGCGGGCATCGGGCACCCGGTGGATGCCGATGTGGGCGACGATCGAGCATCGCGGTCGCAAGTCCGGGACCGCCTATCGCACGCCGGTGGCGATCGTCGTCGCCGACGACGAGGCGATCTACGTCGGCCTGCCCTGGGGCCGCACCACCGACTGGGTGCGCAACCTCCAGGCGGCCGGCGGCACGATCGTGTGGAAGGGCGACAAGATCCCGGTCACCGAGGTGAGCTTCGTCGACCGCGACCAGGCGGCCGCGGCGTGCAACTCGGTCAAGCGTCAGGTCGTCTCCCGGATGCCGATGCGGGACTTCCTCCGCATCGCGCGCCCGACCACGTCGTAGCGCTCGGCCTGCGCCCGACGGCGACACCGGCCGTCAGGAGCGCTCCGCGGACCGGCTACGCGGGAACCGGTCCGAGGCGAGGAAGGGCACCAACGTCTGCCGAGCCGAATCGGTGAGCGGTAACCCGGGCACCAGGGTGGGGTCCACGAAGACGATCCGTCTGCCCTCGTGACACTCCACATCCGCGTCGCTCAGGTCGGCCTCGGCGACGTACATCGCCATCCGGTCGTGCGAGCCGGTCTCGACGTGGAAGACGTCGTACTCCCCCACCAGGGTGAGCGCCTCGGGTGGGAGCCGCAGCGCGGTCTCCTCCTTCAGCTCACGGATCGCCGCCGCGAGGAACTCCTCACCGGGCTCGACGTGGCCGCCCGGCAGCCCCCATCGGTCCGGCGCGATCGTGGCGTGCTCGTCGCGCTCCTGCATCAGCAGCCAGCCGTCGGCATTGACGAGTACGACGCACGCGAATCTCACCATCGCCCCGATTGTGCCAGTCCAGATCCACCGATCCCGATCATCCGCCGCGACGCGCCGACCACCGACGCTGACCGGACTGGCGCGGGTGGGCTGGCGCGCGAAGCCGGCCGGCGCCTACGGTGCGCGGGTGCATATCGTCGCCGATGCCGGTGCGCCCTCCCCCGCCACCCAGGCCAGCTACCGCGAGCACCTGCGCGTGCCGGACCTCAGCCTCGGCACCTACTCGCTGCCGGCCGGCGGCACCGATCCGCAGCGGCCGCACAGCGAGGACGAGCTCTACCTCTGCATCGCCGGCCATGCCCGGCTGTGGACGCCGACGGCGACCGCCGAGATCCGGCCGGGAGTGGTGGCCTTCGTCCCCGCAGGCGAGGAGCATCGCTTCATCGACATCGCCGAGGACCTCACCGTGCTGGTGGTCTTCGGGCCCGCCGAAGGCACTCGAGCCGGGTGAGGGTCCGCCGGATCGAGGGACCGATGGCTCAGAGCTGACCGCCGGCGTCCACCACGTGCGTCGTACCCGTGACGAACCGACCGGAGTCGGCGACCAGGTAGAGCACGGCGTCGGAGATGTCCTGGGCGTCCAGGCCGGCCGTGGGCAGCTTGTTGAGCTGGCGCGCGGCCACCTCGTAGTCGGCCCGGGTCGGGTTCTCCAGGTCGGGACGGAAGAGCCGGTAGGTCGGCTCGTTGAGCACCATCTCGGTGTTGACCGTGGTCGGGTGGATCGTGTTCACCCGGATGCTGTGTGGCGCCAGCTCGACCGCGAGCACCTTCATCAGTCCGATCAGTCCGGCCTTGGCCGCCGAGTAGTGCGCGGTGTTGGCGTTGGCCTTCAGCGCGGCCAGCGAGGAGGTGATCACCACCGAGCCACCGCGCCCGCCCGCGACGATGTGCGGGACCGCCGCCCGGATCGTGCGGAACTGGCCGGAGAGGTTCACCTCGATCATCGTGTCCCAGGTCTCGTCGTCCATCTCCAGCGTCGGCGCCGGCACCGAGATCCCGGCGTTGGCGAGCACGATGTCGAGCCGGCCCAGCTCCGCCACGCCGTCGTCGACCGTCCGCGTCAACGCCGCCGAGTCCCGGATGTCGACCTCGCCGGCGATGATGCGCCGGTCGAGCGCCTCGACCTGACGGACGGTCTCGGCGAGCTCCGCGGGCGTGGCGCCGGGGTACGGCACGGTCTCGATGTCCCGGCAGGCGTCGACGGCGATGATGTCGGCGCCCTCGCGCGCCAACGTGAGCGCGTGGCTCCTTCCCTGTCCGCGTGCCGCGCCGGTGATGAACGCGACCTGACCCTCGAGCCGACCTGACATGCCACTCCCCTGTCTCGTGTGGGACTGTCTCGTGTGGGACACCTCACTGCTGCCCCCAGGCTATGTGGCACTGCGTGCCACATCAAGGCGAGCCGTCGGGCCGATGAGCGCCACCGGACTCCCGGCGAGGCACAATGAGCGGATGAGCGTCGCCACCGACACCACCGTGACCACCGGAGACGGACGCCGTGCCACGTCGGCCGCCCACCTGTCCCGAGTCGGCCTGCAGCTGTTCTTCGAGCACGGTTTCGACGAGACCACCGTGGACGAGATCGCGGACGCCGCCGGCATCGGACGGCGTACCTTCTTCCGCTACTTCGCCTCCAAGAACGACCTCCCCTGGGGTGACTTCGACGCCCTGGTCGCCCAGATGCGCCAGCGACTCTCCCAGACCTCCGACGAGGTGCCACTGGTGGACGCGCTACGCGACGCGGTGATCGCGTTCAACACCTATCCGCCCGAGGAGCTGCTGCCCTTGCGGCAGCGGATGGAGCTGCTGTTGCGGGTCCCGAGCCTCGTCGCACACTCGGCGCTGCGCTATGAGTCCTGGCGGCAGGTGATCGCCGAGTACGTCGCCCGCCGATGCCACCTCGACGAGGACGACCTCGAGGCGCAGGTCGTCGCCTGGACGTTGCTGGCGACCTCGCTGGCCGCCTACGAGGAGTGGCTGCGCCACGAGGACGCCGACCTGCTCGACGTCCTCGACCGGGCGATCCGGCAGGTCGGGACGACCTTCGGCGGCTGAGCCCGGACCGTGGGCGAGCCCGCCGCCGGATCGCTCATCACTCCGGCCTGATCCATCCACGGGCCGTGCTCTCGGCGATGAGGGCGGACACGGCCGCGTGCAGGCGGCTCGAGCCGGGTTCGATGCCGGCGGCACGGGCACGCACGGTGCCGAGGTTCGCGCCCGGCATGCCCCAGGTGCCGCCCTCGTTGAGCCAGTTGAGCAGCATCGGCTCCACCCGGTCCAGCGCCCTGCCGAAGCGTGCCTCGGGGGTGGTGCCGGCCTCGTACTCCTCCCACATCGCCCGCAGCTGGGCTGCCTGATCCTCGGGGAGTTGGGTGAAGAGCCGGTCGGCGGCGGCCGCCTCCCGGACGGCCTGCGTCCGGACCGCCGCCGGATCGTAGACGGGACTGTCGCCGGCATAGATCTCGATCAGGTCGTGGATGACGACCAGCTGGATCGTGCGGCCGACGTCGATCGGCTCCTCGGCGTACTCGGCGAGCACGATCACCATCAACGCGAGGTGCCAGGAGTGCTCCGCGTCGTTCTCCCGGCGCTCCTCGGCGGCGAGCAGCGACGCCCGAAGGACCGACTTGAGCCGGTCCACCTCGGCGACGAAGGCGAGCTGCGAGGCCAGCCGGGCGCCGATGCCCGGCGGGAGCGGGTTGCGGTCGATCAGGCGTTCCTGCACGCCGATGAGCCTCTCACGCCCGGCAGCACTGGCCGGATCCGGACGTTGACGTGACCGCGGTCACCTCCCTAGCGTGGTGAGCCGTCCGTGTATGAATCGTTTCATAGATGCGAGGAACCGTGTCCGCCTCCTGCCCCACGCCCGAGACCGTCCCACTGGACACCTCGATGAGTCGCCGTACGGTGCTCCAGATCGGCGCGATCCTGGGTGCCGCCGGTGCCGTGGGGGCGACAGGCCTCGGTGCGGCCGCAGCGTCCACGCCGGCGACACCGGGTCTCGGTGCTGCCCAGGTGGCCGGCCAGTTCGCCGACCCGCCGGCTCGGGTCCGCGCGGGATTCCGGTGGTGGTGGCCGCACGGACTGGTCGACCCGGCCGAGATCGCGCGCGAGGTCGATGCGGTCGCCGACGCCGGCTTCGGCCTGCTGGAGATCTCCGACGTTCATCACAGCGTCGAGACCGCCCTCGACCCCGTGGGTCACGGCTGGGGAACCGCGGCCTGGCGGGCGGGCGTCGAGGCCGCGCTCACCCGGGCGAAAGCCCGCGACCTGCGGGTCGACATGACGATCGGGCCGGCCTGGCCGGCGGCGGTGCCGACGATCACCCCGGACTCGGTCGCCGCCGCGCACGAGCTCGCGCACGGCGAGGCGAGCGTGCCGTCCGGCACCACCTTCGACGGCCCGCTGCCGGACCCGGTGGTGGCGGCGGCCGACGGCGTCAGCGCACGGAAGCTCATCGCGGTCCAGGTCGCCAAGGTGCTCGAGCGTCCGGCGAAGCCGCCGGTCCAGCTCGACCCGACCTCGGTCACCGACGTCACCGACCAGGTCAGCGACGGCACCCTGACCTGGACCGCCCCCGATGATGGTGGCGAGTGGATCGTCCTCTCCTACTGGGAGCGCGGCACCGCCCAACAACCCGAGTCCGGGCCACACACGAGCCCGCTCGCCTATGTCGTCGACCACTTCTCCGCCGCAGGCGCCCAGGCGGTCTTCGACTACTGGGACGAGGCAGTGCTCACCCCGACGATCACACGCCTGCTCAGGCAGGTCGGCGGCAACGTCTTCTGCGACTCCATCGAGCTGGAGTACGACGCGACGCTGTGGACCCCGGGCTTCCTGGACGAGTTCCGGCACCGCTACGGCTACGACCTGACGCCGTACCTGTCCGCGATCGTGCAGGTCAGCGAGAAGTACGCCTACGTCCTCGACGCCACCTTGAGTGGACAGGTCCGCTTCGACGTCAGCGAGGCGCTCGGCCGGCTCTACGTCGAACGCCACCTGACTCCGGTGACCCGATGGGCCCGACGGCTGGGGATGGGACTGCGGCTGCAGGCCTACGGCATCACCCTGGACTCGGTCGCGGCCGCGGCCATCCTCGACGTCCCGGAGGGCGAGTCGCTCGGCTTCAAGAACCTCGACGACTACCGCATCCTCGCCTCGGGCCGCGACATCGCCGGCAGGTCGGTCCTCTCCTGTGAGGCGGCCTGCTACGCCGGTGGCGCCTACAACACCACCTGGCAGAAGGCGCTGGTGACGGTGGGCAGCTTCATGGCCGGTGGCGTGAGCCAGGGCGTGAGCCAGAGCGTCTTCCACGGCTATCCGTACCGGGATGTCCCCGGCGCGGCGTGGCCCGGCTTCGCCGCGTTCTCGCCCTACCACGGCGCTCCCGGGTACGGCGAGGCCTGGGGTCCGCGAATGCCCAGCTGGCGACACGTCGCCCCGATCGCCGATCATCTCGGGCGGACTCAGCTGGTCCTCCAATCCGGCGTCCCGCAGACCGACGTCACCATCTTCCGGCAGCGTGGCGCGGCCGGCACCGGCATCGGCGCCCGCTACTTCACGAACGACGGGATCCCGATCGGCTGGACGCACGCCTTCCTCACCGACGCGGTGATGGACCTCGTGCCGCCGATGGTCCGGCGGGGCCGTCTCTACCCCGATGGGCCCGCCTACAAGGCGCTCATCCTGGCCGGCGACCCCTTCGCCAGTGAGGAGACGGCCATCCCGCTCGCCTCCGCCCGGCGGATCCTGGCGATGGCCGAGCACGGGCTGCCGATCGTCGTGGTCGGCGACTGGTCGCAGGCGCACGGCACCGGCAACGCCGACGAGGCGGAGAACGCGGCCATTCGCAGGATCATCGCCGAGCTCCTCGGCCGGTCGAAGGTCGCCGTCGTGTCCGACTACACCAAGATCCCCGACGGCCTCGCCGCCCTCGGCATCGAGCGCACCGTCACCCATGACAGCTCGACCCTGATGCACCTCCACCGGGTCGTCGAGCGGGCCGACCTGTTCTACCTCGCCAACGCTCGGCACGCCGAGAACCGCACGCTCGTCCAGGTGTCCCAGGACGTGACCCTGACCGCGAGCAACGCAGACGCACTCCCCTACCGGCTCGACACCTGGACCGGAGCCATCGAGCCGATCGCGCAGTTCACCCGCGACGGAGCGCGGTTCACCGTGCGGGTCACGCTGAACCCCGGCGAGAGCACCGTCATCGCCCTGGCCGCACCCGGCGTGCTGACCGGGCGGCGCCGGCCGGCCCGGTCGGTGACCGCGACTGAGGCGGACCTGGTCCGCTACGACGGCACCCGGCTGGTGGTGCGCTCACTGACCGGCGGCACGGTGACGAGCACGCTCGACTCGGGCCGGACCGTCTCCACCACGGTTGCCGCCCCGCCCGCCGCGCCGCAGATCGGCACGTGGACGCTGGAGGTGGAGGACTGGCGGCCCGGCGACGAGATCTGGGAGACGGCCGTGTCGACCTCCACCCGGACGCTCGACACACTCGCGGCGTGGACCGAGATCGACGGGCTCGAGGACGTGTCCGGGATCGGGCGCTACACCACGACGCTCACCCTGCCCGCCGACTGGACCGGTGCGGGTGCCTACCTGGACCTCGGCACCGTCTTCGACACCGTCAAGGTCACCCTGAACGGCACCGAGGTCGCTCCGGTGAGCCCGCTGGTGAGTCGGATCGACCTCGGCCGGGCGCTTCGTCCCGGAGAGAACACGCTCCGGATCGAGACCTCCACCACGCTGTGGAACCGGTTGCGCACCACCAGCCCGGAGGTGTTCGGCTCCTCGGCACGCCAGTCCTACGGCCTACTCGGGCCGGTGAAGATCACGCCGTACCGCGAGGCCCACGTGTGAGGAGATCCGCGGGCAGCTGCGCCAGCGCCGTGGCCACCGCCCGATGGAACGTCGGGTAGGCATAGATCATCGTCGACATCGTCTCGAGCGGGATCTCGGCATGGACCGCCAAGGTGAGCATCGAGAGGACCTCGCCGGCGTAGGGACCGACCGCCGTGGCACCGACCAGGACGCCGCGGTCGGCGTCCGCGACGAGCTTGACCAGGCCGTTTGCGCCGGGGCCGTGGGTGAAGCCTCGAGAGCCGAGGTCGGCCTGGCCCGTCGCGACCGCCAGGCCCGCCGCTCGCGCGGCCTGCTCGGTGAGTCCGACACCCGCCACCTCGGGCTCGGTGAAGGTGACGTGCGGCAGCGCTCGATAGTCGGCGCGGCGCCGGTCCTCGTCCAGGAGCTGGCGCCGCACGATGTTCGCCTGGTAGGTCGACACGTGGGTGAACGCGCCTCGACCGGCCGCGTCACCGATCAGCCAGAGCGCGGAGGCGCCCATCACGCGGAGCTGGTCGTCGACCTCGAGCCCGGCAGGATCGAGACCGAGCACGTCGAGACCGAGATCCTCCAGATTAGGCCGGCGTCCGGTCGCCACCAGGATCGCGGCGGCGCTCGCCTCGCGGCCGTCCTCGAAGGTGACGGTGACCTCGTCACCGCCGGTCACCGAGCGTGCCGCCGCATTCGTCATCACCGTGACCCCGTCGTCGCGAAGCGCTTCGGTCACCACCCCGGAGGCCTCGGGCTCGTCGCGCGGCAGCAGCCGCTCGCCGCGCTGGGCGATGGTCACCGCCACCCCGAACCGGGCGAACGCCTGGGCGAGCTCCACCGCGACCGGTCCGCCGCCGAGCACCACCAGCGAGCCCGGCAGCGCGGTGAGCCGCACCGCCTCCCGGTTGGTCAGATAGCCGGCCTCGGCCAGACCGGGCAGGTCCGGCACGGCCGGCCGCGTCCCCGGATTGAGTACGACGCCCCGGCTGGCCCGGACCACCCGCGGCGCACCGCCGTCCGCAGGTGTCACGCTCACCTGGCCCGGCCCCGAGATCCGGCCGATCCCGTGCATCACCTCGGCGCCGGCGGCGACCAGCCGGTCGACCGCCGCCTCGTCCGACCAGCCATCGGTCGCCTCGGTGTCCAGTCGGTGCGCGACCCGCGCCCAGTCCGGTCGGACGGTGACCTCGCCGGCCAGCTCGTTCGCCCGGCCGGCCTCGGTGAGGGTCTCGGCGGCGCGCAGCATCATCTTGGTCGGGATACAGGCGTAGTAGGGGCACTCCCCACCCACCAGGTGCTTGTCCACCACGAAGGTCCGCAGGCCCGCCGAGGCGGCGGCCAGCGCGAGCGACTCCCCGCCCGGCCCGGCGCCGACGACGACCAGATCGACCTCCTCGGGAGTGCTCACAGCAGGCCCGCGGAGGTGAGGAACTCCTCGGCCACGTCGGTGGTCTTCTCCCGGTCGACGGAGATCTTCCCGTTGAGCTCGGTCAGCTTCTCGGTGGTCAGCGCCGACATCAGCGGGTTGAGCACATCCGCCACGTCCGGGTGCGCGCTGAGGAAGTCGGTGCCCACGGCGGGCACCAGGTTCTGCGCCGGCTGGATCTGCTTGTCGTCGGTGAGCACGACCAGGCCCTGGGAGTCGAGGGTGCCGTCGGTCGTGCTGGTCTCACCGAGCTGGGACTCGCCGTCGAGCACCGACTTGTAGGTCTGGTCGCTGGCGTAGCCCAGCGGGAGCACCTTGGTCACGTCGATGCCGTACTTCGAGCTCAGCCCGCCCTCGCAGTCCAGTCGGCCCTCGCAGTCGGCGGCGGCGGCCAGGACGACCTTGGTGCCCTTGAGGTCGGAGAGGGTGGAGACGTCGTTCGCCTCGGCGTACTTCTTGGTGACGAAGAAGGCGTTGGTGTCGGTGGCGGTGGACTGGTCCAGCAGGGTGATGCCGGCCTTCTTGAGCAACCCCGCGCCCTGCTTGGCCAGGGTCGCCCCGTCACCGGCGGTGTACTCCTTGGCGTTGTCGCCGCCGGCCTTGGCACTGAGCGCGTTGACCAGCCCGCCGACGTATTCCGGCACCACGTCGACCTGGCCCGGGAAGATGCCCAGGTAGGCGTCGCGGGTGTCGACCAGCTTCACCGTCGGGTCGTAGCCGGCGTGCGAGAGCAGATCCTCATACATCTGCGCGACCAGCGCCGCTTCGGGGAAGTTCTGGCTGGCGATCGTCACCGCGCCCTTCGCCTCGGTGCCACCGGAGTCCGAGGCCACCGAGGACGAGGAGTCCGACGAGCCGGACAGGTCGTCGCCGGCGCCACAGCCGGTGGCGAGCACGAGCACACCGACCGAGAACAGCGCTGCGGACAGCCGGCGAACATGACGTCGAGCGAACATGGCGAACCTCCGAGGATTAGGTGGTCTCCACCCTAGGGGCCAGGACCGACATTCTGACCAGCGCGGCGCAGCCGACCTCCAGGATCACCGCGACCACCGCCACGACCACCGCCCCGGCCAGTCCCTCGCCGTACTTGTTCCGCGCGAAGCCGTCGGTGATCACCCGACCCAGTCCCGGCCCCGCCACCAGGGCGGCGATGGTGGCGGTGGCCCACACCTGGACCATGGCCAGCCGGATGCCGGAGAAGACCAGCGGAAGCGCCAACGGGAGCTCGGCGCGCCAGAACCGCTGGGCCGCGGTCATGCCCATCCCCCGGGCGGCGTCCCTGACCGCCTCGGGGACCTCGCGGACGGCGACGTAGGCGTTGGTGATGATCGGCGGCAGCGCGAACAGCGCGAGCGCGATCAGCGTGGCCAGGCCGGCACGTCCGTACGGCCCGGCCGAGCGCACGCCGGGCCACGACGCGGTGACCAGCAGCGCCAACAGCGCGAAGACCGGGATCGCCCGGCCGATGGCGGACAGGTTGATCGCCAGCCAGCCACCGCGACCCAGATGCCCGAGCCAGAGGGCGACCGGCAGGCCGACCACCAGTGCGATCAGCAGCGCGGTGAGGGTGAGCAGCAGCTGCTGGGCCAGCAGTGGCGCCAGGCCGAGCTCGCCGTGCCAGCTGGCGCCGGTGGTCAGATAGCTCCAGGTGTCGCCGAAGAGTCTCATCGGCGCCACCGGGTCAGCATCCGGCCGCAGCCGACCAGGATCAGGTCGAGCAGCAGGGCGAGCACGACGCACAGCACGGCCGCGGTGAGCAGTTCGGCGCGGAAGTCGGTGCGCACCCCGTCGGCGATCAGGTTGCCCAGTCCGCCGTAGGAGACCAGCGATCCGATGGTGGTCAGCGCGACGGTGGAGACCGCCGCCACCCGCAGCCCGGCGAGGATCACCGGTGAGGCGAGCGGCAGCTCGATGCGCAGCAGCCGTCGGGCCGGGCCGTAGCCGAGCCCGACGGCGGCATCGCGCACCTCGGCGGGGACCGAGTCGAGGCCGTCCACCACCGCCCGGACCAGAATCGTCAGGGCGTACGCCGCCAGTCCGATCACGACGGTGGTCATGGTCAGTCCGGTGAACGGCACCAGCAGCGGCAACAGGGCCAGGCTCGGGATGGTGTAGAGCGCGGTGGTCAGCCCGAGCACACCGGTGCGCAGCCAGCCGAGCCGCCGCGCGACCAACGCCAGCGGCACCGCCACCACCAGCCCGAGCAGCAGGGCGAGCACGGTGATCTCCAGGTGCTGCACCGTCGCCTCCCGGATCTCCGCACCCCGGTCACGCCAGTAGGCAGGGCAGACCCAGTCGTTGACCAGCCGGCTGTAGCAGCTCGGCCCGGGCGAGATGGCCAGTAGGGTCACAGGCATGGACGTTACCGGGCCGATGATCGTGATGGACGGCGTGTCGAAGACGTACGCCGATCAGACCAGTGCGGTCCACGACCTCACCCTGGCCGTGGAGCGCGGGCAGATCGCCGCGCTGGTCGGTCCGTCCGGCTGCGGGAAGTCGACCACGCTGCGGATGATCAACCGGCTGATCGAGCCCACCGCCGGCCGGATCAGCGTCGCCGGCCGGGACGTCGCCGTCACCGACCCGGTCGAGCTGCGTCGCGGCATCGGCTACGTCATCCAGCAGGTCGGCCTCTTCCCCCACCAGCGGATCCTGGCCAACGTGATGACGGTGCCGTCCCTGCTCGGCACGCCGCGGGCGCAGGCCCGGGCCCGGGCCGAGGAGCTGCTCGAGCTGGTCGGGCTGCCACCGGCGACGTACGCCGCTCGCTATCCGCACCAGCTCAGCGGTGGTCAACAGCAGCGGGTGGGAGTGGCCCGAGCGCTCGCCGCGGACCCGCCGGTGCTGCTGATGGACGAGCCGTTCGGTGCGGTCGACCCGCTGGAGCGACGCCGGCTGCAGGACGAGTTCGCCCGGCTGCAGCGGGAGCTGGGCACCACCGTCGTGCTGGTCACCCATGACCTCGACGAGGCGGTGCGGCTCGGCGACCGGGTGGCGGTGATGGCGCCCGGCGGACGACTCGCCCACTGGGGCACGCCGGCCGAGGTGCTGGCGCATCCGGCCGACGAGTTCGTGGCCTCGTTCGTCGGCGCGGACTCCTCGCTGCGCCGACTCAGCGTCACGCCCATCACCGAGACCGCGCTCGAGCCGCTGGACGGCGTCGCGGCCAGCGGGCTGGCGGCGACGGTGCCGATCGGGGCCAGCCTGGAGGAGGCGCTGGCGCTGATGCTGGCCGACGACCGGCCGATGATCGGGGTGACCGACGGGCCGAGGTTCCTCGGCGTGCTCACCCCGGCGGGGGTGCACGCCGCGCTTCGGGCCGCCGGCTGATCGGGGACGGACCCGAGCCGGCTCAGCCGGCGACCGCGCTCCAGCGTCCCCGTCGGCGCACCACCTCGATCGGGTGGTCGAAGCACTCCGTGACGCGCTCGGAGGTCAGCACCGCATCGACCGGCCCGGCCGCCACCAACCGGCCCCGGCGCAGCAGCGCGGCATGGGTGGTCGAGGGTGGCAGCTCCTCGAAGTGGTGGGTCACCATCACGCTGGTCAGGCCGGGGTGGAGACGGGCAGGTCGGCGATGGTCCGGATCATCTGCTCGCGCGCGGCCACGTCCAGGCCGGTGGAGGGCTCGTCGAGGAGCAGCAGCGGCGGATCGGTCATCAGGGCCCGGGCGATCAGGGCCCGGCCGCGCTCCCCCTGCGACATGGTGTGCCAGTGCGGCTCGTCGTCGATCCCCATCGTCTTGAGCAGCAGCCGGGCGCGGTCCAGGACCGCCTCGGTCGGCTGCCAGCGCGGCACCAGCTCGATGGATCCGGTCTCGCCGGTGAGCACGATCTCCTCGGCGCTCAGATTGGAGCGCAGCGGATGCCGCGGGTTGACGAACCCGATCGAGCGCCGCAGCTCCCGCAGGTCGATGCGACCCATCCGGGCGCCCAGGATCGAGGCGCTCCCCCGGCTGGGGAACGTCACGGCACCGCAGATGTTGAGCAGCGTGCTCTTGCCGGCGCCGTTGGGGCCGATCAGCGCCCAGTGCTCGCCGCGGCGCACCACGAAGGTGATGTCGTCGAGCAGTCGCCGATCGTCGCGGATGAAGACGACGTCGTGCAGCTCGAGTGCGCTCTGGTCCACCCGGCCACTCAGTTCCGGTAGTTCTCGACGACGCTCGCCGGGCGCACCTCGGCATCCGCCGGGTCCTCGCCGGCGTTGCGGCGCGCGTCGCGCTGACGCAGCAGGTCCCAGCACTGGTCGAGCTCGGTCTCCACGGCGCGCAGGCGCTCGTGCTCCTCGCTCACCCCGATCCGGTGGTCGGAGAGCTGCTGGCGCAGCGTGTGCTCCTCGTCGGCGAGGCTGGTGATCCGCTGGCGAATGTCGAGATCCTCGGTCATGGGATCAACTGTGCCACTCACCCGGGCGAGGTGGGCGGACGATCCCGGTCGACCAGGTCGCTCAGATCGCTCAGATCGAGCCGAGCCGCGGCACCAGCGCGGTGACCTGTTCAGCCCACGGCACCGGGTCGGCGTACTGCGGCGGGGTCAGGCTCACCAGCGAGATGCCCAGGGCGGCGTAGGCCGCCATCTCGCGCAGGAACGCGTCGGCATCCTCGGTCGGGCCGCGGTAGAGCATGGTCTTCTCGATCGCGTCGTAGTCGGTGCCCAGCCGCTCGCAGTGGCCGCGCAGCACGTCGAGCTTGTGCCGGATGGTCTCGCGGCCCTCCTCGCCCGGGGCGCCGAACAGGTTGCAGGCCTGGGCGTACTGCGCCACCAGCCGCAGCGTCTTCCGCTCGCCACCACCGCCGATCAGGATCGGGACGGTGCCGCGCACCGGCCTGGGCAGGCAGATGGTCTCGGCGAGCTGGTAGTGCGTGCCGTCGTACGCGCCGTCGTCGTCGGACCACATCTGTCGCGCGATCTGGAGGGCCTCCTCCAGCCGCTCGAACCGCTCCGCGGTCGGCGGGAACGGTACGCCGAGACCGGCGTGCTCCCGGTCGTACCAGGCCGCCCCGATGCCGAGCAGCGCGCGGCCGCCGGAGAGCTGGTCGAGGGTGGTGACGGTCTTGGCGAGCAGACCCGGATACCGGTAGGTGACACCGGTGACCAGCAGGCTGAGCCGCACCCGCTCGGTCACGCCGGCCAGGTAGCCCAGGGTCGTGTAGCCCTCGAGCATCGGCTCGAACGGGCCACCGGAGTGGAGCATCTGGAACCAGTGGTCCATCACGGTGAACAGGCTGACGCCACCCTCGTCCGCGATCCGGGCGGTGGCGGTGAGCCGGTCGGTCAGGGTGGTCTCCCACTCGGGGTGGGTGAAGGTGAAGTAGTGCACGCCGAGGTCCATGGGTGCGACGTTAGCCCCGCGGTGGGAGGCCGAGTGTGAGAGCCCGAGGCGAGGGGCCCAGGGTCGGGCTCTACGATCGCCTCCATGCTCTCGCGCCTGCTCCCGGTCCTCGCCGCGGTGACCCTGCTCGCAACCCTGGCCGCCTGCGGCTCCTCCTCCGACGAGGCGTCGGACCCGGGCTCCACCTCCTCGGCAGCCACCTCATCAGTGGCCACGTCCTCGGCCGGTACGACGACCGGCGCGGGTGCCGTCTCGTGCTCCTACCCGAGCAGCGGGACCGCCGCCCGGAAGGTCGACACCCCGCCGACCACCGCGGCCTACTCCGGAACCGTCAAGGCGACGCTGGAGACCTCGATCGGCGACCTGACGATGAACCTGGACGCCGACTCCGCCCCGTGCACGGTCAACTCGTTCGCCTCGCTGGCCACGCAGGGCTTCTACGACGACACCTCGTGTCCGCGGCTGACCACCGCCGAGTCCGGCATCTCGGTGCTGCAGTGCGGCGATCCGACCGGGACCACCACCGGTGGACCGGGCTACTCCTTCGCCGATGAGTTGAACGGCGACGAGCACTACGGCAAGGGGGTGGTGGCGATGGCGAACGCCGGCACCGACACCAACGGGTCGCAGTTCTTCCTGGTCTACGCCGACTCCAGCTACCTCGACGGTGCCAACGCCAAGTACACGATCTTCGGCCAGCTCACCGCGCGGAGCGTCAAGGCGATCGCGAAGGCGGCGAAGGCCGGCACCACCACCGGTGAGGCCGACGGCACCCCAAAGAAGACGGTCGAGATCACCGGCGTCACGATCGGCTGACCCCGCGCCTGGCCGGGTGCTCGCGGCGCAGGGCCACCGGTAGGTAGGCGGCCCCAGAACCGTCCTTCGCCAGGACGTCGTCGGGGTTGGAGAACGCGCATCGCTGCAGCGACAGACAACCACACCCGATGCAGGAGTCGAGGCCGTCGCGCAGCTTCTCCAGCGCCCTGATCTGATCGTCCAGGCGGCGGCGCCAGTGCCGGGAGATGCGCTGCCAGTCGGCCCTGGTCGGCGTACGTTCGGCCGGCAGACAGGCCAGTTCGGCGCGCACCTCCTCCAGGGTGAGGCCGATGTTGGTGGCGGCGCGGATGAAGGCGAGCCGGCGCAGCACGCTGCGCTCGAAGGTGCGGTGTCCCCCGCCCGATCGGTGCGCGGCGATCAGGCCCTCGGCCTCGTAGAACCGGATCGCCGACGCGGCGAACCCGCTGCGTCTGGTGACCTCGCCCATGCTGAGCAGGTCGTGGGTGTCCTTGGGCACTCGGCTCACCTCCGAGGATTTCTCGCCGGATCCCTTGATCTCAAGTTCACTTTAGCTTGAAGACTGGCGTCATGAACAGAGACATCCCACCCACCGCACTGATCACCGGAGGCTCGGCCGGTCTCGGCCTGGCCCTGGTCCACGCACTGGGCGACGCCGGCTGGCAGGTCATCACCGACGCCCGCGACGCCCGACGCCTCGCCGAGGCCACCACGGCACTGAGCCCCGACGTCCTGCCGGTCCCCGGCGACGTCGGCGACCCGGCGCATCGCGACCGGCTGGCAGCCGCCGTGGCCACCGCCGGCCGACTCGACCTGCTGGTGCACAACGCCAGTGCCCTCGGACCGATGCTTCCGCTCGCCGAGGTCTCGGCCGAGCTCGCCGAGCCGGTCTGGCGGACCAACGCGCTCGCCCCGCTGCTGCTCACCCGGCGACTGCTCCCCCACCTGCTGGCCAGCGGCGGGCGGCTCGTCGGCATCTCCAGCGATGCCGCGGTCGAGCACTACCCCACCTGGGGCCTCTATGCCGCCAGCAAGGCAGCGCTCGACCAGGTCATCCTCACCCTCGGTGCGGAGACCGGCCTGACCGCGTACGCCGTCGACCCGGGCGACATGCGCACCGAGATGCACCAGCACGCCTTCCCCGGCGAGGACATCTCCGATCGTCCCGAGCCGGCCAGCGTCGTCCCGGCGCTGATGCGACTGTTCTCCGGCGCGCTGCCGTCGGGACGGTACCGCGCGGCGGACCTCGCCGCCCGGCGGGTCGACGACCCGAGCGTGGTGGCGTGATGAGCCTGCTGCAGGAGCGTCCGACGACCACCTTCCCCGACCCGGGTACGACGACGGCGCCGGCGCCCGCGGAATGGCGCGGCCTGGCCCGCGACGAGATCCGACTGCTGGTGGCGACCGGGGACGGCCTCCGACATCAGCGCTTCCGCGACCTTCCCGACCAGCTCCAGCCCGGCGACCTGCTGGTGGTCAACAACTCCGCGGTCGAGCCACGGCAGCTCGACGCGAACCTGGTGGGGCGCGGCCGGGTGATCGCCCATCTGGCGCAGCGCCTCGACCGGGACTCCTGGGTGATCGAGCTGCGGAGCAGCCCGAACGCGTCGCGGTCGGTGCTCGATGCCGATCCGGGTGACCAGGTCACCCTCGGACCGGCGCGGCTCACGCTGGTCGCCCCCTACCCCGGCCGGTCCTCCTCCCCGACGGGTCGAGGCAATCGGCTCTGGCGGGCCCGCGCCGAGGGGCCGGTCGAGGCCGAGCTGCGCGCCCACGCCCGACCGATCGCCTACGGCTACCTGGACCGGCGCTATCCGCTGTCCGCCTATCAGTCCGTCTTCGGGATCCGGCCGGGCAGCGCCGAGTCGCCCTCGGCGTCGCGGCCGTTCACCGCCGAGCTCGTCACCCGGCTGGTGGCCGGCGGGATCTCGCTCGCGCCGATCACCCTGCACACCGGCGTCTCCTCCCAGGAGGCCGGCGAGGCGCCCGGCGCGGAGTGGTTCGAGGTGTCGGCGAGCACCGCCCGGGTGATCCGGGAGACCGCGATCGCCGGTGGCCGCGTGATCGCGGTCGGCACCACCGCCGCCCGTGCGGTCGAGTCGGCGGTCGTCCGCCGG
>NZ_JASGET010000007.1:0-14148 GCF_047606145.1 Nocardioides sp. | reverse complement strand
GGCGAGGAGCGCCGAGCCGGTGGCCCCGTCCCGGCCGCCCGCGGACGCGGCCACGTCCGCGGGCGGGCCGGCGTCCCCGGCGGACGCCGAACCGTGCCCGGACGGCCCCTCGTACGAGGTGATGTACCTCCTCGACGCCGAGGAGGACCGCATCCCCGCCTTGCGTACCGCCCTCGGCGCGCTGGGGGACTCGCTGGTGGTCGTCGGCGGCGAGGGCGAGTGGAACGTCCACATCCACGTCGACGACGTCGGTCGCGCCATCGAGGCGGGCATCGAGGCCGGCCGCCCGCACCGGATCCACGTCACCCACTTCGCCGACCAGGTCAGGAGCGACGCCGAGCGGGCGGGCTCCGGTGCCGGACGCGTCGGACCCCGCCGTGGCCGCACCGTCGTCGCGGTCAGCGCCGGGCCCGGCCTGGCGGAGCTCTACCGCTCTGCCGGCGCGGTCCCGGTGCCGGCCGAGCCCGGTCGCCAGCCCGGCTTCGCCGAGCTGGTGCGCGCCATCGAGGAGTGCGGTGCCGCCGAGGTGATCGTGCTGCCCAACGACGGCGACATCCGTCGGGTCGCCGAGGCGGCGGCACGCGCGGCCGAGGACGACCTCGGCATCGCGGTGGTCGTCATCCCGACCACCGTGCAGGTCCAGGCGCTGGCCGCGCTGGCGGTGCACGATCCCGGCAAGACCCTCGAGGGCGACGTGCTCGAGATGACCGCCACCGCCCGGCACGCCCGTCACGGCGCGGTGACGGTCGCGGCCCGGCGCGCGATCACGATGGCGGGGCCGTGTCAGCCCGGCGACGTGCTCGGGGTGATCGACGGCGACTTCACCGAGGTCGGCGACGACCTCGAGGAGGTGGCGATCCACGTGCTCGACCGCCTGGTGGGCAGCGGTGGTGAACTGGTCACCCTGGTCTCCGGCCTCGCGGATCCCGACCGGGAGCTGGCGGCGGCGGTGCTCTCCTGGCTGGAGACCGAGCATCCGAGCATCGACGCGGTCAGCTACCACGGCGGGCAGGACCGCTATCCGCTGCTGATCTCGGTCGAATAGACCAGCCGGACCCGACCAGACGGACCCGAACAGGCGAACCCGAACAGGAGCCCGATGTCGATCACCCTCGACTCCGGAGTAGAGACGGTCCTGGGCGGCCACAAGCGCGCCGACCGGTTCACCAAGGGTCTCGGGCTGCGCACCGTCGGCGACCTGCTGCACCACTTCCCGCGGCGCTACCTGCGCACCGCCGACCTGAGCGACCTCGCCGAGTTGCACGAGGGCGAGATGCTGACGGTGGTCGGCGAGATCGCCGGCAGCCGGCTGCACACCTACACCGATCGGCGTACCGGCCGGACGGCGTACCGGGTCGAGGCCACGCTGCGCACCCAGACCGCGACGCTGTCGATGACGTTCTTCGCCAAGACCCCGCGCATCGCGCACTGGCAGGAGAACCGGCTGCGAGCCGGCACCCGCGGCGTCTTCGTGGGCAAGGTCGGCGCCTTCCGTGGCCAGTGGCAGCTGACCAACCCGCAGATGGTCGTCTTCGGCGACCCGACCGAGGAGAGCGCGGACACCCAGCTCGCCGTGGAGGCCCAGCGCGACCTGTTCCCGATCTACCCGCTCACCCACGGGCTGCAGCACTGGGACCTGATGCGCGCGATCCGCTTCGCCCGCGAGGTGGTCACCGACCTGGACGACCCGCTGCCGGCGGCGCTGCGCAGCAGGTACGACGTGCTCGGACTGCGGTCCGCGATCGACCTGATCCACGCGCCCGAGACCCTCGCCCAGGTCGAGGCCGCTCGTCGCCGGTTCCGGTTCGCCGAGGCGCTGCGGCTGCAGCTGGTGCTCGCCCGTCGGCGGCGCGCCACGCGGGCGCTGGGCAGCACCGCGCGCACCGGCGGCGGGGGACTGCTGGCGGCCTTCGACGCCCGGCTCCCCTTCGACCTCACCGAGGGACAGCGCGCCGTCGGGCGGCAGATCGAGGCCGACCTGGCCGCGCCCCATCCGATGAACCGACTGCTGCAGGGCGAGGTCGGCTCCGGCAAGACCCTGGTCGCGCTGCGCGCCATGCTGCGGGTCGTCGACTCCGGCGGCCAGGCGGTGCTGCTGGCGCCGACCGAGGTGCTCGCCCACCAGCATCACCGCTCGATCACCGCGCTGCTCGGCGACCTGGCCGCGAACGGGATGAACGCCGGCCTGCTCGGCGGCGGCGAGGAGTCGACCCAGGTCGAGCTGCTCACCGGGTCGATGTCGAAGGTCCAGCGCCGGGAGCCGCTGAGCCGGATCGTGACCGGGGAGGCGGGCATCGTCATCGGGACCCACGCGCTGCTCACCGACCGGGTGGGCTTCGCCGACCTGGGGCTGGTCGTGGTCGACGAGCAGCACCGGTTCGGGGTGGAGCAGCGCGCGGCGCTGACCGACAAGGCGGGGGTGCCGCCGCACGTGCTGGTGATGACGGCGACGCCCATCCCGCGCACGGTGGCGATGACCGTCTTCGGCGACCTGGAGGTCTCGACCCTGACCGAGCTGCCCGCCGGCCGGGCGCCGATCCAGACCAGCCTGGTCCCGTTGGCCGACCGGCCGGGGTGGCTTCCGCGGGTCTGGGAGCGGGTCCGCGAGGAGGTCGAGGCGGGTCGTCAGGCCTACGTGGTGGCGCCCCGGATCAGCGGTGACGAGCTGGAGCAGGGGGAGCACGACCAGGTCGACTTCGACGAGGAGGGGTCGGTGGTGAGCACGGCGCCGGGCGGCGCCGGGCCCGCCGCGGTGGTGGAGATCGCCGAGCAGCTCGCCGCCGGGCCGCTGGCCGGCCTGCGCACGGCGATGCTGCACGGCAGGCTGCCGAGCGAGGAGAAGGAGCGCACCATGCGCGCCTTCGCGGCCGGCGAGACCGATGTCCTGGTGGCCACCACCGTCATCGAGGTCGGCGTCGACGTCGGCAACGCCACCGCGATGGTGATCCTGGACGCCGACCGGTTCGGTGTCTCCCAGCTGCACCAGCTCCGTGGCCGCATCGGTCGTGGCGGCCATCGGGGAGTGTGCCTGCTGGTCAGTGCCGCGGAGAGCGGCACCCCGGCTCGGGTCAGGCTGGAGGCGGTCGCCGCGACCGGCGACGGGTTCGAGCTGGCCCGGGTCGACCTGGAGCAGCGCCGGGAGGGCGACGTGCTCGGCGCCTCGCAGTCGGGCTTCCGCTCGAGCCTGGAGAACCTGCGCGTGCTGCGGGACGAGCGGACGATCACCGAGGCCCGTGCTGCGGCCGAGGAGCTCCTCGGGGAGGATGGCGACCTGACCAGTGCTCCTCTGCTCGCCGCGGAGGTGGCTCGGATCGAGGCCTCGGTCGAGGCCGATTTCATGGAGAAGACGTGACGCGGATCATCGGGGGCGCCGCGGGCGGGAGACGCCTGGCCACACCACGGGGCGCCCGGACCAGACCGACCAGCGACCGGGTGCGGGAGGCGCTGTTCTCCGCCATCGAGTCGTGGTGCGGCAGCCTGCAGGGGCTGCGCTTCCTCGACCTGTACGCCGGCACCGGTGCGGTGGGTCTGGAGGCCTGGTCGCGCGGCGCCGGCATCGTCAGCTTCGTCGAGCAGGACCGGGCGGCGGCCGGGCTCATCGCCCGCAACGCGGCGGCGATCGGCTTCCGCCGGGCCAACGTGGTCACCGCCGCGGTCGACGCCGCGCTGCGGCGACCACCGACCGCGCCGTACGACCTCGCCTTCCTGGACCCGCCCTACCCGCTGACCGAGGACGCCCTGGCCGGCGATCTGGCCGCGCTGGTCTCGCACGGCTGGCTGGTGCCGGACGCCCTGGTGGTCGTCGAGCGCTCCGGCCGCAGCCCGGAGCCGGCCTGGCCGGACGGCATCGCGCGGACCTGGAGCAGGCGGTACGGCGAGACGGTCCTTTGGTACGGTCGCGCCGGTGGCCCAGTGGCCGCCGAGGACGAGCTCAGCTGACGACCGACGAGAACCGACGAGGAGCGACGGTGGTACGACGAGCGGTGTGCCCGGGATCCTTCGACCCGGTCACCAACGGTCACATCGACATCTTCGCCCGGGCCGCCGACCTCTTCGACGAGGTGATCGTCGGGGTGGGGGTGAACCGATCGAAGTCCGCCTCGTCGGGCCGGCTGTTCACCGCCGAGGAGCGGATGGAGATGCTGCGCCAGGCGGTCGCACCGTGGCCGAACATCAGGGTGGAGGGGTTCAGCGGCCTGGTGACCGCGTTCTGCGAGGAGGCCGGTGCCCAGGCGATCGTCAAGGGGCTGCGCGGCTCGGGTGACTACGACTACGAGCTGCAGATGGCCCAGATGAACTCCCATCTGACTGAGGTCGAGACGGTCTTCTTGATGACCGACCCGTCGATGTCCTTCGTCTCCTCCAGTCTGGTCAAGGAGGTCGCCTCGTTCGGTGGCGACGTCACCGACTTCGTGCCGCCGCATGTCCACCGGCAGCTGTTGGCGCGGCTCGCCGAGCGCCGTACCGGCGACGGCTGAGGCCGTCCGTCCGGTGGTGCGAGGTTTTGCTCGCCGCGCCGGCCGACGGCTACGATCTTCCTCGATCTGTTGTGCCCTCATCCGGAAGTGACCACGTGACCAGCCTGGACCCGAGAGCGCCGTTCGTGCTCGACACTCGCGAGCTCGGCCGCCGCCCGGGGTCGCAGCGGGAGCTGACGCGGACGGTGCCGGCGCCGGCAGATCTGGGCATCGAAGTCCTTGCTGTCCCCGAAGGTTCGCCGGTCGAGCTCGACCTGCGGCTGGAGGCGGTCATGGAGGGCGTCCTGGTCACGGGGACGGCGCGAGTCGGCCTCCGGGGCGAGTGTGCGCGGTGCCTGGAGCCGATCGAGGACGAGACCGAGGTCGGCTTCCAGGAGCTGTTCGTCTATGACGACACACGCGTCGGCCAGGACACCGACTCCGAGGACGACGAGGTCAGCAAGCTCGAGGGTGACCTGCTCGATCTCGAGCCGCTGCTGCGGGACGCGGTGGTGCTCGCACTGCCGTTCCAGCCGCTGTGCCAGGACGACTGTCCGGGTCTGTGCCCCGAGTGTGGGGCCCGGCTCGCCGACGATCCGGACCATGGGCACGAGGCTGCGATCGACCCGCGGTGGGCGAGGCTGACCGCGCTCGGCAAGGACGAGAGCTAGACCACGCCGGCCCGGCGACCCGGGATCGACGTACGATGACGAGGCCGGTCGACCGACCGGCCCAGCTATGAGGAGAGAACAGTGGCTGTCCCGAAGCGGAAGATGTCGCGCAGCAACACGCGCCACCGTCGCTCGGCCTGGAAGGCCGTCGCCCCGACCCTGGTGACCTGCGCGAACCCCGCCTGCGGTGCCAAGCACCTGCCGCACCGTGCCTGCGGCGAGTGCGGTCAGTACGGCGCCCGCACCGCTCGTCGCCAGGTCCTCTGACCGAGTCGCGCACGAGTCGGGACGGAAGAGTCGGGCCGCTGAGCGCTCACACACTGGCCACCGGTGCCGAGGACTATCCCGGTCTGCGGGAGGCGCTCGGCGATCCCGTACTGGAGCCCGAGCTGCTCGAGCGGTCCCTCACGCATCGCTCCTTCGCCTACGAGCACGGCGGCCTGCCGACGAACGAGCGACTGGAGTTCCTCGGTGACTCCGTGCTCGGCGTGGTGGTCACCGAGGCGCTCTATCGCACCTTCCCGGACCTCTCCGAGGGCCGACTGGCCAAGCTGAGGGCGGCGGTGGTCAACGCCCGCGCGCTGGCCGGGGTGGGCCGCTCCATCGGTCTCGGCGACCACATCAAGCTCGGCCGCGGCGAGGAGAGCACCGGCGGCCGGGACAAGGCCTCGATCGTCTCCGACACCGTCGAGGCGGTGATCGGGGCGGTGCACATCTCCGGAGGCATCGAGGTCTCCTCGGTGCTGGTGCACCGGCTCTTCGACCACCTCATCACCGAGGCCGCCGCGCTCGGCGCCGGCCTGGACTGGAAGACCTCGCTGCAGGAGCTCACCGCGGAGCGAGGTCTCGGCGTGCCCGAGTACGTCATCACCGACGCGGGTCCCGACCACATGAAGACCTTCCACGCGCAGGTCCAGATCGGCGCCGAGCGCTACGGCAACGGCGTCGGCAGGTCGAAGAAGGAGGCCGAGCAGGCGGCCGCGGAGACGGCCTACCGGGAGATCCACGACGGGCCGGTCGCGGGCCAGGCGGACCCGGCCCAGAGCCCGCCGGAGAGCTAGCCCGAGGTGCCGGAGCTTCCCGAGGTCGAGGTGGTCCGGTCCGGTCTGGAGCGTCACGTCGTGGGCGCCCGGATCACCCGGGTCGACGTACTCCACGAGCGGTCGGTACGCCGCCACGCCGCCGGTGCCACCGCCTTCGCCGAGGCGCTCGCCGGGCGCACGGTGGTCGCCGCCCGCCGGCGCGGGAAGTACCTCTGGCTGCCGCTGGACGACGCCCGCCGCGGCGACGCGATCCTCGCCCATCTCGGCATGAGCGGCCAGCTGCTGGTGCAGCCGGTCACGGCCCGGCCCGAGCGGCACCTGCGGGTGCGGCTCACGCTGGAGTCCGCCGACGGCGCGGCCACCGAGCTGCGCTTCGTCGACCAGCGGACCTTCGGTGGCCTCTCGCTGAGCCCCGGCGGCGCCGAGCTTCCCACCGAGATCGCGCACATCGCCCGCGACCCGCTCGACCCGGAGTTCGACGAGGCGTACGTGATCGGCCGGATCCGGCGCTCCGCCTCCGGCATCAAGCGGCTGCTGCTCACCCAGACGGTGCTCTCGGGAGTCGGCAACATCTACGCCGACGAGGCGCTGTGGCGCGCCCGGATCCACGGCGGGCGTCGCGGCGATCGGCTGCGCGCGACCGACCTGCGTGCGCTGCTCGGGCACGTCCGGGACGTGCTGGGCGACGCGCTGAGGCAGGGCGGCACCTCGTTCGACGCGCTCTACGTCAACGTGAACGGTCAGTCGGGCTACTTCGACCGCTCGCTGCACGCCTACGGACGCGTGGACGAGCCCTGCGCCCGCTGCGGTACGCCGATCCGGCGGGTGGCGTTCATGAACCGCTCGTCGTACTTCTGCCCGGCCTGCCAACGTCCCCCGCGCGCCTGACCTCGGGCAGGCTCTTCTCGCCGTGTCGGGGTGCGCGAGGTCGGGGGAGCGGCGCCGGGGCCGGGATGGGTGGAACGGTGAATTAGGCTCGGCATGTGCGAGGACGATTCCGACTGACCCCCGGTGGCAGCTACCCCCATGAGCCGTGGTTCCGGCTGGGTGGCCTGGAGGTGACCACCAGCTGGGTGGTGGTCGGTCTGACCTTCGTCGGGCTGATGGTCTTCGCGGCCGCCGGTGGCCTGTGGACCTACACCAACCTCGCGCTCGTCCCGACCTCGGACATGTTCTACGCCGGCAAGGCATGGACCCTGCTGACCTGGCCGTTCATCACCGTCACCAGCAACGACGTGTTCTGGACGGTGCTGACCATGTTCTTCTTCTGGTACTTCGGCTCCGACCTCGAGCGCTCCGAGCTGGGCAAGCGGAAGTTCGCTGCGATGCTGACCGTCTGGACGATCGTCCTCGGCGGGCTCTTGCTCGCGGTGACCGCGGCCACGGGACTGGCCGACGCGCTCTACGGGCTCAACATGCTCGAGCTGATGGTCCTGCTGCTGTGGATCGCCGAGTGGCCGGACCGGATGTTCTTCTTCAGCATCCCGGCCTGGGTGCTCGGCCTGATCCTGGCCGGCGTCCAGGTCATCCAGTACCTCGGCGACCGGCGCTGGACGATGCTGCTGGTCTTCCTCCTGGGCGCGGTGGTGTGCGGCTTCGTCGCCCGGCAGTTCGGCATGCTGAGCCGGTACCACTGGCTGCCGAAGCTGAGCTCGCCCCGTGGTCACGCCGGCCGGCCGCGGCGGGCCCGGCGACGCAGGTTCGACGCCGACCGGCCGACGGTGGTGCCGGGTCCGTGGCAGATGCAGGACGTCACGCCGGAGCGGTTCATCGAGGCCGCCCAGTCGCGCGACGAGCAGCGGATGGACGAGCTGCTGGACAAGATCAGCGCCGGCGGCACCGAGTCGCTCAGCGAGGCCGAGCGGGCCGAGCTGCTCGAGCTCCGCGCCCGGCGTCACAAGAAGTCGCGCGGATAGCGCGCGGACCGGGCGGATCGGCCGCCGCGGAATTGACCGCGTGCGCTCTTGGTGGGACTCTTGAAGACGGCCCGCCGATCGCGGGTGTCCCACACCGACAAGGACTGTATTCATGGCCAAGGCGCTGATCGGTTACCTGAACAGCGACCTGCGCACTCCCGCCCACCTCACCGCGGAGAACACCGCGCTGCGGATGCGCGTGCGGGAGCTCGAGGAGCTCGTCGTCAACCTCAAGCAGGAGAACGACGCGTTGGTCCAGGCTCGTGCCGCCGAGCTGTTGGACTCCTCGATGCAGGAGATGCAGCCCGCCTGAGCGGGCCTGTTCGACGCTGGTCGTCGGCGCCTGTGGCGCCGTACGACGACAGGGTGGCGGGGTCCACCCGCATGATCCGACACATGATCCGACACATGATCCGACTCTGGGGACTCCCAGGGTCGGTTCTCGTTGGTGGCTCGGCAGCCGGTACGGCGAAGCCGAGCGGCGCCGGGGCGCACTAGGGTTCGGGCATGAGTGTGAACCCGGATCCCGCGCCGGCCGTACCGGTCGCGGGTGCCCTGGCCATCGAGCTCAACGCCCTCAACCCGATCCCCGAGGACGAGCGCCACGGCCGACCGGCCGACCTGTTCTGGCCGTGGTTCGGCGCCAACGTCTCGGTGCTCGGCATCGCCTACGGCTCCTGGCTGCTCGCCTTCGGGGTCTCGTTCTGGCAGGCGGTGGTCACCGGCGTGGTCGGCATCGTGGTCTCCTTCCTGCTGTGCGGCTTCATCTCGCTGGCCGGCCGTCGCGGGTCGGCCCCGACGATGGTGCTCAGCCGGGCGGCACTGGGGGTGGAGGGGAGCCGGATCGGTGCGGTGCTCTCCTGGATCCTCACCGTCGGCTGGGAGACGGTGCTGGTGGCCACCGCGGTGCTCTCGGCCAACGAGGTCTTCGGCCTGCTGGGCTGGGGGAGCGGCACCGGGGTCGAGATCGGGGCACTGATCGTGGTGGTGCTGCTGGTGATCGCCGCCGGCGTCTACGGCTTCACCCTGGTGATGCGACTGCAGGTGGTGATCACGGTGGTCACCGGGGTGCTCACGGTGGTCTACTTCGCCGTCGTCGCCGACAAGATCGACTGGAGCAGCGTCAGCGCCATCCCGGCCGGGGGAGCACCGGAGTTCGTCGGCGGGCTGGTCTTCATGATGACCGGCTTCGGGCTGGGCTGGGTCAACGCCGCCGCCGACTACTCCCGCTACCTGCCGCGGGCCGCCTCGAGCCGGGGCATCGTCGCCTGGACCACGATCGGCGGCGCGCTGGCGCCGGTGGTGCTGGTCATCTTCGGTGCGCTGCTGGCCGGGTCGTCCACGACCTTGAACGACGCGGTCGGCGCCTATTCGGTCGGCGGACTGGCCACCATCGCGCCGCACTGGTTCCTGGTGCCGTTCCTGATCGTCGCGCTGCTCGGCCTGATCGGCGGCGCCGCGCTCGACATCTACTCCTCCGGGCTGGCGCTGCTCGCCGCCGGGCTGCGGATCCCGCGCTACGCCGCGGCCGCGATCGACGGGGTGATCATGACGATCGCCGCCGCCTACATCGTCTTCGGCGCGGACAGCTTCTTCGGCCCGTTCCAGGGCTTCCTGATCACCCTCGGCGTGCCGATCGCGGCCTGGTGCGGGATCTTCCTGGGCGATCTGGTGGTGCGCCGCCGGGACTACGACCAGCAGGCCCTCTACGACGTCGGCGGCCGGTACGGCCGGGTGCGGGGGACGGCGGTGCTCGCGCTGGCGGTGGCCACGGTGGTCGGCTGGGGGATGGTGACCAACACCTACGCCGGCTGGCTGGACTGGCAGGGCTACCTGCTCGAGGTCCTCGGCCTGGGTGGACGCAGCGGCCAGTGGCGCGGCGCGAACCTGGGGGTGCTGGCCGCGCTGCTGATCGGGTTCCTCGGCGGGTTGGCCGGCGCGAGCGTCGTACGGCGCCAGGAACGGCCGACGTGACCGCCTGGCTGGTCGGCATCGACTTCCAGCGGGTCTTCGCCGAGGGCAGTCCCTGGGCGGCCCCGCGCTATCGGGAGGCCGCCGCCGGCTTCGCCCGGTTGCGTACGGCGTTCGCCGCTCGCACGGTGCTGACCAGGTACGTCGCCCCGGCGACCCCGATCGGCGCCTGGGTGGAGTACTTCGAGCAGTGGCCGTTCGCGCTGGTCCCGCCCGACGACCCGCTCTACGACCTCACCGTGCCGGTCGAGGACGCGTCGGTGGTGACCCGCGAGACGTTCGGCAAGTGGGGTCCGGCGCTCGCCGCCGCGGTGCCGGGGGCGAGCGAGTTGGTGGTGGGCGGCGTGTCCACGGACTGCTGCGTGCTCTCCACCGTGCTGCCGGCGGCCGATGCCGGGATCCGGGTGCGGGTGGTGGCCGACGCCTGTGCCGGCGCCTCCGACGAGGACCACCGGCGAGCGCTGGACGCGATGGCGCTCTACGCGCCGCTGGTCGAGATCACCTCGGTCGACGACCTGCTGCGTCACTGAACTTCGAGCTGAACTCGAGCCGGACGTCGAGCCGGCCAGGATCGGTCCGAGCACCGCGGAGCCATCACCGGGCCGCGCGGAACGACCGGTGTCCGTGCCACGTAGGGTGAGGGGATGGCGACGACGGAGAAGGCCTGGCCGGCCGGCCGGCTGCCGATCCGGGTCACCACCGGCCCGACGAGGTTCGCCATCGCGCTGTTCGTCGCCGGGCTCGAGGCCGTCTCGGCCGATGAGGCCGGGCCGGCGGGTGAGGGCTGACGGGTGAGCGGCCGGCCGCGGAGGGAGATCAGGCGCGCGGGCCGGACCGATCCGGTCGGCCAGGTGATCGCCGCCGCCTTCGGCGAGCACGGTCCGGCGGTGGCCGAGCTGTGGGCCGAGGTCGTCGGCCTCGGGCTCGACCGGGCGAGCCTGGTGGCGGTGGAGCAGGGTGCGGTGGTGGGACATGTCGGGGTCAGCCACGCCTGGTTGGATGCGCGACGGGCGCTGGTCGACGTACTCGTGCTCAGTCCGCTCTCGGTCACGCCACCGCGACAGCGCACCGGGATCGGCACCGCGCTCCTGGCCGCCGCCATCGGCGCCGCCGAGGCGTACGGCGCCCCGGCGCTGTTCCTGGAGGGCGACCCGGGCTACTACCGGCCGCGCGGCTTCCGGCCGGCCGCCGAGGCCGGGTTCGAGGCGCCGTCACGGCGGATCCCGGCGCCCGCCTTCCAGGTCGTGCTCTTCGGCGCACACCGGCCGTGGATGACCGGCCGCGTCGTCTACCGGGAGGTGTGGTGGCGACATGACTCGACCGGCCTGCGCGACCCGGCGCTGGCCGAGGTCGAGGCGGCGCTCGGCCCCGGCTCGGACCCGTCCTGAACCCGGTCCGACCCGGTCCCGCCTGACCTCCGGCACCCGGATCCCGGCGTGTCGGAGTGGGTGAGGTCAGGAACGCGCGCGAGGGGTGGCCTCACGTGTCGCAGCGGTCCCGGGGATCGTCGTACGCCCGGGTTAGGGTGGGGGCGCTGAGCTTCCCCCGCGCGGCCGACCAGGGCGCGTGTCCGCCAGTGAACCGAACCAGATGTGGGAGCCCGCGTGTACCTGAAGAGCCTGACCCTGAAGGGGTTCAAGTCCTTCGCCTCCGCGACCACGCTGCAGCTCGAGCCCGGCATCACCTGCATCGTCGGGCCGAACGGCTCGGGCAAGTCGAACGTCGTCGACGCCCTGGCCTGGGTGATGGGCGAGCAGGGCGCCAAGTCACTGCGCGGCGGCAAGATGGAGGACGTCATCTTCGCCGGCACCAGCGGCCCGGGCGGCCGTCCGCCGCTGGGCCGCGCCGAGGTGGCGCTGACCATCGACAACAGTGACGGCGCGCTGCCGATCGAGTACGCCGAGGTGACGATCTCGCGCACCATGTTCCGCAACGGCGGGTCGGAGTACGCGATCAACGGCAGCACCTGCCGGCTGCTCGACGTCCAGGAGCTGCTCAGCGACTCCGGCATCGGCCGGGAGATGCACGTCATCGTCGGCCAGGGCCAGCTCGACTCGATCCTGCACGCCACCCCGGAGGACCGGCGCGGGTTCGTGGAGGAGGCCGCCGGGGTCCTCAAGCACCGCAAGCGCAAGGAGAAGGCGCTGCGCAAGCTGGACTCGACCGAGCAGAACCTCGACCGGCTCGGCGACCTGCTCTCCGAGATCCGGCGCCAGCTCAAGCCGCTGGGCCGGCAGGCGGCGGTGGCCCGGCAGGCGGCGACGGTGCAGGCCGACGTCCGCGACGCCAAGGCCCGGCTGCTCGCCGATGACCTGGCGACCGCACGGACCGCGCTGGCCCAGGAGCTGGCCGACGAGTCGGTGCTGGCCGCGCGTCGTACCGCGCTGGAGGAGCAGATCGCCGCCGCGCGCACGCAGGAGAGCGACCTCGAGCTGGCGCTGCGCACCGACCTGCCCGCGCTGGCGGCCGCCCAGGAGACCTGGTTCGCCCTCTCCGGCCTGCGCGAACGGCTGCGCGGCACCCAGTCGCTGGCCGCGGAGCGACTGCGCAACGCCGGTGCCGAGGCCGAGGTCGAGCAGCGGCCCGGGCGCGATCCCGAGCAGCTCGAGCTCGAGGCCGAGCGGGCCCGTGCGCAGGAGGAGGAGATCGAGGCCGAGGTCGCCGAGCGTCGTACCGGACTGGAGCGGGCCGTCGCGAGCCGCAAGGCGGCCGAGGACGCCGCCGCCGAGGAGGACCGTCGGGTGGCGGCGCTGCAGCGGGCCCTCGCCGAGGGACGGGAGGGGCTCGCCCGGTTGACCGGACAGGTCAACGCGCTCCGCTCGCGTGCCGCCGCGGCCGACGACGAGGTCGGCCGGCTCGGTGCGGCCCGCCAGGACGCGCTGGCCCGCGTCGAGCGAGCACAGCGCGACTTCACCGCGCTGGAGACCCAGGTGGCCGGCCTCGACGCCGGCGAGGAGGGCCTCGACGCCGAGCACGAGGCCGCCACGGCCGTGCTGGAGGACCTCGAGGAGCGGCTGGCCAAGCTGCGTGCCGAGGCGGCTCAGGCGGACCGGGACCGATCGGCGCTGGCCGCCCGCAAGGACGCCCTCGAGCTCGGCCTGAACCGCAAGGACGGCGCCGGTGCGTTGCTCGCCGCCGACCTGCCCGGGGTGCTCGGCTCGTTGGCCGCGCTGGTCGGCGTTCGGCCGGGCTACGAGACGGCCATCGCCGCTGCGCTCGGAGCCGCCGCCGACGCGGTCGTCGTCGACGGTGCGGACACCGCGCTCGGCGCGATCGAGCGGCTCAAGGCCGAGGACCTCGGCCGGGCCGGGCTGCTGCTCGACGGTGCTCCCGTCGCCGCCGAACAGCCGCCGACGCTCCCCGGCTCGGCCCGGCCGGCCATCGACGTGGTCGAGTGTCCGGCGACGCTGCGCCCGGCGCTCACCCGGCTGCTGGCCGGAATGGTGGTGGTCGATGACGTCGCCACCGCCCGTGACCTCGTCGCCGCCGAGCCCCGATTGGTCGCGTTGACCCGGGACGGGGACCTGGTCGGCACCCACCTGATCGCCGGCGGGTCGGCGACGGCCCCGAGCCTGTTGGAGGTCCAGGCCGCGGCCGACGAGGCCGCCGCCCAGCTGGCCGAGGCCAGCGCCGCCGCCGAGCGGGCGACCTTCGAGACGTCCCGGCTGGAGGCCGAGCGGCTGGCCGCGCAACAGCGGGTCGACGTGGCGCTGGCCAAGCTGCACGAGTCGGACGCGACGCTGGCCGCGGTCGCCGAGGAGCTGGGACAGTACGGCGCCCAGTCCCGGGCGGCTCGCGGGGAAGCCGAGCGCCTGGCCGAGGCCATCGCGCGGGCCGAGCAGGCGCGGGAGCAGGCGGTCGCCGGACTCGCCGAGCTCGAGGAGCGGCTGGCGGCGGCCGAAGAGGCGCCGCAGGAGGAGCCGGACACCTCTGCGCGGGAGCGACTCGCCGAGCTGGCCAAGCAGAGCCGGGCCGAGGAGATGGAGGCCCGACTCGCGCTGCGCACCAGCGAGGAGCGTGCCCGGGCGCTGCACGGCCGTGCCGACGGGCTGGTCCGGGCGGCGCGGCAGGAGCGGGAGGCCCGGGCTGC
>NZ_JASGET010000006.1:0-22742 GCF_047606145.1 Nocardioides sp. | reverse complement strand
TCGGGGTGTGGAGTCCTCACCCCGACGCCCACACCTATCACGCGGATGTGTCAGCGGCTGCGCCGCGACCGATCAGTGATGTCGATCGATCAGCGGTGCAGGTCGAACCGGTCCGCGTCCATGACCTTGACCCAGGCGTCGACGAAGTCGGTCACGAACTTCTCGCCCGCGTCGTCACAGGCGTAGACCTCGGCAACGGCACGCAACTCGGAGTTCGAGCCGAAGAGCAGGTCGGCGCGGCTCCCCGTCCACAGCTTCTCCCCGGTCTGGCCGGAGACACACTCGTAGCGTCCCTCCTCGCCGTCCACCGGGCGCCACGTGTTGCCGAGGTCGAGGAGGTTGACGAAGAAGTCGTTGGTCAGCGCACCCGGCCGGTCGGTGAGCACCCCGTCCTGCGAGCCACGGTAGTTGGCGCCCAGCACGCGCAGTCCCCCGAGCAGCACCGTCATCTCCGGTGCGCTGAGGCCGAGCAGGTTCGCCCGGTCGACCAGCAGGAACTCGGCGGGCTGCGTCGCCGCCTTGCCGAGGTAGTTGCGGAAGCCGTCGGACTCCGGCTCGAGGTAGGAGAAGGACTCCACGTCGGTGAGCTCCTGGGTCGCGTCGCCACGACCCGGGGTGAACGGAACCTCGAGGGTGTGACCGGCGGCCTGAGCCGCCTGCTCGATCCCGACACCACCCGCCAGCACCACCAGGTCCGCGAAGGAGACCTGGCGGTCACTCTCCGCGTTGAACTCCTCCTGGACCCCCTCCAGCACCGAGATCACTCGGGCCAGCTCGTCGGGCTGGTTGACCTCCCAGCTGCGCTGCGGCTCCAGCCGGATCCGGCCACCGTTCGCACCGCCGCGCTTGTCGCTGACGCGGAAGGTGGAGGCCGAGGCCCAGGCGACCGAGACCAGCTGTGCGAGGCTCAGCCCGGACTCGGCGATGCGGGACTTGAGCGCGGCGACCTCCGCCGCGCCGATCGGCTCGCCGGTCGACGCCGGGACCGGGTCCTGCCAGAGCAGCGTCTCGCCGGGCACCTCCGGGCCGAGATAGCGCTCGATCGGCCCCATGTCGCGGTGGGTGAGCTTGAACCAGGCACGGGCGAACGCGTCCGCGAACGCCTCGGGGTTGTCCTTGAAGCGACGCGAGATCGGCTCGTAGATCGGGTCGAAGCGCAGCGACAGGTCGGTGGTCAGCATCCGCGGCTCACGCCTGCCGTCGCCATGGGCCTCGGGCACCATGTCGGCGCCGGCGCCGGCCTTGGGACGCCACTGCTGCGCACCGGCCGGAGACTCCATCAGCTCCCACTCGTAGGCGAACAGGATGTGGAAGAACTCGTTGTCCCAGCGGGTCGGGTGATAGGTCCAGGTGACCTCCAGGCCACTGGTGACCGTGTCCGCACCGGCGCCGGTGCCGTAGCCGTTCTTCCAGCCGAGACCCTGGTTCTCCAGCGGTGAGGCCTCCGGGTCCGGGCCGAGCTTGTCATCCGGGTGGGCGCCGTGGGTCTTGCCGAAGGTGTGACCGCCGGCGATCAGCGCCACCGTCTCCTCGTCGTTCATCGCCATCCGGCCGAAGGTCTCCCGGATGTCCCGGGCGGCGGCGACCGGGTCCGGCACGCCCTCGGGGCCCTCGGGGTTGACGTAGATGAGCCCCATCGTGGTGGCACCCAGCGGCTTCTCCAGCTCCCGGTCGCCGGAGTAGCGCTTGTCGGTGCCGAGCCACTCGGTCTCCGAGCCCCAGTACACGTCGTCCTCGGGCTCCCAGACGTCCTCGCGGCCACCGGCGAAGCCGAAGGTCGTGAAGCCCATCGTCTCCAGGGCCACGTTCCCGGCCAGCACGATCAGGTCGGCCCAGGACAGCTTCTTGCCGTACTTCTTCTTCACCGGCCACAGCAGGCGGCGGGCCTTGTCGAGGCTGACGTTGTCGGGCCAGCTGTTCAGCGGAGCGAACCGCTGCTGGCCGGCGCCCGCCCCGCCGCGGCCGTCGGAGACGCGATAGGTGCCCGCGCTGTGCCAGGCCATCCGGATCATCAGCGGACCGTAGTTGCCGAAATCGGCCGGCCACCACGGCTGCGAGGTGGTCAGCACCTCGGCGATGTCGCTCTTCACCGTGGCGAGATCGAGGCGGGAGAACTCGGCGGCGTAGTCGAAGCCGTCGTCCATCGGGTCCTTGGCCGGCGCGTTCTTGGCCAGGATGTTCAGGTTCAGCCGGTTGGGCCACCAGACCTGGTTCGGATCGCCCTGGGTGGGACGCGGCAGGTTCGCACCGTGCGCGACCGGGCACCCCTCACCGGGGGCAGGCACCTCGTCGTCGGTCGTGATCGCGCCATGCTCGTTTCCGGGGGCTGGCTCGCTAGTCATGAAGGTTCCTTCCAATATCGAGACGATCAGATGGGTCAGGTGCGGACGGAGGACGAGCACGTGGGGCACAGACCCCAGTAGATGACCTCCGCCTCGTCGATGACGTAGCCGGCGTCGTTGGACGCGGTCAGGCACGGTGCCTCGCCGATGGCGCAGTCGACATCGGCGATCGCGCCGCAGGACCGGCAGACCACGTGGTGGTGGTTGTCGCCGACCCGGCTCTCATAGCGCGCCACCGACCCGGTCGGCTGGATGCGACGCACCAGGCCGACGGCGGTCAGAGTGTGCAGCGAGTCGTAGACGGCCTGGTGCGAGACGTCGGGCAGATCGGCCCGAACGGCACCCAGGATCGACTCCGTGTCGGCATGCGGCAGCGTGTGTACGACGCTCAGCACGGCCACCCGAGGACGCGTGACTCGCAGCTCGGCGCCACGCAGTAGTTGCTCGATCTCGGCGGTGGTCGTCACGTCTCCGAGTCTTGCGCCTTATCTTGAATGAGTCAAGATAAGAAACCTGTGAAAACGCCCGCCCGGCCGTTCGGCCGGCGCTCAGCGCAGCGACACGCTGGCCTCGGCCGTGTAGGCGAAGGAGGTCAGCGACTCCTGGAGATACAGGTCGATCCGCTCGGCGTCGTGGGCCAGGTAGCCCACCGAGAGATCCTGTCCCAGATGCAGCTCGTAGTCGCCGCCGCGGGTGGAGAGCAGCACCGCACCGTCCAGCGCCGGCGCCCAGATGATCTCCCCGTCGGGGAGCAGTCGGGCGAGATGGTCGCGGATCGGGTAACCGTGATCGGTGGTCTCGGCGACGGCGGTGTACAGCTCGGCGGAGAGCAGCAGGCTGTAGGGCCCGTCGACCCCGGCCAGCCGCAGCACGCTCAGCGCCTGGGCGACCGCGTCCGGGACGTCGGAGGCCTCCGTCGGGAGCGCCAGCTCCGCGTTCGAGCTGCCCGGCTCGATCCCGCCGATGCCGGCCTCGGCCAGGCCGTGGAAGATGGTCCGGTCCTCGACGAAGGCGATCTGCGTGGCCGCGTCCTTGACCGGCTGCCAGTCGGAGTCCTGCGCACCGCGCTCCACGTCGTCGACGGCCGCCCGGGTGACCGAGAACGGGACCCGGATCTCGACGAGCGGCTGGACCTCACGCCGACTGATCTGGACCCCGGGCGTCGGCGCCGTCAGGGTCTTGATGTGACCGGTGCCGACCGCCGACAGCCTCGGCCCGGACGGACCGACCAGGTCGACCACTCGCCGACCGGCGAGGTTGCGCTTGAACGTTCGGCGTACCTCGTCCTCGATCTGCTCCCAGGCATCCTCGGTGATCGGGGCGAGTTCGCGGTGCAGGTTGTTCATGAGCTACTCCTTGGAAGGTCGGCCGTTCACGGGGTGGGGCGGCGCACGGTGCGCAGGCTGCCGATGCCGAGCGAGCCGTCGCCGGGGGCGAGCGAGCCGGGCGAGGAGTCCTCGGTCGGCGAGGAGTCGCCGGAGTCGCCGGAGTCGCCGGAGTCGCCGGAGTCATCGGAGTCATCGGTGGCCTCGGCCGCCATGGCAGCCGGCAACGGCGGCTGGTCGTCGAGGAAGCCGGCGGTCGGTACGAAGAAGAGACAGCCGGTCACCGGCGTGGAGAAGTCGAGGATCCGGTCGTGATTGCCCGGCGGCTTGCCGATGAACATGTTCTCCAGCATCTGCTCGATCACCGCCGGGGTGGCGGCGTAGCCGATGAAGTAGGTGCCGAACTCTCCCTCGCCGATCCGGCCGAAGGCGAGGTTGTCCCGCAGGATCTGGAGCTGGTTGCCGTCCGCGTCCTCGATGACGTTCAGCGCGAGATGGCTGTTGGAGGCCTTCTGGTCGTCGGGGATCTCGATGTCGCTCAGCTTGCGCCGCCCGATCACCCGCTCCTGCTCCTCGACCGGGAGCTTCTCCCAGGCGGTGAGATCGTGCAGATACTTCTGCACCACCACGTAGCTCCCGCCGGCGTACGCCGGATCCTCCGCGCCGATCGTCACCGCCGCCGCGGCTGCCCGACCGGTCGGGTTCTCGGTGCCATCGACGAAACCGAGCATGTCGCGCTCGTCGAAATAGCGGAACGCCTGCACCTCGTCCACCACGTCGGCCCGCCCCTCGAGCCGGAGGACGATCTGCCGGGCCAGCTCGAAGCACAGGTCCAGTCGGGTGGCCCGCAGGTGGAAGAAGAGGTCTCCCGGGGTGGCGATGGCGGTGTGGGTCGCGCCGGCGATCTCACGGAAGCCATGGAGCTCGGCCGGGAGCGGTGCATCGTAGAGCCGTCCCCACAGACCCGCGCCGATGCCCGCCACGCAGCTCAGCCCGTCCTCGGGATAGCGGAAGCCGACCGCGCGCACCAGACCGGAGAGGTCGGCGAGGAGGTCGCCGACCTCCGGCTCGGACCCGGTTCGCACGGTCAGCACCAGGAAGATCGCGGCCTTCGCCGGTGGCGCCAGCACCTGCTGCGCCTCGCCGTACGGCGCTCCGGTCTCTTGTTCCACTCGTCCTCCACTCACCACGGGCGTTGTCGGCCGGCACTCACGCTACCGCGACCCGGAGGCCGAGGTCGGCGTCACACCCACACCGGGCCGGTGCGGGACCGGCGCCCGGCCAGCACCACGAAGCCGAGCCGGCGATCGGGCGTCGCCGACCCCCTTGCGCCGGCGCCGGGACCTTGGTCTAATAATCAGGAATCCTGACTGTTATCGGAGGCCACGTGTCCACCACGCCGCTCGACCTGCCGCCCACCCTGGGTCTCACCCACGCCGATCGGGTCGCCGTGCTCACCCTGCGCCGCCCGGAGAAGCGGAACGCGATCGACGACGCCACCCTGCTCGGCATCGAGCGGTTCTTCACCGACCTGCCGACGCAGGTCGGCTGCGTGGTGATCGCCGCCGAGGGTGATCACTTCTGCGCCGGGCTCGACCTGGCGGAGATGGCCGAGCGCGACACCCTCGCCGGAGTGCGCCACTCCCGGGCCTGGCACCGTGCCTTCGAGGCGATCGAGTTCGGTCCGGTGCCGGTGGTCTCGGCGCTGAAGGGAGCGGTCATCGGCGGCGGCCTCGAACTGGCCGCCGCCACCCACCTGCGCGTCGCCGAGCGCTCGACCTTCTACGCGCTGCCCGAGGGCATGCGCGGGATCTTCGTCGGCGGCGGCGGCTCGGTACGCCTCCCGCGCCTGATCGGCGCGGCCCGGATGGCCGACCTGATGCTCACCGGGCGTCGCTACGACGCCGAGGAGGGCGCCGCCGTCGGCCTCTCCCACTACGTCGCCGACGACGGCGCCGGCCTCGACCTGGCGCTGGAGCTCGCCACCCGGATCGCCGACAACGCCCCGCAGACCAACTTCGCCATCATCCAGGCCCTCCCCCGGATCGCCGAGGCGAATCCGCGCGAGGGCTACTTCATGGAGGCGATGATGGCCGCCATCGCGCAGGGCACCGACGACGCCAAGCAGCGGATGCATGCCTTCCTCGACGGGCGCGCGCCGAAGGTGACCGACCGATGAACCACCTCGGTGGTGACGAGGACCGGACCGCCCGCACCGGCGACCGCCCGGTGAGCACCGGCGAGGTGCTCTGGCGCCCTCCGGACGACGTGCTCGAGACCACCCAGATCGGGCGCTTCGTGGCCTGGCTGCGACGGCACCGTGGCCTCGACCTGGGCGACCACGACGCGCTGTGGCGCTGGTCGGTGGCCGACCTCGACGGATTCTGGTCGGCGATCTGGGACTTCTTCGAGGTGGTCGACCACGGTGACCGCACCGCCGTACTCGCCGAGCGGCGGATGCCGGGAGCGGTGTGGTTCCCGGGGTCGCTGCTGAACTACGCCGAGCACGCCCTGGCCGGTGCCGGCGCGGCCGACGACGCGGTCGCGGTCCTCGGTCGCTCACAGACCCGGGCGGACCTCGACCTGACCTGGGGTGAGCTGCGCGACCAGGTGGCCCGGGCCCGCCGGGTCCTGGTGGACCTCGGCGTCGGCCCCGGCGATCGGGTCGCCGGCTATCTGCCGAACGCGCCGGAGGCGTTGGTCGCGTTCCTGGCCGCTGCCGGCCTGGGTGCGGTCTGGACCAGCTGTGCGATCGAGTTCGGACCGCGCAGCGTGATCGACCGGTTCGGTCAGGTCGAGCCGGTGGTGTTGTTGGTCGCCGGTGGCTATCGGTACGGCGCCAAGCCGGTCGACCGGCGCGAGCAGGTCGCCGAGATCGTGGCCGGGCTGCCGAGCGTCCGGCACGTCGTCGACATCGCCTACGGCGAGTGGCGCGTCCCGGGCGCGGACTCGTGGACCGAGCTGCTCGCCGCCGCGACCATGCCGATCCACGAGATCACCCCGGTGCCGTTCGACCACCCGCTGGTGGTGCTCTTCTCCTCGGGCACCACCGGCAAGCCGAAGGCGATCGTGCACGGTCACGGCGGCATCACCGTGGAGCACCTGAAGAACCATGCGCTCTCCTGGGACCTCGGCCCGGGCGACGTGATGCTGTGGTACTCCACCACCGCCTGGATGATGTGGAACGCGCTGGTCTCCGGGCTGCTGGTCGGCGCCAGCATCGTGCTGATCGACGGCGACCCGGGCCATCCGGATCTGGGCTGTCAGTGGCGGCTGGCCGAGCAGACCGGTGCCACCCTGATGGGTGCGAGCCCCGGTTTCGTGATGGCCTGCCGGTCCGCCGGCCTCGACCTGAGCGACCTCGACCTGCGCATCCGGACGGTCGGCTCGGCCGGTGCCCCGCTGCCGGCGGAGGGCTATGCCTGGATCGGCGACCGGCTCGGCCCCCGGGTGCAGCTCAACGTCGGCAGCGGCGGCACCGACGTGTGCAGCGGCCTGGTGCAGAACGACCCGCTGCTGCCGGTGCGCGCCGGGATGATCTCGGGGCGAGCGCTCGGTGTCGACGTGCGCGCCTTCGACGAGGACGGCCACGAGGTGATCGGCGAGCCCGGCGAGCTCGTGGTGACGGCACCGATGCCGTCGATGCCGATCGGGCTGTGGGGTGACCCCGACGGCAGCCGGATGCGAGCGACCTACTTCGACGTCTACCCCGGCGTCTGGCGGCACGGGGACTGGATCGTCTTCGAACCGGACGGCAGCTGCGTGGTCACCGGGCGCAGCGACGCGACCCTGAACCGCGGCGGTGTCCGCCTCGGTACGGCGGAGTTCTACCGCGTCGTCGAGGAACTTCCCGAGGTCGGCGACAGCCTGGTGGTCCATCTGGAGGACCCGACCGGCGGCAACGGCGAGCTGATCCTGTTCGTGGTGCTCGACGGCGACGACCGGGAGCTCGACGAGGCGACGGCGGGCCGGATCCGGTCGGCCCTGCGCGGCGCGCTCTCCCCCCGGCACGTGCCGGACCGGATCGTGCGCGTGCCGGCGATCCCGCGCAACCTCACCGGCAAGAAGCTCGAGCTGCCGGTCAAGCGGATCCTGCAGGGCATCCCGCCCGAGCAGGTGGTCAGCCCGGACGCGCTGGCCGACCCCACGGCGCTCGACCCGTTCCTGGCCGAGGCCGCGTCACGCACGAGCGGAGCGATGAGGGCATGAGGACGACCATCGACACCCTAGCAGTGGTGGGGGCGGGCTCGATCGGCGGCAGCTGGGTCGCGCTCGGCCTCGCCCACGGGCTCAGGGTCAGCGCCGCCGACCCGTCGGCGGCCGCGCTCGGCCGGTTGCCGCAGACGGTGGCGCGCAACCTGGTCGAGCTGGGTGCGGACGAGACGGCGCTCGACCGCCTGGAGACGTACGACGACCCGGCGGCCGCCGTCGCCGAGGCCGACCTGGTGCTGGAGGCCGGGCCGGAGCGGGTCGAGGTCAAGCGCGAGCTCTTCGCGATCCTGGATGGCGCGACGGCGCCCGACGTGGTGCTCGCCAGCAGCTCCTCCGGGCTGGGACCCAGCGCCTTCCAGGACGCCTGCGGCCACCCGGAGCGGGTGCTGGTCGCGCATCCGTTCAACCCACCACACCTGGTGCCGTTGGTGGAGGTGGTCGGCGGCCGGGCGACCTCGGAGGAGGCGATCGCGGCCACGATGACCGCGATGAACGGCCTCGGCCGACGGCCGGTCCGGGTGCGCGCGGAGCTGCCCGGCCACGTGGTCAACCGGCTCCAGGCGGCGCTGTGGCGGGAGGCCTACGACCTGGTCCGCCGGGGAGCGATCTCGGTCGCCGACCTGGATCAGGCGGTCGCCTCCGGCCCGGGTCTGCGTTGGGCGCTGCTCGGCCCGATCGCGACCCAGCACCTCTCCGGCGGACCGGGCGGTCTGGCGCACGTGCTGGAGCATCTGGGCCCGCCGATGGTCGAGTGGTGGGCGGACCTCGGCGAGCCGGAGTTCACCGCGGAGCTCCGCCAGCAGCTGGTCGACGGGGTCGACTCCGAGATGGGCGGTCGGGAGGCCGACGTACTCGGGCGGCGCGACGGCGCCCTGCGCGAACTGCTGGAGCTCAAGGCGCGCGCCGGACTCGACGACCTCGGAGGCGAGCGATGAGGGACCACGGACTCGGCTCCTGGACCCGCCGCCGGGCGCGGATGACGCCCCACCGGCCGGCGCTGGTCCAGGACGGCGTCGCGACCACGTATGCGGAGCTGCACACGGCGGCCACTGGGCTCGCCCACCGGTTGCGGCGGCGCGGGGTCGGCCCGGGTGACCGGGTCGCCTTCCTCGGCCTGAACTCGGTCGAGCTGGTGCTCGCTATGTTCGCCACCGCGCGGCTCGGCGCCGTCTTCGTGCCGGTGAACACCCGGCTGGCCGTCCCCGAGCTGGCCTACGTGCTCGCCCACAGCGGACCTCGGCTGCTGATCGTCGAGGAGGCGCTGGCCGCGCCGACCTCGGCGCCGGCGGTGGCCGAGCTGGGGATCGAGACGCACCGCTTCACCCGGGCGGCCGGATCCGGGCTCGACCGCCTGGGCGAGGAGGGCCGGACGGCCCGGCCCGACGGGGCCGACGACCCCGGGAACCCCGACGAGATCGACGAGGAGGTGGGCCTGGACGACCTGTTCATGATCCAGTACACCTCCGGCACCAGCGGCCGGCCCAAGGGCGTGATGCTGACCCACGGCAACGTCATCTGGAACGTCTACAACCTGCTCGTCGACGTCGATCTGGGCAGCGAGGAGGTGGCACTGGTGACCGCGCCGCTGTTCCACACCGCGGCGCTCAACCAGGTGCTGTTCCCCACCATCCTCAAGGGCGGCACGGCGCTGATCGAGGCGAAGTTCGACCCGGTCCGGGCGATCGAGCTGATCGAGACCGAACGGGTCACCCTGCTCTTCGGGGTGACCTCGATGTATCTCGCCCTGGCCGCGGCATCGCGCTTCGCCGAGGCCGATCTGGACAGCCTCCGCCTCGCGCTCAGCGGCGGCGCGCCGATCCCGGAGTCGCTGCTGCGCACCTGGCTGGACCGGGGCCTGATGATCATCCAGGGCTACGGCCTGACCGAGGCCTCGCCGGGCACGACGATGCTGCGGGCCGCCGATGGCGTCCGCAAGCTGGGCACCGCCGGCACCCCGTGCTTCTTCACCGACGTCCGGGTGGTGCGGGCCGACGGCCGCGACGCAGGCGGCCACGACCCGGACCAGCACGGTGCCGGCGCGGAGGCCGCGGCCGGCGAGCCCGGGGAGGTCCTGGTCAGCGGACCCAACGTCTCCCCCGGATACTGGCAGGACCCGGCCGCCACCGAGCGCACCTTCGACGGGCCGTGGCTGCACACCGGCGATGTCGCGATCGGTGACGACGAGGGCTATCTGCGAATCGTCGACCGGCTGGGCGACATGTACATCTCCGGCGGCGAGAACGTCTATCCGGCCGAGGTGGAGCAGGCGCTGCACACCCATCCCGCCGTCGCCGAGTGTGCGGTGATCGGCGTCCCGGACGAGACCTGGGGTGAGGTCGGCCGGGCGTTCGTCGTACGGCACGAGGGCAGCGAGCTGGACGCCGCCGGCCTGCTGGCCCACCTGGACGGCAGGCTGGCGCGCTACAAGCTGCCCCGGTCGATCGTCTTCGTCTCCCAGCTGCCGCACAACGCGTCCGGCAAGCTGCTCAAGTCCCGACTGCGAGAGGCACCCCGGTGAGCACCCCTGTCCGCTATGAGCCGCGCATCGACCTGGGGTCCATCCGCGCCCTCGACGTCCATGTCCACGTGGAACGCCACGACGACGAGCACGGCCACGCCCACTACTCCCTCGACCAGGAGCTGATGGACGCCTCGGCGGCGTACTTCAAGGGCAGCGAGTCGCGTACGCCGCGGGTGAGCGACCTGGCCGAGCGCTATCGCGCCGCCGGCATGGCCGCGGTGGTCTTCACCGTGGACGCGAGCACCGCGACCGGTCATCCGGCGCTGCCGAGCGAGGAGATCGCGGTGGCCTGCGCCGAGCACGCCGACGTACTCATCCCGTTCGGCTCCGTCGATCCGCATCAAGGAGCCGAGGCGGTACGGCGGGCGCGCGACCTGGTCGGGACCTACGGCGTGCGGGGGTTCAAGTTCCATCCGAGCCTGCAGGCGTTCTCCCCCGACGACCCGGCCTTCGCGCCGCTGTGGGCCGCCCTCGAGGAGCTCGGCGTGCCGGCGCTGTTCCACACCGGGCAGAACGGCATCGGCGCCGGGCTGCCGGGCGGGCGTGGGATCAAGCTGCGCTACTCCAATCCGCTGCTGCTCGACGACGTCGCCGCCGACTTCCCCGGTCTGACGGTGATCCTGGCGCATCCGTCGGTGCCGTGGCAGGCCGAGGCGATCTCGATGGCCACCCACAAGGCCAACGTCTTCATCGACCTGTCGGGATGGCGGCCGAAGTACTTCCCGCCCGAGCTGGTCCGTGCCGCGGGGAGCACGCTGCGGAGCAAGGTGCTCTTCGGCAGCGACTACCCGCTGATCACCCCGGAGCGGTGGCTGGCCGACTTCGAGGCGCTCGGCATCGATCCCACGCTGCTGCCCGGGATCCTCACGCACAATGCGGCCGGTGTGCTGGGGCTGGAATGATCGCGGGTGTGAGCGAGACCAGCGATGACCGGCCCCGGCCCGCACCGCCGACGCTGCTCTACCTGATGAAGCAGGTCGAGCTCGCCGTACGCGCGGAGCTGGAGGAGCTCTCGAAGCCGGAGGGCCTGACGGCGCTGCAGTACACCGCGTTGACGGTGCTGGAGCGCCACACCGACCTCACCGCCGCGCACCTGGCCCGGCACTCCTTCGTCACCGCGCAGAGCATGGCCGACATGGTGACCGCGCTGCTCGACCGCGGACTCATCGAACGCCACCGCGACCCGGCCGACCGGCGCCGGCTGGTGATCGCCCTCACCCCCGCCGGCCAACAGCTGCTCGACCGGGTCCGGCCCCAGGTGACGGCGCTGGAGAAGCGGATGCTGGCGCCGCTCAGCGACGCCGAGGCCGCCGCGTTGCGCCGTTCGCTGGAGCTGTGTCGTGAGGCGCTCCCCCAGCAGGACGCGCGCTGAGCCGGACCGACCGGACGGACCGAGTGCCTGCCCCGTCGACGGCCGATCAGGACTGCGCGGGTGGCGCTCACCCGGATCTGATCGACCGACAGTCCGCAGCCTCGCGTCCTCGATGTCGGTGACAACGATCGTGTCGGCTTCTGCGATGCGAGCAACCGCTGACGGCGTTCCTGCCGATTCGAGCGCCTCGCTGCACGCTACTCGGCGACGAGCGCGGCGGTGTCATCGTAGTATGCCTCGATCCGAGTGGCCCGGCCGTCCCGGAACGACCACACCTCCACGGCGCTGCTGGCGATCACGCCGTCGGGCCGGGCGTAGTCGAACCGCATCCTCGCCGCCACCGTCTCCCCGCCGTCGATGACCGAGGTCAGGCGCAGGTCGCGCGGTCCTAGTTCGGCACCACCGCGGGCCATCGCCTGGAACATCTTGCTGAGTCGGCGCTGGCCGCTCACCTCACCGCCGTACGGCAGTGAGGCCGGGAGCTGCGCGCTGATCCCCTCGGCGAAGCCGAGGTCGGCAAGCTCCCGGATCCGATCGGGGTCGCGGGCAGCGAGCGCGGTGTAGAAGTCGGTGACGATCTGTGCGGGGGTCATGAGCGGAACCTCTCCAGGTAGGTGTTGAAACGAGGCTTGCCGACGGCCGAGGCCTGCGCCCAGGACTCGAACTCGAGGACGTCTCGCAGCTCGCCACCTCGGGCGAGCTGAACGGCCCGCTTCATGTCACGGAGCAGGCCGGGGTCGCGGGTCGCCCAGTGCTCGGCGCGCGCGAGCGCCTCGGCCACCGGGTCGTCCACACATTCGGTGGCCAGACCGATCCGCAGCGCCTCACCGCCCTGGACGGTCTCACCCGACAGGATCACCGAGAGAGCTCGGCTGGCGCCGATCCGCTGGGCCAGGAACCAGCTGCACCCACCGCCGGGATGGAGTCCGATCTCGGCGAACGTGACCGCGAAACGAGCTCGCGGGCCGGCCAGCACGACGTCACAGCTCAGCGCGATGTTCACGCCCGCCCCGACGGCGACCCCGTGGACCGCGGAGATGGTCGGGATGGGCAGATCCATCAGCCCGAGGAAACCGGCGTACACGGTCTTCAGTTCGTCACGAAGCTCGGCGGTGGGACGTGAGGTCTCACCGAAGAGGTCGACGAGGTCCGCACCGGCGCAGAAGGCCCGCCCGGCACCGGAGACGACCAGGACGCTGGCTTCGCGGTCGTCGGCGATCTCCGCGATCGCGACCCTCATCTCGTCGAGCATCGAGCGGCTCAGCGCATTGAGGCGCTCCGGCGAATTGAGAACCAGATGCCGGACCGTTCCGTGGCGCTCGATCAGTACGTCGCCGCTCATGAAGCAGCCCCCCTCAGGTCCTCGCTCTCCTGGATCAGCCATTGCCAGAACCCATCCGCCAAGGCGCTGATCGCGAACCCACCCAACGCCCTGGCGTTGGTCTCGGCACCGCGTGGCAGGTCGCGCCACGACCAGAGTCGCAGGGTCGCCCGGTGCAGCCGATGCTCGCTGGTCATGCCCATCGCGCCCAGCACCTGGTGGGCACTGCTGGCGACGAGGCCGGCACTCTGGCCAGCCTGGACATGCGCGGCCAGCGCTCGCGCCGAGCCAGCGTGACGCCCGGTCGCCTCGATGGCGAGGCCCAGGCTCTGCTCGGACAGGGCCACCTCGGCCGCCATCCGGGCGAGATGCTGGGCCACCGCCTGGAAGGCCTGGAGCGGCTTGCCGAACTGGGCTCGTGTCTTCGCATGCTCGGTGGCCAGCGCCACGGCGGACTCCATCGCACCGACCAGGCCAGCGGTCCAGAGCACCTGCTGTGCCGCCCTGATGCGAGCGACCAGCTCGGTCCCGCCCAAGACGTCGGTCTCGGGGATCGCGACGTCGCTCAGGGTCAGGTCAGCGAGCGGCTCGTCGGCGAGGTCGGCGGCGAGGCTGACGCCGAGGCCCGGCTGGTCCAGCGCGAGGCGTACGAGGACCGGCCCGGTCTCGCCGGTGGCAGCCAGCACCGCCTCACGGGCGAACGGCGCCCAGCACACGGCTTCAACACGACCGTTCAGCACCTGTCCGGTCTCGGTGGTCTCCAGACGCAGGCCGGGTTCGACGCTGAGCGCGCGCGGCACCGACACGTCGACGTCCGTGCGCTCCGCGATCACGGCGGCCGCGAGCGCACTGTCTCCCACCGGCGCCGACAGCCCGGCGCGGGCGAGACCACGGACGATGGTCGACAGATCGGCGAGCTCTCCCCCGCTGCCGCCCCGCTCGTCATCGACCCCGACACCACTCCACCCCAGCTCGACGGCCGTGTGCCAGACGTCCGCGGGCGCCGCGATGGGCTCGCCGGTGGCCAGCGGCACCAGCACCTCGTCGACCAGTGCCGCAAGGTCGCCGTCAGGCCCGATCGAGAAGCGCTCGCGCGCCAGGATGCCGAGCAGCACCTCGGTGGTACCACCCCGCAACGTCGCGCCGGGCGTGCGCGTCAGGCCCTGCCCGACGAGCCGGTCCAGGGCGCTGCGGTCGGGCCGGACGACGCCGCCCAGCACGTCGCGTCCGAACTCGACAACCTCGGCTTCGAACGACGTGCCGAGGTACTTCAGCATCGCCGCCCGCCGGACCGGCGCGCCGCCCTCGTCGACGGTGCGGGCGACGGAGAGCGCCAGCCCACGCAAGGCGTGCAGCCGGGCGACGAGGCGCCCGAAGACGGCCTCGCGCCCGAGGCCGATCGCCTCGTCGGCCAGCAGCCGGTCCAGGATCGGGTAGGTGCTCAGCACGCGTTCCACACCACCGCGCTCGAAGGAGAGCTGCTCGGTCACCTGTTTCCAGCCGTCGCCGATCGTGCCGATCACCCGATCGGCGGGGACGAAGACGTCCTCGAGGATCGTCTCGTTGAAGTGGTGCTCCCCGACCATGTCGCGGATCGGGCGCACCTCGATCCCCGGTGCGGCGAGGTCAACGATGAACTCGGTGAGACCGTCGTACTTGCTCTCCCCGCCGGGAACCCGAGCCAGCACGTACGCGTGGGTCGAACGATGCGCGTTGCTGGTCCAGATCTTGCGGCCGGTGATCCGGTAGCCGCCCTCGACCGGGACCGCCTTGGTCCGCACGGCCGCCAGGTCGGAGCCGGACTCGGTCTCGCTCATCCCCAGGCAGAAGGTGTAGTCGCCCGAGACGATGCGGGGCAGGAACTCGGCGCGCAGCTCGGGGCTGCCGTAGCGCAGGATCGCCGGGCCGATCTGACGGTCGGCGATCCAGTGCGCCGCCACCGGCGCGCCGGCACGCAGCAGTTCCTCCGTGGCGACCAGCCGGTCCGTGGCCGAGCCATTGCGGCCGCCGTACTCGGTCGGCCAGGTGATCCCGATCAGGCCGCGCTCGGCCAACGTGGCGGTGAAGGCGGGGTTGTGGCCGAAGAGCCAGGCGTCGGGCTGGGCGTCGAAACGGGGAGCCGCCGCGATCGCGGCACGGACATCGGCGCGGACCGCCTTGGCCGAGGCCTCGAGGGTGGGAGCGGACATCAGCTGTTGCCCTTCGGTTCCGAGGTGACAGGGGTGACGGTGGCGACAGCGCCATCAGGCGCTTCAGCGGGTGGCGTGGAGTACGGCCGCACCAGCCAGCTGCCGGTCGCGGTCGCGCAGAGTTGGTCGTGACGCCGACCGTCATGAAGCACGTCGATGCGGGTGAAGATCACCGACCGGGTGGACCGGAGCACGTGGCCCTCGACGCGCAGCGGCAGCATCGCCGGACGCAGGTAGTCGAGGCTCAGGTTGACGGTCACGATCCCGTGACCGGCAGGAGCCCTGGTCGCCGTGGCCAGCGCCCCGACCTGGTCGGTGAGGGCCGCCACCAGGCCACCGTGCGCGGCACCGTTCGGGTTGAGCGGCAGTACGGACTCGGTCAGTCCGCAGATCGCGCACCCGTCCTCGATCTCCTGCACCGTCAGGCCGAGCCCGAGCGAGGCCGGCTGTTCGGCGGCCCACCGCTGCCACCGGTCCCAGTCGCCGTACGGTGGCTGTACGACGTGCCCTCCCCCGAGACTCTCCGGCGCGCTGGCGCCGGTCATCAGCGGAAGTCCATCCAATGACCGTGCGGCGTCCACCCGAGCATGAACGGCAGCTCGATCCGGCACACCGGACCCTTGGTGATGTCGTGGGTGTCGAAGATCAGGTACTCGCCGCGCTTCTCGGCCCACCACGAGACCGGCACGATGATGTAGCCATCGCCCTCGGGTGCGTCCGGCGACCGCGGCGCGAAGGTGCCCTCGAGGACGGCCGCCGCCTCGGTGCTGCGGATCTGGTAGACCTGCTCCGCCATGGTGCGCATGTTCGTCATCACCAGGCTGTTCATCGACATGCCGTTGCGCTTGACCACGCCACCGACCTGGAAGCCGAACTCGTACCCCTTGCCATAGAAGCGCTCGTCCACCTTCGGCAGCTCCGAGGGACGATCGGAGAGCTGCTCCGTCTTCGCGGCTCCGGTGGTCAGGTCGATCGTCCAGCGACCCAGGAAGCTGCGGGAGACCGAGAAGAAGAGGGCCACGTCCTCACCCTCGGCGAAGTCCTCGGGGAACGGGAACGGCGGCCGGTTGAAGATCGGCGCGTCCAGCGTGAGCAGGTCGCCTTCGACATTCGCCGACATCGTGTGCATCACGTACTCGGCCGGGATGTCGGTGTGGATCCAGCGGATCTCGCCCTGCAGGTCGTGGCGCGGGATGAGGCCGATGATGATCGGGAGCTCCCGGTTCCAACCCCAGATGCCGAGCTTCTTCTCGGTGATCTGCAGCTTGTCGGCGGTGAACGGCTGGAACGGCATCACGATCCAGTCCTGGGTCAGCCAGATGTCGTGGGCCACCGTGTTGTAGGGGGCGTCGTGCAGGTCGCGCGACTCCACCGCACCGTCGGGGTGCACGATGTGGATCGTCACGTACGGTGAGGTGTCGCGCCAGTTCCAGCCGTAGAGCACGCCGGTCTCATGGTCCCATTTGGGGTGAGCGGTGAACGAGGCGTCGCCGTACGTCGACTTCTCGTGCATGCCGGGCGACAGCTTGGTCGACCATGGCACCACGCCGATGGTGTCCAGCGTGATCGGATCGATCGCGATCGGCGGACCGCCCTGCTCGCCACTGGCCAGCATCTGGCCGGCGAACGGGAAGATGTTGATGTTGTTGGTGCCCTGCGGCACGCCGGTGGTGTATTCATCGCGCACCACGTCGCCGTACGCGTGGTCGCGCCAGTCACCGAAGCCACCGTCGGTCCACTCGAAGAGACCACGCCCGGCCCGCTCCTCCGCGAGGAACTTCGGCGTCCGCACCCACCGGTTGCGGAAGTCGGCGCGGCCGTTGTCGAAGACGAGACCCTGGATCATGCCGTCCATGCTGATCAGCGGGTTGTTGCCTTGCTTGGTGGGGCGACGCCAGGTCGGTCCGGCGCGATAGAAGCCACCGGAGAGCTCCTTGGGGATCTCTCCCTCGGTGACGATGCATTCGTTGACCGTGGCCTCGAAGCGCATCGGCTGGAAAGGTCCGCGCAGTGAGTTGCCGCCCGGCAGTGGGTATCCCATCTCTTGACCTCCTGGGGTCGCCGCGATTCGCAGGGTGTGCTCGGACGCTAGCACCAGGACGGCCGTTTTGGAAACGATCGTTCTTGTCATATCTCACCCAGCGCAGGCCGCAGAAGCGACCGATCGAGGTCGACGGGCCTACCATTCCCCCATGTCACGCGAAGAAGAGATCCTGACCGCGGCCACCAAGCTCTTCGCCGAGCGCAGCTTCGACGGAACGGGCGTTGACGCACTCGCGAAGGAGGCCGGGATCACCGGGTCGGCGATCTATCGCTACTTCTCGAGCAAGGACGAGGTGCTGGCAGCGCTCTTCGACCGACTCATCGACGCCCTCCTGATCCGTGTCGGCGACCCGGCGCCAGACCCGGATGAGGAACTGCGACACCTCATCGGCATCCACGTGGAGTACGTCCTCGACAACCCGGAGCTGACGATCATCTGGCAACGCGAGCAGGCCGCACTGACCGGCGACCACCACCGCCGCTTCAGCCGGCGCCAGCGCACCTACATCGACCGCTGGATCCAGGCCCTCGACGCGCGCTACCCCGGCCACCCCCGCGACCAGCTGGCCGCGACCGTGCGCGCGATCCACGGACTGATCTCGTCCGACACCTCGCGCCCTCGCACCGTACGGCGCATCAAGGACCTCCCGGCCCAGCTGTGCGCGATGGCCGAGGGAGCCTGCACAGCGCTCGCCTGAGGCACCGGCAGCGAATTTTGAAACAGGGCGTCAAGGAACTCTTGTTCCGCTTCGACTAGTTCTGATATTACTAGTTTCAAATTACCTCTCCCGTCGGGAGTCGGTTCGTTGCTACACAGATCGGACGCCTCGTGACCCAACTTGCAGCGCATGCTCGCGCTACCCAGGCTTCGGATACGGATTTCGAGCGCCATCTCCTGGCGGCGCTGGAGCACGCGAACCTCCCCACCCTGCTGGCCTGCGTGGTGCAGCTGACCGGTGACTTCTCGCTGCTCGAAGGGCGCTTCCGGCCCACCGAGACCCGTGGGCCCGGCGACCACGACCATGCCGGGCTCTCCGAGGCGGTCCAGGCCGAGCTGCGTGAGCTTGCCGCCGACGTCGCCCTCGCGCAGCGTCGTGGCGAGCTCAAGCCCGCCGAACCGCTCACGCCGACCGAGGTCGGTCACATCCTCAGCAGTGTCCTGGGCGAGCACGTCCCCGAGATCCAGAACGAGCTCTTCGCCGAGGAACTCGGCGTCGTCTCCCGCGCCACTCCGGTGATCGACGCCGAGAACGGCGAGGAGGCCACCGACGTGCTGGTCGTCGGGACCGGCTTCTCCGGCCTCTGCGCCGCGATCCGCCTCGCCGAGGCCGGGGTGCCGTACACCGTGATCGAGAAGAACCCCGCGCCCGGTGGGACGTGGCAGGAGAACATCTATCCGGGCTGCGGCGTCGACACGCCGGTGCACCTCTACTCCTTCTCCTTCGCCCAGCGCCCGGACTGGCCGCGCTACTTCGCCAAACAGGGCGAGGTGCGGGACTACCTCCACGAGCTCGCGCAGAGCTACGGCGTCAACGAGAAGACCATCTTCAGGACCGAGCTGGAGCGAGCAGTCTGGTCCAACGAGGATCAGCGGTGGCACGTCATCCTGCGCGGCCCGGACGGCACCCGCCGCGAGGCCAGCTACCGGGTCGTCATCTCGGCCGTCGGCCTGCTCAACCGGCCAGCCCACCCCGCGATCCCGGGCCTGGACGAGTTCCCCGGGCCAGTCGTGCACACCGCCGCCTGGGACGAGAGGCTGGACCTGACCGGCAAGCGTGTCGCGGTCATCGGCACCGGCGCCTCGGCGATGCAGCTCGTGCCGGCCATCGCCGGGATCGCCGGTGAGGTGCAGGTCTACCAGCGCTCGCCGCAGTGGATCATCCCGAACCCCAACACCAACGTGCCCGTCGAGCCGGCCAAGCAGTTCCTGATGGCCGAGTATCCCGGCTACCTCGCCTGGTACCGCCTGCGCGCCGCCTGGAACTTCGGCGATCGGCTCCACCCGATGCTCCGCATCGACCCGGAGTGGCCGCACCAGGAGAGGTCGATCAACGCCGACAACGAGCGGCACCGCAAGTTCCTCACCGGCTACATCGAGCGTCAGCTTCCTGGGCGCCCCGACCTGGTCGCCAAGTGCACGCCCACCTACCCGCCGTACGGAAAACGCCCGCTCCTCGACCACGGCTGGTTCGAGGCGCTGCTGCGCGACAACGTCGAGCTGATCGACCGTGGCGTGGCCACGATCGAGGGCAACCAGGTGATCACTTCCGCAGGCGAGAGCCGCACGGCGGACGTGATCGTGCTCGCCACCGGGTTCCAGACGCTCAACATGCTGGCCCCGATGGAGATCGTCGGCCGGAGCGGTGTCACCTTGCGCGAGGCCTGGGGCACCGACGACGCCCGCGCCTACCTGGGGATGACGGTGCCGGATTTCCCCAACCTGTTCATCCTCTACGGACCGAACACCAACGCCGGTCACGGCGGCAGCCACGTCCTGAGCGTGGAGATGCAGGTGCGGTACGTCCTGCAGGCGCTCAAACGAATGGCTCAGCGCCGGCTGAGCAGTCTGGAGTGCCGCCCCGAGGTCTTCGAGCGCTACAACGACGATCTCGACGAGGCCCTGTCCGGGTCGATCTGGACCCACCCCGGGATGACCACCTACTACCGCAACTCCAAGGGCCGGATCGTCACCAACATCCCCTGGACCAACGCCGAATACTGGCGCCGGACCCGCTGGTTCCAGCCGTCGGAGTTCGTCGAGACGCCCGAGGCCGCGAGCGCAGAGGCCTCCGCATGAGCGCCACCGAGGCGACCCGCGAGCTGGTCCTGCAGTTCAACGACGCAAGGGCCCGCAACGACGCAGGCGCGATCGCAGCACAGCTGGCCGACGACGTCACCTGGCACCCACCGTTGAGCATCCGGCCCAAGCCGTTCCGGGGCCGAGACCGGGTCGTCGCAGCACTGACCGGTGGCACGACCCACAAGGTACTCAAGGTCGACACCATCCAGCGTGAGATCACGGCGGTGGTCGTCGACGGCGACATGGCCGTCGTACGCCAGCTGATGACCGCCGAGCGGCTGGACGGCGGCGAGTACCGCAACGATTACTGCTGGGTCTACACCTTCCGCGACGGCCTGATCGAGCGGCTCGACGAGTACGGCGACACCCTGCTCACCGCGCGGGCCGGATTCGTCCCGCTGCTTCCCCCGGACGCCGCTTCCGACGCCGCTGCCGGCACACCTGCTCAGACACCGCAAGGCGAGGTCCGCTCATGACAACCGCCCGCTCGGCCGTCCCGACCTGGTTCGACGCCGACCAGGTCCGGCTCACCGGCCTGGCCTGCCCCGCCTGCCGATCTATCTTCTTCCCGCCCACGCTCGACGCGTGCCGCAACCCGGGCTGTTCCAGCGAGACCTTGGAACCGCACGCCCTGGCGAACCGGGGTCGGGTCTGGTCCTGGACCCGCAACCACTACCAGCCGCCTGCGCCGTACGTCGCCGCAGAGCCGTTCGAGCCCTACACCGTGCTCGCGGTCGAGCTCGAGGCCGACGGCCTCGTGGTCCTCGGGCAGCTGAGCCCCGCGAGCCGAGCCATCGAGGTCGGCGACTGGGTCTCGCTGCGATCCGAGCCGTTGCTGGAGGACGAGAGCGGCATCCAGCTGGTGTGGCGCTGGAGTGCCGAGGACTCCGAGAACCCCGACCTCCCCGGCGATGAGGAGCGTGCCCGATGAGGCAGGATCAGAACGTGGCTCCGGTCGCCATCGCCGGCGTCGGCATGCACCCGTGGGGCAAGTTCGGGAGGTCGTTCCTCGACTACGGCCGTGTTGCGGCCCGGGCCGCCTTGGCGGACGCCGGCCTGGACTGGACCGACGTCCAGCTCGTGGCGGGTGCCAACACCTGGCGTGGCGGCTACCCGGGTCTCGTCAGCGGTGCCGCGTTCGCCCAGGACCTGGGCTGGAACGGCAGCCGGCTGAGCAGCTCGTTCGCCGCCTGTGCGTCGGGCGCTCAGGCCCTCGAAGTGGCCCGCGCGCACATCCTGGCCGGGTTGTGCGACGTCGCGCTGGTGGTGGGTGCCGATGTGGCTCCGGACGGGTTCTTCGGACCGTTCGGCTCCGGCGACGGCACCGATCCGGACTGGCTCCGGTTCCGGCTCTTGGGCGCCACCAACCCGACGTACTTCGGGCTCTACGCGCAGCGCCGGATCTCGCTCTACGGTGCGACCCAGCGTGACTTCGCCAAGGTCAAGGCGAAGAACAGCCGTGCCGGCGCGCTCAACCCGAACGCCCGGTTCACCACAGTGGTCACCGAGGACGACGTCCTGGCCAGCCCGTACGTCGCCGAGCCACTGCACCTGCTCGACATCTGCGCGACCAGCGACGGTGCGGCCGCGCTCGTCGTGACGAGCATGGAGTACGCCGAGCGGCGTCTCGCGCCGTCCACCCCGGTCAAGCTGGCCGGTCTGGCGACCCACTCCCCGACCTACCCGCACGACATCATCGAGATGCCCAACTTCGCCTCCGACTCCACCCTGGGCGTGTCGGCACCGGATGAGACGTTCAAGCGCACGCTCGCGCTCACGGCGTATGCCGAGGCGGGGATCGGGCCCGACGACCTGTCGCTGGCCGAGGTCTACGACCTCTCCACTGCGCTGGAGCTCGACTGGTACGAGCACCTGGGCCTGTGCCCGGTTGGCGAAGCCGAGCGCCTGCTGCACGACGGTGTCACCGCACTCGGTGGCTCGCTGCCGGTCAACCCCAGTGGCGGCCTGGCCAGCTTCGGCGAGGCGGTCCCCGCGCAGGCGATCGCCCAGGTCGTCGAGATGACGCTCCAGGTGCGCGGCGACGCCGGCCAGCGCCAGGTCGACAACGCCCATGCGGCGGTCGCCATCAACCACGGTCTCTTCGGCCACGGCTCCGCGATGGTCGTCACCGGCTGACGCATCTCCCGGCGCCTACCGGACCAGCGTGGCGGCCACCAGGTCGAGGTGAGCCTCGGTGGTGCCCCAGGCGTTGAGGAGGCTCCAGATCCGCATCAGGTAGAGGTGCAGGTCGGCCTCCATCGTGTAGCCGATGGCGCCGTGGACCTGAAGAGCCGCCTTGGCGGTGATCCGGGCGGCCTGGTTGGCGGTCGCCTTCGCCATCGAGGCGAGGCGCGGCGCCTCGGGGTCACCGGCGGCCAGCGCCCACGCCGACGCCTCCACGACGGGGCGCGCGGTCTCGACGGCGATCTGGGCGTTGGCGAGGTGGTGCTTGACCGCCTGGAAGCTGCCGACCGGGGCCCCGAACTGACGGCGTGCCGAGGTGTACTCGACGCTCACCTCGATGGCCCGCGCCGCGAGGCCGATCAGGACCGCACCAGTGCCGGCGGCCGCCCGGTGCCGCGCCGTCGCCACCGCGGCAGCGGCCTCGGCGCCGGAG
>NZ_JASGET010000005.1:0-4497 GCF_047606145.1 Nocardioides sp. | reverse complement strand
GGCGCCGGCTCGGCCGAGGCCCGGCCGCTGCGGCTCCTAGGTAGCAGCCTGTTGCGACGGGCTGCTACCTAGGTGGACAACGTGTTACCCGCCAGATCGCCCCGGCGGCACCGGCCCCCACCACTGCGACGATCAGCCACGGCCACCACTCGTGGCCGGTCTCCTTCCCAGCCGAATCGGCCCTCGGCGCCGTCGAATCCGTCCCCGGAGCAGACGAGTCGGTCCCCGGAGCGGGCGACGGGGACGGAGTCGATCCGGTCGAGGCAGTTGAGGCGCCGGAGGAGGATGCCGGGAGTCGGGCCAGCCCGAGCGTACGGCGGAGCCCCGCCGGCAACGCGACCCGGAGCACCTTCGAGTGCAGCCCCTCGCTGCTCACGAGCACCTGCCCCACCGCCGACGCGGTGGGGGCTGTGACGGCGATCCCCTCGCCCTGCGGCTGCACCGGCATCGCGAGTGACCGCACCGGCCGCATCGACGGCCAGCGATAGACGGTGGCGCTCGGATAGCCCCGGATGATGACGTGCCGGCCGTCGGGGAGGAAGACGCCGTCGGTGGCGATCGGCAGCACCGCCGCGACCTTCCGCAGCCGGTTCGGATGCGCGGCCGAGAGCCGACGCGGAGCGGCGTACAGCACGCCGCCCGCCCACTGCTTGGTGGCCACGTAGAGCCGCCCGGTGGCGGGGTCGCACAACAGCGTCTCGGCATCGTGGGAGCCATCGGGATAGACCAGGTCGTAGACGGTCGGCGTCACCGTCCGGTCTCCCCGACCGACCGGGACCTCAGCCACCTGGACCGAGGGGCGCACCGATCGGTTGTCCCCGATGTCGCCGACCCAGATCCTTCCGTCCGGTGCCGCCGCCAGCGCCTCGACATCGGTGGCGTCGCCCCACCGGGTGACGCCGACGGTGTCACCGTGTGCGTCCACCGCGAACACCCGGCCGGTGTCGCCGGAGTCGTTGGTGGTGGCGAAGAGACCACCGGGCAGCGCGACCAGGGCGCTGGCCTCGTCGATCGCCGCGTCGGTGAAGCCGAACACGACATCGCGATGCTGCGCGGGCGCGGCCGCCGCGCCGAGCACGAAGGGTACGACGCTCAGCGCGGTCAGTGCCCGGACGATCACGCCGGCCGGCTCCCGGGGGCGAGCCCGAGCAGATCGCCGAGCCGGGGTCGCACGCCCCAGGTGGTCACCAGCGCGTCGTACTCCTCGCGTGCCGCCTCGTCGTGCTCCGGGCCCCGGCCCGCGCCGGTGCGCACCGCCCGCAGCAGGGTGTTGCGCGGAGTGTGCCGGCTCTCCACGAACTGCACCACCTCGACCCGGTAGCCGGAGAGCCGCAGCAGCGAGGATCGCAGCGCATCGGTGAGCGTGTCGGCGAATCGTTCGCGCAGGATGCCGTGCCGGGTCAGCATCGCGTACGGCGCCGGGGTCGGCGCCACACGCAGCTGGGCGGCGATGTCGTGGTGGCAGCAGGGCGCGGCGAGCACCAGCGGCGCCCGCCACCCGACCGCCCGGGCGAGTGCGTCGTCGGTGGCGGTGTCGCAGGCGTGCAGGGCGAGCACGACGTCCGGGGCGCGGTCCAGCTCGACCCCGGAGATGCTGCCGACCACGAACTCGGCCTCGATGCCGAGCCGAGCGGCGGCCTCGGCGTTGTGGTCGGCGGACTGCTGCTTGACGTCGACCCCGACGACGCTCACCGGCAGTCCCTTGACCTCGGCCAGGTAGCGCTGTGCGGCAAAGGTCAGGTAGCCGTTGCCGCAGCCGAGGTCCACGATCCGCAGCGGGTCGTCGCTGGTCGGGCGACGCAGCCGGCCGCTGGACCGGGCCTCGGCCACGGCCGCGTCCACCTGGCGCAGGAACTCCTCCACCTGCCGGAACTTCGCCTGCCGGCTCGGCTTGAGCCGCCCCTCGCCGTCGCTCAGCCCGAGCACCCGGAACAGCTCGTCGTCCTCGGCGAGCAGCCGCTGCTTCGCCTGGTCGTGGTCACGGTCGACCCGCACCGGCGTCGCCCGCCGGGTGGTGTGCACCAGCGCCTCGAGCCGCTTGGTGACGCGCAGCGCGTGCCGCTCGGTGGAGGTCTGCACGTTCCAGTGACCGAACGGCTCGTCCAGCAGCGCGTCGACGGCCTGCTTCGCCGCCTCACCGGAATGGTTGGCGGTGTGCGCCTGCGTCGCGTCGTACGTCGTGATCTGCAGATGCCGTCCCGCCTTGAGGTCGACGTAGCGCAGCTCCGCCCGCCGCCAGCTCGGCTGCCGGCCCCTCTGCCGGCCCGAGGCCACCGCCTTGACCAGCGCGTCGGGGTCCAGGAGCAGGCCGCGCATCCGATCCAAGGCCCGCGGCAGCGGCTCGGCGCTCACCGGTCCGCCGTCCCCTGGCCGCTGAGGCCACTCATGCCACTCACTTGGTCACCGCCGCGATCAGGACCACCAGCAGCAGGATCCCCAGCGCCGTCGGGATGATCAGACGACGGTGGCGCGGATTCACCTCCACAGTCTAGGAGCGCCCCGCCTCGGGCCGACATCCCGGGCCGACATCCCGGGCCGACATCCCGGGCCGAGATCGGCCGCCGACGTCGTGCTCCGCGACACGCCGGCGGCGGGCGCCCGGGAGATCAGGGCCGCGGAGCGGGAGATCAGGGCCGCGGAGCGGGAGACCGGGCGGCGAACAGCTCGGCCAGGTGCATCGCCGGGACATCGGCCAGGTCGTCGAGCTGCACCCGGCAGGACATCCCGTCGGCCAGCACGACCGCCTCCGGATGCGCGCGCACCGCCGGCAGCAGATGGGTCTCGGCGACCGCCACCGAGACCTCGTAGTGACCCTGCTCGACGCCGAAGTTCCCGGCCAGCCCGCAGCAGCCCGACACCTTGGTCACGGTGGCGCCCGCCCGCTGCAGCAGCGCCTGGTCGGCCGCCCAGCCCAGCACTGCATGCTGGTGGCAGTGCGGCTGCGCCACCACCTCGACTCCGCGCAGATCGGGCAGCGTGACCCGGCCCTCGTCGACCAGCCGGGTGACGAGCTCGGCGAAGGTGAGCACGCCGGTGGCCACCGTCTCGGCCTCCGGCAGCGCACAGAGCTCGCGCGAGTCGCTCCGCAGGGTGGCGGTGCAGGACGGCTCCAGGCCGACGACGGGTACGCCGCTGGCCACGTACGGCGCCAGGGTCCGCAGGGTCCGCTCCATGATCGAGCGGGCCTGGTCCAGTTGGCCGGTGGTGATCCAGGTGAGCCCACAGCAGGCCCGGTCCGCGATCACCCGGACCCGCAGTCCCTGGGACTCCAGGAACCGGATGGCGCCGTGCCCGGAGGAGGTGAAGAAGTGGTCGGTGAACGAGTCGGCCCAGATCCACACGTCCGGCGTCTCGGCGTCCAGACGCGCGGTCCGCGCCGACCGCTTGAGCGTGCGGGTCGCGAAGGCCGGGATCGAGCGCCGCTGGTCGATCCCGGCGGTCCTCTTCGCCAGCCGGGCGACCGGACCGATCCTCATCGACGCGTTCGCCATCCGGGCCATCGGCGCCGCCAGCCGGGCCCACATCGGCAGCCGGCCGAGCAGGTAGTGCGAGCGCGGACGGCGCGCGGAGGCGCCGGGCGCGTCGTACTTCTGGTAGAGCGCCTCGGACTTGTACGTCGCCATGTCGATGCCGGTTGGGCAGTCCGAGGCGCAGCCCTTGCAGGCCAGGCAGAGGTCGAGGGCGTCCGTCACCGCCTCGTCCGCCAGGCCGCCGAGCAGCGTGCCCGACCCCGCGTCGAGGGCCTCCTGCAGCACCCGGGCGCGGCCACGGGTGGAGTCCTTCTCCTGGCGGGTGGCGAGGTAGGAGGGGCACATCACGCCGGCCGTCTTCGGCGCCACGCACTTGCCGACGCCGGTGCAGCGATGCACCGCCGCACCCAGGTCGCCGCCGTCATGCACCAGGCGCAGGCCGGGATGGGCCGGGCGCGTCCGCGCCCGCACCGGCCGCAGGTCGTCGGTGATCGAGGCGGGGGCGGAGCCGTCCGGCGAGGCGATGTTGCCGGGGTTGAGCAGGTCGTCGGGGTCGCAGATCTGCTTGACCCGGGCGAACAGGGCCAGCGAGGTCTCGTCGTACATGGTGCTGAGCAGCTCGCTGCGCACCCGGCCGTCGCCGTGCTCCCCCGACAGCGAGCCGCCGTAGGCCGAGAGCCGCTCGGCACAGGCGGTCATGAACTCGCGGAACACCGCCGAGCTGGCCGGGTCGCCGGCCCGGAACGGGAAGTCGATGCGGCAGTGCACGCAGCCGTCGCCGAAGTGACCGTACGGATAGCCGTGCAGGCCATGGCTCTCGAGCAGCTCGTCGAAGTCGCGCAGCCAGGCGCCGAGATGCTCCGGCGGCACCGCGGCGTCCTCCCAGCCGGAGTGTGCCGGGGTCGGCAGGCTGACCCCGGCCAGACCCGCGCCGTCCTCCCGGATCCGCCACAGCGCGGCGGCCTCGCCGGCATCGGCCACCAGCCGGGTCTCCAGCGCGCCGGCGGCCGCCTCGACGTCGGCCAGC
>NZ_JASGET010000004.1:0-9088 GCF_047606145.1 Nocardioides sp. | reverse complement strand
CGGCGATCGAGGCGGTCGAGACGGCGCAGGCGCGGGCCGGCTCGCGCCATCTCCGGACGGCGTACGTCGAGGCGCCGCCGGCGCACCAGCCCGGGCTCGAGGCGGCGGTCAACGCCGCGCTCATCGCTCGCGACGAGCTGCTCGGCGGCCTGGGACCGCTGTCGCTGTCGGTGCTGGCTGGCATGCTCGGCGGCATGAGCCAGACCCGGATCGCCGCCGACCTGGCGGTGAGCGCCTCCGCGGTCTCCCAGCGGGTGCGGCGGGACGGGCTGCGCGGCGTGCTCCGCGCCGGCGAGCTGCTGGCGGGGATCGGGCCGGTAGTCGACGAGGCCGGGGTCGACGAGGCCGGGGTCGACGAGGCCGGGGTTGACCAGGCCGGGGTCGACGAGGCCGGGGTCGACCAGGCCGGGGTCGACCAGGCCGGTGTCGATGAGAGCGGTCCGGTGCGATGAGCTGGCTGGCGCTGCTGCTGGCCGGCCTCGGCCTCGCCGATCTGGGCCACTCGCTGCGGCCGGTGCGACTGCTGCCGGAGACGGTGGCCGCGGTGCTCACGGTGGCGCTCGGCCTGCTGGCCGGCCTGACCGCTGCCGGCGACGTGGTCGCGCTGCTGGTCATCGCGGCGATCGTGATCGGCTGGGGGGTGCTGGTGCGGCAGGGGTTCGGCAGGGGGCGGCCGCAGTGGCCGCTGGCGTTGCTCGTGCTCGCGCTGGCCGCCGCGCTGCTGCTCGCGCCGCTGGCGGGGGAGGGCGGCGGCCCGGTCGGGGACTGGCTGGACGCCTCGCCCTGGTGGTCGGGTGTCGACCCCGACCGGGCCCTGCTGGTCTTCGGCGCACTGCTGGTCCAGCTCAGCACCGGCAACGTCGTGGTCCGGCTGGTGTTGGCGGTGACCGGCACCATCAACCCGGCCCGGCCCAGCCACGACGCCAGCGTCCGGCTCAAGGGCGGGCGACTGCTCGGCCCGATGGAGCGGCTGGTGCTGGTGGGTCTCGGCCTGGCCGGCCAGCTGACCGCGGCGAGCCTGGTGATCGCCGCCAAGGGGTTGCTGCGCTGGCCCGAGCTGCAGTCCTTCCGCACCGCCACCGAGGGGCCGACCATCGACGAGGTCACCGAGTACTTCCTGCTCGGCAGTTTCCTGTCCTGGTCGGTGAGTCTGGCGACCCTGGCACTCCTCGTCCACCGGTGAGCGAGGCGTGGATAGGGTGACGCCATGAGCAAGCAAGAGGACTTCGTGCTGCGGGCACTCGAGGAGCGTGACGTCCGGTTCGTCCGGCTCTGGTTCACCGATGTGCTCGGCTATCTGAAGTCGGTGGCGGTGGCGCCGGCCGAGCTGGAGGGCGCCTTCGCCGAGGGCATCGGCTTCGACGGCAGCGCGATCGAGGGCTTCGCCCGCGTCACCGAGTCCGACATGCTCGCCCTGCCCGACCCGACCACCTTCCAGCTGTTGCCCTGGCGTGACCAGGGCCCCAAGACCGCGCGGATGTTCTGCGACATCGTGATGCCCGACGGCTCTCCGTCGTACGCCGACCCGCGGCACGTGCTCAAGCGCACCCTGTCCCGGGCGGCGGAGAAGGGCTTCACCTTCTACACCCACCCGGAGATCGAGTTCTACCTCTTCAAGGACTCGCCGACCCCCGACGTCCCGCCGGTGCCGGTGGACAGCTCGGGCTACTTCGACCACACCGCGCAGTCGATGGGCGCGGACTTCCGGCGCGAGGCGATCACCATGCTGGAGGCGATGGGCATCTCGGTGGAGTTCAGCCACCACGAGAACGGCCCCGGCCAGCAGGAGATCGACCTGCGCTACGCCGACGCGCTGTCCACCGCCGACAACATCATGACGTTCCGCACCGTCATCCGGGAGGTCGCGCTCGGGCAGGGCATCTGGGCCAGCTTCATGCCGAAGCCGTTCACCGAGTACCCCGGCTCGGGGATGCACACCCACCTGAGCCTGTTCGAGGGTGACGCCAACGCGTTCTACGAGTCCGGCGCGGAGTACCAGCTGTCCAAGACCGGCCGGCAGTTCATCGCCGGGTTGTTGCGGCACGCCGCGGAGATCACCGTGGTGACCAACCAGTGGGTCAACTCCTACAAGCGGATCCTCGGCGGCAGCGAGGCGCCGCCGTACATCTGCTGGGGGCACAACAACCGCTCGGCGATGGTGCGGGTGCCGATGTACAAGCCGCTCAAGGGCCAGTCGACCCGGATCGAGGTCCGCAGCATCGACTCGGCGTGCAACCCCTACCTGGCCTACGCGGTGGTCCTCGCCGCCGGGATGAAGGGCGTCGAGGAGGGCTACGAGCTGCCTCGGGAGGCCGAGGACAACGTGTGGAGCCTGACCGACCGCGAGCGCCGGAACCTCGGCATCGACTCGCTGCCGACCAGCCTGGACAAGGCCATCGACATCGCCGAGGACTCCGAACTGCTCGCCGAGACCCTGGGCGAGCACGTCTTCGACTTCTTCTTGCGCAACAAGCGCCAGGAATGGTCCGACTACCGCGGACAGGTCTCCGCGTTCGAGCGCAACCGGATGCTTCCGGTGCTGTGATGCCGGCCGGCGAGCCAGGACGGTCCGGGTCGCCCTCGCAGATGAGCCACCCGCGGGTCCTGGTCGTCCAGCACCAGCCGAGCTGTCCGGTGGCGCTGTTCGGCGACTGGCTGGCGCAGGCCGGGGTGCGCCTCGAGATACGGCGCGCCGACCGCGCCGACGGCCTTGCCGGCCCGGACCTCCGAGCCGGGTCGTACGACGGCCTGCTGGTTCTCGGCGGAGCGGTCTCCGCCCTCGACGACGAGGCCAGCCCCTGGTTGCCGGCGGTGCGCGATCTGATCGCCCAGGCGGCCCGGCTGCGGGTGCCGACCCTCGGCATCTGCCTGGGCCACCAGCTCGCCGCGCAGGCGCTGGGCGGCGCGGTCGCCGCCAACCCGTTCGGTCCGACCATCGGGTTGCGCCAGGTGGACTGGGAGCCGGAGATCATCTTCGACCCGCTGGTGCGCGACATCGCCGGCGAGGACCGGGCCGTGCACTGGAACGAGGACGTGGTCACCGAGCTGCCCCCCGGCGGGCTGCGGCTGGCGAGCACCCTGGACGGGCAGGTCCAGGCCGCCCGGCACGCGCCGACGGTGTGGGGGGTGCAGTTCCATCCCGAGGCGGACGCCGAGGTGGTGCGCGGCTGGGCGGCCTCGCACCGGGCGGCGCTCGCGGGCCGGGCCGGCGAGGAGGGCACCGGCGACGGGGACACCGACGAGGAGCGGGTGGTGGCGCCGGTGGTCGAGGCCGCGGCGGAGCTGTCGGCCACCTGGCGCCGGTTGGCCGAGGCGTTCGCCGCCCTGGTCAGGGGTCGCCGAGCCGCGGCCGAGTCGACCGGCGTACCGGGTCCCGGAGAGCGCTGAGCCATGGCACGACAGGTCACCGGGAAGGGCACGCTCCTGCGGCTCGGCTTCAACGACCCGGACGCGGCGATGCCGCGGCTCGAGCGGCTGGGTGCGGCCGCGGATCCGCTGCTGGCCCTCCTGGGCCGCACCGCCGACCCGGACCTGGCCCTGTCCGGTCTGCTCGCGGTGGTCGACGCCCTGGCGGAGGCCGATCCACGGCCGGACACCTCCGGCGGACTGCTGGCCGCCCTGGTCGACGACGAGGGCACCGCGATGCGGGTGCTGTCCGTGCTCGGTGCCTCGGTCGCGCTCGGCGACCATCTGGTCAGGCATCCGGAGCACTGGCTCGAGCTGCGCGATCCGGTGCTCGGGTCGACCCGGCCCTCGGCGGCGTCGATGCGCGCCGCGCTGCTGCGCGTGGTGGGAGCGGATCCGCTCGAGCCGGCGCCGATCGCGACGCTGCCGGACGCCGAGGCGGTCGACGCGCTGCGGGTGGAGTACCGCCGGCTGCTGCTCCGGCTGGTGGCGCGCGACCTGGCGCACGATCTCGCGCTGGCCGATGCGGCCGCGGAGCTCTCCGACCTGGCCGTCGGCACCCTGGACGCCGCGCTCGCCATCGCCCGCGCCCGGGTCGGGCCGGCCGCTGCCCGGATCCGGTTCGCGGTGGTGGCGATGGGCAAGTGCGGTGGCCACGAGTTGAACTACGTCTCCGACGTCGACGTGATCTTCGTGCACGAGGCGGCCGCCGAGGCATCGGCCGGATCGGCGCAGGGCGAGGCAGCCCAGGACGATGACGCGGCGCAGGCGGAGGTCTCCGACGAGACCGCGCTGCGGACCGCGACCAGCCTGGCCGGCCATCTGATGCAGATCTGCTCGGTCCACACCGGCGAGGGCGCCGTGTGGCAGGTCGACGCCGCGCTGCGGCCGGAGGGCAAGGCCGGCCAGCTCTCGCGCACGCTGTCGGGGCACCTGGCCTACTACGAGCGCTGGGCCAGCACCTGGGAGTTCCAGGCCCTGCTCAAGGCCCGGCCCGCCGCCGGTGACCTCGAGCTCGGCCGGGCCTATGTGGAGATGCTGCAGCCGCTGATCTGGTCCGCCGCCGAACGCGACGGCTTCGTCGCCGACACCCAGGCGATGCGCCGCCGGGTGATCGCGCACATCCCGGTCAAGGATGCCGACCGCGAGCTCAAGCTGGGGGCCGGCGGCCTGCGCGACGTCGAGTTCGCCGTCCAGCTGCTGCAGCTGGTGCACGGCCGCACCGACTCGGCGCTCCGCGCGCCGACGACGCTCTCCGCGCTGCACGAGCTGACCGCGCGGGGCTACGTCGGCCGCGAGGACGGCGAGGCGCTGCACCGGGCCTATGCGTTCCTGCGCACCATGGAGCACCGCATCCAGCTCTACCGGATGCGTCGCACCCACGTCGTCCCGCGGGACGAGGCGTCGCTGCGCCGGCTGGGCCGCTCACTGGGGTTCCTGCGCGAGCCGACCGAGGCGCTGGCCAGGGAGTGGGCCCACCAGCGGTTGGAGGTGCGGCGGCTGCACGAGAAGCTCTTCTATCGTCCGCTGCTGAGCGCGGTCGCCAAGCTGCCCTCGGGCGAGGCCAGGCTCTCCCCGGAGGCGGCCGAGGAGCGGCTGACCGCCCTCGGATACGGCGACCCGAAGGCGGCACTGCGGCATCTCGAGGCGCTGACCGCCGGCGTCACCCGGCGGGCCAAGGTGCAGCGCACCCTGTTGCCGGTGATGCTCGAGTGGTTCGCCGAGGGCGCCGACCCGGATGCGGGCCTGTTCGGGTTCCGGCGGATCAGCGAGGCGCTGGGGGAGTCCCCGTGGTATCTGCGGGCGTTGCGCGACGAGGGTGAGATCGCCGAGCGGCTGGCCCGGGTGCTCTCCACCTCGCGGTACACCACCGTGCTGCTGGAGCGGGAGCCGGAGGCGCTGCGGATCCTCGGCGACTCGCTCGAGCCGCCCGGCGCCGACGCGCTGACCGAGGAGATGCTCGCCGGCGCCGTTCGCCGGGCCGAGGCCGGCGGGCGTGCCGAGCTCGCCGTACGGGCCGTTCGGGCGGTACGGCGACGCGAGCTGTTCCGGCTCTCGGCCGCCGAGCTGCTCGGCGCCGCCGACATCGAGGCGGTCGGGGCCGGACTCTCCCGGATCACCGACGCCACGCTGGGGGCCTCGCTGCGGGCGGTCATCGCCGACCAGGTGGTGGCGCGCGGGCTGGAGAGGGCACCCACCCGGATGGCGATCGTCGCGATGGGCAGGTACGGCGGCTTCGAGCTGTCCTATGCCAGCGACGCCGACGTGCTCTTCGTGCACCAGCCGCAGCCCGGGGTCGAGGCGCAGGTGGCGGGGTCGTTCGCCCAGGCGGTGGTCGGAGAGCTGCGGCGGCTGCTGGCCCTGCCCGGTGCCGACCCGGCCCTCGAGCTGGATGCCGACCTGAGACCCGAGGGACGCTCGGGTCCGATGGTGCGCACCCTCGACGCCTACCGGGCCTATTACGCCAAGTGGTCGCACGTGTGGGAGGCGCAGGCGCTGTTGCGGGCCGACGCCGTGGTCGGGGACGAGTCGCTGCGCCAGGAGTTCACCGAGCTGATCGACCCGCTGCGCTACCCGGCCGGTGGACTCAGCGACGACGACGTCCGGGAGATCCGGCGGATCAAGGGTCGCGTCGACGCCGAGCGGCTGCCGCGCGGGGCGGATCCGACGACCCATCTCAAGCTCGGCCGCGGGGGGCTGGCCGACATCGAGTGGACGGTCCAGCTGCTGCAGTTGCGCCATGCCCACCGGGTGCCCGGACTGCGCACCCCGCGCACCCTCGACGCGCTGAGCGCTGCCCGGGAGGCGGGATTGGTCAGCGACCCGGACGCGGAGGTGCTGATCGAGGCCTGGCGCCTGGTCAGCCGGGTCCGCAACGCCGTCACCCTGGCCCGCGGCCGGCCGGCCGACTCACTGCCCGACGGCCCGGTGGAGAAGCACGCGGTCGCCTCGATCCTGGGCTACCCGGCCGGTGCCACCGACGAGATGGTCAACGACTACCTGCGTGCCACCCGGCTCGCCCATGGGGTGGTCGACCGGGTCTTCTGGGAGTAGCGTGTTCGTGCTCGTCGAGAGCAGCCTGTCGCACCGGGATGTGGACTACGCGAAAATGGCCCGTTTGGACTATGGTCTAGGTTGCTTGGCGGCGAAACAGTTCAAGTCTATGAACGGTGATCATTGTGAGGTGCAGTTATTTCGGCCAGCGGTTTCTGCGGCCGGATTGGCAACTATTGGGTTCTTCTTGGCTCTAGGTGTACTGATTCCGTTCTGTGCACTTTCCAGTGCGAGTGCCGAACAAGGCGTTGCTTGCGTCAATGACGGTGACTATGGCCAGAACGTAGGGGTAGAGCAGCCCAATCAAACCTACAGTGATGACAGCCGCGGTACTCGAAGCCAAGTCTGGGTTGCAGCAGGAGCTGCGTGTCAGAGAATATCCTCGGTCTACGTAAGGTCCAGTAATCTTACGGGGTCTTTTGAGTTTGGATATCTCATTGGTTACAGCAACTGCAGTCCGTATCGAAACCACTTCTACACAGAGCCAACTCTGTTCTTCTGGGCCATCAACTCGGACGGGAGTCTTGTAAGTTGTGGCGTCTTCTCGGATCGCCATCCCACATCCAAGCAATACGACGCTTTCCGAGTTTCAGATACGAATGGTAACACCTACTGGGGATCCTATTTCAACGGGAATGAATTGCAGTCGAGCGGTGTCGACATGAACTTCTCCAAGGGCTACAACTGGGTCGCGACCGAGCGAGGAGCGGCAGCAGATGATGGGTATACTCGATTTAACAATCTAGCTGAGTATCACGATTCCAACGGCTGGACATCGTGGGACAATGCGGTGGGAAGATACGATACTGATCCAGACTACGACGTCAGTACTCCAGATGCGAACACTGTGATAGTCGATAACTAGTAACAAGTCGCTGGGAACCGCGAAGGGGTAAGCGATGAAGAAGAAGGACGTATCAGTTGGGAGGCGTCGGTCCCCGCTATTCGCGCTAGGGGTCGGAGCCGCAGGAGCTGCTTGTCTCGTCTTCTCGCTGCGTGCGGCGGGAGTCTTCGATGAATCGAGTGGCGCACGGTCCAGGACCGACGCGCGGCAAGGTTCCGACGGAATTCAATTGACGGTCGAGCCCGGAGAGCCATGTGCTGGCGGGTCGGTAAGACGAACCCTGCAGGAGGTGGTCGATCTGGCCGATGTGCCCGTGCACATGCCTGATGTCGCGGCTGCCTCGAAGGACAACTTCACCGGCGCCTGGAACTGTCCGGGAGGGAATACACCTTTCTTGACCTTCTCCACCGGTAATGAGCCCTCGACCGACGCTTCACCACTCTATGTCCAGTCCGGAATCATCACGGTGTCGTTCGAAGACGGTTGGGGTGACGTCGACGTCGACAGTAAATGGAAGGACATGCTGTCGAGCTATGGCGAGGGCCGCATCGAGGACGTCGACGGGCACTCGGCCTTGGTCATACCGCCCGGCCCCTCGCCGCTGGGGATGGTCATGGTGGTCGTTGACGGAGTCCTCTATCAGGTACTGGGCGACGGCGAGGTGTCGGTGGATCGACTTCTCGAGGTGGAGCTGTCAGCGGTCACCGCCCCGGCCCTTCCCAGGAGTTCGGAGAGCTCAAGCGCTTCACCCAGCCCGAGTGCCACGTGAGGCGACGGTATTCAGGTCGGGAACGCCGCCCGGAGCAATGCGAGCGGGCGGCGTCGGCTGCCCCGCCGCTGCGGACGTGTTCGGCCCGGTCGGCTGCGTCGCGTCAGGACCGCCAGGCGGGGTCGACCTCGTCCGGGAAGGCGATCATCCAGTAGTCCGGGAGGACCTCGTTGAGACGCTTCCAGACGATCACCGTCGGATCCGCCCGGTGGGCGACCGCCACCAGCACTCCGGGACCATGCACCGCGAGTCGTTCACGACAGACGCCACACGGTGCCAGCACGAGGAGGCGGCCACCCGGCTCACGGTGCAGGCAGACCGAGGCGAGGATCGGCTGATCGAGTCGGTGGGCGCCGCAGTACGGCTCGATCTCGTGGCAGACCTCGACCGCCGGGTTGATCGCGGTCGGGGCGGTCCCGGTCAGGATCGTGCCGTCGGCCAACAGCATCGCGGCCGCGCCGTGGTGGTCGTCGTCCGGGTACCGCCGGGCGATGAGCTCTCGGCACGCCCGGACCGTCGCATCGAGCAGGTCCTGGTCCATGGTCAGCAGGCTACGGCGAGGCCGCCGGGGTGTCCGTAGGGTGCCGCCATCGAGGAGCACGGCGTCGCCTTCTGCCGCCCCTGGGAGCCGAGCGAGGAGCCCGGCCGAGTGCGTACCGAGCTGGTGATCGGCGACGGCGCGCTCGACCTCGACCCGGGGGAGACGGCGGAGCTGATCGGTCGGCTGGTGAGGTCTTGAGCCCGCGCATGTCGCCCGATCCACTCGCCGACGTCAACCCGCGGGTCGTCCCGCGGTGTCTCATGCGTGGACCGAGGTGGATTCCTTGCCCGTTGGTCGAGTGGCGAGCGCTGAGCCCAGATCGTCGGCTTATGTTCGTCGGTGGAATTTGAGGGTGCCGTTGGGGAGGCGGGTGGTGGTGTAGTCCGGGTCGTGGGTGCGGCGGTGGTGGTGTCCGCACAGGCTGATGCCGTTGGTCAGGTCGGTGGCTCCGCCGTGGGTCCAGGGTTGGAGGTGG
>NZ_JASGET010000003.1:0-10006 GCF_047606145.1 Nocardioides sp. | reverse complement strand
GCCAGCGCCAGCAGCGCCCGGGCCGCCGGCGCCGGCCGGGCGCTGGGAGCCGGCGCGCTCACGGCTTGGTGATCTCGGTGTCGACGCCGTACTCGTCGATGGTCACGGTGTAGGTGTTCTCGGCGACGTCGGTGCCGTTGAAGTGGCCGGTGATGACCGCCTTGGAGAGCATCTCGTCGTCATCGATGGTGTAGGTGACGTCGAACTCGCCGGCAGCGCCCGGGAGCACCGTGGCGACATCGTCGCCGGGCAGGGTGCCGCTGTACTCGGTGAGGATCGACTTGTTGTCCTTCCCGCCGCGGACGCTGTCGCCCTTCTTCGCGCTCTGGGTGGCCTTGAGCAGCGAGGCGATCCCGGTGTCCGGGTCGAGCAGGGTGGCCGGATCGGGGACGCCGAAGTCGGCCGGATCGATCTGTTGCCAGCTGTTGACCAACGGCAGCTTGGCGTAGGTGGTGCCGTCGACCGAGACCACCTGGACGGTGGCCGAGACCCCGCTGATCGGCACCGTGATGCTGCCCTTGAACGCCGGTGCCTTGGTGAGCTCGCCGTCGGCCTTGGTGAGTGCCACCACGCCGTCGGGCACGTCGTCGCTCGTGATCGAGAAGTCGACTCCGCTGGTGTCGTCGAGGTGGTTCTCGGCCAGCGCCAGCACCTTGGCGGGCGTCAGATCGACCTCGTCGGATCCGCCGCCGCAGCCGGCCAGCGAGCCGAGCAGCCCCAGCCCGATGACCGACCCGACGACCAGCCCGACCGGGGGCAGGAGACGACGGGAGGTACGGCGCATGCGCTCAGCCTGCCACGCCGGGATCGTCCGAGACGCCCTCGACCAGGATGCCGACCGGGCTCGAGCAGGCGTCGATGGGCTGCGCGGCGGGAACCCCTGACCCGTCGCGTCGTCCGTCCGCCTCGGGCAGGTCGACCGGAGCACCGCTGGCGGCCGCGGCGCGGGCCGGTGCGGGCCCCGCCCAGGCGAAGACGAGCGCATCCTCGCCCTTGAGATAGCGGTGGCACCGGACGCCGCCGGTCGCCCGTCCCTTGCCCGGATACTCGCGGAACGGCGTGACCTTGACCGACCCGGCCTCGGTGCCGGGCAGGGCGGCGGAGGAACCGGAGACCGTCACCACCACGGGCGCGTGCCCGGCGGGCGTGCCCGGATCGAGCGCACCGAAGAAGACCACCCGGGAGCCGTGTGCCACCCGGATGCCCGCGATGCCGCCGCCGCTGCGCCCTTGCGGGCGCACCGAGTCGGCCGGGAAGCGCAGCAGTTGGGCGTCGGAGGTGACGAAGCAGAGCTCCTCCTCGCCGGTGCGCAGCTCGAGGGCGCCGACCACCTCGTCCCCGTCGGCGAGGTTGATCACCTCCCACTCGTCCTTGCCGAGCACCTCCGGCCGGACTCGCTTCACCACGCCCAGGCGCGTGCCCAACGCGAGTCCCGGGCCTTCGGCACTCAACGTGCACAGGGCGAGCACCCGCTCGCCGCCGTCCAGCGAGAGCAGCGCCGAGAGCGGCACGCCGCCGGCCAGATTGGGGTCGCCGGCCGTGGCGGGGATCGCCGGCAGGTCGAGCACGCCGAGCCGGAGCAGCCGGCCGCGGGAGGTCAGCACGCCGATCTCGCCGCGAGCCGAGGTGCGCACCGCGGAGGTGATGACGTCGTGGCCGGCCCGCGCGCCTCCCACGCCGATGGGGTCGGCGCTCGCCGTACGAGCGAGCAGGCCGGTGGAGGAGAGCAGCGCGAAGCACGGGTCGTCGGCGACCTCCACCGACATCTTCTGCGCCTCGATCGCGGCCGACCCCGCGGAGGCCAGCAGCACGGTGCGGCGCGGGGTGCCGTAGGTCGCGGCGACCTCGGCGAGCTCGTCGGAGACGAGCTCGCGCAGCAACTGGTCGTCGGCCAGGATCGCGTCGAGGTGCTCGATGGTCCGTTGCAGCTCGCTCTGCTCCTTGTCCAGCTCGAGCTTGGAGAACTTGGTGAGCCGGCGCAGGGCCATGTCCAAGATGTACTCCGCCTGGAGCTCGGAGAGGTCGAAGACCGCCTGCAGGCGCTCCTTGGCCACCGCGGCGTTGTCGGAGGAGCGGATCAGCTGGATGACCTCGTCGATGTCGAGGATCGCGATCAGGAGTCCCTCGACCAGATGCAGCCGCGCGGCGGCCTTGTCCCGGCGGAACTGGCTGCGCCGCCGACACACGTCGTAGCGGTGCCGCAGGAAGACCTCGATCAGCTCCTTGAGGCCCAGCGTGCGCGGCTGGCCGTCGACCAGGCAGACGTTGTTGATCCCGAAGGAGTCCTCCAGCGGAGTCTGCCGGTAGAGCTGCTCGAGCAGCGCCTCGGGGACGAAGCCGTTCTTCAGCTCGATCACCAGCCGGGTGCCCTTCTCCCGGTCGGTGAGGTCCTTGAGATCGCTGACGCCCTGCAGCTTCTTGGTGCCGACCAGCTGCTTGATCCGCTCCATCACCTTCTCCGCGCCGACCCCGTAGGGCAGCTCGGTGACCACGATGCCCTTGCGCCGGCCGAGCGTCTCCACCCGGGCGGTGGCACGGATCTTGAAGATGCCGCGGCCGGTCTCGTAGGCGTCCCGGATCCCGTCCAGGCCGACGATGGTGCCGCCGGTCGGCAGGTCGGGCCCCGGCACGAAGCGCATCAGGTCGTCGAGGGTGGCATCCGGGTGGGCGATCAGGTGCCGGCAGGCTCCGACCACCTCGACCAGGTTGTGCGGCGCCATGTTGGTCGCCATCCCGACCGCGATCCCGGCGGCGCCGTTGACCAGCAGGTTCGGGATGGCGGCCGGCAGCACCACCGGCTCGGTCTCCCGGGAGTCGTAGTTCGGTCGGAAGTCGACGGTGTTCTCGTCGATGCTGGTCGTCATCGCCACCGCCGGCGGGGCCATCCGGCACTCGGTGTACCGCATCGCCGCCGGGGAGTCGTCGGGAGAGCCGAAGTTGCCGTGGCCGTCGACCATCGGCAGTCGCATCGACCAGGCCTGCGCCATCCGCACCAGCGCGTCGTAGATCGCGCCGTCACCGTGCGGGTGCAGCCGGCCCATGACCTCGCCGACGACCCGGGCGCTCTTGACGTGCCCGCGGTCGGGCAGCAGCCGCATGTCGTTCATCGTGTAGAGGATCCGGCGCTGCACCGGCTTCAGCCCGTCGCGGGCGTCGGGCAGCGCGCGGGAGTAGATGACCGAGTAGGCGTACTCGAGATAAGAGGAGCGCATCTCGTCGCCGAGGTCGGTGTCGAGGATGTGCTCCTCGAAGTCGTCGGGGAGGTCCTGCGTGGTCTTGCCGCGTGCCATAGGGGGCATTCTCTCCGGTGGTGGCGTCAGATCTGGTCCTCGGCGCGCCGGGGACCAGATCTGGTCGAGAGGCGCCCCGGCTCTCGACCACCGATGCGGAGGGGTTCAGGGAGGGGTTCAGTAAGTGAGGCGCGTGGCGAGTCGGCGGACCGTGTCGGTGCCGACCTTGTGCATGCGTACGACGACCTTGGTGGTCGTCCGGAGCCGGCCGACTCCGTTGAACTTCAGGTCGATGCCCTCCTCGCCAGCCGTGACGGTGGCGGCCGCGCCTTCGGCCGACCTCGGCGAGGTTGCGGTCCAACTCACGCGCCAGCGGGTCCCAGGCTTGGACCATGCTCGGACCCGGATCAGCTTCTTGCTCGGTCGAAGAGTGACGCCGAAGTAGGCGGTGGACGCCGCCCTGAGATCCGGGCCGATCTTGGCCTCGGCGATGCAGGCGACGCCACCGACCGCCGAGATCATCGATGCGCCGACCGCCTTCGGCCAGGTCTTCGAGGAGCGCCGGGTAGCGGTGATGGTGCCATCGACCGCCGCGACCGAGCCGTCGTCGCTGCGGCGGAGCAGACGGGGCACACCCGGGCGGTTGTTGACGATGCCGACCAGGATCGGATATCCGTCCAGGTCCCGATAGTCGTGCCCGACGTGAGTGTCTCCCCACCACCGGTGCCGGCGTAGGTCGCTGGCTACGGCGCGGATCGCGGTGCCACCGGTGTCGGTGGCGCGCGCCTTGAGGACCATGGTCCCCGCCCCGCCGTCGCACGGCGTGCTCACCCGGACCGCCGTCGGGGTCTTGGCCGACGCACTGCTGTCGGCGACGGCGGAGGGAATGGTGGCAGCGCCGAGCCCGGCGGTCAGCGCGGCGGCGAGCAGGGCGAGTGAGCGGCACACGGGTGACCTCCGAGGACTGGCACGGTCGACGTACTTCGTCGAGGAGGCAGTAGAACACTCAGATCCGGTCTTGTCCGACGATTCGGTGAACTGGACGTACGGCTGGAGTCCGCGCTCCCGCGAACCGGTAGATTTCTGTCGTGATCGCGCCCAACCCGACCCCTTGGCCCCGCCACTGGGAGGCGGACGTCCTGTTGCGTGACGGTCGGACCGTGCACATCCGTCCGATCACGGCCGACGACAAGGAGCTCCTGGTCGAGTTCTACTCGCGGGTCTCCGACGAGTCGAAGTACTACCGGTTCTTCTCGCCGATGCCGCGCCTGTCCGAACGCGACATCGAGCGCTTCACCGAGGTCGACCACGTGGATCGGGTGGCGTTCATCCTGACCCTGCGCGGCCGGATGATCGCGGTGGGCAGGTACGACGTGATCCGGCCGGGCGAGGCCGAGGTGGCGTTCCTGGTCGAGGACCGCTACCAGGGCCGCGGCATCGCCCAGATCCTGCTGGAGCACCTGGCCCAGGCCGGCCGGGAGCGCGGCATCGGCCGGTTCGTCGCCGAGGTGCTGCCGGACAACACCCGGATGATCCAGACCTTCCGTGACGCCGGCTACCGGGTCCGCTCCGGGTTCGAGGACGGCGTGGTCACCCTGGAGTTCCCGATCGACGTCACCGACACCGCCGTCGGGATCCTGGCCCGGCGCGAGCACGAGGCCGAGGCGGCCTCGATCCATCGGTTCTTCAACCCGCGCAGCGTCGCGGTGGTCGGTGCCTCCCGGCGGCAGGACACCATCGGCCAGGCGCTGGTGCGCAACCTGGTGATCGGCGAGTTCGCCGGCCGGGTCTACGTGGTCAACCCGAACTCCGACGCGGTCAGCGGGATGCCGGCGTACAAATCGGTCCAGGACATCCCGGACGACGTCGACGTGGCGATCGTGGCGGTGCCGGCCGAGGCGGTCCAGGAGGTGGTGCTGGACTGCGCCGCCAAGGGGGTGCACGGCCTGGTGGTGATCTCCTCGGGATTCGCCGAGACCGGTGAGGAGGGCCGCCGCCGGCAGCGGCGGCTGGTCAACCTCAGCCGCTCCTACGGGTTGCGGCTGATCGGTCCGAACGCCCTGGGCGTGATCAACACCGACCCCGGCGTGCGGATCAACGCCTCGCTGGCATCCCTGATGCCGCCTCGGGGCCGGGCCGGGTTCTTCTGCCAGTCCGGCGCGCTGGGCAGCGCGATCCTGGAGAAGGTGAACAACCGTGGGCTGGGCCTGTCCACGTTCGTCAGCGCCGGCAACCGGGCCGACGTCTCCGGCAACGACCTGCTCCAGTACTGGGAGGAGGACGAGTCGACCGAGGTCGTGATGATGTACCTGGAGTCGATCGGCAACCCGCGGAAGTTCTCCCGGATCGCCCGCCGGGTCTCGCAGCGCAAGCCGATCGTCGCGGTCCGCTCCGGGCGAACCACCCAGGGCGTGCCGATGGGACATGCCGTCCGGCGGATCTCGGCGCCGCCGGCGGCCGTGGACGCGATGTTCCGCCAGGCCGGGATCATCCAGGTCGACACCCTGGACGAGATGTTCGACGTCGCCCAGCTGCTGGCCCACCAGCCGCTGCCGCGCGGTCGACGGGTCGCGATCGTGGGCAACTCCGATGCCCTCGGGCTGCTGGCCGCCGATGCGGCCGCGGCGGTCGGTCTGGTGGTCAACAAGCAGGTGCCGCTGGCGGCCGAGCCGAGCCCGGAGGACTTCGAGGACGCGCTGGACGCGGCCATCGACGACCCGGACGTGGACGCCGTGGTCGCGGTCTACATCCCGCCGCTGGACGTGACCGGTGAGGAGATCGCGAACGTGCTGGCCGCGGTCGGGGAGCAGTCCGACAAGCCGCTGGTCTCCTCCTTCCTGGGCACCGAGGGCGTGCCGGAGCTGCTCCGCGTGCCGGACGTGGCCGGTTCCACGGCGGGGCGCGGCTCGGTCCCGTCGTACTCCTCGGTGGAGAGCGCGGTGCGCGCGCTCGCGCGGGTGGTCGACTACGCGGTGTGGCTGCGCACGCCGGACGGCGACAGCTCCGCGACCGACCGGGTCGACGCCGCCGCGGCGCGGTCGGTGGTCACCGAGGTGCTCGCCCGCCAGCCCGACGGCGGCGACCTGCCGACCGCCGACCTCGCCCGGGTGCTGGGCGCCTACGGGATCGATCTGTGGGACGTCCGGTCGGTGACGAGCCCCGAGGAGGCCGTCGCCGCCGGCGACGCGCTCGGCTGGGACGTCGTACTCAAGGCCACGGTGGAGAGCGTGCGCGAGCGCCCGGACCAGGCCCACGTGGTGCGCAACATCGAGGACCGCGAGGAGATGCACGAGGCCTGGGAGCTGATCGCGGACCGGGTCCCGCCCGAGACGGGTGGGTTCGCGGTGCAGAAGACCGCGCCTCCGGGGGTGCCGGTGACCATCCGCACCATGGAGGACCCGCTGTTCGGACCGGTCGTCTCCTTCGGCATCGCCGGGCCGTTGACCGAGCTGGTCGGCGACCGGGTCTACCGGATCCCGCCGCTGAGCCTGCGCGACGCCGCCTCGATGGTGCGCGAGGTCCGGGCGGCGCCGATGCTGTTCGGCTACCGCGGCGGCGACGTGGTCGACGTCGAGGCGCTCGAGCGGGTGATCCTGCAGGTCTCCCAGTTGCAGAACGACCTGCCGCAGGTCAGCACCCTCGAGCTCGGGCTGGTGCTGGTCGGCGTGGACGGCGCCTGTGTGCTGACCGCCTCGGCCCGGGTCGACCCGGTCGCCGACTCGCGCTCGGACTGGTTCGTCCGCCGGCTGAACCCGGCCGTCGCCGACACGTTGCCGGACTGAGCAGGGACGGAGCTCCGGATCGATCGGAGCGAGTGCCCCGCCGGTGCCGGTGGAGAAGGTGGCACGGCCGAGATGCGAGCGTGACAGACTCGTCGTCATGAGCACCCGTACCGACGACCTGGACCACACCGTGGAGCTGCGTGCCGAGATCGACCGAACCGGCTACTACCCGGAGGTCGTCGCGGACGGGGTCGCCTCGGCGATCGCGGGGGAGCGGGTGGTCTCCTTCTTCCTGCACCACGAGCCGACCTTCGACCACGACGAGGTCCGGCGCCACCTCTCGGTGCTGGTGCTGACCGACTCCCGGCTCATCCTGGCGCACACCGACGAGCACGCGCCGGACGACGTGGTCCCGGACCCCTACACCTCGACCTCGACCGAGGCGGTTCGCCTGGACTCGATCAACTCGGTGGTGCTGACCCGGATGGTCGCCAACCCGAGCTCCGGGCCCAGCCGGGCCGTCGAGGCGGTGCTGACCATCGGCTGGGGCGCGGTCAGCCGGGTCGACCTGGAGCCGGCCTCCTGCTCGGACCCGGAGTGCGAGGCCGACCACGGCTACACCGGCCTGCTCACCGGCGACGACTTCTCCCTACGTGTCTCCGCCGCGGCCGACGGGAGCGACGCCGTCATCCGGCTGCTCGCCTTCGCCGAGGCGCTCTCCGTGCGGACCCAGCGCCGGTAGCGGGCCGCGATGACGGGGTTCGTCGCGCCGGCGTACGGCGCGCGATCGCTCGGCGACGTCCTCCCGGCGGTGGCCCGCGCCCTGGGGGCGAACGCCCCGGCGCCCGGCGAGGAGGCTGACCGGCAGCGAGGGCCGCTGGAGCTGCCGACGGCCGCGTCGTACGTGGTGTTCCTGATCGACGGGCTGGGGGAGAACCTGCTGCGTCGCTACGCGCACGCCGCGCCGTTCCTGGCCTCGCTGCTGGACCAGTTGCCGCCGATGACGGCCGGGGTGCCGAGCACCACCGCGGTGAGCCTGACCTCCTTCGGCACCGCGCTGACCCCGGGCGGACACGGTCTGGTCGGCTACACCTCCCGGGTGCCGGGCACCGACCACCTGCTCAACGCGCTGCAGTGGCGCAAGGACGTCGACCCGCTGGAGTGGCAGCCGAGGCCGACCATGTTCCAGCGGCTGGCCGAGCGCGGGATGCCGATCACGGTGGTGAACAAGCGCGAGTTCGCTGGCAGCGGACTCACCGTGGCGGCCCAGCGCGGGGCGGAGTACGTCGGCGCGGACCGAGTGGGCGAGCGGATCGCCGCCGCGGTCGGGCACGCGGCGCAACGGGGCTCGCTCACCTATCTCTACGACGGCGACCTGGACTGGACCGGTCACCGGTACGGGGTCGCCTCCGCGCCCTGGCTGCAGCAGCTGTCCATCATCGACGCCGAGGCGGAGCAGTTGCGCGACGCGCTCGCGTCGACGACCCGGCTGGTCGTGATCGCCGACCATGGCATGGTCGACTCGCCGCCCGAGCATCGCATCGACATCGATGAGCGGCCCGAGCTCGGCGACGGGCTGGTCCTGGTCGGCGGCGAGGCCAGGTTCCGGCATCTCTACTGCGCGCGCGGCGCGGTGACCGACGTGGTCGCCACCTGGTCCGAGGTGCTCGGCGAGGCGGCCGAGGTGATCACCCGCGCCACCGCCATCGAACGGGGCTGGTTCGGCGAGGTCACCGCGCCGGTGCTGCCGCGGCTGGGCGACGTGATCGTCGCGGCGCGCGGTGACCACGCGGTCATGTCGACCAGCAGGTTCCGCTACGAGACCACCCTGATCGGCCTGCACGGCTCGCTGACCCCGGACGAGATGCTGATCCCGCTGCTGGTCAGCTGATCCGGCGCTTCTAGGATTCAGCGGTGGCCGAACTGACCTTCTGGACCGGGACGATGGACGCCGGCAAGTCGACCCTCGCCCTGCAGACCAACCACAACCACGCGGCTCGCGGCCGGATCGGTCGGATCTTCACCACCCACGACCGCGGCGGCGAGGCGATGGTCACCTCTCGTCTCGGCCTGGTGCACGACGCGATCGAGGTCACCGCCGACTTCGACTTCTGGCGGTACGCCGTGGATGCGCTCACCCACGGCGCGAGGATCGACTACTTCGTGTGTGACGAGGCGCAGTTCTTCGCGCCGGTGCAGATCGACCAGCTCGCCAAGGTCGTCGACGAGCTGCAGATCGACGTCTTCTGCTTCGGCATCCTGACCGACTTCCGAACCAGGCTCTTCCCGGGCTCGGCCCGGTTGGTGGAGCTGGCCGACAAGACCGAGGTGCTGCAGGTGGAGGCGCTGTGCTGGTGCGGCAAGCGGGCCACCCACAACGCTCGCACCGAGGACGGCATCATGGTCACCGAGGGCGAGGTCGTGGTGGTCGGCGACGTCGAGGTCGGCGCGGAGTCGGCGATCCCCGGCGGCGGTCCGTCCGGCGAGGCCGAGGTGGTCGCCTACGAGGTGCTGTGTCGCCAGCACCATCGCCGTGGCCTGACCGCGGCCAGGGCCAAGGCGGTCTCGTTGGTCGCGGAGCCTCTTCCCTTCGGCTGACGCGCCGAGTCGGTCCTCAGAACGGTCGAGTCGGTCCTTGGGACGGCCGAGTCGGTCTCTAGAACGGTCGAATCGGTCGGACTACTCGGACTTGCCGCCGCCGAACATGATCTCGTCCCAACTCGGCACGGAGGCGCGCTTGCGCCGGGAGGAGCGACGCGGCTTGGTCGCCGGCTGGCTCTCGGCCTCGGGCTCCGGTGCGATCTGGGGCTCGGTCGTCGGCGCCGACTCCGACGGTGTCGCCGTCGGAGTTCGCTCGGCCGGAGAGGCGGGGGTGGCGGGATCGTCGAAGAGGTACGCCTCCAGCGGCGTGTCGACGTCGAGCGGCGTCTCGAGGGTGTCCTCGGTGGGGGAGACCCCAGCCGTGGTCGCCTGCTCGGCCGACGCCGGGCTCGGGGACCCAGAGGCGGCCTGGGCGTCCGCCTGGGCGCGCCGCTCCCGGGCGGCCTGCAGGTC
>NZ_JASGET010000002.1:0-43281 GCF_047606145.1 Nocardioides sp. | reverse complement strand
TCCCGGCGCCGGCGAACAGCCGGCGCCGGGAGAGGCCGCGGGTGGGCTCGGGCCCATCCGTGGCCGGGGTCTGCTCGTCGGTCATCCTGCGGTGGCGACCTTCTCCGCGAGACGAGACAGCGGCTCCTGCAGGGCCTGGACGGTCTGGCTCAGTGTGTTGGCATCCGCCTTCTTCACCGCTGCGGTGTAGCGCTGGTAGCCACCCAGGGCCTGGGAGTCCTTGTAGCTCTCCAGCAGCTTGTCGACGGCGGCGAACCGCTTGGCGATCGTCTTGGTCAGGTCCGCGTCGATCTTGGCCAGACCCGGTTGCAACGCCACGAACGCCTGCTCGGCGCCCTCGACGTTGCCGGCGAAGTCGACCAGGTCGATGTGGCTGTAGGCCTCCTCCTCACCGGTGATCTTGTTCGCCTGGACCTCCTCGAGCAGCCCGGCCGCGCCGTTGGCCAGGTCCTCCGGCTTGAAGGTGAGCTTCTTGCCGATCTTGGCCAACTCCTTGACGTTCTTGGTCAGGTTGGCGGCGTACTTCTTCGTCGTGGCGGTGATCTTCTCCCGTCCGAAGATGTCGCGCTCGACCGCGTGGAAGCCGGTCCAGCCGACCTTGGGGTCGAGGTTGGAGGCACGCATGTCGATCAGGTAGTCCAGATTGCCCTTGTTCTGCGTCGGGTCGGCGCCGGGCAGCAGGAAGCCGTCGACGTCGGACTCGATCTTCTCGTAGAACGGTCGGGCCTCGGCGTACGCCGTCTGGGCGTCCGACAGGTTGCCGGAGTCGATCGCCTTCTGCAGGTTCTCCACGCCGGTCACCATGCTCTCGATCTGCACGTTGACGTAGTCGGTGTAGTCCTTCACGCCCTGGGCGAGCAGTGCGGTCGGGCCGCCGGTGGGGTTGGCCGACGCCTCGCCGGTGACGGTGAAGGCCTGCTTCTCGGTCGCCGCGTTCGGGCAGTAGAGCTCGTAGTCGCCGCCGCCGAGGGTGACGGTGAAGCTCACCTCGGGCAGACCCGGGGCCAGATTCTCCTTCTCCCCGACGATCCGCTGGCCGCTGAGCAGCTCGAACTCGGTGATCCCGGTGGCGCTCTGGTTGGTGACGTGGAAGGTGACCGGACCCGCCGCCGCCGAGGTGGTGTCCGCCTGGCACTCGTCGCCGTCGCTGCCGCTGACCATCGTCACGTTGACCTGGGCGGCGCCCGAGCCGGCCGAGGACGCGTTGGCGGCCGAGGCGGAGGCGGAGCCGGTGCTGTCGGAGCTGTCCGAGCTGTCGGTGCTCTCGGAGCTCCCACAGGCGGCCAGCGCGAGCAGGGCCATCGCGGCCACCGAGGCGGTCGCGAGGCCACGCGCCGCGGGGTGCGGGTGCCTAGACGGTCGTTGAGTCATGCGAGTTCCCTTTCGATGCGGGCCCCTGCGTGCTGTGCGCAGGGTCGAGTACGCCGAGTCGGCGTGGGTGTGCGTGCCGTCTGGCCTGCCCGAGCAGGACCGCGGCACCGAGGAGGAGTGCGCAAGGCACCCAGAACTTCCACAGCGAACGGTCGTGGGCGGTGGCCGCGGCCGCCGCCACCCGGGTCTGGACCGAGGACGCATAGCCCGGGCTGACCCGCCAGGAGGCGGAGTCGATGGTGAAGGTGCGTGGCGAGGTCAGCCCACCGCCGGAGATGGTGAGGATGAGCCGACCCGACGACTCCGCGTCCAGGATGCCGCCGTCGCGGCTGAGCACCTGGGCGGCGGTGGAGTCGGTCCAGCTGGCGTCGTACGGTCCCGGCGCGGTGGCCGTGCTCAGCCCGACCGGGATCTGGTTGTCGGTGTAGGTCAGCAGCGTCGTCAGGTCGAGCGTGCTGGGCAGGTCGCCGGCGGCCTCGGTCGCGGTCCAGCGGGTGTCGGCGCCGGCGCTGGCACCGGTGGCGCCGAGGCTGGCGGCTCGGGTCAGCTCGAGGGTGTCGCTCGAGCTCGCGGAGTCACCGGACAGGCCGGTCAGGGTGAGCGTGGCGCCGCCGCCGTGCACGGTGAGGCCGACGGTGCCGCCGTCGTCCAACGGCGCGGAGGCCGGCACCGACGCGGCCGACCGCGGCGCCGCGACCAGCAGGACCGCGCCCACCAGCAGCATCGCCGCCGCTCCGCCGACCCGCAATCGCTGGGCGAGCGTGGCCGAGGGCAGGTAGCGCCGGGGCCAGAACGTCACGACCAGCATCGGCACCAGATACGCGGCCCAGGCCAGCAGCTCGATCACCCGCGGATCGCTCGGGATGCCGAGCACCCCGGTGAACAGGGCCGAGCGGACCGACCCGGGCGGGGTGAGCCAGGCCAGGTCGACGGTGCGGCCCTGACCCACCGTCACCCAACCGGCCTCGTGGGCGGTGCGGAAGGCGTTGAGCACCAGGCCGGCGGCGACCAGGACCAGGAAGATGCCGGTGTACTTGAAGAAGACCTGCAGGTTCAACCGGACCCCGCCGGCGAAGATGCCCCAGCCGAGCACGACCGCGGCGAGGATCCCGAGCATCGCGCCGAACAGCGGCGCCGTGCCGCTGGTGCTCTGGAAGGTCGCCAGCAGGAACACCGCGGTCTCGAAGCCCTCGCGCAGCACGGCGAGGAACGCCATCACCGCGAGCGCGGTGGTGGTGCCGTCCTTCAGCGCCTGCGCGGCCGCGGACTCGAGCTCCTTCTTCATCGACCGCGCATGGGTGCGCATCCACAGGATCATCCCGGTGACGAAGAAGACCGCGACGACTCCGATGACGGTCTCCATCATCTCCTGCTGTCGCTGCGGCAGGCCCTTCTCCACCGCACGCAGGATCAGCCCCACCGCGATGCTCAGTGCGACCCCGGCGCCGACCCCGATCCACAGGCCGCGCAGCGAGGCACCGTTGCGGCGCAGGAAGGTGGCGATGATCGCGACGATCAGTACCGCCTCGAGGCCTTCGCGAAGGCCTATGACGAACGTGGGCAGCACGGCGGTTCGATTCAGACTCAGGGAGCGATGCTCGACGGACAGCAGATGACACGGTGGGTAACTTAGGTGAGCCTATCTTAGGCTCGCCTGATCCGCTCTGTCCTGACCGAATCCTTACCGGACGGGCCGGCCTCGCCGGGTCGGGGCCGCGGCCCCGGCCGCGGGTCGCAGGTCGCGGGTCGCGAGATGGCCGTGAGATGGCCGTGAGGTGACCACGAGGTGGCCGCGGACAACGGCTCTCCCCGACCCGTGCTCACCGGCCAGCTCGAGACTCCGCACGCGATTTGTGTTTCCGCAGGTCAGCGGGGGTTTTTCCGCCGCGTGCACGAGCCCGCACCGGCGAGCCGAGTTTGCGCAACCCTCGTCGACTGTGATGGGTTGGCAAAGATCTCGCTGAGAAATCGCAGCGTTCCACGCACGTGTCGACGAAGCACGAGGGGGCTGAGTGCCAGCCATAGCAGCACATCACCTGTACAAGGTGTTCGGGCGCAGAGCCGGCGATGCGGTGAGCCGCATCGAGGCCGGCGAACCGCCCGAGAAGCTCAAGAGGTCGGGTCTGACCCCGGCGGTGATCGACGCCTCGTTCACCGTCGAGGAGGGCGAGATCTTCGTGGTGATGGGCCTGTCCGGCTCCGGGAAGTCGACCCTGATCCGGATGATCAACGGACTCCATGAGCCGACGTCCGGACACGTCGAGGTGTACGGCGAGAACCTCACCGCCGCCTCGAGCCGCAAGCTGCGCCGGCTGCGGCGGGAGCGGATCAGCATGGTCTTCCAGCACTTCGCGCTCTTCCCGCACCGCACCGTGCTGGACAACGCCGCCTACGGCCTGGAGACCAAGGGGCTGAGCAGGGCCAAGCGACGGGCTCGAGCGCACGACGCCCTGGAGCTGTGCGGCCTCACGGGCTGGGACGACAGCCTGCCCAGCCAGCTCTCCGGCGGCATGCAGCAGCGCGTCGGGCTGGCCCGCGCACTGGCCGCCGACACCGACATCCTGCTGATGGACGAGGCGTTCAGCGCGCTCGATCCGCTGATCCGCCGCGAGATGCAGGACCAGCTGATCGAGCTGCAGCACAAGCTGGGCAAGACGATCCTGTTCATCACCCACGACCTCAACGAGGCGATGCGGCTCGGCGACCGGATCGCGATGATGCGCAACGGCCGGATCGTGCAGATCGGCACCGCCGAGGAGATCCTGACCGACCCGGCCAACGACTACGTGGCGCAGTTCGTCGCGGACGTCGACCGCACCCGGGTGCTGACCGCCTCCTCGATCATGGAGCCGCCGGTCGCCGTACTCGGCGGGGAGCAGGGACCGCGCGCGGCACACAAGCTGATGCGCGAGCACCAGCAGCCCGGGCTGTACGTCGTCACCCGCGACCGTCAGCTGCGCGGATACGTCACCGAGCGGGACGTCAGCCTGCGTCTGCAGGAGACGAACCTCGAGCAGATGCTGCACCCGATCGAGACCACGGTGCGAGCCGATGACCCGGTGGCGAGCCTGTTCACCCCGTCGGCGGAGACGAACCTGCCGTTGCCGGTGCTGGACGAGAACGACCGGCTGATCGGGGTCATCCCCCGGGTCACGCTGCTCTCCGCGCTGGGTCAGCACGCCGACGCGCCCATCGTGAGCGACCACGAGCCGGCGCCACCCGATGCGGCGGTCGAGGACTCGACCACCCCGCCCGACAAGATCCTGACCGCCGAGGAGGCCGCCCATGACTGACCTGAGCCTCTCCCCGCTGAACCTGATGCCCCGCATCCACTTCGGCGACTGGGTCAACGACGTCGTCAACTGGATGGTCCGTCACTGGGGCAACGTCCTCGACCACATCGCCTCCGGACTGGACTGGCTCGTGGAGCACATCTACGACGAGCTGATGTCCGCACCGATCGTCGCGGTCGTGATCGTGCTCGCGGTGATCGCCTTCCTGGTGCGCGGCCCGGTGCTCGGGATCCTGGCGGCGATCGGCTTCCTGCTCATCGACTCCTTCGACGAGTGGAGTGCCTCGATGGAGACGCTGTCGCTGATCATCGTGGCGGCGGCGATCGCCATCGTCATCTCGGTGCCACTCGGGATCCTGGCGGCCAAGTCGAAGGTCGCCTCGGTGGTCATGCGTCCGCTCCTGGACCTGATGCAGACGCTGCCGGCGTTCGTCTATCTGTTGCCGGCACTGTTCCTGTTCGGGCTGAGCTACACCACCGCCATCCTGGCAACGCTCGTCTTCTCGATGCCGCCGGGGATCCGGCTCACCGAACTGGGCATCCGCCAGGTCGACGCCGAGATGGTGGAGGCCGGCCAGTCCTTCGGCGCCACCGGCCGCAAGATCCTCTTCGGCGTCCAGATCCCGCTGGCCCGGCCCACCATCATGGCCGGCGTCAACCAGGTGATCATGCTCTCGCTGTCGATGGTGGTGATCGGCGGCATGGTCGGCGCTGGTGGGCTGGGCGGCGACGTCACCTCCGCCCTGCAGAACCTCGACATCGCACCGGGCGCCGAGGCCGGCATCTCGGTGGTGATCCTGGCGGTCTATCTCGACCGGGTCACCGCCGGCTTCAGCAAGCAGGACCAGCGCTCGGGCATCGCCTGGGCCCGGCGCCTGTTCGAGCGGCAGCGCGCCGCGACCGCGATCGGCACCGGAGCCGCCTGACCCGTGGACTCACCAAGCCACCGAGCCGACGAACTCAGATCCTCGGACCGAGTACGAGAGCAGAAGGAGCTCTGAATGAAACCACTCAAGCGACTCAAGCTGACCGCGGCGCTGGTCGCGGTAGCGCTGGTCGGCGCCACCGCGTGCGCCAGCGGCAACAGCGAGACCGGCAGCGACTCGGGAGGAGACGACTCGGGCGGCGGGAGCGGCCAGAAGATCACCATCGGCTACATCAACTGGGACGAGGACGTCTCCGCCAGCTACCTGTGGCAGCGGATCCTGGACGACAAGGGATACGACGTCGAGCTCAAGCAGGTCTCGGACGCCGGGCCACTCTACGTGGGGCTGGCCAAGGGCCAGGTCGACACCTATGTGGCCGCCTGGCTGCCGACGACGCATGCCGCCTACTGGAAGAAGTACGGCGACCAGCTCACCGACATCAGCACCTGGTACGACAGCGCCCCGCTGACCATCGCCGTGCCGACGTACCTGAAGGACATCAACTCGATCGCCGACCTGAAGGACAATGCCGACGAGTTCGACTCCACCATCACCGGCATCGAGCCCGGTGCCGGTGAGACCGGGATCGTGCAGAAGCTGATCCAGACCTACGGCCTGGACGGTTGGACGCTCAAGACCTCCTCGACCTCGGCGATGCTCGCCGCACTGAAGAAGGCGGTCGACTCCAAGGACCCGATCGTGGTCGACCTGTGGCGGCCGCACTGGGCCTACAGCGCCTACCCGATCAAGGACCTCAAGGATCCCAAGGGAGCCCTCGGCGACCCCGACCAGATCCACATCGTCGGCACCGGCTCCTTCGCCAGTGACTTCCCAGAGGTCACCAAGATGATGAAGAAGTTCCACATGACCGACGACCAGCTCAACAGCCTGGAGCAGGAGGTCAGGGTCGAGCACAAGAGCGACCCCGAGACCGGCGTCGACGAATGGCTCAAGGACAACCCGGACTTCGTCAAGACCCTCAGCTGAGGTCGTCGCCGAGTCGGCGCAAACTGCACACGAAATAACACCGAGTCGGCGCATCTGTCCCGTGTCAGATGCGCCGACTCGGCGTACGTGCGACAGCGGCTCTTGTCGGTGGCGAGTGGCAGAGTGTCGTGAGTCGGAACGACCCAACCGCAGGAGTCCTCCATGTACGCACCCGCTCGTGACGACGAGGTCACCACCATCGCGCGCTACGTCGATCAGCAGCTCGAGGCGATCCGCGCCTCGGCCCTCGGCCTCACCGAGGAGCAGGCCCGGTCGACGCCGTGCCGCAGTGCGTTGTCGATCGGCGGCATCCTCAAACACGTCGCCCACGGGATGCGCGGCGCGGTCCTCCGGATCCGGGAGCCGCACGGCACCCGGCCGCTGGACGAGGCTGCCTTCGCCGCTTACCTGGGCAGCTTCACCGTCGGCGAGGGCGAGAGCGTCGCCGGCACCATCGAGGAGTTCGACGCCGCTCGCGCCGAGTTGATCGCGGCGATCCTCGACGCCGATCCGGGCAGCGAGGCCACCGAGCCACCGGCGCCGTGGGCGGGAGTGTTCCAGCCCACCCCGATCCTGTTGCGCTTCTACCTCAACCACCAGATCGAGGAGTTCGCCCGGCACGCCGGCCACGCCGACATCATCCGCGAGCAGATCGACGGGGTCTCGGTCCAGACCCTGGTGCACACCCTCGCCGGCACCCCGGCGAACGACTTCTTCACGCCGTACGCCGCCTCCCCCGGCACCCTGCTCACCTGAGCCAGACGCCGAGTCGGCGCAACTTGGTCCAAGTTGCGCCGACTCGGCGTCATTTCGTGTGCAGTTGGCGCCGACTCGGCGTTGGCTCGGGTCAGCGCGTGGCGGTGCCCTCGGTGTAGTCGGAGTCGTGCGACTTCACCCATGCCATCAGCTTGCGCAGCTCGCGGCCGGTGGCCTCGATCGGGTGCCGCTCACCCTTGGCCCGCAGCTCGGAGAACTCCGGCGCGCCGGCGTCCTGGTCGGCGATGAACCGCTTGGCGAACGCGCCGTTCTGGATGTCGGAGAGCACCGCCTGCATGTTCTCCTTCACCCGTGGGTCGATGACCCGCGGCCCGGAGACGTAGTCGCCGTACTCCGCGGTGTCGGAGACCGACCAGCGCTGCTTGGCGATGCCGCCCTCGTACATCAGGTCGACGATCAGCTTGAGCTCGTGCAGCACCTCGAAGTAGGCGACCTCGGGCTGGTAGCCCGCCTCGGTGAGGGTCTCGAAGCCGTACATGATCAGCTGCGAGGCGCCACCGCACAGGACGGCCTGCTCACCGAACAGGTCGGTCTCGGTCTCCTCGGTGAACGTGGTCTTGATGCCGCCGGCGCGCAGGCCGCCGATGCCCTTGGCATAGGAGAGGGCGAGCGGCCAGGCGTTGCCGGTGGCGTCCTTCTCCACCGCGACCAGGACCGGGACGCCGCGGCCGTCGACGTACTCGCGACGGACCAGGTGGCCAGGGCCCTTCGGCGCGACCATGAACACGTCGACGCCCTCGGGCGCGACGATGTAGCCGAAGCGGATGTTGAAGCCGTGGCCGAAGACGAGCGCGTTGCCCGGCTCGAGCTTGTCGGCGATCTCCTCGGCGTAGAGCTTGCGCTGGTGCTGGTCCGGCGCCAGGATCACGACCACGTCGGCCCACGCGGCGGCCTCGGCGGGGGTGACGACCTCGAGGCCCTCGGCCTCGGCCTTCGGGGCGGACTTCGAGCCGGGCTGCAGTCCGATCTTGACCTCGACACCGGAGTCGCGGAGCGACAGCGAGTGGGCGTGGCCCTGGCTGCCGTAACCGATGACAGCGACCTTCTTGCCCTGGATCAGGCTCAGGTCGGCGTCGTCGTCGTAGAACATCTCAGCCACGGGGGCTTCTCCTTCGTTGTGTGATTCTCTTCGGGATGGATCCGGGTGGACCGAGCCGGTGGCGCCGGCCGGGCGGGCTCAGACCGCCGCCGGCGGGACCGGTACGGCGACCGGGCGCAGGGTGCGCTCGGAGATCGAGCGCGACCCGCGGCCGATGGCGAGCATGCCGGACTGGACCAGCTCACGCACGCCGTACGGCTCGAGCACGCGCAGGAAGTCGGCCAGCTTGTCGGCGTTGCCGACGATCTGGATGGTCAGGGCGTCCGGCCACACGTCGATGGTCTTGGCCCCGAACATGGTGACCAGGTCGAGCACCTGGCCGCGGGTCTCGGCGCCGGTCGAGACCTTGACCAGCATGAGCTCCCGCTCGACCGAGGAGCTCGGGTCGAGCTCGACGATCTTGAGCACCTCGACCAGCTTGTTGAGCTGCTTGGTCACCTGCTCCAGGGGGGTGTCGGAGACGTTGACCACGATGGTCATCCGGGAGATCTCGGGGTGCTCGGTCGGCCCGACCGCGAGCGAGTCGATGTTGAAGCTGCGCCGGCTGAAGAGCGCGGCGATCCGGGCGAGCACGCCCGGCTTGTTCTCGACCAGCACGCTCAGGGTGTGCTTGCCGGTCGCGGCGGGATGGGCGGGAGCGGTCACAGGTCGTCCTCGTCGAACTTGGGCGCGAGGTCGCGCGCGTACTGGATCTCGTCGTTGCTGGCGCCGGCGGCCACCATCGGCCACACCATCGCGTCCTTGTTGACCCGGAAGTCGACCACCACCGGCACGTCGTCGATCGCCATCGCCTTCTCGATGCATCCGTCGACGTCCTCCGGCCTCTCGCAGGCCAGACCGATACAGCCGTAGGCGTCGGCGAGCTTGACGAAGTCGGGGATCCGGACCGGCGCTCCCCCGGCGGCACGGTGGCGCTGCAGGTTCGTGTTGGAGTAGCGCTCGTTGTAGAAGAGGGTCTGCCACTGCCGAACCATGCCGAGGTTGTCGTTGTTGATCACCGCCACCTTGATCGGGATGTTCTCGATCGCGCAGGTGGCCAGCTCCTGGTTGGTCATCTGGAAGCAGCCGTCGCCGTCGATCGACCACACGCAGGTGTCGGGACGGCCGACCTTGGCGCCCATCGCGGCGGGCACCGAGTAGCCCATCGTGCCCAGGCCACCGGAGTTGATGAAGGTGGCCGGGTTCTCGTAGCCGATGAACTGCGCGGCCCACATCTGGTGCTGTCCGACGCCGGCGGTGAAGACGGTCTCCGGGCCGGAGATGGCGCCCAGCCGCTCGATCACGTACTGCGGCGAGAGGCCCTCGGCGGGGGCGTCGTAGCCCAGTGGGTACTGCCGCTTGATCCCGGCGAGGAACTCCACCCAGGCCTCGTAGTCGCCGGTGTGGCCGGCGGCGGCCTCGGCCTCCAAGACGGTGAGCAGGTCGGTGACGACCTCCTTGATGTCACCCACGATCGGCACGTCGGCATGCCGGTTCTTGCCGATCTCGGCGGGGTCGATGTCCGCGTGGATCACCTGCGCCCCGGGGGCGAACGCCTCCAGCCGACCGGTGACCCGGTCGTCGAAGCGGGCACCGAGGCTGATGATCAGGTCGCTCTTCTGCAGGCCGGCGACCGCGGCGACGGTGCCGTGCATGCCGGGCATGCCGAGATGCTGGGGGTGGCTGTCCGGGAACGCGCCGCGCGCCATCAGCGTGGTCACCACCGGGATGCCGGTGAGCGCCGCCAGCCGGGCGAGCTCCGCGCTGGCACGGGAGCGGATGGTGCCGCCTCCGACGTACAGCACCGGTCGGCGGGACTCGACGATCAGCCGGGCCGCCTCCCGGATCTGCTTGGCGTGCGGCTTGGTCACCGGCCGGTAGCCGGGCAGGTTCAGCTCGGTCGGCCAGCGGAAGGTGGTGGTGGCCTGCAGCGCCGACTTGGTCACGTCGACCAGCACCGGCCCGGGCCGGCCGGTGCTGGCGATGTGGAAGGCCTCCGCGATCATGCTCGGGATCTGCGCGGGATCGGTGACCAGCAGGTTGTGCTTGGTCACCGGCATCGTGATCCCGCGGATGTCGGCCTCCTGGAAGGCGTCGGTGCCGATGAGGTCGGCGCCGACCTGCCCGGTGATCGCGACCAGCGGGACGGAGTCCATGTTCGCGTCGGCGAGCGGGGTGACCAGGTTGGTCGCGCCCGGCCCCGAGGTGGCCATGCACACGCCCACCCGACCGGTGGCGGCGGCGTACCCCTGGGCGGCGTGGCCGGCGCCCTGCTCGTGCCGTACCAGGATGTGACGGATGGTGGAGTCCATGAGCGGGTCGTACGCCGGAAGGATCGCACCTCCCGGGATGCCGAAGATGTTCTCGACTCCCGCTGCCTCCAACGACCTGATCAGGCTCTGTGCACCGGTGATCGATGCGCCCTGCTCGCTCATGTCCGTCGTGTCCTGTCTCTGCGTGGAACTGGCCTGCTGCAACAAAAAACCCTCCGGCCCGGCGGGCAACGGAGGGAGGCGCGTCAGCTGATCTGAGGTCAGCGGGCGCACCCGGTGCGTACAAGAATCTCGTGCAGCATGCGCTCACCGTAACCGGGCCGTGTGTTCCGTGTCATCCGAGTGTGCCACGGGTCTCAAGGTGTGGGATGCGCATCCCATCATCCGATCGCAGCGGGACGGGCCGCGGCCCGTCCCGGGCGCCGGCAACCCAGGGTCGACAGATGCGCGCCGACTCCGTGTCTAGGCGTCGGCCTCGGGGCGAGGCGCGATCCGGCTGCCGGCGTACCCCACGAGCAGCCCGATCACCACCCCGATGACCGTCTCCGCGCCACGGTCGGCGAGCAGCTGACCGATGGGGATCGGCGCCACCATGTGCACCATCAGCAGCGCCAGCGGGGTGATGCACATCAGCGCGAGCGCATAGTTGCGCGCCACCAGCAGCTCGATGACCAGCTGCAGCGCCGCCACGATCAGGATCGTCGCCCAGCTCGGCGGCCCGAGCTCGAGCAGCACCCACGCCACCAACAGGCCGACGCCGGTGCCGATCACCCGGTGCAGGCCACGGACGAGCTGGGTGCTGAGGTCCCGCGCCACCAGCGGTACGACGGCCGAGACCATCGCCCAGTACGGCCGGCCGATCCCGCTGGCCGTCGCCGCGGCGCCGGCCAGCGCCACCCCGACCCCCGACTCGATCGCGTAGCGCCACACCCCCACCGAGACGCCGCCGATCGGCGGCCCCGCGTCGGTGAGCACCGCGGTGCGCCGTACCCGGCGGATCGCCGCTCCGATGTTGCCGACCAGGATGGAGATCAGCGCCGAGCCGGTGGCCACCACCACCGCCGGCAGCACCCCCGACCAGGCCGCCGGCACCGAGGCGACGGCCGCGAAGCCGAAGACCTGGAACAGCGATCCCGGCGGGATCCACTGCCAGCGCGCCGAGACGTAGGCGGCCTCGATCGCGACCACGGCCGCGATCGGCACCGCCAGCCACTGCCGCTGGTCGGAGACCGCCACCACGGCCCCCACGGTGACCACCAACACCAGGCCCAGCCCCGCGCTGGCCTGCCGCACGACCCGCGCCAGATCCACCCGCTCCCGGCCGTAGAGCGAGGTGAACGCACCGAAGGTGGCATACAGCGACCACTCCAGATGGTCGATCGCCAGCAGGATCAGCAACGGGACCAGGACCGAGATCCCCGCCCGGACCGCCACCCGTTGGCTGCCCGGTGGGAGCGGTCGGATCGCCACGAGCCGGTGGAGGAGTCCAGTCACCGGCTCATCCTCTCCCATCCGACGGGCGCAGCCGGTCACCGCGGACCGCGCCGAGTCGGGCGGGGCGGACGGGGCCGGCGACCCAGATGACGGGCCAGACGACGACCCAGATGACGGGCCAGATGACGGGCGGAAGACATCTGCGTGACAGCTTGCCTCGCCTCCGCGCTACGACGCCCGCGCTCGCCTAGCCTTGGCCCTATGAGCCCGGACGAGGTGCGATGGCGCGACTATCAGGCGGTGCTGTTCGATCTCGACGGCGTGATCACGCCGACCGCCATCGTGCACATGCGGGCGTGGGCGGAGATGTTCGCCGACTTCCTGGGCGCCCACGCCCCGCAGGCCGCGCCGTACACCGACGCCGACTACTACGCCCACGTCGACGGCAAACCGCGTTACGACGGGGTCAGGGACTTCCTCGCCTCGCGCGGCATCACGCTGCCCGAGGGCAGTCCGGCGGACCCGCCCGAGGCGGAGACGGTCTGCGGCCTGGGCAACCGGAAGAACGATGCCTTCAACGCGGTGCTCGCGCGCGACGGCGTCAGCGCCTACCCGGGATCGGTGCTGCTGCTCGACCATCTGGCCACCCTCGGGCTGCCGCTGGCCGTGGTCTCCTCCTCGGTCAACGCGCCGGCGGTCCTGGACTCCGCCGGCCTGCTCGACCGGTTCGGCTGCGTGGTCAGCGGCGCCGTCGCGGCCGAGCAGCACCTCCCCGGCAAGCCTGCCCCCGACACCTTCGAGTACGCCGCCCGACAGCTCGGCGCGGTCCCCGCGACGTCGGTCGTCCTCGAGGACGCCACCTCCGGCGTACGCGCCGGGGCCGCCGGCGACTTCGCCCTCGTCGTCGGCGTCGATCGCGGCGTCGGTCGTGACGCGCTGGCCGACGCCGGGGCGGACGTGGTGGTCGACGACCTGGCCGAGCTGGCCCCGACAGCCCCGGCGACCCCGGTGGGAGGAGCAGCATGAAGAGCGGAGTCGGACCCGACCCGATGGACCGGGCACGCTTCCCCGCCGATCCGTGGCGGCTGGTGGAGACCACCTACTCCCCCGACGATCTCGGCCTGACCGAGACCCTGTTCGCGGTCGCCAACGGCTACCTCGGGATGCGCGGCACCCCCGAGGAGGGCCGGCCGACCTACGCCCACGGCACCTTCATCAACGGCTTCCACGAGACCTGGCCGATCCGGCACGCCGAGGCGGCCTACGGCTTCGCCGAGACCGGCCAGACGATCGTCAACGCACCGGACGCCAAGGTGATGAAGATCTACGTCGACGACGAGCCGCTCACCTTCGGCACCGCCGACCTGGAGGCCTACGAGCGGGTGCTCGACTTCCGGGACGGGGTGCTGCGCCGGAACCTGATCTGGCGCACCCCGTCGGGCAAACGGGTCGCGATCTCCTCGACCCGGATGGTGTCGATGACCCAGCGCCACCTGGCGATCCTCACCCTGGAGGTGACGATGCTCAGCGGCAGCGCGCCGGTGGTCATCTCCTCCCAGCTGCTCAATCGACAAGACGGCAAGGACGAGTACCACATCCCGACCGCAGCGCTCGGCGACCGCGCGGTCGATCCGCGCAAGGCCTCCGCCTTCCCCGAGCGGGTGCTGGTGCCGAAGATGAGCTACGCCAACGAGGAGCGGATGCTGCTGGGCTATCAGTGCCACCGCTCCGGGATGACGGTGGCGGTCGCCGCCGACCATCGGATCGAGACCGCGGACCCGGTCGAGACCGTCCAGCGGGCCGACGACGACCAGGCCAAGGTGGTCTTCCGGGTCGACGCGACCGAGGGCAACACCCTGCGGCTGCAGAAGGTGGTCGCCTACCACACCTCGCGCGGGGTGCCGGTGCGCGAGCTGGCCGACCGTTGCGACCGGACGCTCGACCGGGCCGCCCGCCTCGGCGTACCGCACTTCATCGAGGACCAGCGGCGGTGGTATGCGGACTTCTGGACCGCCGCCGACGTGGAGGTCGAGGGCGGGGCCGCCGAGCTCACCGCCGTCCAGCAGGCGATCCGGTTCAACCTGTTCTCCCTGGCCCAGGCCAGCGCCCGCACCGACGGTCTGGGGGTGCCGGCCAAGGGGGTGACCGGCTCCGGCTACGAGGGTCACTACTTCTGGGACACCGAGGTCTACGTCGTACCGTTCCTCTGCTACACCCAGCCGGCAATCGCCCGCAACGTGCTGCACGCCCGCTCGGTGATGCTGCCCGCGGCCCGCAAGCGGGCCGGGCAGATGGCTCAGCAGGGGGCGCTCTACCCGTGGCGCACCATCAACGGCGAGGAGGCCTCGGCCTACTACGCCGCCGGCACCGCGCAGGTGCACATCGACGCCGACGTCGTCTACGCGCTGATGAAGTACGCCTACGCCACCGGTGACATCGGCTACCTGATCCGTGAGGGCGTCGACATCCTGGTGGAGACCGCGCGGATGTGGGCCGATCTCGGCTTCTGGCGACACAACGGCGAGCCGTCCTTCCACATCCACGGCGTGACCGGGCCGGACGAGTACACCACGGTGGTCAACAACAACCTGTTCACCAACGTGATGGCCCGCTACAACCTGGAGCAGGCCGTCGCGGCGCTGCGCCGGATCCGCAAGGACCATCCGCGCGACTACACCCAGGTGACCGGCCGGCTGCACGTCACCCAGGACGAGATCGAGGAGTGGGCGCGGTGCGCGGCGGCGATGCACATCCCGTACGACGAGGGCCTCGGCATCCATCCGCAGGACGACTCCTTCCTCGACCGGGAGGTGTGGGACCTCTCCTCCACGCCGGCCTCGCTGCGGCCGCTGCTGCTGCACTACCACCCGCTGGTGATCTACCGCTTCCAGGTGCTCAAGCAGGCCGACGTGGTGCTGGCGCTGTTCCTGCAGGGTGAGCGGTTCACCCTGGCCGAGAAGCAGGCGGACTTCGAGTACTACGACCCGATCACCACCGGTGACTCCACCCTGTCCGCGGTCGTGCAGTCGATCATCGCTGCCGAGGTCGGCTACCACGAGGTCGCGCTCCGCTACTTCCACGACGCCCTCTACGTCGACCTGGGCAATCTGCACGGCAACACCGTCGACGGGATGCACATCGCCTCGACGGGAGGGGTCTGGAGCGCACTGGTCTACGGCTTCGGCGGCATGCGGGACCATGCCGCCGGGCTCAGCTTCGATCCGCGGCTGCCGGAGTCGTGGACGCGCCTGCGGTTCCGGGTGCGGTGGCGCGGTGCGCGGCTGCTGGTGGAGCTGACCCAGGACCGGATCAGGTTCACCTGCGAGGACGTGGCGCCCGAGACGGCCGGTACGGTCGGCGCGGTGACCCGGGCGAGCGGCGCCACCGTGACGGTGCGCGGCGCCGAGTACGTGGTGCGACCGGGCGCACAGCTGACCGTGCCGTTGAGCGACCAGGGACCCCGGATGGGCGGTCAGCTCGGCGAGCGGCCGGCGACCGGCGGCACCCGTCCGGACGGCAGCACCATCACCGCGACGGTGCCGGCCTCGATCGATCCGGAGGACTACGAGCTCGACCACACCCACCCGGCGATGGTGCCGTCGCTGGGCCCCGAGCCACCGGTGAAGCCGGCCACCTCGGGCCCGGTCGAACTGCCGTAGCGCCACCGGCGCGGCGCTGCGTACGGTGCCGCGCCGGCGATCCTCGATCGCTAGCCTGGCTCGGTGAGCAGTCCTCTCGCCCTCCGGCTGCGCGGTGGCTCGCCGGTGGCGCTGGTGCTGATCGGGGTGCTCTCGGTCCAGTTCGGGGCGGCGATCGCCAAGGGACTCTTCGGCGAGGTCAACCCGACCACCATCGTGTGGCTGCGGCTGTTCTCCTCCACCGTCGTGCTGCTGGCCTGGATCCGGCCGTCCCTCCGCGGCCGCGACCGCCGCGACTGGCTGGTGGTGGTCGGGTTCGGGGCGTCGCTGGCGGCGATGAACGCCTGCATCTACCAGGCGTTCGCCCGGATCCCGCTGGGCATCGCCGTCACCATCGAGTTCGCCGGGCCGTTGGCGCTGGCCGTGCTCGGCTCGCGACGGCCGCGGGACCTGGCCTGGGTGGTGCTCGCCGCGGTCGGCGTGGTGTTGCTCGGCCTCGAACCGGGCACGCTCTCGCCGGCCGGGGTGCTGTTCGCCCTGGCCGCGGGAGCCGCCTGGGCGTCGTACATCCTGTGCAGCCGGGCCACCGGTGCCAGGTGGCCCGGCTTCGACGGTCTGGCGATGGCCTCGCTGATCGGCGTGCTCGGTCTCACGCCGCTGATCCTCGCCACCGGCGAGCGGCTGGACTCGCCACGGATCTGGCTGATCGGGGTGCTGGTCGGGCTGCTCAGCTCGGTGGTGCCCTACAGCTGCGAGCTGGTCGCGCTCCGCTCGATCCGGCCGGCCGTCTTCGGCATCCTGCTCTCCCTGGAGCCGGCGGCGGCCGCGCTCGCCGGCATCCTGGTCGTCGGGGAGCAGCTGGCGCTGTTGCAGTGGCTCGCGATCGGCTGCGTGGTGGCGGCCAGCGTGGGCGCCACCCGGTCGGAGGCCCTCTGAGAACGTGTCCCGAGCCCCGACCGGACGCAGCCCGGATCTCGCCTGATCTCATCCGGAGGCGCGCCGCTGCGCGGACCGTCCTGGCGCGGTACTGCACAATCGAGTCGTGAGCCTGCCCGAAGCCGCCGCGCACTCGACCGTCGCCTACCGCGACATCATCTCCGACGACGGCACCGTGCTGCGGGCCTGGACCAACGATCCCGATCGGGTGATCGACGGACCGACGGTGCTGCTCTGCAACGGGCTGGGCACCAACCCGTGGGCCTGGCCGGCGCTGTTGCACACCGACTGCGGCGTCCGGGTGGTCTCCTGGATGCACCGCGGGACCGCGGGCAGCGATCTGCCGGCGGATCCGTGGAAGGTCGGCGTGACGGAGTTCGTCGAGGACGCGCTCTCGGTGATGGACCACTTCGGTCTGGAGAGACCGGTGGTGATGGGCTGGTCGATCGGGGTGAACACGATGTTCGAGCTGGCCGCGGAGCACCCCGAGCGGGTCGCCGGGCTGTTCGCCGTCGCGGGCGTCCCCGGTGACACCTTCTCCACCATGCTCGGCCCGCTCCGGCTGCCCCGTCCGGTCGCGCGGGCGCTGACCGTCTCCGCCTCCCACGCGCTCCGGCTCACCGGACGGGTGCTGACCCCGCTCACCTCGCATCTCACCGTCCGCCCCGGGATGATCGAGGCGCTGCGACACACCGGCCTGGTGGCGCGGGTGGCCGATCCCGAGCTCGCCGCCCTGGCACTCACCGAGTTCCTGCGCACCCCGGTGGAGTGGTACTTCCATCTCGCCCTGCGCAGCGCCGAGCATCGCCGTGTCTCGCTGCGCCGGATCAAGGTGCCGGTGACCTTCGTCGCCGGATCGTACGACGTCCTGGCCGGTGCCCGACACATGGCCACCGCCGCCGCCGCGGTCCCGGACGGCACCTTCATCGAGGTGCGGGGCTCGCACTTCCTCTGCCTGGAGCAGCCCGAACTGATCCACCGGCTGCTGTTGGACTTCCTCCCCCGGGTCCAGGACGGCCGGACCTCACCGCGCTGACCCGGGTGCGCCGGGGCCGCCGGGGCCGCCGGGGCCGATCGCGGGATCTGGGTCCACGCCCGGTCCCGGTTCACCCCGATGACCCTGGGACTCCTGCGCGGCGTGCTCGGCGTGCTCGGCGATGTGGGCGCGGCGGGCCGCGCGGCGCAGGGTGGTGAGCACCGCCGGCCCCAGCAGGCAGACGGCGAGCGCGGTGGAGATGGCACGACCGGTGTCCCAGCTCAGGGTCGAGGTCAGCAGCGTGTAGTGCCCGAAGGTGACCAGGTTGTCGGTGAACGAGGCCGTCGGGTCGAAGGAGAGGTTCCCGGTGTGACCGGGCACGGTCACCCCGGTGAGCAGCGGCCAGCCCTGCAGGTTGAGCAGCAGCCCGTAGACATAGGCGGCCACGACGCCGTACCCGGCGAGCAGCGCGATCTCTGCGCGGCCACCGACCCGCCGCGGCAGCAGTCCGGCCCCCATCCCGACCCAGGCGGCGCCGATCATCTGGTAGGGCAGCCACGGCCCGACGCCGGCGGTGAGCAGCGCGGAGACGAACAGCGACGTGCAGCCGAGCACGAAGCCGAAGCCGGGCCCGAAGACCCGGCCGGCCAGGATCAGCAGGAAGAAGACCAGCTCGACCCCGGCGGTCCCGGCCGAGATGCCGCGCAGCACCCCCTCGATGGCGCTGAGCACCCCCAGGATCGCCAGCACGCGGGCGTCCAGACCGCCCGCGGTCAGCTCGGCCAGCACCAGCGCCACCATCAGCGGCAGCAGCGCGATGAAGACGAAGGGCGGCTGCACCCGGTCGTGTCCGTGCACCAGCAGCGGCCAGCACAGCATCATCAGTCCCCCGGCGGAGGCCACCGCCAGCAGCAGCGCCGTCCAGCCGGAGATCCGCACCGCGCTCATCGGGTGGCCCGCACCGCATCGAGCACCTCGTCGACCCGCAGCCAGCCGGGCCCGAGCACCTTGCTCACCTGCGGAGCGAACGCAGGCGACTCCGCGACCACCCTCCGGACCGGTCCGGCGGAGACGATCTCGCCGTCGGCGAGGACCAGCACGTCGTCGGCGGCGCTCGCGGTGAACTCCACGTCGTGGGTCGCCACCATCACCGCGTGGCCCGATCCGGCCAGCTCCCGCAGGGTGGTCGCCAGCTGGGCCTTGGCGGCGTAGTCCAGGCCGCGCGTCGGCTCGTCGAGCAGCACCAGTGGCGGCTCGGCGGCCAGCACCAGCGCCAGTGCGAGCCCGAGACGCTGGCCCTCGGAGAGGTCACGGGGATGCTGGTCGTCCGGGACGCCGGGGACGAGCCGGTCGAGGATCGCGCGGGTGCCCGGCCCGCCGGCCTCGCACTCCTCGGCGACCGTCTCCAGATAGAGCAGGTCGGCGGCGTTCTGCGGCAGCAGGCCGACCAGCTCGCGCCGTTGCGGCGGCGGCAGCGCGGCCGGATCGCGACCGCTCACCTCGACGCTGCCGGCCTGCCGGGACCCGGTGCCCTGCAGGGTCCACAGCAGGGTCGACTTGCCGGCGCCGTTGCGGCCCATCAGCGCGGCCACCCGACCGGGCGCCAGGCTCATCGTCAGTTCACGCAGCGCCGGCGTACGCCCGTGTGCGACCCGCAGTCCGCGTGCGGTCAGCAGCGGGGCCACGGGTGACCCGTCGACGCCGTCGGCGGACGGCGCGGACTCCCCTGACAACTGGGGCAGCTCGGGCAGGTCGAGGCTCCGGGCCCGTCGTCGGGCGTCCCGGACCGTCAGCGGCAGCGGGGACCAGCCCAGGCCGCGACCCAGTTCGACCAGCGGGGGGACCACCGGCGAGTCCGGCAGCACCTCGACCGGCTCCCCCTCGCGGAGGGTGCCGTCCCCGCGCAGCAGCGCCATCCGGTCGGCGAACGGGATCACCCGCTCCAACCGGTGCTCGGCGAGCAGGACCGCCGTGCCGAGGTCGTGCACCAGCCGGGTCAGGGTGGCGAGCACGTCCTCCGCGGCGGTGGGGTCCAGCGCCGAGGTCGGCTCGTCGAGCACCAGCAGGCGGGGGTGCATGGTGAGCACCGACCCGATCGCCACCCGCTGCTGCTGTCCACCGGAGAGGGTGCGCAGCGCGCGGCGGCGCAGCTCGGCGATGCCGAGCAGGTCGAGGGTCTCCTCGACGCGCCGGCGCATGGTGGCCGGCGCCAGGCCGAGCTGCTCCATGCCGTAGGCGAGCTCCTCCTCGACGGTGTCGGTCACGAAGCCGGCCACCGGGTCCTGACCGACGTAGCCGATCACGCCGGCGCGCTCGCGCGGTGGGGTGCGCACGATGGAACGGCCGTCGAGCACCAGGTCTCCGGACAGGGTCCCGCCGGAGAAGCGCGGCACCAGCCCGGCGACCACTCCGAGCAGGGTGGACTTGCCCGACCCGGTCGGGCCGGAGACGAGCACCAGCTCGCCCTCCTCGACCGCCAGGTCGACCCGGTCCAGGACGGGAGCCGACGGCGCGCGGGTCGATCCGTGCGGCCGTGGCGGCGGGGTGAAGCTGATCCGACGCAGCTCGATCATGCCGCGACCGCCTGATGGCGGAGGTGATCCCCGGGTGTCGTGGGCCCCGGATCGCTGGGCAGCGGTTCCGGGGCGGCCACCGCGGGCAGCAGCCCCAGCAGTACGCCGACCAGGGCGAGCGGGCTCACCGCCGGCGCTCCGCCGACCGAGGGGTAGGCGACGCCGGGCTGGTGATGGCTCACCCAGAGGCCGATCGCCCCTACTGCGATGCCACTGGCCAGCACCACCAGCTCGGGTGCCCGGAAGGGATCGGGACGATAGACGGTGCGGGCGACCCGTCGCCCGGCCAGGATCAGACCGGTCACCGCCGCGGTCACGCCCAGCACCAGCATCGGCGCCGCCAGGCCCACCCGGAGACCGCTTCCGGCTACCTGCCAGCTCGGGGTGGTGCCGTCCAGCAGCGCGTACCCGCCGAGGCACAGACCCATCAGCGCCACCAGCATCAGCGCCGAGGTGAGCCACCGCTGCCCGCGGCCGACCTGTCCGCTCCGGCCGTAGCCGCGGGTGTCCATTCCGGCGGCGAGTGCCAGCGAGCGCTCCAGCGCGTCCTCCAGGACCGGGACCAGGAGGCGTCGTAGCCGGCCGGCGCGGGTGGTGGCGCCGCGGCGCAGGCCCTGGGCAGCGCGCACCCGGCGCACCGAGTCGGCGAGCTGCGGCAGCACGGTGACCGCCACCACCACCGCGGCGCCGACCTCGTAGAGCGCCGGCGGCACCGAGCGCAGCAGCCGCTTCGGATTGGCCAACGAGTTGGCCGCACCCAGACAGACCAGGATCGTGGCCAGTCGCAGGCCGTCGTAGAGGCCGGCGAGCAGGGCCTCCCGGGTGAGCGGTCCGAGCAGCCGGATGCCCAGCACCCAGCCGGGCAGCGGGACGGTGGGGAGATCGAGCAGCACGTGACCCTCGACGCCGCCGAGCAGGATGCGGAAGAGGACCCGGACGAGCACGATGACGACAGCGAGGACGAGGTAGAGCCGGAACAGACCCGCCCACGGCTGGTCGCTGCGGCGGGCGGCGACGACCAGCGCGGCGACCGAGGCCAGGCCGAGCAGCAGCCAGGGGTTGGTGGTGGCGGAGGCGTACGCCGCCAGTCCGATCGCCCAGCCCCACCAGGCCAACGGGTGCAGATCGCGCTCGAGCTGCCGGATGCGCGACCCGATGCACCGGATGCGCTGCCGGACTCGCGGGACGGCGGCGGGGGCACTCATCGAGGACTCCGGAACGAGCCGGGCCGGCGGCGGCGCCAGACCAGCGCGGCGGCCACCGCGACCAGCAGCACCACGCTCGGCGCGAGCCAGCCCGGCAGCGTCTGGTCGGCGGGGCCGGCGGTGCCGGCGTCGGTGCTCGTTCCCGTGCCGGCCGAGGCCGATCCGCCCGATGACCCGGTCGATGGCACCGTCGATGACCCGGTCGTTCCCGGGGGCGGCCCCGACGTGGCACCCGACGTGGCACCCGACGTGGCGCCCGACGGCGTCGCCGATGCCTGCTGCCCGGGCAGCACCACGCTCGGCGTACCGTCGTCGCGGCCGTCCACCCAGCTGAAGGCGACCGCACCACCGGCCGGCACCGTCAGACCGTCGACGCCGAGCGAGGCGTAGGTCCATCCGTCGTGGCCGTCGCTCCACCACAGCGACCAGTAGGCGTCGGCGGGCGGATCCTGCGCGCAGCCCGCCTCGGCCGGACGGCCATCGACCCGGCAGACGAACCCGGGATCGGAGCCGACCCGGACGAGCGGGTGACCGGTCTCGGTGAGGATCCTGGCCGCCGTCCGGCCACCGCCGTCGGGGTCGCAGCCGCGCTGCACCGAACCGCCGAGCGAGCCCGGCTCGACCACCACGCTGACCCCGGTGCCGACCGGGCAGAGCCCGCCGGCCGCGACGGACGCGGGGAACACGGTCGCCGCGGCGCTCGATGTCACTGCGATGTCACACTCAGCAGGTGGTGGCGCCGGCCGCCCCGGCCGGCAGCCACTGCAGCACCGGCAGCGCCTGCGCCGTCGCCAGGTCGAACTGGCCCTGGGTCTTGACCGTGATGCCGGTGGCGTTGGCCGTCTTCAGCGCCGCGGCGTCATAGGCGATGGCACCGGCCGCGGCACCGCAGCCGACCACGTGGGCACTCACCCAGCGCGCCGCGGCCTCGGCGGCCGCGGTGTCGTCGGCGTCGCCGGTCGCCTCGCCGACCTCGCCGAGCGCCGTACCCGCCAGGCCGGTGCTGTTGGAGTTGGCCACCACCGGCTTCGCCGAGGAGAACGAGCCGTCGCCGGCCTGGACTTCGCGCAGCCAGCCGACCGCGTCGTCGAGTGCCTGCTGTTGGGCCGCGCTCGGATCCGGCAGTTCGGCCAGCGCCAGCACGGCGTAGGCGGTGACGTCGACGTCCGAACTGCCCGAGCCGTGAACGCAGCTCTGGTCGGCGGCCTTCGCGGCGGAGAAGTACAGCCGGAACCCGCCGTCGGAGCACTGCTGGTCGAGCAGGAACGCGGTCGCCTCGGGGGCCTTGTCGCTGCCGGCCGCGTTCAGCGCCCGCACCGCCAGGCTCTGTCCGATGGTGTTGGCGTAGTCGGCGGCGTTCTTCACCCCGGTGTCGATCTTGTCCTCGATCCGGCCCGCCGCGGGACCGCTGCCCACGACCGTCGACTCGAGCTTCGTCACCAGCGGGCCGACGACGCCGGCGCCGGCATCGGCGGCCTGCTCCAGCACCGCCGCCTTGGCGGCCGACCCGGCCGAGACCAGGGTGCCGTACCCGGGGGCGAGGTAGGTGGTGGAGTTCGCCGAGACCGCCTTGGCGATGGTGGCCAGCTCCGGTGCGTGCCCGCCGATCGCGGCCAGGCTCAGGCCGAGGTCGGCGCTGAGGGAGTAGTCGTCGAACTGGTACTGCTTGTTGTAGATCAGGCCCTTGTCCGTCCGTCCCAGGATCCAGTCGGTGGACTCGTCGAGGGTCGCGGTGTCGTACGAGCCGGTCGAGCCGGTCGAGCCGCTCGAACCGGTCGACTCGGCGGATCCGGTCGAGGACGCGGCCGCCGCGGCCGACGCCGTGCCGGACGCCGTCGAGGAGTCGGCGTCGGTGGAGTCGGCGTCGGTGGAGCCGCATCCGGTCAGGGTGAGGGCGGCGAGCGCACCGACCGCGACGCCCGCCAGAACAGATCGGTGAGAGGTGACTCGCATGGGGTTCCTTTCCGCTGCGGCCACCCGTGGGTGGCGTTCCGCGACAGCGCTCGGGCCAGGACGTCACACGGCAGGTGCTCCGGCTCGCCCCGATCTGCGATCGGAACCTACGGTTGCGGGTCAGCGCCGGACTTCGACCGGCTTCCCCTCCCGTGAACGTGTTGTCCCCGGCAGGCTACGACACCGGCGCCCTCGGCCGCGCCGTCCGGGCCGGCCGGCCCTCCGCCGGTCCGGGCCGGCGACGCCGGCGATGCTCGGTCTAGGAGAGCCTCTCCAGGATCAGCTCCCGGACCCGGGCCGCGTCCGCCTGTCCGCGCATCTGCTTCATCACCGCACCGATCAGGGCACCCGCGGCGGCCACCTTGCCGTCCCGGATCTTCTGGGCGACGTCCGGGTTGGCCTCGATGGCGGCGTCGACGGCGGCACCGAGGGCGCCGTCGTCGGAGACCAACGCCAGCCCGCGCTTCTCGATCACCTCGCTCGGCGTGCCCTCGCCGGCGAGCATCCCCTCGAAGACCTGCCGTGCCAGCTTGTCGTTCAGCGTGCCGCCCTCGACCAGACGCTGCACCTCGGCGACCTCGGCCGGCCCGACGCCGAGCGCGTCGAGCTCGTCGCCGGACTCGTTCGCGGCCCGGGCCAGCTCGCCCAGCCACCACTTGCGGGCCGGCTGCGGCGCCGTGCCCAGGGCGACGGTCCGCTCGATCAGCGGCAGCGCCCCGGCGGCCCACACGTCGCGCATCTCCAGGTCGGTGTAGCCCCACTCGGCCTGCAACCGGGCCCGCTTGACCGCGGGCGGCTCGGGCAGCGCGGCCCGCAGCTCCTCGACCCACTCCGGCGAGGGTGCCACCGGGACCAGGTCCGGCTCGGGGAAGTAGCGGTAGTCCTCCGCGTCGGACTTCTCCCGGCCGGCGGAGGTGGTGCCGTCGTCCTCGTGGAAGTGCCGGGTCTCCTGCAGGACCGAACCGCCGGCATCCAGGATGCCGGCCTGCCGCGACATCTCGTAGCGCACCGCGCGCTCGACCGAGCGCAGCGAGTTCACGTTCTTGGTCTCGGTGCGGGTGCCGAGCACGCCGCTCTGCCTTGCGGAGAGCGACAGGTTGACGTCGCAGCGCATCGAGCCCTGATCCATCCGGACGTCGGAGACGCCCAGGCCGGCGACCAGATCGCGCAGGGCGGCGACATAGGCCCGGGCCACCACCGGCGCCCGGGCACCGGTGCCCAGGATCGGGCGGGTGACGATCTCGATCAGCGGGATGCCGGCCCGGTTGTAGTCGATCAGCGAGTGATCGGCGCCCTGGATCCGGCCGGTGGCGCCGCCGACGTGCAGCGCCTTGCCGGTGTCCTCCTCCATGTGCGCCCGCTCGATCTCGACCCGGACGATCTCGCCCTCCCCGCCGTTCTCCTCGGGCACCGTGAGATCGAGGTAGCCGTCGAAGCAGATCGGCTCGTCGTACTGCGAGGTCTGGAAGTTCTTCGGCATGTCCGGGTAGAAGTAGTTCTTCCGGGCGAACCGGCACCAGCCGGCGATCTCGCAGTTCAGCGCCAGGCCGATCTTGATCGCCGACTCGACCGCGGTGGCGTTGACCACCGGCATCGCGCCGGGCAGACCCAGGCAGGTCGGGCAGACCTGGGTGTTCGGCTCGGCGCCGAAGGTGGTCGGGCAGGCGCAGAACATCTTCGTCGCGGTGTTCAACTCGACGTGCACCTCCAGCCCCAGGGCCGGGTCGTAGCGCTCCAGCAGGTCGTCGGGGCCAACCAGGGTGGGGGTCATCGGATCGCCAGCTTCTCGGGAGTCAGGACGGGGCCGTTCGCCGCGGTGACCGCGGCCTCGAGGGCGGCGCCGATCCGGTACAGCCGCGCGTCCTCCAGGACGGGGGCGAGGAACTGTACGCCGACCGGCAGGCCGTCGTCCGCGGCGACGCCGGCCGGGACGCTGATGCCCGGCACGCCGGCCAGGTTGGCCGGGATGGTGGCCAGGTCGTTGAGGTACATCGCCAGCGGGTCGTCGGCCTTCTCCCCGATCTTGAACGCGGTGGTGGGCGCGGTCGGGCTGACCAGCACGTCGACCCGCTCGAAGGCCCGGGTGAAGTCCTCGATGATGAGGGTGCGGATCTTCTGCGCCTGACCGTAGTAGGCGTCGTAGTAGCCGCTGGACAGCGCGTAGGTGCCGATGATGATGCGGCGCTTGACCTCGTCGCCGAAGCCGGCATCGCGGGTCGCCCGCATCACCTCCTCGGCGCTCGGCCCGGTCGATCCCGGCCGGCCGTCGGGCATGACCCGCAGCCCGTAGCGCATCGCGTCGAACTTGGCCAGGTTCGAGGAGCACTCCGCCGGGAGGATCAGGTAGTAGGCGGCCATCGCGTGCACGAAGTGCGGGCAGGAGACCTCGACGACGTCGGCACCCAGTCGCTCCAGCCGCTCGACCGCCTCGGCGAAGACCCCCATCACCCCCGGCGACCAGCCCTCGCCGCGCAGCTCGGTGACGACGCCGACCCGGACGCCGGCCAGGTCGCCGGCGGCGCCGGCGCGGGCCGCGGCGACCAGGCCGGTGACCGGGGTCGGCACGGAGGTGGAGTCGAGCGGGTCGTGACCGCCGATCAGCTCCTGCAGCAGCGCGGCGTCGAGGACGCTACGGGTGACCGGGCCGACCTGGTCGAGACTGTTGGCCAGCGCGACCAGGCCGTACCGGCTGACGCTGCCGTAGGTCGGCTTGACCCCGACCGTGCCGGTGACGTGCCCCGGCTGGCGGATGGACCCCCCGGTGTCGGTGCCCAGTGCCAGCGGCGCCTGGTAGGCGGCGACGGCCGCGGACGAGCCGCCGCCCGAGCCGCCCGGGATCCGGTCCAGGTCCCACGGGTTGCGGGTCGGGCCGTAGGCGCTGTTCTCGGTGGAGGAGCCCATCGCGAACTCGTCCATGTTCGTCTTGCCCAGGATCGGCAGACCGGCCTCCTTGAGCTTGGCGACCACCGTGGCGTCGTACGGCGGGATCCAGCCCTCGAGGATCTTCGAGCCGCAGGTGGTGGGCAGACCGGTGGTGGTGAGCACGTCCTTGACCGCGATCGGGACGCCGTCCAGCTGGTGCCGCGCCGTCCCGGCCGCCCGACGCTCGTCGCTGGCCTTCGCCTGGGTGAGCGCGCCCTCGGCATCGACGTGCAGGAAGGCGTGCACCCCTGCCGCACCGCCATCGACCCGGGCGATCTGGTCGAGATGGGCCTGGGTCAGCTCGACGCTGGTGACCTCACCCGTGGCGAGCGAGGCGGCCTGCTCGGCGGCCGTCCGGTGGATCCAGTCGGTACGGCCGGTGGTCGGCTCGCTCACTGCTCGTCCCCCAGGATCCGCGGCACGCTGAAGCGCTGCTCCTCGACCGCCGGTGCCGCGGCCAGCGCCTGCTCGGGGGTGAGGCACTCGCCCACCACGTCGGCGCGGAAGACGTTGGTCATCCCGATCGGGTGCGAGGTCGGCACGACGTCGTCGCCGGCCACCCCCTGGATCGAGGCGACCGAGTCCAGGATGACGTTGAGCTGCGGGCCCAGGTGGTCGAGCTCGGCGTCACTGAGATCGATCCGGGCGAGGTCGGCCAGATGGCGTACCTCGTCGCGGGTGAGTTCTGGCATGAGGCAATCCTAGAAGGCCTGCTCGACGCGCTCGGCGTCGACTCCGAGCCCATCGCCCGGCCCGCCACCGCGACGTCCGCCGGAGCGGGCGTAGAGCCCGAGCACGAGCGTGCCCAGCACCAACAGCACCGAGCACAGCGCCACCGTCCCGGCCGTGCCGACCAGGAGCCCGAAGACGCTCAGGGTGATCCCGTTGGCGGTGCGGAAGCCGCTGCTGAAGACCCCGAAGACGCCGAAGACCCGGCCCCGGTCGCCGGGCGGCGCCTCGAGTTGGACGATGCTCTGGGTGATCGACATCGAGGCCATGTTGGCCACCCCGCCGACCACCAGCATCACCACCGCCAACGGATAGTTCCCGAGGGTGGCGAAGACCAGCGTGGTGGCGCCGAACAAGGCGCTGCTGACCACCGCGGCGCCGGTGGTCGCGCGGATCGTCCCGGTCGCCTCGAGCAGGAATCCACCCAGCACGCCGCCGGCGCCGTTGGCGAACAGCAGCACGCCGTACGCCGTGCCGGAGGTGCCGGCGCCGAGGTCGGCGGAGAAGATCGGCATCGCGACCTGGAGCGCCCCGCCGATCGTCACGGCGGTGAGACCGGAGAGCGCGATCATGCTGATCAGCACCCGGTTGGCGCGCACCTCGCGCAGCACCCGGCCGGTGTCGGCGAAGGTGATCTTGCCGGCCAGCTGGTCCCCGTCGCGGGTGTGGCCGGTGAACGGGATCCGCGTCATCAGCAGCGTCATCGGGAGGTAGAAGAGGACGTTGGCGAAGATCCCCCACTCGGCGCCGAGACCGAGCAGCAGCGCCGACCCGACCGCCGGCCCGAACAGCACCCCGAGGCTGCGGAAGGTGGCGTTGAGCCGGACCGCGCTGGGCAGCTCGGCCCGGTCGACGAAGTCGTGCAGCATCAGCTGCTCGGCGGGCGCCCACATCGCGCCGGCCACGCCGTGCAGCACCAGCAGCACGCAGGCGGACCACATCTGCAGCGAGCCGGTGGCGAACAGCACGCCCCAGGAGAAGGAGACGAGCATGAACAGGCCCTGGGAGATGCCGATCAGCTTGCGGCAGTCGTACTTCTCCGCCAGCGTGCCGAACCACACCGAGCCGAGCAGGAACGGCAGCCAGTGGCTGATCACCTCGAAGCCCACCAGCGCCGGCGAGTGGAACCTCTGCCACAGCACCCAGTAGGTGATGACGTGCTCGTTGTTGTCCGCCATCATCGACAGCCCGGCGCTGATCAGGTACGCCCGTGAGTGCCGGTCCCGTAGCGCTCCGAACTTCCGCGGTGCGGCCTGCTGGCCGGGCGTCACGCCGGGCTGGTGGGTGGCGCCGCCGGCCTCACATCTGGCACACATCCACGCCCCCGTCCGGTCTCCGTCTGGGCTACCTTATAACGAGACAGAGTGCCTCGTATATGGCGCCGCATCCTGACCGGAGGATCCGACATGGCCGCACCCGGGCGACCGCGAAGCGAACAGGCGCATCGTGCCGTGCTGCGGGCGGTCGACGACCTGCTGGTGGAGCAGGGATACGCCGCCATGTCGATGAAGTCGATCGCCGAGCGAGCCGGCGTGGGCCGCCAGACGCTCTATCGCTGGTGGTCGCACAAGGCCGAGATCCTGATGGAGGCCGCGGTGCACGATGCCGGCGAGGAGCTGATCGCCCCGCCGCGCGCCGACGCCACCCAGGAGCTGATCGCGTTCGCCGAGCTGTTGCTCCGCTTCCTCACCGTCTCCCCCGCCGGCCTCTCCTACCGCGCGCTGCTCGGCGAGGCGCAGTACGACCCGCGGGTCGCCGCGCTCGTCGCCGACCAGGACCCGGTTCGGGAGGCCGCCGCCGTGGTCGTGGACCGGATCCGCGCCGGACTCGACCACCTGCCCGGCACCCGGATCGCCGTCGCGCAGCTGGTCGGACCGGTGATGTACGCCGCCGTCACCGGGTCCCGCGCACAGGCGCGAACGCTCATCGGCGCGCTCGTGCCGACCCTGCTGCGTGGTTGGGCGTAGCACGTTCCCGGCCCGGAGCCCGGCCCGGAGCTCGGTTCGGAGCTCGTCCTCGGGCCGCGGATCACTCCGGACCCGGATCCGGGCCGCCCGCCAGGAGCTCGACGAAGCCCGCCTCGTCCAACACCGGCACGCCGAGCTGCTCGGCCTTGTCCGCCTTGGAGCCGGCGTTCTCGCCGACCACCACGTAGTCGGTCTTCTTCGACACCGAGCCGGCCGCCTTGCCGCCCCGGCTGATGATCGCCTCCTTGGCGGAGTCGCGGCTGAACCCGGACAGCGAGCCGGTGACCACCACCGTCAGGCCCTCGAGGGTGCGCGCGATCGACTCGTCGCGCTCGTCGGCCATCGAGACCCCGGCGGCCGCCCACTTGTCCACGATCTCGCGATGCCAGTCGACCTCGAACCACTCGACCACCGCCTCGGCGATCACCCCGCCGACGCCGTCGGCGGCGGCGAGCTCCTCGATCGAGGCCGCCCGGATCCGGTCCAGTGAGCCGAACTCGGTCGCGAGCGCCCGCGCGGCGGTCGGTCCGACGTGCCGGATCGAGAGCCCCACCAGGACCCGCCACAGCGGCACCTGCTTGCGCTCGGCGAGCTGGTCGAGCAGCTTGATCGCGTTGGCGGTGAGCTGCGGGGCGTCCGGCTCACCCTTCTTCGGCGCCCGGGTGAAGAGCGGCACGCCTGCCAGCCGGTCGGCATCCAGCGCGAAGACGTCACCCTCGTCGGCCACCACCCCGGTCTCGACCAGCGCGACCGCCGCCTCCCAGCCGAGCCCCTCGATGTCGAAGGAACCGCGGCCGGCGACGTGGTTGACCCGCTCGATGACCTGCGCCGTGCAGAACCGGTGATTGGGACACCGCTTGTCCTTGTCGCCCTCCTTCTGCTCCACCAGCTCGGTGCCGCAGGCCGGGCACACGGTGGGCGGCTCCCACTCCGCCAGCCCGTCGGGGCGCAGCGCCAGCACCGGTCCGAGGATCTCCGGAATCACGTCGCCGGCCTTGCGCAGGATCACCGTGTCGCCGGGCCGCACGTCCTTCCGCTTGACCTCGTAGAAGTTGTGCAGCGTGGCCATCTCCACCGTCGAGCCGGCGACCTTGGTCGGCCGCATCACGCCGTACGGCGTCACCCGTCCGGTCCGGCCGGTGTTGACCTCGATCCTCAGCAGCTCGGTGTTGACCTCCTCGGGTGGGTACTTGTAGGCGATCGCCCAACGCGGGGCCCGCGACGTGCTGCCCAGCGCTCGCTGCAGGGCGACGTCGTCGACCTTGGCCACCACGCCGTCGATCTCGTGGTCGAGCACCTCGGGGTCGTGCCGGTGCTCGCCGTAGTGGTCGATGTAGTCGCGCACCTCGGCCAGCGAGGCGAGCACCCTGACCTTCGTCGAGATGGGCAGCCCCCAGGCGGCCAGCGCGGCGTACGCCTGCGACTGCGCCACCGGCTCGAAGCCGTCCCTGGCGCCGACGCCGTGACACACCATGGTGAGCCGCCGCGACGCCGTCACCCGCGGATCCTTCTGCCGCAGCGACCCCGCGGCGGTGTTGCGTGCGTTGGCGTACAGCGGCTTGCCGGCCTCGGCCTGGGCGGCGTTGATCTCCTCGAAGACGGCCGTCGGCAGATAGACCTCGCCGCGCACCTCCACCAACGCGGGGACCGGGAAGTCGGCGGTGCCGGTGAGCCGATGCGGCACGCTGGCGATGGTGCGCACGTTCGGGGTGACGTCCTCCCCGGTCGTCCCGTCGCCACGGGTCAGCGCCCGGGTGAGCTGACCGTCCTGGTAGAGCAGGTTGATCGCCAGACCGTCGACCTTCAGCTCGCACAGCAGCTCCGGCACCCGGCCGCTCTCCCGCACCACCCGCTCGTGCCAGGCGGCGAGCTCGTCCAGGCTGAAGGCGTTGTCCAACGACTCCATCCGCTGCAGGTGCGGGTGGGCGGTGAAGTCGGTGTAGACGTGCCCCATCACCCGCTGCGTCGGACTGTCGGGCGTGACCAGCTCGGGGTACTGCTGCTCCAGGTCGCCGAGGCGGCGCAGCAGCCCGTCGTAGTCCGCGTCGGTCAGCGGCGAGGTGCCGTCGCGGTAGTACTTGTCCGAGGCGTCCTCGATCTGCGCGACGAGCCGGTCGCGCAGCTCGACGGCGCTGGACTCAGCGCTGGACTCGGCACCGGCCCCAGCACCGGCCTCGGGGCTTGATCCGGGACTGGACTCGGGGCTCGTCTCCGTGGTCACGGTCCCATCTTGCCTCCTCGCGCCGACACGTCGGGCACCGGATTTCGACGCGCCGCCGCGCGCCCTGGGTCCCCGACCGGGAACGGGTTTGCACCACCGGATCGACCGGCGTACTGTCGCCCTGGATGAAACGAAACAGTTTCGTTTCATCCAGGTAAACGGAACCGCAACAGAAAGCTCGGGAGGAGCCGCCGTGATCGCCCCGTTGCGCGCCGCCTGCCGACCCCGGGTCGAAGGCGACCGCGAGCTGGAGATCCTCAACGCCAGCCTCGAGGTCCTCGGCGAGGTCGGCTACGACCGGCTCACCATGGACGCCGTCTCCAAGCGTGCCAAGGTCTCCAAGGCCACCCTCTACCGGCGCTGGCAGGGCAAGGCCAACCTGGTCATCGACGCCCTCCTCGCCGAGAAGGAGCCGGTGGTCCCGACCGACACCGGCAGCCTGCGCGGCGACCTGATCGGCACGTTCTGCGGCATGGGCGGTCTCACCGATTCCCGAGTCGTCGGTCTCTTCGGCTCGGTGCTGACCGCGCTGGCCCGCGACGAGGAGTTCTCCGCCGAGTTCCGCCGCCAGTTCCTCGACCCCAAGATCAGGCTCGGCCGCGAGATCTACGAGCGTGCCCAGGCACGTGGCGAGATCCGCGACGACCTCGATCTGGACGTGATAGTCCCGGCGCTCGCCGGCATCATCCTGCATCGCCTGTTCCTGCTCAACGACCCGCCGAGCGCCGACATCGTCACCCGGGTCGTCGATCACGTCATCCTGCCCGCCGTCGGGATCGGGCCGCCCGATCCGTCGGTGGCCGACACCCCTCACGAACCGACCATCACCTCAACCTCAAGGACCACTCCATGACAGTGCTCGACAAGGCGGATCCGCCTTCCTCGGCGACAGGGAGCCGTCACCTCGGCTGGGCCCTGGTGCTGATCTGCATCGCACAACTGATGGTGGTGCTCGACGCCACCATCGCCAACATCGCACTCCCGTTCATCAAGTCGGACCTGGACTTCTCGGCCAGCAGCCTGACCTGGGTGGTCACCGGCTACTCGCTGACCTTCGGCGGCCTGCTGCTGCTCGGCGGCCGGCTCGGTGACCTCTACGGCCGCCGGCTCACGTTCATCATCGGGCTGGTCGTGTTCGCCGTCGCCTCGCTGGTCGGCGGCCTGGCCCAGAACGAGGCGATGCTGCTCACCTCCCGCGGCTTCCAGGGCGCGGGCGCGGCGCTCGCCTCGCCGTCGGCCCTGGCGCTGATCACCACCACCTTCCCGGCCGGCCCGCGGCGCAGCCGCGCCTTCGCGGTGTACGCCGCGATGTCGGGCGTCGGCGCCGCCGTCGGCCTGATCCTCGGCGGCTGGCTGACCGGCCTGGACGGCGTGGCCGGCATCAGCGTCGACGGGTGGCGGCTGACCTTCCTGATCAACGTGCCGATCGGCATCGTCGCCGCGGTGCTGGCGCCGATGCTGCTGCCCGAGTCGGAGAAGCACGAGGGCTGGCTCGACGTGCCCGGCGCCATCCTGGGCACCGGCGGGCTGCTGGCCGTCGTCTACGGCCTGACCCATGCCTCCAGCGACGGCTGGGGCGACTCGACCACGCTGCTCTTCCTGATCGGCGGGCTGGTGCTGCTGGCCGTCTTCCTGCTGGTGGAGTCCCGCGCCGAGCACCCGCTGCTGCCGTTCCGCATCTTCGCCAGCAGCACCCGCGCCGCCTCGTTCGTGGCGATGATGCTGCTGCCGGCCGCGATGTTCGCGATGTTCTACTTCCTCAGCCAGTACATCCAGGACGTCCAGGGCTACAGCCCGCTGCACACCGGCGTCGCCTTCCTGCCGTTCTCCGTCGGGATGGTCTTCGCCGCGGCGCTCTCCTCCAACCTGGTCAACCGGATCGACCCGCGCTACCTGGCCGGGATCGGCACCCTGCTGGCTGCCGCCGCGCTGTTCGGCTTCTCCCGGATCCCGAGCGACACCTCGCTGCCGGTCAACCCGCCCGAGGTCAGCTACTGGGCGCACATCTTCCCGTGGGTGATGCTGATGTCGATCGGCATGGGCATGACGTTCGTGCCGGTCACCCTCACCGCCGTGCACCGGCTCCGTCCGGAGGACAACGGCATCGGCTCGGGAGTGCTCAACACGATGCAGCAGGTCGGCGGTGCGCTCGGCCTGGCCGTGCTGGCCACGGTCGCCACCCACGTGATGAGCAACGACACCGAGACCATCACCAAGGCGGCCGGTGGCTCGGGAGCCGCGGTGCCGCAGGACGTGCTGACCCAGATCCAGAACCAGATCTTCGCCCACGGCGCGACCAGTGCGTTCCTGGCCGGAACCGTGATGGCGCTGGTCGGCTCCGCGGTGATCTGGGCGTTCATGCGGGTCAAGCACACCGAGCTGGCCGCCGATCACGACGAGCCCGACGCGAGCGACGCCGAGGAGGAGGGCGAGCCGGCGGTCCGGGTCAGCTGAGCGCGGCGGCCACCTCAGCGGCCAGCGCGACCGCCCGTCGCGCCCACTGCGGGCTCGCGCCGGCGAGCCCGCAGGCGGGCGTGATCACCAGCCGGTCGCCGGCGAGGTCCGGGTCGAGGCCGACCATGTCCAGCCAGCGCTGCACCCGCTCGGCCAGCCGTCCCGTGGTGGGCCATGAGGGCGGCTCCAGCGACGGTACGACGCCCAGCCCGACGCTCCCGCCGGACTCCATCAGCTCGGCGAGGGCGTCGTGGTCACCGGCGCCGAGGACCGCGAGGTCGACCGCGAGACCGGCGGCGCCCGCCGTACGGGCCAGGCCGAGCGGGGTGCCGGCGGCACACGAGTGCAGCCATGCCTCCTCGCTCCGCCGGCGCTGCTCATCTCGCTCGTCCTGCCCGTCGCGTCCATCCTCGTCCGGCGCCGTGGCGGTGGCGAAGACGGTGCGCAGCAGCTCGTCGATCTCCGGCGGCTGCACGCTGCGGTGCCGGCCGTAGCCGGAAGCGGTCGGCACCCGGCCGGCGGCGACCGCGGCGAGCGCCGGCTCGTCGAACTGCACGATCAGCCGGTCCGCGCCCGGCACCCGGCGGCGTACGTCGCGGACGTGCCCGGCCACGCCCTCGGCCAGCGCCTGGGCCAGCTCGCGACGGGCGCCGTGGTCGGCGAGCAGCTTGTCGCCGCGCGGCCGCTCCACGCTCGCCGCGAGGGTGAGCGGCCCGGCCAGCTGCAGCTTCAGCGGGCCGGCGTACCCCTGGCTCTCCTCCTCGACGACGTCGAGGTCCTGGCCGAGCAGCGACCTGGCGCGACGCTGGTCGAGGCCCGGCGAGCCCGAGGATCCGGTCAGCCGCCAGCCGGCCGGCTGCAGGTCGGCGTCCAGCTCGCCGACGATCGCCAGGGTGCGGCCGATCATGTCGGCACCCGGCCCACGCGCGGGCAGCTCCGGCAGATACGGGACGAAGCCCTCCGCGGCCGTCTCGTCGAAGACCAGCCGGACCGCGGCGCCGAGATCGGTCCCAGGCAGCGACCCGATCCCCGTCGCCCGCGTCACGCGCACCCCCGACCTTCCGCACCGCGCCGCGCCGGGAGGGGCGTGCGGTTCGTCAGGGACACGGTCACGAGACTGCCGCCGGCACGCGCCGGGTCGCGGCGATGGTCGCCGAGCCGACCACCCGGGTGCCCTGATAGATCACCGCGGCCTGCCCCGGGGCGATGCCGTACGCCGGGTCGCGCAGCTCGATCTCGACCTCGTCGCCCTCGACCCGGACGATCGCGCGATGCTCCTCGCCGTGTGCCCGGAGCTGGACCCTCACCTCGGGCGAGTCCAGGACCCTCGGGACGGTGCCGCACCAGCGCGGCCGGCGACCGCTGATCCGGGTGACGGCGAGCCGCTCGCGCGGCCCCACGGTGATGGTGCCAGAGACCGGCTCGATGTCGAGCACGAACCGCGGCCTGCCGTCGGCGGCGGGGCGGCCCAGCCGCAACCCCTTGCGCTGCCCGATGGTGAACCCGTGGGTGCCGGCGTGCTCGCCGAGCACGTCGCCCGACTCGTCGACGATCGGGCCGCCGGTGTTGAGCGCGCGGTCGCCGAGCTTCTCCGCCAGCCAGCCGGCGTTGTCGCCGTCGGAGATGAAGCAGATGTCGTGACTGTCCGGCTTGTCGGCGACCAGCAGGCCGCGACGAGCCGCCTCGGCACGCACGGCCGGCTTGTCGGTCTCGCCCAGCGGGAACAGCGAGTGCCGCAGTTGATGCTGGTCCAAGACACCGAGCACGTAGGACTGGTCCTTGGCCCCGTCCACGGCCCGGTGCAGCTGCACCAGACCGTCCGGGCCCTCGCGCAGCCGGGCGTAGTGACCGGTGGCGACCGCGTCGAAGCCGAGCGCCAGCGCCCGCTCGAGGACGGCGGCGAACTTGATCTTCTCGTTGCAGCGCAGGCACGGATTGGGGGTGTCGCCGGCGGCGTAGGAGTCCAGGAAGTCCTCCACCACGTCGGCATGGAACCTGGTCGAGAGGTCCCAGACGTAGAACGGGATGCCGATCAGGTCGGCCGCCCGCCGGGCGTCGGTGGCGTCCTCGATGGTGCAGCAGCCGCGGGCTCCGGTCCGATACGAGGCCGGGTTGCGGGAGAGCGCCAGATGGATGCCGGTGACCTCGTGCCCGGCCTCCGCGGCGCGGGCGGCAGCCACCGCCGAGTCGACCCCGCCGGACATCGCCGCCACGACCCTCATCGGTTCAACCCCGCCGCCCGGGCCCGCTCGACACACGGGCCGATGGCGGCGACCAGCCGGTCGAGGTCGGCGCGGGTGGTGGTCCGGCCCAGGCTGAACCGCAACGAGCCCCGGGCCGCCTCGGGACTGTGTCCCGTCGCGAGCAGCACGTGGGAGGGCTGGGGCACCCCGGCCGAGCAGGCCGACCCGGTCGAGCACTCCACGCCGTGGGCGTCCAGCAGCATCAGCAACGAGTCGCCCTCGCAGCCGGGGAAGGTCAGGTGCGCGATGCCGGGCAGCGCGTCGGCCGGGTCGGCCGGGCCGTTGCGGACCGCGTCGGGCACCTCGGCGAGCACCCGGGCGACGAGCTCCTCGCGCAGCGCGCCGACCCGGGCGGCGTACTCGGCCTGACCGGCGACGGCGAGCTCGACCGCGACCCCGAACCCGACGATGCCCGCGGTGGCACTGGTGCCGCTGCGGATGTCGCGCTCCTGACCGCCACCGTGCACCAGCGCGGTCACCTCCAGCTCGCGGGCGACCTTGAGCGCACCGACGCCGATCGGACCGCCCACCTTGTGGCCGGTCAGGGAGAGGGCGTGCACGCCGGTCGCGTCGACCGGGACCGCGCCGACCGCCTGGACGGCGTCGGTGTGCACCGGGATGTCGTAGGCCGCGGCCAGCGCCGCCACCTCCTCGATCGGCTGCCGCGTGCCGACCTCGTTGTTGGCCCACATCACCGAGATGAGCGCCACCGAGCTCGGATCCGCCTCGACCGCCGCCCGCAGCTCGTCGAGGCGGAGCCGGGCCTCGGCGTCCACCCCGACCAGCTCGACCTTGGCCCCCTCGGCGTACTCCAGCCAGTGCAGCGAGTCGAGCACCGCATGGTGCTCGATGGCGGAGCTGAGGATCCGCACCCGGCGCGGGTCCGCCGCTCGCCGGGACCAGAAGATGCCCTTCAGCGCCAGGTTGTCGGCCTCGGTGCCGCCGGAGGTGAACACGATCTCGCTGGGCCGCACGCCCAGCGCGTGCGCGATCCGCTCCCGGGACTCCTCCACCGCCCGGCGCGCGCGGCGGCCGGAGGCGTGCAGCGAGCTCGCGTTGCCGACCCGGGCGAGCTCCGCGGTCATCGCCTCGATCGCCGCGGGAACCATCGGCGTGGTGGCGGCGTGATCCAGGTAGACGGTGCGGTCCTTCATCGCGTGCCCCAGCCTACGGCCCATCGGCGCGCCGCTCGTAACCCGCCGTTCAACCGGGCTCCCTACGCTCGCGCCATGTCCCAGGATCTGCGTGCCTACATCGACCACCTCATCATCGACGGTCACACCATCGGCGAGGACCACGACGACGATCCGGTGCTCATCGACCCGAGCGGGCGGGCGGTCGACACCTGGCGGGAGAACTACCCCTACCCCGACCGGCTCGAGCGCGAGGTGTACGACGAGCAGAAGTACCTGCTGCAGGTCGAGCTGCTGAAGTTCCAGCGTTGGAACGAGCGGACCGGGTCGCGACACGTGCTGCTCTTCGAAGGACGAGACGCCGCCGGCAAGGGCGGCACCATCAAGCGCTTCATGGAGCACATGAACCCCCGCTATGCCCGCACCGTGGCGCTGAACAAGCCGAGCGACCGGGAGGGCGGACAGTGGTACTTCCAGCGCTACGTGCAGCACCTGCCGACCGCCGGCGAGACGGTGCTCTTCGACCGGTCCTGGTACAACCGCTCCGGGGTGGAGCGCGTGATGGGCTTCTGCACCGACGAGCAGTACGAGCAGTTCATGAACCAGGCGCCGCTCTTCGAGCAGATGCTGGTCGACACCGGGATCACGCTGACCAAGTACTGGTTCTCGGTCACCCAGTCCGAGCAGCGCACCCGGTTCATCATCCGCCAGATCGACCCGGTGCGGCAGTGGAAGCTCTCCCCGATGGACCTGGAGTCGCTGGACAGGTGGGAGGCCTACACCGCCGCCAAGGAGGCGATGTTCCGCCGTACCGACACCGAGTGGGCGCCGTGGACCACGGTGAAGAGCAACGACAAGAAACGCGCCCGGCTCAACGCGATGCGACACTTCCTGGCCGGCGTCGACTACGACGACAAGGACCCAGAGGTCGTCGGCCGACCCGACCCGCTGATCGTCAAGCGCGGCATCGAGGCGGTCGGCGACTAGATTGTTCACAATATCGGCACAGAAGACGTAAACGAACCGCATAGCCGCTCCCGGCAGGCTTCGAGGCACAGCAACCTCGAAGCGGGAAGGCCGGCCATGACGGAACTGAACAGACGCACCATGCTCAAAGCGGTGGGGGTGACCTCCCTGGGAGCGCTCGCCCTGACCGGGTGCGCCGCCGAGGCGTCGACCTCCTCGAGCTCCTCCAGCTCGGCGGGCTCGGCGACGACGTCGTCGAAGGACACCTCGCTGGCCTTCGACGACACGGCCTGGAGCTACGACTCCGACAACGACGTCTACTACCAGATCGGCAACTACTACGTCGCGACACCGGCCGCCGAGGACTACGAGTCCTGCGGCATCTACGTGCCGGGGGCCTACCTGAAGGCGAGCAAGAACGACGAGGGGAACTACACCGCCACGATCGACGACTCCGGTCGGGTGAGCGGCTTCTCCGCGCGCACCGCGCCGATCGTCTTCCCGGTCAACACCCCCGGCTACGCCGCCCAGACTCCGCCGTCGAGCTACAGCTACGACGACGTCTCGGAGTTCCTGGAGGCCGGCTTCGTCTACGTCTTCGCCGGGCTGCGCGGCAAGGACAGCAACACCGACGACTACGACGGCAACGCGCCCTGGGGCGTCACCGACCTGAAGGCCGCGGTGCGCTACGTGCGCTACAACTCCGACGTGCTGCCGGGCAGCACCGAGCGGATCTTCGTCTTCGGACACAGCGGCGGCGGCGCGCAGAGCTCGATCATGGGCACGACCGGCGACATCGCGGCGTACCGGCCCTACCTGAAGTCGCTGGGTGCGGCGATGACCGACACCAGCGGGAAGACGATCAGCGACGCCGTCGCCGGCGTGATGGCGTGGTGCCCGATCACCAACCTGGACTACGCCAACGCGGCGTACGAGTGGAACATGGGGCAGTTCTCGTCCTCGGGGACGCGCGCGTCGGGCACCTGGACCGCGGCCTACTCCGACGACCTCGCCACCGCCTTCGCCGGCTACCTCAACAAGCTCAAGCTCAAGAGCCCGGCCGGGAAGACCCTGAAGCTGAAGAAGTCCGCCAGCGGGCGGTACCTCGCCGGGAGCTACTACGACTACGTCGTCGGCGTGATCACCACCTCGCTGAACAACTTCCTCTCCGACACCACCTTCCCCTACACCCCGTCGAACAGCACCATGGCCGGCATGGACACCGGCGGCTCCAGCGGCGACGCCCCGACCGGCGACGCGCCGACCGGGGACGCCCCCTCGGGTGCTCCCAGCGGTGGCGCGGCGCCATCCGGCTCCACCGACTCCACCGGCTCCACCGGCTCCACCGGCTCCACCGACTCCACCGACTCCACCGACTCCTCCGGCTCCAGCGACTCCTCCAGCTCGTCGAGCTCGTCGAGCTCCTCCACGACGTACGAGACCGTCGAGGACTACATCGACTACCTCAACAGCGACACCGAGTGGGTGAGCTACGACTCCAGCAGCAACACCGCCACGGTGCTGAGCCTGGAGGGCTTCGTCAACTCCCAGAAGAGCGCGAGCAAGGACGTCGGCGCCTTCGACGGGATCGACCGTGGCGAGACCGAGAACGTCGTCCTGGGCAGCGGCACCGACGGCCTGCACTTCGCGCCGGTCTCCCGCGACCTCATCGCCGCTCACCGCTCGAGCTACTCCGCGCTCGACGACTGGAGCTCGGACTACGCCGCCGCCGAGTACACCAGCGACTTCACGAAGACCGACAGCATCGGCAAGGACGTGCTGACCCGCAGCGACATGTACAACCCGATGTACTTCCTCAACCGCTACTACGACGGCTACGGGTCCTCCACCATCGCGCCGCACTGGCGGATCCGGACCGGGATCATGCAGGGCGACACCGCCAACACCACCGAGATCAACCTGATGCTCGCGCTCAACGCGGTGGGGGTGAAGAACATCGACTTCGCCACCGTGTGGGGCCAGGGCCACACCATGGCCGAGCGGACCGGGGATGCGACCACGAACTTCATCTCCTGGGTGAAGAAGAGCGTGCGGTCGAGCTGACCGCCGTCGAACTCCATCGAACTCCAGCGAGGGGCGGTACGCCGATCGGCGTACCGCCCCTCGCTGTCGAGCCCGATCCAGGCGACCGGTCCAGGCACCAGGCCCAGGCGCCGGGTCCGGGCGAGGACTCAGGCCAGGTCGGCGGCCAGCGGCCAGCCGCCGGCCGCCAGGTGGGCCGAGACCCGGGCGAGGTCCTCGCCGGTGGCGCTCTGGAAGATGTGCTCGCGCACCATCGCCCGGATGTCGTCGGCGGTGACCGGGACGTCGCCGGCCGAGACCGAGTGCAGCGCCAGGTCGTCGGCGATGGCCTCGATGTCGGTCTCGGTGAGGTTGCGCCGCAGCACGCCCAGCACCGGTGGGTAGTCGTTCGGCGGGATCCCGTCCGGGTAGCCGGCCTTGAGCCACCCCAGGATGCGGGAGACGGTCGAGCTGTCGGTGCTGTCGGTGGTCATGTCCGCCTCCTCAGGACTTCTCGGTGAACATCGGGATGACATGGTCGAAGGTGACGTCCTTGCCCAGGCCACTGCCCAGCACGATCATGATGCCGCTGACGATGCCGTAGAGCACGATCAGCAGGCACACCCCGGCGATCACGTATCCGATCGCGTTGCCCTGCCGACCGCCCTGCCCGCCCTGCCCGGCTTCCCCGGAGCCGGCCGCCGACAGCGCCATCCCACGGATGCCGACGGCGTACACCGCGCACAGCCCGGCGCCGAGGATCAGCCCGGCGAGCAGCACCTTCCAGGCGCCATCCAGGGTGTAGCCCAGATCCTTGACGAAGGCACTTGCCTCCAGTGCGTTCATGCGACACCTCCTGCGGTACCGGCGAGGGTGCCGCCGCTCGGCGTCGGCATGCCGTCCCACTCGTCGTTGACGTTGTTCGCGTCCACCGGCTCGTGGCGCGATCGGGCGTAGATGAAGCCGGCCAGCGCGATCAGGATGGCCAGCACCACGATCGGACCGCCCACGTCGCCGAAGAGTCGGCCGACGCCGAACATGATGGCGCCGACGACCGCCGCCGCCGGCAGGGTGATCACCCACGCGGTCACCATCCGCATCGCCACGCTCCACCGGACCTCGGCGCCGGGGCGGCCCAGGCCGGTGCCCAGGATGGAGCCGGTGGCCACGTGCGTGGTGGACAGCGCGAAGCCGAGGTGGCTGGAGGCCAGGATCGTGACCGCCGAGCTGGCCTCCGCGGCCATCCCCTGCGGGGAGTCGATCTCGACCAGGCCCTTGCCGAGGGTGCGGATGATGCGCCAGCCCCCGATCCAGGTCCCGCTGGCGATGGCGACGGCGCAGACCACCTTGACCCAGAGCGGGATGTTGGCGGTGTCGGTCCAGTGACCGCTGGCGATCAGCGCCAGGGTGATGACGCCCATCGTCTTCTGCGCGTCACCGGTGCCGTGGGCGAGGCTGACCAGCGACGCGGTGCCGACCTGACCCCAGCGGAAGCCGTCGCGGACGAACCGCTCCGCGACGCCGACCGTGATCCGGTAGACCAGCCAGGTGGCCAGCGCGGCGACCGCGCCGGCGACGACCGGCGACAGCACGGCCGGCAGGATCACCTTGCCGACCACGCCGTCGAGCGCGGAGCCGTCACCGACCCAGTTGACGCCGCTGAAGCCGAGGCCGGCAACGGCGGCGCCGATCAGGCCGCCGAAGAGCGCGTGGGAGGAGCTGGACGGCAACCCGAGAAGCCAGGTCAGCAGGTTCCACACGATGCCACCGACCAGGCCGGCCAGGATGATCATCAACAGCTTGTCCGCACCGCTGCCGGTGAACTCGGTCAACGGCGTCCCGTCGGAGCTCTGCACCTTGATCACCGCGTTGGTGACCGTCAGCGCCACCTCCACGGACAAGAACGCGCCGACCAGATTCAGCACGGCGGAGAGGGCGACCGCCACGCGCGGCGTCAACGCTCCGGTGGCGATCGAGGTCGCCATCGCGTTGCCGGTGTCGTGGAAGCCGTTCGTAAAGTCGAATCCGAGTGCCGTCACGACGACGATCACCAGGGCTAATGTCTCGGGGCTCACACGTCAACGGTGCCGACCCGGCAGGGAGTCGTAAAGCGTTCCGAAACGCTGTTCGTCAGATGTTCACCTCCCCTCCGCCGGGGCCGTGATCCGGCCCACCACCTGCGGATTCACGGTGAGACCGGCGGTGCCGGCGCCGTCCGGACGGAGCCGGGTCGGACTCGGCTCAGAGCACCACCAGGTCGTCGCGATGGACCACCTCGCGGGCGTACGCCGGCCCCAGCTCCGCCCGGATCTGGGGCGAGCTGCGGCCCAGCAGCTGCGGGAGCTCCTCGGCGTCGTAGTTGACCAGCCCGCGGGCGACCGCCCCGCCGTCCGGTGCGACCAGGTCGATCGGGTCGCCGGCGTGGAACGGGCCACGGACCTCGGTCACCCCGGCGGCCAGCAGCGAGGCGCCACGCTCCACCACCGCCCGCACCGCGCCGGCGTCCAGGACGACCGCGCCGACCGGCTCCCCGGCGTGCTTGAGCCAGAGCAGTCGGGACGGCCGGCGGCGCCCGGTGGCATGGAACAGCGTGCCGACCGGCTCCCCGGCGAGCGCCTCCGCGGCGCGGTCGGCCGAGGTCAGCACGACCGGTACGCCGGCCTCGACAGCGATCCGGGCCGCCTCGAGCTTGGTCACCATGCCACCGGTGCCGACCCCGGCGGAGCCGGCCCTGCCCACCTTGATCTCGGCGAGGTCGGCGAGCGAGGTCACGTCGGCGACCAGGCTCGCGCCGGGGTGGCCGGGCGGGGCGTCGTACAGCCCGTCGACGTCGCTGAGCAGGACCAGCAGGTCCGCGCGGACCACGTGCGCCACCAACGCGGCGAGCCGGTCGTTGTCCCCGAACCGGATCTCGGAGGTGGCCACCGTGTCGTTCTCGTTGACGATCGGCAGCACGCCGAGCTCGAGCAGGGTGGTGAAGGTCGAGATCGCGTTGCGGTAGTGCGCGCGCCGGGTGATGTCGTCGACGGTGAGCAGCACCTGGCCGACGGTGATGCCATGCCGGCCGAGCTCCTCGGTGTAGCGGTGCATCAACAGGCCCTGCCCGACCGAGGCGGCGGCCTGTTGCGCGGCCAGCGCCCGCGGCCGTCGGGGCAGGCCGAGCGGGGCCAGGCCGGCGGCGATGACGCCGGAGGAGACCAGCACG
>NZ_JASGET010000001.1:0-2837 GCF_047606145.1 Nocardioides sp. | reverse complement strand
AGTGACGTCCGGCAGAGTGGTGTACGGATCCCGGTGAGCGTGTCGCTGCCGAAGTAGGCGACGGCCACCGGGTGATCCTTCGAGTGAACTCTCACATCCGACTCGAAGAAGGACACCAACGATGACCGTCAGGTCCAGTATCGACCCTGCCCAACTCCTCGAAGAACAGCTCGCCCAGGCCAGCCCGGATCTGCTGCGCGAGCTGCTCGGCACCTTCATCAACACACTGCTCTCAGCTGAGGCCGACGCGGTCTGCGGCGCCGAGTACGGCACCACCACTCCGGAGCGGGTCAACCGACGCAACGGCTACCGCCACCGCGACTTCGACACCCGCGCCGGAACCATCGACGTCGCGGTCCCCAAACTGCGTCAGGGGTCCTACTTTCCCGAGTGGTTGCTGGAGCGCCGCAAGCGCGCCGAACGTGCACTGACCAGCGTGGTGGCGACCTGCTACCTGCTGGGTGTCTCCACCCGGCGGATGGACAAGCTCGTGGCCTCGCTGGGCATCACGTCCCTGTCGAAGTCGCAGGTCTCTGAGATGGCCAAGGAGCTCGACGCCCACGTCGAGGAGTTCCGCACCCGCCGACTCGACGACGCTGGACCGTTCACCTTCGTGGCCGCCGACGCGTTGGTGCTCAAGGTTCGCGAAGGTGGGCGAGTCGTTCCCGTCCACGCGCTGGTCGCCACTGGCGTCGACGCTGACGGCCACCGTCAGATCCTCGGTGTCCAGGTCACCACCAGTGAGGACGGCGCCGGCTGGTTGGCGTTCTTCCGCGACCTCACCGCCCGCGGCCTGTCCGGGGTCAAGCTCGTCACTTCCGATGCGCACGCCGGGCTGATGGCCGCGATCAGCGCGACCCTGCCCGGGACGTCGTGGCAGCGATCATCCGCCAACCTGGGGTGCGGCGGGATAGGCCCGCTGGTCCACCTCCACCGTCGGGAGAGGACCTTGGCAGCGTGACCGGACAGGTCCAGCGGCAGACCCGTCCCTCCCGACGGTGGAGGATCTTGACTGGCTAGTGGGAGTCGTGCCCCATGCAGCGATGTGGGAGCACCGGGATGAGCGCCCAGAGGGATCGGCCCAGGAGGTGGTCGAACCCGAAGGAGGTAGCAATGAGTTCAACATCTTGGCCAGCGTTCGCGGGCATCGACTGGGGCGGTGAACACCATCAGCTGTGCGTAGTCAACCACGCCGGCAAGCGACTCACCCAGCGACGCGTGACCCACGACGTGGTCGGGCTCGCTGATCTGCGGCATGAGCTAGCGCGGTTCGGTGACCGGTTGCCGATCGCGATCGAGCGATCCGAAGGCCTCCTCGTGGAGCACCTTCAAGCCCACGGGCACGCGCTGTTCGCGGTGTCGCCGCGCATCTCTGCCAGAGCCAGAGAGCGCTACAAGGTCGCCTCGATCAAGGACGACCGGTTCGACGCCTTCGTCCTGGCCGACACGCTGCGCCACGAACACCAGCACTGGCATCCGCTGAGCGTCCCCTCCCCGCTCCTGGCTGAGATCAAGGCACTGACCCGCGACCGGGATCGGCTACTTGAGACTCAGCAGGCCGTCGAGCACCAGCTGCGGATGATCCTGGAGGCCTACCATCCCGCACCGGTGCGGTTGTTCTCCTCGGTCGACCGGCAGATCACCCTCTCCTTCGTGCTCGACTACCCGACACCGGCGGTCGCCGGTCGCATCAAGACCGCTCGGATGGCCGGCTTCCTGTCCCGGCACCACTACACCGGGCGCGTGCCCGCGCAGGTGCTGGCCGAGCGGATGCGCGCCAACCTGCTCACCGGCTCGCCCGGGACGGTGGCCGGGAAGAGCTTCTCAGCGCAGAGTTTCACCCGCTTGCTGCAACTGCTCAACAGCCAGCTCGCCGAATTCGACGATGCGATCGCCGCCGCGGTCACCGAGCACCCCGATGCCCACATCTTCGCGAGCTTTCCTGGCGTGGGGCCCATCACCACCGCGGTCCTGCTCGCGGAGATCGGCGAGGACCGACAGCGCTATCCCCGACCCGAGGTCCTGCTCGCTGAAGCGGGACTGGCACCGGTAACCCGCTCCTCGGGCAGATCGCGCAGCGTCCGGTTCCGTTACGCCGCCAACAGCCGGCTACGTGAGAGCGCGATGTGGTGGGCCTACAACTCGATGAAGGAGTCACCCTGGGCCGCGGACGCTTTCCGCAACGCGCGTGATCAGCGAGGGCAGCGCTACCACCGCGCCTTGCGGGGCCTGTCAGCCCGCTGGATGCGGATCTTGTGGCGCTGCTGGACCGACGGCACCCGTTACGACCCCGACAAGCACACGACCGCCGCAGAACACTCCCAGACCGCCTGACCGATCAACGCTCCCAGCCGCCGGACACGCCCGCCGCGCGGCTCGACGCTGCGCCCGAAATCGAAGTCGGGCACGGCACCGAGGTTGACAGTGGGAGTCTGCCGCACCCACTACACCGCGAACCTCATGTCGATCTGTCCCAAGCACGCCTGGGGCGGCGTCAAGGCGATGCTGCACTCGGTCTTCGACCAGATCGACGCCGACGCCGTGCACGCCCAGTACGACAAGCTGCTCGACACCACCACCGCCCTGCCCGAGGTCCACGCCCACCTCGACGAACACTGCGCCGACGTGCTCGCGTTCACCGCCTTCCCCAAGGCCGTGTGGCGCCAAATCTGGTCCAACAACCCCAACGAGCGGCTCAACCGCGAGATCCGCCGACGTACCGACGTGGTCGGGATCTTCCCCGACCGCGGCTCGATCATCCGCCTGGTCGGCGCGGTCTTGGCTGAGCAGAACGACGAATGGGCCGACGGCCGCCGCTACCTCGGACTCGACGTCCT